>JBBQJI010000129.1:0-9211 GCA_038325765.1 Nannocystales bacterium
GTGCCCCGACGGCATGGCGCTCGCCCTCGCTCGACGCCGACTCTCTCCGCTGAACCGTAGGCCCGCTTACCTCGACGGCTCCCAACAGCCACCGCGTGTCGCCCGCCCTCCGCCGGCTCGCACTTCAAAACGCTTAAGCACCCGACGATCATCGCGGGGGGAACACACTGACGATGGCCGGGCCGATCGCGCGTACGGCTTGCTCGGACTCGCCCTTGACGCGGCGGTATCGCGACATGCCTGCGGTGCCGGTCGGATCGGCAGATGCGTCCGCCCCTACGGCGCTCATGGGGCGACGGTGCGAGCGTCGGCGCGGGGAGCACGGTCACGCGCGACGTGCCTGCGGGCGCCGCGGTGGTCCGGAATCCGGCGCGAGTGCCGGTGGGTGAGGCGGTGGGCTCGCGTTTCGCGTAGTCTCACTGTCCGAAGGATCGAGCGTTCCCCGGGAACGTCGTTCTGGGTCGATTCGCATTGGCGCACAGCTCGACAACTCGAAGTCACTCACTCGACACGCGCGACGGCCTTGACTCTTCTAGTTGTGGGGGGCAGCCTGTCTCGGCGACTGCAGTGAGCACTCGGTGTGAGTGCTCACCAGGCGTCGCCCAAGGACACGAATGACCGCTATCCCCCGAGCAAACCTATCAGTCGCCGTGGCCCTCGCCACCGGTTTCGGCTTCGCGACCGCATGCGACCCCGGCTCGACCAGAGACGAATCTGAAGATGTGCGCTTGAATGATGAGTCGAACGACGACGATGACGGCGAGTTCGTCGTGCCCGAGAGTCCCGACGAAACCGAACGCGACCGCCCCACGGGTTCTACCGAGATCTCGATGGCGCCTGACGCAATGGCGTTGTGCCGAAGCTCTTCTGGTGGCGACTGGTGCAGTGCGCATGGCGCCGGGGAACTATGCTCAAACGGTTGCTGCGGGGTCCTGACCGGCGGTCAAATCTGCAATGACACTGGGTGCGAGAGGTGCACCGAAGACGTTTGCTTGGAAGGCGACTGCTAGTCGAACAGTCGCCTTCCAAGCAAACGATGTGCAAAAGCGAGCCACGAGTCCGCGCCCGACCCTGCACCGAATGACACACCACGGCTCCAGACGCGTCGCGACTCGCATTCTCGTCGCGGCGGCGATCGTAATCGCCGCCGCGCTCGTCGTGATGATGTTCCTTCCGACAAATCCGGAAGGTGCCTCGACAGCGACCGCACCGCCGCTCGCTTCTCCCGAGCAGAGTCTGCCAACGCCGCCTCGATGGGTCCCGCGCCCGCGTCGAGCTCCCGACGTCCCGGTCCCCCGCAGCGATCGGCGGGAGGCGCTCGAGGCGGAGGCCCAGGCAATTCGGGCCCAGCTCCGCGCGAAGATCATGGCCTTCAACGAAAAGGCGAACGCATTGCGGGAGTACGATCCCGTCCTGTGCGCACATATGGATCATCCGCTCTGTCCGCCGTACGCGATGTCCGAGGCCGAGATCGACCGACTCGCCGAGTGCGGCGGAGTGAAGCTCGACATGCCCCACTCCATGTGGCGCGACGACGAACCCCTTTTCGACCCGCGCTGGGATGCGGTCGAACTCACTCCGGGAGAGCGTGCACGAGTCGAATCGGCGTTGGCATCGATTCGAGACGACTTCGAGGCCGAGGCTCGCAAGGTGTGGGCCGTGGAGGCGGTAGACGAGGCGGATGCAGCCGCGCTCGATCTCGGTTCGATCAACTTCATGCTGTTCTCCACGAACCGACCCCCGCGATTCGACGAGGCGCTGCGTTACGCCGCGGAGGAGGCCGCCGGGCGTGCCCCCTCCGGGTCGCCCCCGGTGCATCTTCGCGACTACGTGCGGAAGCTGGTCCGAGCAGGAGATTCCATCGAGGCAACGTTGGCCGAGGCCGTCGGCCCGAGCAAGGCCGCGGAGCTGCGGCGGGCGGCATCGGGTTGGGGGCACACCACGGTCTCGCACGCAGGATGCCCGGAGGACGCGGACGCGACGGCCGCGCGTGCGAAGGAGATCGAGATCGAGGCCGAGCTTGCAGAAATGGATCGGGGTAGCGACGGCAAAGAAGCGGTGGCCGACTGACCAGTGCCGCCGACTGGGCCGCCAGTGGGCCCGCGGACGCCCTCCACCCTCCCGCGGGCTCCAACTACGTCGAGTCGGCGATGCGGAGCTCGTTCCGAGGGGTCGACTTCGAGGCGCCTACCCCGACGGCCGCGAGTTCGATCGTTGGGTTCCGCTGCGCATTCGTGCCTTAGCGGGCGGAACTGGGGGCCGCGCCGTCTACACCCCCGCCGACGCATTGCGATGACCGAGGATGGACCCTCCGATCTCGAGTGCGAGATCGAGGTGCTCGGGCTGGTCGGACTCGCGACGACGATCCCCGCGGCGTTCGGCGGCGGTCTGCTGGCCGGCGGCGCCGCGCGGATGGGTCGGCGCCAGGCGACGCTCGATGTCCGCACCCACGCGCGCCGTGACGTCCGCAAGCGGGTCGCGTTGGGCTGGGCGTTGTTCGGCACCGGCCTCGCGCTCTACACCGCGACCCGCTTCGCATCCTTCGGTTGCGCGGATCACGGCTGCGACGTCGCCCTGTGGGAGGGCGGGTTCTGGGCGAGCGCGGCGCTCGTGGTGCCCGGTCTCGTGATCGCACCCTACGCGACCGCCTACCAGCGCACCCGCCCAAGGGCGCGCGCGCAGACCCTCGCGCCCTTCCTGTCGATCACCTCGCGGACGAGCATGATCGGCATCGCCGGGAGGTTCTGACCGGCGGCATCGGAGCCGCGGTCCCCCGCACCCACCGCGGAGGCCCGCTCGCAGGCGTCGCAGTGGACGCTCATCCTGCAACACGGTGCAACGCGCCATGAAACGCAAGAACACGCACCCGCGATGCGGTGCGCCGCCGGATCGTCGGGTGAACACCCGTCCCAAGCCTGGCACAGGGTCTGCAAACGCACCCCAGCATCGCCGTGTCCCAAAGCCTTCCGATGATGCTCACCGCCGTCGCCCTGCTCCTTGGCTCGAGTTGCGCGCGCATCGTCCCCCAACCGCCGTCGACTTCGGCGTGCACCGCGGGCGAGCCCGTCGCGTTCGCGGCGTCGCCCAGCGGGATCCTCGAGGCCTCGCCGGAGCAGGTGCACGCGCGAGCGTGCGGACTCCGGGTGATCGACGTGCGCGAGGACGACGAGCTCACCGGTTCGCTCGGCGTGATCGCGGGCGCCGAGCACTTGCCGATGCGGCGGCTCGTGGGTGAGGCGACGAGCTGGCCCCGCGACACGCCGCTCGTGTTGGTGTGCCGGTCGGGGCGGCGCTCGGGAGCACTGGCGGAAGAGCTCACCGCGATGGGCTTCACCCAGGTCGCGTCGATGACGGGCGGCATGCTGGCGTGGCGCGATCGTGGGCTGCCGATCGCCAGCGCGCCCGCCGTCGCGGCTGCGGTGTCGCCCGAGTCGGTCATGCGCGAGGTCTCCCGCGATGACGTGATCGAACACGTCGGCTCGCGGGATCACGTGCGCTGGACCAAGGCCGCGACGCTGATGCTCCACGGCACCCAGGCGTGCATCGACGGGCGCGACGCCCACGCGATCGTGGGCACCCCGGGTGGCGACGCGGGCGAGTTGGTCCTCGCGCTCGCAGCCGGCGAGCGCATCGGTGGCCACGCCTTCGCGACTGCCGACGTCGAACGCATCGTCGACGACTACCTCGAGGCGTTCGGCCAGTTCTACATGCACTCCGACGAGCTCGCGGTCGCGGCGCTGGTCGATCGGCTCGCTCACGTCGACCCGACCCTCGCGCCGCCCACCGATCGCCCGCCCGATCTGGCGCGGTTCATCGCCGCGCCGCCGCCCGAGGCACGCGATGCTCTGCTCGCGCTCGTCACCGAGCCCGAGCTCGTCGGCTGCGGCCATCTGCGGCTGATGCTGCAGCACCCCGACGCGTACGGAGTCCGCCGCGCGATGGTGGCCGACGTGGTGCGGGCGTTCTATCGCCGCCTGTGGGCAGGACACCGGGATCTGGAGCTGGTCGTGCTCGCCGGTGGGCACGACGAGTCCGCGGTGGTGACCGTCGAGCTGCCGTCCGAGGTGCACGCCTACACGCGCATCCCGCTGCTCTTGCCGCGCGTACGCGACACCGAGGTGTTCGTCGCGCATCCCCAGGTGGCGAGGTTCGTGCGACGCGAGAACGCGGCGTTCCTACTCGAGCGCGTGCCAGCGTTGCGCGCCGACGAGACGGCCTACTTCGCCGACCTCGAGCAACTCGCCGCGCAACAGCTCGACGAGACGATGACGCGCCTCGCCGCCGGACTGCCGCGCTACCGCGTCAGCTTCTCTGGCAACACGTTCGAGGTCACCGGCCCTGATTGAGAGCGCCCCCAGAGCATCGCCATGAAAATCGAGCCCTTCTACGACCCGGCCACGAACTCGCTGACGTACGTCGTCTCCGATCCCAACACCCACGACGCGGTCGTGATCGATCCGGTGCTCGACTACGACCCGGCGTCCTCGACCGTGTCCACCGCATCCGTCGATCGCGTCGACGCCTACCTCCGCTCGGCGCAGCTGCGCCTGATCTTCATCCTGGAGACCCACGCGCACGCCGACCACCTCTCGGGCTCGCAGGCGCTCAAGCGTCGGTTCCCCGGGGCCCAGATCGCGATCGGCCGGCGGATCACCGAGGTGCAGCGGGTCTTCAAGGAGATCTTCGATCTCCCCGAGGACTTCCCCACCGACGGGCGACAGTTCGATCGTCTGCTCGTCGACCGCGAGGTCGTCGCGTGGGGCAGCTCGAGCTTCGAGGTCATCGCGACGCCGGGCCATACGCCCGCATGCGCGATGTACCGCTTCGGCGACGCGATCTTCACGGGTGACGCCATGTTCATGCCCGACATGGGGACCGGCCGCTGTGATTTCCCGGCCGGCTCTGCGTCCGATCTCTACGATTCGATCACCACCAAGATCTACACGTTGCCGGACGAGACCCGGATGTTCGTGGGTCACGACTACCAACCTGGGGGGCGCCCGCTCGCCCACCAGACGACCGTAAGGCGAGCAGAAGGCGCACAACGTGCAGCTGCCCGCCGGGCGCAGCAAGGCCGAGTTCGTGGCGTTCCGCGAGCGTCGCGACGCCGGGCTGGGCACGCCGCGTCTGCTGTTCCAGAGCGTGCAGGTCAACGTCGACGCCGGCACGCTCCCGGCCGCGTCGTCGGGCGAGCGCCGGTACCTGAAGATCCCGATCAACGCGTTCCGGCCGGTCCAGGACACGCCGGCGATCTCCGAGCAGCCGTTGCGCTGAGGCGGTGGCGATGTTTCATCGTGTTTCATCGGTGAGCGGCGGGGCGCGAGAACGACGGGAACATCGCGTGGCACGGCCGATGCTTTACGGGCATCCATGCTCGCTCTCGCTGCCGTCCTCGCAGTCGCCATCGGTGTCGCCCTCGGTCTGCTCGGCGGCGGAGGTTCGATCCTCACCGTGCCGATCCTCCGCTATGCGCTCGGACTCTCCGCGCACACGGCCGTCGCCGGCTCGCTGTTCGTCGTCGCCGTGACCAGCGCGGTCGCGCTCGTCGCCCATGCGCGGGCGGGCCGCGTCCGCTGGCGCACCGGGCTCGTGTTCGGCGCCAGCGGAATGGTCGGGGCGTTCGCGGCCGGCCGCATCGCGCACCTGATCCCCGCGCCGGTGCTGCTCATCGGCTTCGCGGGCATGATGGTGGCCACCGCGATCGCGATGCTGCGACCGCGACGTGCCGATGCTCCAGCACAGGTGGTGGTCGTCGGCGAGCTCCCGATCGGCAAGGTCCTGCTCGAGGGCCTCGTGGTCGGCGCGGTGACGGGCCTCGTCGGAGCCGGCGGCGGATTCCTCGTCGTGCCCGCGTTGGCGATGCTCGGCGGTCTGCCACTGCCTGTCGCGATCGGCACCTCGCTCTTGGTGATCGCGATGAAGTCGACCGCGGGATTGACCGGGTATCTGGGCACCGTCGACATCCCGTGGGTGCCGGTGCTGGTGGTGACCGGCGCCGCGGTGCTCGGCTCTTTGTTCGGCGGCCGGTGGGCGGGACGCATCGACGAGACGGTGCTGCGCCGTGGGTTCGGGTGGTTCGTGTTGGTGATGGCGGCGTTCGTGCTGTGGCAGGAGGTCGGCGCGCTGCTGTAGGCGTCGAGAGCGGTGGTCGCCGACTGATCGCGAAGCCCTCCAATGCTCCGCGACCGCCCCTGGCCACACGCGCCTGCACGCCGCACTCGGCCCCGCTCGCCGACCCCGCACCCACGCGACGCGAAGCTCGACGGCTCGCCCGCTGTGACTCTGGAACCGGCGGTTGCCAACGGTTGACGCCGCCACCGCGTGCGCCCAAGGTTGGTGGGCGCCGTGCCACCACGGAGTCGACCATGACCCCCCAGGATGTCGAGGCATCGTTGAGCTACGCCTACCTGCATGCGGTGGCGTCGCACGCCGGTGTGGCGTGTCAGGAAGCCAACCGCGCGCATGACAACCAGGGTATCGACGCCACCTTGAGCCTCCGGCGGAACTTCGGCGACGACGCGGTCTTGACCGACATCACTTTGCATATCCAGCTCAAGGCCACCGTGAAGTCTCCTGCGGAACGGGACGATGGACTTGCATACTTCCTCGGGAGCGTGGACGAGTACAACGCGCTGCGGCGCCCCTCTGCTCTTCCACCGCGTCTCCTGGCGGTGCTGTTCTTGCCCGACGACCGCTCCGCGTGGCTGAGCCACGATCTCGAGCACTTGATCCTTCGTCGATGCGCCTACTGGACCAGTCTCGTCGGAGCGCCCGAGACCCACAACGACAGCGGACAAACGATCTACCTGCCGAGGACGCAGGCCCTCTCGCCCGAGGGCCTGATCGACCTCTTTCACCGCGTGGCGCGACAGGAGACGCTTCGCTATGGGACGTGACGAAGCGCGCCTCGTCGCCCGCAGCCTCACGCCGATGGCGGTCCGCGACTATGCGATCGCGCGCGGGTGGCTCGTCGATTCGCGGGTCAAGGACCGCGTCTGGCTGCTCACGAACCCCCAACACCCGCTGAGGCAGCTGCTGGTGCCCAAGGACGTCCAAGATCCGGGCTTCGAGGACGGAATGATGGACGTTGCGACCAGGATCGCCGATCTCGAGCAGCGTTCGGTCGCCTCGATACTCGCCGACCTCCAATCCGCGGATGCAGACGTCCTTCGTATCCGCCTCGTCGGGCCCGCCGCAGAGCGTGGAGATGTCTCGCTCGCCACGGACGTGGCACTGCGCGACGGGGCGAGGCGGGCGCTGCTCGCCTCCGCGTGCTCCGTACTCGATCCGGCGCCGTACCACCCGCGGCTCAGCAGAGGCGCGGCCGACACCCTCCTCGCCGCGTGCCGAGCCGGGCAGACCGAGGTGGGCAGCTACGTCATCCGCGTGATGTGTCCGCTGCACGCCGTCGAACCGATCATGCCCGAGCCGTTGCCGTTCACGCGGCGCGTGACGATCTCCCTCATGCGCTCCATCGACGAGCTCGTCTCGAACATCGAGGCCGCGACCTTGGACGGCTACTTGGACGCGCAGTCCGAGCACCCAGGCCTGAGTGCCAACCTCTGTGAGGCGCTCGTCCAGCTCCAGCCTCCGGTCGACGAGTCGCTCGCCGAACGCGGCGGCGGCGAGGTCGAGATCTCGACGACGTGGGCATCGGACCCCCAAGTCGCGCCGCCTTCGCCGGCCGAGGTCCCCTCCCGTGTCGTCGTCAAGGCGGAGTACTCGCGAGAGCTCGAGCGCGCCGCCCAGCGCCTCCGCCCGGGCGCCGCTCAGACAGGCAAGCAGTGGTTCATCGGTACGGTCGAGCGGCTCGACGGCTCCATCGGCGACGATGGCCGCCGCGCGGGTGATGTACGCCTCTCGGTGTTCCTCGACGACGGTGAATCGCTCCGCGCCCGTGCTTCGCTCGGTCCCGACGCGTACGCGGTCGCAGTCGCGGCCCACGAACGGGGCCGCGCATACGTGATGCTCTTCGCGACGTTGCACCGTGGGCGGCGCATCAGCCAGTTTGGTCCGGTCGAACGGTTCGCGCTGGTCCCCGACGCGGCGCCCACCGGCTGAGCAACGGCACGCGCACGCGATCGACTTCGCTGCGTCATGCCAACGAGTGCGTCGCCGCGCTCGTCACCGGGTGTGATCCGACTCCGGCTGGTGCCTGCTCGACCATCGACTCCACCTGCGCCACGGGCACTGACAGCGATGGACGTGGTGCTGCGCGAAGGGTTCGGGCGGTCGTGCTGCCGATGGCGGCGTTCGTGCTGTGGCAGGAGGTCGGCGCGCTGCTGTAGGCGGCGTCCGAGCCTGGGCCCCCCTACGCCCGATGGTCACCCGAGATGAGCGCCATCATCTCCGGGTAGTGGTACGTCGCGCTCGCCTCGGGGTGCTGCTTCGCGGTCGCGATCATCGCCTTCGCGATCTCCTCCACGCGGATCGACCGGTACTTCGCCGGCGTCACGAACGAGAAGAGCGGCAGCGTCTTCTCGAGCAACCACGGGGTGTGCTGCGAGCCGATGATCATCGCCGGGCGGAACACGCTGACGATGGCCGGCCCGCTTTCGCGTACGGCTTGTTCGGCCTCACCTTTCACGCGGCGGTATCGCGACATGCCTGCGGCGCCGCTGCCGGTCGCGTCGGCAGACGCATCGGCCCCCGCGGCGCTCATGAACGCGAGATGCTGGAGCTTGCCCGACTCGCGCAGCGCCCGTGCAAACGCCTCGTTCAGCGCGACGTCCACGGCGCGGTGCTCGTCGAGCGTGAGCTTCGCCGTGCCCGCTCCGATGCCGAGCACGCTGAACGCTTCGAGGTCACCACCGTGCTCGGCGACGGCGTCGCGCGTCGCCGCAGCGAGGTGCGCGGGATTCATGTCGGGGACGAGCACCTCGACCAGCGTGCGCCCGGCGGCGCGCGCCATGCCGACGGGCTCGGGAGCCGAGCGGCGCGCGAGCGTGATGACGGCGCCGAAGCCCGGGTCGCGGAACAGCGCGCGCAGCAGCGCGGTGCCGACCGAGCCAGAGCCGCCGAGGACGATCGCGGTGCGTGCGTGGGTCATGGCGACGCGAGGATACCCGCGGTCGCGCCGTGCGGCGCCCGCCGATCCATCGCGGGCGGCTCTCGGCTTGCGTACGGGACCGTGCGCTGAAGACTCAGCCCGATGCGATCCGAACGCGACAAGATGCTGGCCGGCGAGCTCTACCGCCCCGATGACCCCGAG
>JBBQJI010000130.1:0-9157 GCA_038325765.1 Nannocystales bacterium
TGTGCCGCGACGGTCCGGTGCCCAAGAGCGCGGGCACGGCTCGCTTCGCCGACGAGTGCATGAAGCACTTCGCGACGATCGCCCCGGTGTGCACGTGGCTCGCGAGGGTGGAGTGAGCGGTTCGAGCGGGGATCGATGACGGCGGCGAAGCGCGGCCGCACCGGGCTCCGTTTCGCGGGCATCGTGGTAGCGTCCCCTGTGGATGGCCGCGTCGGTGTCGAACGATCGCGACCAATGCGACACCATCGGCGCCGATGATTCGAGCCCCGCCCGTCGCGGCGAGACCCCGCTGACCCGAGGCGCGGCGGTCGGCCGCTTGCGTCGTGCTCGACAAGATCGGCCACGGCGGTATGGGCGTCGTCTACTCCGCGTACGATCCCGAGCTCGATCGTCGCGTCGCGCTCAAGCTGCTCGCGCCCGGGCGTAGCGATCCCACGATCCGCTCGAGTGACCGCGGTCGGCTCCTCCGCGAGGCCCAGGCGATGGCCAAGCTGACGCACCCGCACGTCGTGTCCGTGTACGACGCGGGTACGTTCGAAGGGTCGGTCTTCCTGACGATGGATTTCGTCGAGGGCGGGACGCTCGGTGCGCGCATGCTCGAGCAGCCGCCGTGGCGCTCGCTGCTGCCGCTGCTCCTCGACGCCGGGCGTGGCCGCGCCGCGGCGCACGCCGCCGGACTCGTGCATCGCGACTTCAAGCCCGACAACGTGCTGCTGACGCCGGACGGTGTCGCGAAGGTGAGCGACTTCGGCCTCGCGCGGGCGTCGACGACGACGGGGGCGGGCACGCGCTTCGACGACGCCGAGCCGCTCGTCGAACGTCTGTGCACCCACGCCGAGCAGACGCGCAGCACCGAACCCGGCGATTGGGTCCAGTGCCTCGAGTTGCGCGCGTCGGTGCTCGCTGGACGCGGCCGCAACGCCGAGGCGACAGGTGCGGGTCACCGGCCGGCAGCGCGCGGCGGCGCAGGCGGGCGCTGTCCTCGTTCTTCGAGATGCGCGCGGCGGCCCAGGATCTCCGCGGTGGCGACGTCTTCGACGGGGGCGACGCGCGGCGGCGGATCGCAGCGCAGCTCCCCACCGCGTGGGCGGAAGGACACCCTCACCAGTCGTGGCGCAGCTGCGTGAGGCCGAGGTCGTGGCCTCCGATCTCGAGTGCCTCGACCGATTCGCTGGCCTGTGGTGTCACGCGCAACAAGCCGCGGACGCCGCCGGGAGCATTTTTCTGCGTCACCGCCAGCACGCACCCGCCCAGGACGACACCATCGAGGGCCGCGGGGTCGGTCACGGCGAGCCGAGCCCCGTTCACCGCCACGCTGACATCTCCGCTTCGCCACACGTAGCGGACGCTGGCGAACGAAGCCGAAGGATTGGGAGCGACGCGGAGAGTGATGTCCTGCAGCGCGAGTTCCTTCGGGTTCGTGCTCTCGACGACGATGGCAAGGCCGCCTTCGAGCCAAACGCCGGCGAGCGTCTGGAATCCTGTGAACTCGAAGGTGGCATTCGCGGGGGCGAGCGTATCGCCGACCTCGAACACCGCCCCATCCGGGAGCGAGCTGAAGTCGTACAGGGCGGTGGCGGCAGCTGCGGCACCAGCGGTCGTCGCCACGACGGCCGCGACGACGACCTGCAGTACGCGGCGGCGGAGCACGTTCGAGAATCTGGGTTCCATGCTCTGCCTTTGATGTCATCCCGGCGCGTGATGACGCGGCGAATGCTTTGGTGCGCTCATGGGAGGAGGAACTCGAAGGTGGGCAGGTTCCCGAGGTTGAAGCCGAGCTCGCAACTCGCGATCGAGAAGCACTTGTTGTTCATTCTCACGCCCGAACACGACAAGACCGCCCCGCCTCCGGGAGGGATCGAGTCGCAGTTCTGTTCGCAGACCGCCATGTCGCCGGAGCAGGTCTCCGCCGCTTGGACCAGGTGGTCGTTGGCCTCCTGCACCACCAGCGACTCGGCCTCGTGCTGCTGGAGGTTGGACCACACCCCGCACACGTAGGCGTGGGCGTCGGGGACATCGAGTACCCCGCAGAGATTGCCGTAGGCGCTGCAATCGAAGGGCGTCGCGAGGGCGTCCGCGACCCCGGCCATGTCGGGCTCGAGTTCATAGTGCGCCACGATGCTGGCGACCTCCTGCTGGGTGATGCCACACAGGCCGGCTTGCTGAGCGGCTGCGGGCATCGCGGGCGGCGCGGGGCGTTCCTGCGCCGAGATCTCGGGCACGAGAAAGGGTGTCGCGAGCGCGACGGCGAGGAGCTGGATGTAGATGCTGCGGGACATGCCATGCCGTTGCCAGCGGGGGGGATGTGGATGACGACGGGTCCACGCGCGACAATTCTTCCCAGGGCGGCGTCATCGGGGGGCGGCTCGTTGTCCACGGGCTGCGAAGGTTCCGTCGTCGGCGCCTTCGCCCTGCGCCCGATGCGGTACGCGGGGCTGGATCACGAAACTGGCCAGTGGGAGACATTGCGATGGACATGCGTATGCGACGGGTTTGGAGTCTGGGCACGATGGTGTTGGCGGGCGCGTGTAGCGGGGAGGTCCCGGGGAACGAGCCCGACCCCGAGACCGAGCCACAGGTCTCGTTCCGCGTCGGTGACCCCCCGCTGCTCGAGGTCGAGGACCAGGTGTGCCCCGCGTGGCGCCAGATCGCCCGACGCGACGACCCGGGCGCGTGCGGCGACGTGCCTGCGGATCACGGACTCTGGAAGGGCTCCAGCCTCCTGCCGGGCCTCGTCGCCGGCGACTACGGCAAGTACTGCCTGTACGAGTTCTCGCCCGCGCCACCCGCAACCGCCCCCGATGAGGATGACATCGAGTCTCTGCAGGACCGGCCCGAGTTCGAGGCGGTCGCGGCCGACTGCCTCGCGGTCACGACGCAGGCCGGACTCGACGAGGTGATCAACCCCGAGCTCGCCGCGCTCGTCAAAGACCGGATCGACATGGTCTCGTCCGGCGAGCTGGAGCTCGCCACCACGGAGGACGATCGGACGGCGGTCCGCGTGGCCGTCATCGACACCACGCCGTTCACCGACCCCGCCGATCCGCGAGACGAGCACGGCCTCGTGGTCGCGGAGCTCATCGAGACAATCGCCCACGGATGCGACGCCGCCACGCCCGTGTGCCACGTGCTCGTCGAGAACGTGCTCGGACTGCCCCGTTTCGGCAGGGGCCGCACCGACCGCGACGTCGATCCGCAGGGCCGAGGCGGGTTCATCGCGTTCCAGAGCGAGCTCGCGCGCGCGGTCCATGACGAGCTGCTCGCGTGGGAGTCGAGCGGCGGACAGGAGAAGCTCATCATCAACATGAGCCTGGGATGGCAGCGCCCGTTCGGCGAGGAGGGCGTATCGCCGGCCGTCGACGCGCTGCTGCTGGTGCTGAGGCGCGCGAGTTGCCGCGGCGCGCTGATCGTCGCCGCGGCGGGCAATGATCGCGACGACTGCGAGGACGGGCCGCTGCTCCCCGGCGCATGGGAGGAGTACCCGGCGCCCACCAAGCAGCAGTGCGAGGGACCAGTGGTCGGACTCGCGATGTCGGTGCCGAGCAACGCACCCTACAAGCCCCTGGTCTACGCCGTCGGCGGGCTCGACTATGGCGACACCAAGGTCTCGGTGTCGCGGGACGGCGGGCGTCCGCGCCTGGCCGCCATCGCCGACCACGTCGTCGTCGGTGACATCACCGCCGCGGCACGCACGGGGACCTCGATGTCCGCCGCCGTCGTCAGTGGCATCGCGGCATTGGTGTGGAGCTATCGCGGGGATCTCACGGCGCACCACGTCGCTCGCCTGCTCTGGGACTCGGGGGTGCCCACTGGCGGCAACGCCGACTTCGGCGTCGGCGGGGCCACCTTCGCGATCCGCCGCGCGACCGCTTGCAACGCGCTCGAGGCGGCCTGTGCAGCTCCCGACGATTGTCCGCCTGAGTTCGACCTCGACTGCGTGACGACGCCGTTGCCGGTCACCGCGCTGCAGGATGCCATCGCCGCGGCGCTCCCCCCGGTCGCCCAATCGGTCGCACTCTCGCAGGGCGCGAGTGATTGCAGTGGCTACTGTACGGATCCGTCGGCGCAGACCTACTACGCCGCCGGCGCGGACCCGGTGTGCCCCGAGATCGCCGGCACCGCGCGCACGGAGTACCTGACCACGCCGCAGCCGGACAATCCCCCGTGCCCGCCGTGTGGGTGGGTCACGTGGGGCGACCCCGACACGTCCAACTACGAGGTCCAGCTCATCGCGTCGCTCGCGAGGGAATACGAAGGCATGACGGTCACCAACGTGGTGGTGGAGGCCATGTTGATGGACGGAACGCCGACGAGGTTCGAGTTGGGGGCCCAGCCGCTCACCGTCGATCCCCAGGCCCTGAAGCTCGAGCCGCCGCCGGAGGACAAGATCAGATCGGCGACGATCCACATCACGTTCGACGGCATCAGCGCGCCCTTGTCGAACCCGCTGCTCCCCCCGGTCGAGCGGTAGCGCCGCCGCGTCACCGGACGAGCACGCGGAAACCCGACCAGCCGTGGAGGGGCGCGCCGGCCCGCGCGCGCCCCTGGTACGCGTGCCGCACCTCGGCGACGACGTCGAACGCCCCCGGGGGCGCCGCGCGATCGTAGAGCGCCTCGGCGAACGCCACCGACTCCGCGTCGTCGACGTCGCGATCGCCGACCACCACCGCCTCGCCGCCGGCGAGCAGGAATGCCCGACCCAGGCTCATCCCGCCGTCGAGCAGCGCCGACCGCACCGCGCCCGTCTCGCATCCGATCAACACCCCGACCCGCGGCGCGCGCGGCAGCGCCAAGACATCGGCGGGCTCGATGGTGGCGCCACCATCGAGCACCAGCGCACCGCCCCATCCGTCGCCGCCGCGCCCCGTGCCGTGGCCCGCGTAGTGGAACAGATCGGCGCTCCCCATCGCGGCGAGCACCGGCGATCGCTCCGCGGCCGCGCCCTCGAGCACCGTCACCTGCCAATCGGTGGCGCGCAGCGCCGACGCGACCAGCGCCTGCTCGCGTCGCGCATGGGGCAGATTCCCGGACGGGTCGGCGACCACGACCGCCCGGCCGGTCGAGACGGTGGAGACGCGTTGGGGGAGGTCGAGGCCGTACGTCACCGCGACGCGGTCCACCAGCCACCCGTCCTCGACCTGGGTGCCGTGCAGCGGCACGGTCCACGCCGCCCCGACGGGCAGCACGCGCAGCGTGGCGGCGTCGCGGAGCTCGACGCGGAATCGATCGACGACCTCGGTCGCCCATTCGAGTGCGTCGGCCCGGGGTCCGGGGATCGGCGGCGCGCGGGCGAGTCGCGTCGCGCCGTCACCCTGCGCGATCACGATGGTGTCGTCGGCCGTGGGATAGATCGCGAGCAGGACCTCGTCTGCACGTCGCGGTTCGAGCATCGTGCAGTCGAACGTGGTCGGGTCCACCGTGGCCGCCGGTCGGCCGACCCGCGCGAGCGCGTCGCGGCGTCGCTGCTCCCGTCGCGCGCTGCGGCGCACACGTTCGTCGGCCGCATGCTCCCAGTCTGTCGCAGCCTCGTCGTCCAGCTCCGCGCTGAGTTCGGCGAACGCGTCGAACTCGGCGAGTTCGCGGCGCCGATCGCCACCGCTCGCGCGGTCGATCGAACGCAGCGCGCGGCCCCGGGCGAGCCGGATCCGACACATCGCCTCGTCGACTCGGCCGGCGCGAAGCAACGCCTCGACCAAACCAGTCGCGCTGCTCCAGCGCGCCGACACGAAGCTCTCGCGGCCCTGGGCGACGCCGAGACCCACGAGTTCGGCGTCGAGGATGGACTCGGCGCGGTGCCACGCGTCGAGGGCAGCGTCGTCCATCGCGAACCGCTCGAGGAGCCGAGCTTGCTGCGCCGTCGCCCGCCACCGCAGGCGCGCATCGTCGTATGGCAACGCGCCGGCGAGCAACGGCACCGGCGCGATGTCCCAGCGGTTGGCGGCGAGCGCGACGTTCACGGCGAGATAGTCGACCTCGCGCAGCAGCTCCCCCACCGGCGGGGTCTCGTCCGCGCGAATCTGCGACAGCCACCCTGCGGCTCCTTCGACGTCTCCGTCGACGAGCAACGCAGAGGCCAGGTTGATGCGAGCATCGAGGCGACCGCGGGGATCGTCACATCCGGCGCCCTCATAGATCTCGACCTCCTCGAGCATCCAGTCGATCGGCGCATCGTCGACCTGGCCGGCCTCGGCGAGGACCTGCAGCGGCCAGGCGGCATTGTTGATCAGCTGTGCCCGCACACACGGATCCGATCGTCCGCCAGCGCTCGCGTAGAGACGTGCCGCCGCTGCGCGCGCCGCATCGACGCGACCGAGCTCCGCGAGGACGACCGTTCTCCCCTGGAGTGCGGCATCGAAGTCCCCCTCCATCCCCAGGCGCTCGGCCCATCGCTCCGAGGCCTCGAACAGACGGATCGCCGCGTCGAGGTCGCCGCGATCTGCGGCCGCCAGGCCACGGCTGTAGGCCGCCCAAACGTCGAGTTCGGGTGCCCACGGCCCGGCGAGCCGCAACTCGCAAGCCGCAGCGCACTTACGATCACGGCCACGCTCGGTGCACATGAACAACATGACGGCGGCAGCTCCCACCGACCACTTGTCCCGCCCCTGCGCGGCCGCGAGGTCCGCGGCTTTGGTGAGTATCGCCACCTTGCGGGGCTCGTCGTCGACGTCGCCACAGCGGAGGGCCTGTTGCATCAACGCGGGGGTGCGATCGAGCGCATCGGCATCGGTCGGAACCGTTGCCAGCGCCGCGCAGCCGCGCTCGACGTCGCCCTTGCCGAACGCGGCGCGGGCCGCCGCGAGCGACGCGTTCGGTCGGTGCCAGAGGATCTCCAAGCGGTCGTCGACCCCGGGGCCGTGCAGCGTCACCGCCCGGGCATCCGCGGGGATTGGCACGCGCGCGAGCGTGCCTCCATCCGCGGCGACGGTTGCCGCCTCGACTGCGACGCCGTCGACCGCGACGGCAAGCGCAGCGCTCGGAGGACGGTCCAGCCAGACGCGAAGCGTCGTCGAGGGCGCCACGAAGAGGACGCACCCGGCGTCGTCCAGGTCCTCGCACCCAGCCCACACCGGCGCGACGAGAGGCGCGACCTCGACGTCGCCCGTGTGCGTGGCCGACTCGACCGCACCATCGCAGCCCAGCAGAGAAAGGGCAGCAACGATCGTCGACCAGCGCGGACTCATCCCGGGTCGAAGAGTCTCACTCGAAACCCAACTCGGCGCACGTGCTCTGCCGCGAGCGCCGCCTGGGCCCCGCTCGGTGCGTCCGCCGCCGGAGAGATGACGACCCAGATCTGCCACGACCCGGGCGTGAGCGCGATGAACCGATCGAGCGGCCCCTCCAGGCGCACCGCGCCGCTCGCCGAGATCTCCGCGGGCACCCGTGCCATGACGTCGGGACGCCCCGGCGCCTGCGCGACAAGATCGACCACCAGCGCAGCGGGGCCCGCCTGGGCGGGGGTGACCGTCAGCTCGATCCGGTCGCTGGCGAGGAGTTCGAGCTCCCCATCGTGGGCGCCGGGCTCCGCGCGCACCGCCGATGCGCCGCCGCTCAACTCGGTGAGCGCATAGCTCGGCAGTGTGGCGCCACCCGTGCCGGGACGGGCGAGCCAGAGCACGGCCATGGCCGCGACTGCGACGATCAACGCCATGGCGATCGCCGTCGCACGACGCGGACGTTGGGCTCCGACGACGGGCGGCACCGAGCCCGCGGGGGTTCGTGCGTCGACCCTGGCGAACACGGCGTCGAGCAGCGCGTCGCGCTCGGCGGGCTCGAGAGGTGCAAACCGATCGGGCGCGGGCGTCTGCCCCGAGGTCGCCTTCACATCCTGCATCGGCGTGCCCGTGCCCTGATCGTCCCGTTGGGTTCGCGCAAGCGCGCGCAGAAGATCATCCTTCACGCACGACCTCCCCCTTTGGCGACGAGTCCGCCGACGATGACACGTTGGCAGGCGCCTCGACCGCCCGCGTCGCAATGACACGCGCGAGTTTTCTGATGCGGTACCCCCACGCGTTCACGGCCCCCCTCGAGATCCCCACGAGCTCGGCGACTTCGGCTGGATCGCGCTCCTCCACGAAGAGCAGCTCGAAGAGCTCGTGGTCGCGCTCGTCCATGCGCGCCTGGAGCGCGACCAGCACCTGCGCGAGCAGACTGCGCTGCTCGAGCTGAGCGAGCAGCGCGGACTCCCCACGCTCCCCTGCGTCGTCGTCCGCCTCCACGTCGATCAGGACCAGCGCCCAGGGGTTGCCGCGGCGCTGGCTCAGCACGCGCGCGACCCGTCTCCGCGCGATGAGGCGCACGAAGCTCTCGAGCGTCCGTCCGCGGCTGGGATCCCACCGGCGGAGTTCACGTGCCTCACATTCGAGGAGCGTGACGAGGACGTCTTGAACGAGGTCGCGAACCTCCTGCCGCGGGTCTTGACCAGTGCCGGTCGCTGCGCGCGAAAGTGCGATGGCCACCTCGCGCTGGATCGGCTCGATGAGCCGTTCGGCCACCGTGCGCCGGGCGGCGAGGTCGCCCCCGAGCATGCGCTGCAGTAGGGCCTGGTCCTCGGACGCCACGACGGTGTCACCGTAGCAGAGCTCGGCGAGGACCGGGATCCGGTGCCACCGTTTCGGTCAGGTTGGTTCGCGGGACTGACACGCGAGCCGCTGAAGACCTCATCCAATCCTTCGGCCCGGCAAGCGGGCGGGAGCAGGCGTCGCTCGGCCGGCAGCAGCTTCGATGACTGCCCGCATTCAGTGACGGCGCCGCGATGATCCGCGCTCGCGTCGACGGTGTTGCACTGCCCCGGGCGCGGTCGCTGCACGATCCGGTGCCCCCCATGCAAGCCGCCCTCGCAAACTCCGGCGAGCGACCTCGCGCAGCCACTCAGATTCGACGAGATGCTCGCTGCGGTCACGCGCCGGGCGGCCGAGGCGCTCGGCTGCGAGCGCGGGAGCATCTGGCCGTTCGACGCGCACCGAGCGCGACTCCTGGCCGTCACGCGGCACAGTGCACCGATGCACGTCGGTGATGACGCCGAGCTCCTGCGGCGCACCGGCCTGTTCGTGTGCCGCGACGGTCCGGTGCCCAAGAGCGCGGGCACGGCTCGCTTCGCCGACGAGTGCATGAAGCACTTCGCGACGATCGCCCCGGTGTGCACGTGGCTCGCGAGGGT
>JBBQJI010000131.1:0-9145 GCA_038325765.1 Nannocystales bacterium
GACACCACGGATCCCGGCACGTCGTCGGGCGGTGACACCAGCGGCGGGAGCGAAGAAGGCTCGTCGGGCGGCGGCTCCGAGTCGGTGACCGCAGGCGAGGCGACCGCGACCGCGACCGCGACCGAGTCGGCGTCTGCCAGCGACAGCGAAGACACGTCGTCGGGATCGGCGTCCGCGGGGGGCGATGGCGAGGATGTTGGTGGGTGTGGATGCAGCGCGGGCAGCGAGGATCGCTCGGGGGTGCTCGGGTTGGCGATGGTGGCGATCGCGGGTCTCCGCGTGCGTCGCCGTCGGTGACATGCGTGGCGAGCCGACGGCGTGTGCGGGTCCGCCGACCACGGCTGCGCCGCCGCGTGCTCGCACATGCAGTGCTAGAGTCCGCCCCCGATGCCGGACGCGGTCACGATCTCCGGCCCTGTGCTCGTCACCGGCGGCGGTGGTTTCCTCGGTCGCGCGTTGGTCCGTCGCCTGCTCGATCGTGGTGTCGAGGTGCGATCCCTCGCCCGCGGCGACTACCCCGAGCTGCGCGGTTGGGGTGCGCAGACGTTCGCGGGGTCGGTCGACGATCCGCGCATCGTGGGTGAGGCGTCGCGCGGCTGTGCGGTGGTGTTCCACACGGCAGCCAAGGTCGGCACCAGCATGCGGCGCGACGACTTCGTGCGCACCAACGTGATCGGCACGCAGACGATCATCGATGCGTGCCGCGAGCACGGGGTCGCGAAGCTGGTCTACACCAGCTCGCCGTCGGTGGTGCACGCGGGCGGCGATCTCGAGGGCGTCGACGAGCGTGCGCGGTATCCCGAGCACTTCGGCGCCCACTATCCCGCGACCAAGGCCGAGGCCGAGCGCCGGGTGCTCGCGGCCAACGGCGCTACGCTCAGCACCGTGGCCCTGCGCCCGCACCTGGTGTGGGGACCCGGCGACACCAACTTGTTGCCGCGGCTGGTGGCGCGGGCCAAGGCTGGCCGACTGCGGTTGGTCGGCGATGTGCCCAAGCTCATCGACACCACGTACATCGACAACGCCGTCGACGCGCACGTACTCGCGGCGCAGGCGCTGCACCCCGGCGCCGCGTGTGCAGGGCGGGCGTACTTCATCGCGAACGACGAGCCGATCGCTCAAGACGCGATGATCGGTCGCATGCTCGCGGCGGCCGGATTGCCGCCGCCGACGCGGCGGATCTCGATCCGCGCGGCGCGGGCGGTGGGCGCGGTGCTCGAGCTCGCGTACTGGGCCAGCGGATCCGCGGGCGAGCCGATCATGACGCGGTGGCTGGCGGAGCAGCTGTCGTCCGCGCACTGGTTCGATCTGGGCGCTGCGCGGCGCGATCTCGGCTATGTGCCGGCCGTGTCGACGGACGAGGGCTTGCTCCGGCTGCGGCGCTCGCTCGAGCGGTGAGCAGGGCGCCCGCCGTGCGCGCGGCGTCGGCAACCCCACCGGATGATCACGCCTGCCTCGCGCATCGAGAAATGTTCATCCAGCCGGGCGCCACCGTGGCTACGGACGTCACGCATGCAGGGACGACATCGCGGCGGTGTGGTGATGGTGCTGGGCCTACTCGGCGCCTGCCAGGGCAGCTCGGGCGGCGACGGTGAAGGCGACGGCGCGACCCAGGGCGAGTCGTCGGGATCGGAGGGCGGCGCGGATTCGACGGGCGGCACCGGCGACGGCGGTCCGGTGCCCGTCGACTGCGAGGCCGGCTCGAGGCGATCCGTGCTCGGAATGTTGGCGGCGGCGGGCGTGGCCTCGCCGCTGGCGCTCGCGCTTGGCCGCGGCGCGATGGCGGCGGCGGGCGACATCAAGGCGATGTTCGTCTACATCCCCGATGGCTGCATCCCGTCGCTGTGGCACCCCACGGGCGGCCCGACCGGGTTCACGCTGCCCACGATGACGGCGCCGCTCGAACCGGTGCGGGATGATCTCGTGTTCATCCGCGGCCTCGACATGTACGCGGGCGGTGCGACACACGAGGGCGGCATCGCGAAGATCCTCACCGGCAACGGCGACGTGTCGCTCGACGTGTTCCTCGGCGACGCGCTGGGCAAGGGGACGCCGCACAAGTCGATCCAACTCGGCGTCGCGACCAATTTCAAAAACGGCTCGGGCAGCTGGCCGTTCATCGGGGCCGGTCAGCAGGTCTCGCCGCAGGACAACCCGCTGTCGGCGTTCGACAGCATCTTCGGCGCGCTGGACGAGCCCGAGGAGCCCGGCCCCGACTGGGTGCGGCTGCGCGCCGGTAGCGTTATCGACAGCGCGATCGACGACGTCAAGCGACGCTGTAGGCGCGTCGCCCGTCAGACCAGCAGAGTGCGTCCCACCGACGACACCGACTCCGCGTCGGCGGGGCTCGGCGGGATGAGGGCGCCGCGCGCCGCCGCGGGCCGCTGCGCGATCGCATCGAGCCAGCGCTGCAGGTTGGGCAGGCCGTCGATGTCGAGCCCCGACCACGCGTAGGTCTTCACCCAGCACCAGTTCGCGATGTCGGCGATCGAGTACTCGCCGGCGAGGTACTCGACCTGCGCGAGCCGGGTGTCGAGCACGCCGAACAGGCGCTGACTCTCGCGCTGGTAGCGTTCGATCGCGAACGGGATCTTCTCGGGGGCGTAGCGGGTGAAGACGTTGGCCTGGCCCATCATCGGCCCCACGCCGCCCATCTGGAACATGAGCCACTGCATGGTCACGGCGCGCTCCTTGCCCGAGGCTGGCAAGAGGCGGCCGGTCTTCTCGGCGAGGTACACCAAGATCGCGCCGCTCTCGAACAGCACCAGATCATCGGCGTCGTGATCGATGATCGCCGGGATGCGACCGTTGGGGTTCAGCGCCAGGAACCACGGCTCCTTCTGCTCGGATTTGCCCAGATCGATCGGGCGCACCGTGTAGGGCAGCGCCAGCTCCTCGAGGGCGACGGAGACCTTGCGGCCGTTGGGTGTCGGGGACGTGAGGAGTTCGATCACCGGGATACGATACGCCACCGCGGCGGGCCAGGTTTCACGACGCGAGGTTTCACGACGCGAGGTTTCACCGCGATGGCGTTCGCCGCTTGGGCACGATCCGCGACAGCGCCGCTGCGACCTCGCGCTCGAGCGCCTGGTTCATCAGGGCCGACAGCGCCGCGAGCGGCAGCGGCTTGGTGCGTCGCACCCGGTCGAGCAGATCCGGCACGTCCTCGACCGGATGGCCCTCGGCCGCCCACGGCGCGATGACGTGCTCGGCGAACATCGCGACCAGCACCTTGGCCATCTGCGCGGTGCCCTCGCGCAGCACGCCGAGCTGATCGAAGATGACCGGCAGCGGCACGCCGATGTCGACGAGCGCGCGGCCGATGTCGAGCAGGCGCAGGCTCGGCACCCGGAACGTCGGCGGATCGAGCGACACGGGGATCACCACCTCCAACTCGATCGCGCGCTGGACGATCGTCAGGTCGATCTCCGGGAAGCGTGCGATCAGCTCCTCGATGCCGAGCTCGACCTCGGACTCGGTGGTGCCGTCGGCCCGGTCGATCGCGCGCTCGAAGCCGAGCAGATCGCCGACGCTGCGCCGCTCGGACCACGCCTGCAGCAGATCGTCGATCGCTGCAAGCGAGTAGCCGCGCTCTTGCAGCCGTCCGACGAGGTGCAGCCGCTCGAGGTGCTCGGCGCCGTAGTGCCCGACGCGACCGACCATCACCGGCGGCGGCAACAGGCCGCGCGTCTGCAGCGATCGCACGTTGCGGGTGGTGGTGCCGGCCCGCTGCGCGAGGGCGTCGATGGTCAGGGCCTCGTCCGGGTCCGGAGTGGACGCGGGCGACCCGTGCTTCGCAGCCGTCGACACGTTGAAACGTTACACCAACAGGTGTAACGTTCAACCGCTGGAGGTGTCGATGCTCGATCTGTCCCGTCTTCTGGATAAAGCCCAACGATTGCAGTGGTCTACGTGTGACGTGGACTGGGACGCGCCGGGCGCCGATCGCGTCAGCCCCGCGCAGGCGCGGGACCTGTCGTCGTTCATGGCCGACCTCTACTGGATCGAGACCATCGCCTCGGTGGTCTTCGATGCGATGGCGCAGCGCGAGACCGACGCCACGCGCCGCGCGATCTTCGAGTCGTTCTCGACGGACGAAGCGCGGCACGCCGAGGCCGAGCGTCTGCTGATGGTGCGCTGGGGGATCCTGGACAGGGGCGCGCGGCCGGTGCCCAACCCCAACGTGCGGCGACTGCTCGCGACGCTCGAGCGCAGCGCGACAAAGGTGCATCCGTCGGTGTTCAGCGCGATCGTGCCGATGACCGAGCTCGTGCTCGACGGTGCGCTGGTGAAATACCTCGTGCGCGCGGTAGACGATCCGATCTGTCACCGCGTGTTCGAGGGCATCAACGCCGACGAGGCCCGCCACCTCGCGATGGACTTCCACATGCTCGAGTACTATGGCCGCGAGCAGAGCCGCACCGAGAACACGATCGATCTGCTGCGCAGCTTCGTGCGCCCGAGCGGGCTGTACGCCATGTTCTTCGGCTACCTGCCGATGCTCGCGCGCAGCCGCGGGAATCTCGAGCGGATGGGGATGGATCTCGACGAGGCAGGGCGGGCGATGCGGAAGTACGTCGAGCTGGGCGAGAAGAACGCGGATATCGCGAAGCACCCGACGTATGTGCTGATGCGGGGGTATGTCGAGAGCGTCACGCAGGGCAAGACGCAGCTCGGGGATTGGTTGGTGCGGGCGTCGGATGTGCTGGAGGGGATCTCGGTACGGCGGGCGGCTTAGCCGTCAGCCCGAGCACGCGCCCCCGCCCGTGCTGGAGTCGCGATCGACACCACATTTGTCTGGCGCACGTGGTGGCGGGGCGCGGGCACGTACGGATCGACGACGCGGAGCTCGAGCTCCGGCCGGGAGACTTCGTGGGCTTCCCCGCCGGCGGGCCGGCGCACCTGGTGCGCAACACGTCGGATGGCGATCTCGTGTACCTGCAAGGCGGAGATCGGCGGCAGGGGGATCGTGGGGTGTTTCCGGCGCTCGGTCTGGTCGCGCATCAGCACGATGATGGGCACATGGCGCTGGTGCGGGAGGAGGGGATGGCACCCACGCGCGGATCGCCGCGTAGGTCGACGTGATCCCCGCGCGACAGCACCCACGCCAGCGCGAGCTGTGCGCTGGTCACCGCGCGCGGCTGCGAGCTCGCCGATCGCGTCGCCGATCGCGAGGTTCTGCGCGACGTGTCCGTCCTTCGCCCGCGGTGCGTTGCGTCGGTAGTCGTCCGCCGCGAGTGTGTCCGTCGAACGGATCGCGCCGGTCAGGAACCCGCGACCGAGCGGGCTGTATGCGACGAACGTGGTCCCCAGCTCGGCGCACACCGCCAGCAGCTCACGCTCCGGATCGCGCGACACCTCCGAGCGCGCGGAGATCGAGACCATCGTCGGCGAGGCGGCGGCCGTGCGGGGCGCGGGTTCGGTGTTCTGGAGCTCCGCGCGGCGGACGGTAGTAGGCTCGAGACTATGCGGGGCGGATCATGGAGACGGTGATGGGAAGGCTGCCGCCGACGATGGCGGTGGATCGGACGGGCGCATTGAAACGGCTCACCGCAGCCCGGTGGTTCCTGGTCGCGAGCATCGGTCTTCTCGCGGCCTGCGAGCCGGCTCGGGTTCCTCTCGCCGTGATCAACGCATCGCGCAGAATCGTCCAGGCGCGGCTCGTCGGCCAAGAGGCGTGGATCGAGGCAAAGGTCGGCGCCACGGTCGATGTCGTCGAGTTCCGCTACGCCGAACTCTGCAGTCCCCCGATCGCTGGCTTCCCGATGACTTCACCGGCCTCGAGTTCAGGCTCGGGGACGGCTCGGTGGTCCACGTCTCGCGGGAGGAGTTCGAGGCGGAGGCCGAGTACGACCACCGCTGGATCTACCGGTTTCGCGGCGGATCCGGGACTCAGTAGATCTCGCCGCGCGGGGTCGGCGGACCTTCGGCCTCGGCGACGAGTCGATCTCGGAGTGCGACGTCGTGCTTCACGTCGAGTCGGCACATGTGTTCGAGGCACGCCTCGACGCTCCGTGTGTCGCCCAGCAGCCGGTGGGCCCACGCGAGCGTGCGGAGGATCCCGAGCCGCGGCCAGAAGGCCCCGTCGCACCGCTGCAGCGCCCTCGTGGCGGCGACGTGGGCCTCGAGACCGAGGCCCATGTCGACCAGTGCCCGCGCCCGTTCATAGTCGAGATAGATCGACGTCGTGTTGGCGTAGGCCACGCTGTGTTCGCGGGCCTTCGCGAGATCCTGCTCCGCGCGTTCGAGCTCTGCCAGCGCGTCGAGCGGACGACCGAGCACGCGCAGGGCAGCCGCGAGATGCACGCGAGAGCGCGCGAGCTCCCGGACCTGATGCTTGGCGTGAAACGTGACCGCCTCGCTGTGTCGGCGGGCGGCGGCCTCGGGATCTGCGAGGTGCAGGAGGGCGTTGCCCTGGCTGCCCCTCGCGATGCCGTAGACGGCGTCGCGCACGTAGGGCGGCGCGGCGTCGAGTTCGGCGTCGAGTCGCTCCATGATCGCCGCACAGCTCGCCCATTCTCCCTCATCGACGCAGACCCCGAGGTCGACGACGTCGCAGATGAGGCAAAATGGGGGTGGCATCGACTCGTCGCGTCCGGCGGTCTGCAGGACGGCGCGCGCGGCTCTCGGGGCGCCCGCATGCGTGAACGCGAGCGCGCAGTGGATGCGGGCGTCGAGCAGTTCGCGCTGACCAACGGTGGCCGCCAATGATTCGATGATCAATCGCATCCGCTCCGCGAGCGCAAACCAAGGTTCGGTGGACGCGGAGAACTCGAGCAGATCCTGGTACTTCACCGCATCGACCCATTGCTGGAGCGCGAGCAGCCGGGCCTGCACGTCGCGCCACGCCGGCTCGAACGTCGCGCGCGCGAGCTCGAGACCGGCAACCGCGAGGGCTTCGCCGAGTGTTGCCACCGGGACCGCCGTCACGTGGCCGCGGCTGGCATGGGGCGCCTGTTCGGCGGAACAGAGCATGCGCGTCGTGGATGCCTCGCGATCGAGCGTCTCGGCCTTCGCCCCGATCCCGTCGACCGGCCGGACCTCTGCCCTGTCGCGACCGCCGAGGTCACCGCTCGCTGCGAGGTCCGCTGGGATCGCTGCATCGAGCCACAGCGATGCCATCGCAAGCGCGATCGGCAGCGCCAGCGACGCGCCTTCGAGGAGATCCACGTCGCCGATGATCTCGATCGCGTGGTCCTCCAGCAGGTGGCGAGGACCCGTCGGTGACGACTCGACCAGCGCCGCGAACGCACGCGCGACCGCGTCGTGTGCGACCCGCCCGAGTCGGCCGAGCCCGACCCCCGGTGCGAACCGCACGCGCGCCTCGAGGACGATCCCCTGACCGTTCTCCCGGACGGCCGGGATGATCACGGCGCCAGGCTGCGGAGACAGCCACCGCTCGATCACGTCGAGTTCGCTCGCGCGGCTCGGATGGCGATCACGAACGCGTCGTACGCGTGGCGCCAGCTCGGGATTCCGCCACAGTCCGGCGGTCCCCAGGCACAACCGCAGGAGCGTGCGGTGGGCGGTGTCGAACGCCTGGGCGTTGCCGGGATCGATCGATTCGAGCTCCGCGAGCGCACTCACGCATCCGGCGGAGTCCGCCGCGGCCACGCGATACTCTGCCGGTACCTCGGCGGCTCGGATCGACAGCACGCGCGCCTCGACGCGACGCGGCTCGAACGACAGCACCACGCCGCCCTCGGCCGCGTGCGATGGCCCCGGCCGCGCCCGCTCGAGTTCACGGCGGAGCACCTGCAGCGGCACGCGAGCGTCGAGCTCGCGCGGCCGACCCCACCACGCACCGGCGGGAGGAGCGTCGCCCCCGACGCAATCCGAGACGACGACGTCGTCGAGCAGGAGCAGGCCATCGGCGTGGACGCCGATCGCCGCGTCGGCGCGCTCGAGGGCGACGTCGAGCACACGCTGGTGCTCGTCCTCGAGGCGGTCGCCGAGGCGCTCGAGCGCCGCGCGCGTGCAGAGCACCGCGGCTGCGCAGCGAGGCTCGTCGCCGGTGCCATCGTCGCCGGTCGCGAAGAGGTGCGCGGCCTCGGCGAGCGCGTCGTGGGCCAGCCCGGACTCGAGCCCCGCCGTGACGGCCAGCGCGATCGGGAGCCCCCGGGGATGGGGTGTGCCCGCGGCGAGCTGCGCGGTGGAGTCGGCGACGTCGTGGAGGATCTCCGGGGTCTGTGGCGCGAGCAGGCGCAGCGGAGAGCGGATCTCGCCGAGCACGTCGTCGGCCCAGGTGACGGCACCGTCCGCGTGCGTCGCGAACGCGACCGATGACGCGTCGGTGAAGCGCGAGAACACGCCGCCGTGGCCGCGGAGCACCTCGAAGCGCACGCCGACGCCGCGGTGCGGGACGGGCACGGAGAGCAGGGGCTCGGCCCACCGGAGCTCAGCGGCATCCGAGGCCGCGTGCACGGTCTGCGGGTCGGCCCGGGCCGCGACGATGATCTCGTCCCCGAGCCATCGCACCACCGCGCCATAGGCCGCGCGCCACCTCGGTTCGTGCCGCACCCAGGCGCGCAGCTGCTCGGCGTCCTCGGCGTGGAGCGCATCGACGACCCACGCCTCGATCGCCGCGTCATCCACCTCGGTCGCGACCAGGCGCCCTTGGGCGTAGCGCGAACGGATCTCGGTCCACGGAACCACCGCCGGCGTGCCGAGCCGCGTCTGCGCGGCCACCAGCGCGCAGTCCCAGGTGCGCGCGGGCCGAGCCCGAGCGTCCTCGCGGATGCGCTCGATCCTCCGCGCGAACGCGGCGCGGATCGCCGGGGTGACCGCGTCGCCGAAGCGCTCGCACGCAGCGGCGGCGAGTCCGACGGACTCGGCCCCGAAGATCCAGCCGTCCAGTGCGTGGGGGTCTTCGGGCGGCGCGGGCGTCAACGCCTCGAGATAGGCGTCGAGCTCGGCGGCGATGCAGTCGTAGCCCTGCAGCCAAGCCAGCGCGGCGCGGACGGTGGGCGTGTCACCGGCGGCCGCCTCGAGCGCGCCGAGGGCGGCGAGCAGGGCGACGGCGTCGTGCAGGCCGCCGGCCGTGCGGGCGCCTGCGAGGGCGGTCTCGAGGGGGTGGCGGGTTGTCGACGAGCTCACGGGGGGGCTCCCTGGATGAAACCACGCTCGCGCGCGGCAGACCTGACAC
>JBBQJI010000132.1:0-9139 GCA_038325765.1 Nannocystales bacterium
CGCTGGAGGGGCTGTCGTCTTGCAGGCACAGCTCCAGGATCCGTGCGGCCAGGTCGGCTCCGCGCAGCACCCGTTCAGCCGGTGAGCTCAGTTCTACCCGAGGCGCGCGAGCGTTCGCCGACGCTGCGACCATCGCGGACGCTCGGCGAGTCGGCCTTCGATCGCGGGCTGCGGTCGGACCATCACGCGATCCGGCATGCGCTGGTGCGCGCTAAGCATTCGGCATCCGAGGTGAACGCCATGACGGGGCCGTGATTCGGGCGCTCGATCACGAAGTTGCGTCGTCGACAATGGTGGCCGAAGCGGCATGATCCGGAGCGGCGCCACGCCTCCGGGCATCAGCTCGGGCCTCGGTCGAGTGTGTCGAAAGACGCCAGCTCGACCAGGAAGGAGGAGCCCGACGCTTGCCAACCTCGCAGCCCACCGCTACAGCCCATACGTGCATCGGCGCGTCAACGACAGGACGGCAACGCACGCGGCTCTGCCGCGTCGCGGACATCGTCTCGTGGGTGCGGGCGCAGCGGCGCGCCCGCTGCTGACGCTGCTCATCTGCCTCGGTCTGGGTCTGCTGGTGTTCGGCGGGGCCCAGCAGACGCACGCGGCCGCGCGCACCGTCAGCTCGGATGCGCCCACCGTCGTGTCCGCCCCCGCCGCGATGGACCTGCGCGGACCCTCGGGCGACCCGAGCTGCGGGCCCGAGTTCTTGGCAGAGTCCGCGCCCGAGAGCGAAGACGGCGACGCCGAACCATCGTCGGTGACGATCTCCGCACCGGCGTCGATCGCTGCGGGTCTGCGCGACCGTGGGCGAGCAACCTCCGCGTGCGCATCCAAGCGTCCGGTGTCGAGCGGCCTGGGTCGCGGACCACCGACTCGTCGCTAGCATAGCCGCCGACGCCACCCACGGGCGCCGTGACTTCGCGCGAGATCCTTCCGTTGGCGCGAGGGCCTCCCACGCGCCACTCTGTGCCGCCTCGCCCTGTCGACGCGCGCAGGCCCAGTTCTCTACGTGACCCCTCTCTGCGGACGACCGAACGTGCCGATACCATCGCTTCGATTCCCACACCCCGCCCTCGCGCTCCTCCTCGCCTCGCTCTGCGCATGCCAGCCAGTGCACGAGACGCACGAGGAAGCCAGCGTCTTCTCCGTCACCACCCCGCTGCGACGCGACGCGGACCTCACACACGAGTACGTCGCTCAGGTCCGGGCAATCCAACACATCGAGGTGCGCGCCCAGGAGCGCGGCTATCTCACCGGCATCTTCGTCGACGAGGGTCAGCGGATCGAGAAGGGCACCAAGATGTTCCAGATCATGCCGCTGCTCTTCCAGGCCGAAGTCCGCCACTCGCAGGCCGAGACCGACGTCGCGAGCATCGAGTACGAGAACACAAAGGTGCTCGCCGAAAAGGACATCGTGTCTCCCGCCGAGCTCGCGCTCGCCGGCGCGCGGCTCGACCGCGCCAAGGCCGACCTGTCGCTGGCCCAGACTCACAAGCGCCTGGCCGAGATCCGCGCGCCGTTCACCGGGCTCATGGATCGATTCGAGGTCCGGCTGGGCAGCCTCGCCGAGGAGGGCGAACTGCTGACCACACTCTCCGACAACAGCACACTGTGGATCTACTTCAACGTGCCGGAGGCCGAGTATCTCGACTACAAGGCCAACCCGGATCAGTCGCTCGCGATCCACTTCGAGATGGCCAACGGCAAGGTGTTCGACCAGCCGGGCAAGCTCGAGACGATCGAAGCCGACTTCGACAGCACCACCGGCACCATCGCGTTCCGGGCGACGTTCCCCAATCCGAATGGCCTGTTACGGCACGGTGAGACCGGCAACATCGTCGTCACCACCAAGCATCCCAACGCGCTGATGATCCCGCAAAAGGCGACCTTCGAGATCCTCGATCGGCGCTACGTATTCGTCGTCGACGAGGGGGGCGTCGTCCACCAGCGATCGATCGAGGTCGCCGCCGAGGTGCCCCACCTCTTCATCATCGGCGACGGTCTGAAGGACGGCGAGACGATCCTGCTCGACGGCCTGCGTCGGGTCAGGGACGGCCAGAGCATCGAAACGAAGCACGAAGACCCCGCCGAGGCGTATGCGCACCTCGACGTGTGGGCGGAGTGAGCCCCCCAATGTTCGCCAAGATCCTCCACCGCCCCGTCCTCGCGATCGTCTTCTCCGTCGTGATCGTGCTGCTCGGCCTGCTCGCGGTCAGCCAGCGCCCGATCTCGCAGTTCCCGGAGATCGCCCCGCCGCAGGTCACCATCGCCATCGCCTATCCCGGCGCCAGCGCACAGGTCCTCGTCGAATCGACGCTCATCCCGCTCGAGCGCGCCATCAACGGCGTCCAGGGCATGCGCTATCTGACCTCCGATGCCACGAGCGCGGGCGAGGCGACGATCTCGGTCATCTTCGAGCTCGGCACCAATCCCGACCAGGCGGTGATCAACGTCAAGACCAGGATCGACCAGGTGATGAGCCAGCTGCCGAAGTTGGTCCAGCTGGAGGGCGTCATCTTGCAGCGCGTCCAGCCCAGCATGCTGATGTACGTCAACGTGTTCAGCACCGCCGAGGACGCCGACGAGAAGTTCCTGTTCAACTTCGCCAACGTCAACGTCATCCCCGAGATCGCGCGCGTCGACGGCATCGGGCTCGCACGCATCCTCGGCAGCCGTCAGTTCGCGATGCGCGTGTGGCTGAACCCCGACCGGATGCGTGCGTACGGCATCTCGGCCAAGGACGTCATGGACGCGATCGACGAGCAGAGCGTCATCGGTCGTCCCGGGCGCCTCGGACAGGCGTCCGGCAAGAAGTCGCAATCGCTCGAATACACGCTCGTCTACGAGGGCCGCTTCAACCAGCCCGTCCAGTACGAGGACATCATCCTCCGCGCCACGCCCGACGGCGAGATCCTCCATTTGAAGGATGTGGCGGAGATCGAGCTCGGCAGCGAGTTCTTCGACATCTACTCGAATCTGGACGGCAACCCCTCCGCGGCGATCGTGCTCAAGCAGACGCTCGGCAGCAACGCCCGCGACGTCATCGCGGAGGTCAAGGCCAAGCTCGACGAGATCAAGGCGAGCAGCTTCCCGCCGGGGATGGACTACGCGATCAGCTACGATGTCTCGAGCTTCGTCGATGCCTCGATCGAGCAGGTGGTGCACACCCTGGGCGAAGCGTTCGTGCTGGTCGCGCTGGTCGTCTTCCTGTTCCTCGGCGACTGGCGCTCGACGCTGATCCCCGCGCTCGCGGTGCCGGTGTCGCTCATCGGCGCGTTCATCTTCATGGCGCTGCTGGACATCAGCATCAATCTCATCACGCTGTTCGCCCTGGTGCTGGCGATCGGCATCGTGGTCGACGACGCGATCGTCGTCGTCGAGGCGGTGCACGCCAAGATGGAGGCGACGCACCTCTCGACCTACCACGCCACCCGCGAGGTCATGGGCGAGATCGGCGGTGCGATCGTCGCGATCACCCTCGTGATGACGTCGGTGTTCGTCCCGGTCGCGTTCATGCCCGGTCCGGTCGGCGTGTTCTACCGCCAGTTCTCGGTCACGATGGCCTCGTCGATCGTACTGTCGGGGTTCATCGCGCTGACCCTCACGCCGGTGCTCTGCGTGATGATCCTGAAGGCGACGCACGGCGGGGGCAGGACCCGCAACCCCGTCACGCTGTTCATCCAGGCGTTCAACCGCGTGTTCAACTGGTTCACAGCGCTCTACGTGCGACTCATGCGGGTGCTGCTGAAGAAGTTCTACATCACCATCGCGGTGCTGGGCCTCTTCGTGTTCGGTATCGTGCAGATCGACAAGGTGCTCCCGGCCGGGTTCGTGCCCAACGAGGACCAGGGCATCATCTACGCGATCATCCAGACCCCGCCCGGCACGACGCTCGAGCGCACCAACGCCGTCGCTCGCGAACTGCAGGATCTCGCGCTCGAGATCGACGGGGTGGCGTCGGTCTCGTCGCTCGCGGGCTACGAGATCATCACCGAGGGCCGCGCCTCGAACGCGGGCACCTGCCTCATCAACCTGAAGAACTGGTCGGAGCGCGACGCGTCGGTCACCGAGATCATCGAGCAGCTCGAGGAGAAGTCCAAGGACTTCGGCGCCGTGGTCGAGTACTTCGAGCCGCCCGCGGTCCCTGGGTACGGCGCCGCCGGCGGCGTCTCGTTCCGGCTCATCGAGCGCGTGAGCAGCGAGGATTACCACGAGTTCGATCGACTCAACCAGACCTTCATGGCGGCGCTGCAGGAGCGCCCCGAGCTCGTCGGGCTGTTCACGTTCTACGCCGCCAACTACCCGCAATACGAGCTGGTCATCGACAACCAAAAGGCGATGCAGAAGGGCGTGACAATCGGCAAGGCGATGGAGAATCTAGACCTGCTGGTCGGTAGCTCGTTCGAGCAGGGCTTCGTGCGCTTCGGCTTCTTCTTCCGCGTCTACGTGCAGGCGGCGCCCGAGTTCCGCGCGCTGCCCGCGGACATCCTGAAGATGTACGTCGCGAACGAAGCGGGCGAAATGGTGCCGTACTCGGCGTTCATGACCATCGAGAAGCGGCAGGGCCCCAACGAGCTGACCCGGTACAACATGTACAACTCGGCTGCGATCCGCGGCGGAAATGCGCCGGGTTACACCACCGGCGACGCCATCGCCGCGATCAACGAGGTTGCCGCCGAGGTGCTACCGCGCGGTTACGACATCGCGTGGGAGGGTCTCTCGTACGACGAGGCCAAGCGCGGCAACGAGGCGATCTACATCTTCGCGATCGTGCTCGTGTTCGTCTACCTGGTGCTGGCGGCGCAGTACGAGAGCTTCGTATTGCCGCTCGCCGTCATCACCTCCCTGCCGGCGGGGGCGTTCGGGTCGTTCCTGATGCTGAAGATGATGGGGCTGGCCAACGACATCTACGCCCAGGTGGGCCTGGTCATGCTGGTCGGCCTGCTCGGCAAGAACGCGGTGCTCATCGTGGAGTTCGCGATTCAGACCAGACGCGAGGGCGCCACCGTGTTCGAGGCGGCGATCGCCGGCGCGAGGGCCCGCTTTCGCGCCATCCTCATGACCTCGTTCGCGTTCGTCGCCGGCCTCTACCCACTCGTGGTCGCCAAGGGCGCGGGCGCCGTCGGCAACAACACGATCGGGTCGTCGGCGCTCGGCGGCATGGTGATGGGCACGGTGTTCGGAGTGCTCATCATCCCGGGCCTCTACTACATCTTCGGCAACATCGCGCGGCTCGAGACGTTCCTGCGCGCCGGCCGGGAGGCGGAGCACCGTGAATAGATGGAGTCATTCCATCGCCGTCGGAACGACGGCGTGTGCGCTCTCCCTCTTCGCAGGATGCGCCGCGAAGGTGCTCGGCGACAACGCGGCCCGCCGTCCCGATGCATCCGTACCGGGGTCGTTCGGCCCACCACCCGCGAGCGTCCCGCTCGGCCCCAGCGTGGCGACGCAACAGCAGTGGGATCGGTTCTTCGCCGATCCCAATCTGCGAGCGCTCATCAAAGAAGCCCTGAACAACAACCAGGAGCTCGACATCCGCCTGCAGGACATCATCATTGCCCAGAACGACGCTGCAGCGGCCCGTGGCGAGTACCTGCCGCGGATCGACGCGGAGGTCGGCGCCGGTCTGGAGAAGGTGGGGCAGCGCACGAGCCAGGGCGTCAGTGATCGGGCGGATGGCGTGCGGGAGCACCTGCCAAACTTCCGCTTCGGCCTGCGGGCTTCGTGGGAGACCGACATGTTCGGCCGCTTCCGCAGCGCGCGCAAGGCCGCCAAGGCGCGCTACCAGGCCACGATCCAGGAGCGACACTTCCTGGTCACCCAGATCATCGCCGAGCTCGCCAACTCGTACTACGATCTCGTCGCGCTCGACAACCAGATCGACATCCTCGATCGCAACATCGCGATCCAGAAAGACGGCCTCGCGATCGTGGAGGCGAAGAAGGCTGCGGCGCGCGACAACGAGCTCGGCGTGCAGCGATTCCGGGCCGAGGTGCTCAAGAACCAAGGCCGCAGGTTCGCGTTCGAACAGGAGCGGATCGTCGCCGAGAATCGCATCAACTTCTTGGTCGGACGTTTCCCCCAACACGTCGAGCGCGACCCCGCAGCGCTGCGTTCGGCGAAGCCCGAGCTCGTGGCCACAGGCCTGCCCTCCGACCTGCTCGAGAACCGGCCTGACGTGAAGGCGGCCGAGCTGCGGCTCTCGGCGGCAGAGTTCGACACCAAGAGCGCCAAGGCCCGCTTCTATCCCTCGCTGAGCCTCGACGCCGGGGTCGGCTACGAGTCCTTCAACCTGCGCCACCTGGTGGATACGCCGCAGTCGCTGGCGTACAGCGCGGCCGGCAGCCTACTGGCGCCACTGCTCAACCGCGCTGCGATCAAGGCCGACTACCGCTCGGCGAACGCGCGGCAGGTCCAGGCGGTCTACGAATACGAGCGCGCGATTCTGCGGGCATACACCGAGGTCTACAATCAGATGATGGCGATCACCAATCTCTCCCAGCGCTACCAGCAGCTCGCCGAGCAGGTCACGGCCCTCGAATCTGCGATCGAGGTCTCCAACGTCCTGTATCGATCGGCGCACGCCGACTACTCCGAGGTGCTGCTCACGCGGCGAGACTCACTCGAAGCGGAGATGGATCTCGTCGAGGCCAGGAAACTGCAGCTACAGGCGGTGGTGGCGGTCTATCAGGCGCTGGGCGGCGGTTGGAGGCGCTCGCCATGAATGGGGTGTTCCACAGCGTCTTGGTGCCGGTGGAGTTCGAATCGCTCGAAGAGGGCGACTCCGCGTCGGAGCGCAGCGTGGAGGTGGGTGACCACGACCGGGTCGCGGTCGGCGAGTGCACGATCCGCGCGCTCGAGCTCGCGGCTCGACTCGCCGAAGGCGGCGAGGTGGTGGTCGTGCACGCCGTCCGCGACTTCGCCGGCTACGCGACGTGGACGACGCCTGTGCGCCTGGACGCGCTCGAGGGCGACGCAGGTCGGTCGGCCACGGCCGTTCTCGCAGGGATCGCGGCGCAGCACTGCCCCGGCGTCACGCTTCGTTACGTGGTCGAGACCGGCAACGCGCTCGACGTGATCCTGGCCGCCGCGATCACGGTTGCGCCGGGCGCGATCGTGCTGGCGGCGAGCGCACGCGGACGCGTGCATCGTGCACTTCTCGGCAGCACCGCCGACAAGATCATCCGGCAGGCAAGCTGCCCGGTCGTGGTGGTGCCATCACGAGCGGGCGGGTGAGGGGGTTGGGCGTACGGGCGCACGTCATGGCCCGTGACGTGCGCGACCGACATGTGACGTAGAAACTACAGCGACCGACAGTGTGCGCAAGTAGGCTTGCAGCCATGCTCCACCGCCTCTCCGCGCTCTCCGTCTGGGTCTGTCCGTCCGCGTCCGTCGCCTGCGACCCCGACGGGGCCGGGAACGGTGCCGGTGCCATCGACGAATGTGCGACGTGCGTGAAGAAGTCGGACGGCTTCGTGGCCCCGGACGAAGGCACATGCGCGGCGAGGGCGATGCTCGACGTCGCCAACACCGCGAGCGTCGAGGTCTTGGATGACGACGTCGGCCTCGACAGCCGCGCCGCGAGGAACATCGTCGAGGCGCGCGAATCAGACGGTGCATTCGACAGCCTCGTCGCGCTCGACACGGTGGCCTACGTCGGGATCTCCGCCTTCGAGAATCTCCATGCGTTTGCCGAATCGACCGACGCGCTGGCGGCATGCGACTCCGCGGCAGTCGGCGAGTTCGTGATCGTCTCGGATCTCGACGACACGGTCATTCCCCACGCGTCGCCCGAGTACTCCGCGCCGCCCTATCCGGGTCTGCCCGCGCTCTACACCATCCTCGAGCTCCGCGGCGGCGGCGGCCCTGGCGACGTGAACTACGTGACCGCGCGCCGGCCCGAGCGCGTGCTCGACATCCCCGCGTACCTCGAGCAGTACGGCGTCCCTCCCGGCCCGATCGAGACCGGCATCTCGGGCGTGCCGTGGATCGCCGAGCGCGAGAAGATCATCGACATCGCCGCCGTGATGGCGCGTCACGAGGGTCAGGTGGTGATCATGTTCGGCGACGACACCGCGGCGGATCCCGAGGCCTACATCGCGTCGATCGAGGCGCACCCCGACCGGACCGCGTTCGGACTCATCCACGAGGTCGAGGCGACGAGCCCGGCGTCGCGCTTCGACGGGCTGCATGCGTACGAGAACTACGTGGAGGCCGCGGCGATCCTGTTCGCGCACGGGGTCATCGACGACGGCGAGCTCGAGACCGTGCGGCAGGCGGCGGCGGACGCCGGTCTACCCACGACGCCGGCCGACGTCGAGGCATGGGCGGCAGAGCATGCACCCTGAGAATGTCGGTCGTTCGCCGTCGCCGGCTGTCGACGCCCAGCCGGTCCCCCGCTAGCATCACGCGACCATGTCGGAGTCGCGGTCTCGTCTCGAGGTTGGGCAGCTCGCCCCGGATTTCACGGCGGTGCAGCTCGACGGGTCCTCGGTGCGACTGCGGGATTTTGCCGGCCAGAACGTGTGGCTTGCGTTCTTCCGCTGGGCCAATTGTCCGCTCTGCAACTTCCGCATCCACGAGCTGCTCGCCGGCGCTTGACCGCGCAACTCTCGCGCCTTACCCTCGCGTAAGGAATCGGAGGGATGGTAAGGTGAGCGTCGCGACCGTCACGTCCAAGGGGCAGATCACGATTCCGAAGGCAGTGCGCGATGCCTTGCACCTGCAGGCCGGCGACCGCGTGTCGTTCGTCGTGCGCGCGGATGGGGTCGCGGAAGTAAGACCCGCGACCGTCGATCTCAAGGCTCTCGAGGGCTTGCTACGCCGCCGCGGCCGTCCGGTCTCGGTCGAGGCGATGGACGACGCGATCGGACGCGCAGTCGTCGGGAATCACCGCGCTCGATGATCGCCTTCGACACCAACGTTCTCGTGCGTCTGCTCGTCGCGGACGACGCGAAGCAGACAGCTCGGGTGCGCGTGCTTAAGCGTTTTGAAGTGCGAGCCGGCGGAGGGCGGGCGAGCCGCGGTGGCGGTTGGGAGCCGTCGAGGTAAGCAGGCCCACAGTGCACCGGAGAGAGCCGGCGTCGAGCGAGGGCGACGAGGTTTGCTGGTGCGCTGTGTGTCGTGGGAAGGCGAGTGCGTG
>JBBQJI010000133.1:0-9125 GCA_038325765.1 Nannocystales bacterium
ATGGACGACGTGTGCGTGCCGTGCAGCAGTGACGCGCAATGCGAGGCGAAGGACCCGGCCGCCCCTGCGTGCGACGAGGGCCAGTGCGTCACGTGCACGGCGGACGAACCCTCCGCCTGCGGCGGCACCACGCCGGTGTGCGACGACGAGAACAACGCGTGCGTGGGGTGCAGCTTCCACGAGCAGTGCCCCGCTTTCCGACAGAGCACCGCCGTCGGCATCACCGCCAACGCCTCCTCCCTCTACCTCGACTGTACCTCCGTCATTGGCAACACCGGCGGCGGCATCACGCTGACCGCAGGCGCAGTCGGCCACCTCCGCAACTGCTTCGTCGGCGGCAGCCAGAACAACGTCGCCGCACTGCAGGTCACCAGCGCCGAGGCCGACATCCTCTACACAACCCTTGGCGCAGGCTTCGGCTCCGCCGCTGCGCTGCGCTGCAACGGCGCCGCTACTGTCGACGTGCGCAACTCCCTCCTCGTCGCCGAAACCGACGACCCTGAACTCGACTGCACCACCGACACCTTCGAGAACAGCCTCACCGAGGCCGAACTCGGCGAACTCAACACCAACTGGTTTGTCGCCGGCGGCTACGCCACCGGCAACTTCCGTCTCAGCGGTATGGCCCCCGAAGAAATCCTCACCGCCGCCCAGTGGCAACAAGGCGACCCACCCACCGACATCGACGGCGACGACCTGAGGCCCAGCGAGCCCGGCGCCCAGGACGTCGCAGGCGCAGACGTCCCGTGATACTTCCTTCGCTCGCGCCCCCGGTTCGGCCGAGCCTTCGTCTCCCGTCGCGTCGGCCTGACTCCGACGAGAGCACAGGGGCTCGCCGAACCGGGGCGCGCGTCTTCGTCACGCACCTCCGGCGCCCCGCCAGCGCGGCGGTCTCGCTGATGCCGCGCGTGATCGTCGGCCCCGAACCAGCCGCCGCCGCCGCAGGTGCGGAGCAGATGCCGCACCCCTCGCGGCGCCGGCACGTTGGCCGGGTGACTGCAACTTGCCGAGATTCCAAGCCGCGTACCGTTGGCAGGCCGGGTGCTTTGCGTGGGCCTGGCATGTTCGACGACTGCATCGTGCTCGACGTTGGCCTCGGCGAGCGACTCGTGTTCCTGCGTGACCTCGGCTGCTCGTTGCGCCCCACCCGCGCGGGGCTTCGCCAGATGCTCGAGGACGTTCGAGACCTCCACGGGCTCGCCGAAGCCGTGCATGCAATGACCGGCGAGCGCCTCGACGGCTGGGGCGAACCTCGGACTCGGGAAGAGCAGCTCGAACGCGCGGCCGAGCTGCTCGAGCGCAGCGGCTGCCGGGTGGTCTCCAGCGGCCGGCGATACTCGAGTGTCGCTTTCGCCTCCGGCCGCGGCGACGCGGCCGATCACGCGACGTCGCACATCCCGCTGCTCTCCGACCTCGCACCCCGCGAGTCGACCGAGCCCCAGTCAGAGCACGTCGTCGAGTTCATCGTCACCACCGACGACGGCGTGCCGATCGAGGGCGCACAGTTCGCCGTCAAGAACACCCGCGGCTTCGCGGTCCGCTGCAAGTCCGACGCGACCGGCCGGGTCCGCGCCGACGTGCCCTTGGACGAGATGTACACGGTCCGCCTGCTCGCGGACGTCGTGCTCCCACCGCCGCCCGCCGAACCCACTCCGACCGGCGGGCTCGCCTTTGGTCGTGTCGCCGACGCGTCGCTCGAGGTGGCGGTCGACCACTGTCACACGTTGGTCATCACGCGGCCGCGCGCGACGATCGTCTCGATCGATCGTTGGGTCGAGGCGCGACCGGTGCTGCTGTTCGGGACGATGTCGCAGACCGCCGACGGGCCGACGACCGTTCGCGGCGCGCTGCGGCGGGCGCTCACGGACGCCGGCGCGGGCGAGCTGCACGTCGTCGGACACGCGGACACCGAGGGCAAGGCAGGCGACAACGAAGCCCTCGCGCTCGAGCGCGCCCGTTCGGTCCACCTCTACCTCGCGGGCGACCGTACGGGCTGGGCGGAACACGCCTTCGCACATGCCGATGTCGCGACGCTGCAGGCCGCCCTCGCCTGGGCTGCCGTGTCGTGTGGCCTTGGATGTGATCCCGGATCGATCGACGACGACTGGGGCCCCGCCACGGCGGCTGCCCTCGCCGTGCTGCGCGAGCATGCCGACGTCGACCAGCGCCAGCCGCTCGGCCCCGACGACTGGGCCGCGATCTTCGACCTGTACGACGACGACCTCGGTCGGATCCTGCTGACGGATCGCGAGGGCGTTGCCGAGGCGCGAAGGTCGCTGAAGCTCGCGCCCGAGCCGACGACGATGGGCGAGCGGTGGCCGGTCTCCGCGCCCGAGCTCGCCGACCACGAGTGCCCGGACAACCGCCGCGTGGATCTGGTGCTCTGTGACCCCGGCTGCACCCCGACGCCAGAGACGGACGAGCTGTACGACGGCACGTTCATCCGGGAGCACCTGGCGGTTCGCCCAGAGCTCCGCATCGCCTTGTACGTTCACGCGCCCCTGATGGAAGGGCTCGGCCGAGCGGGCGTCCATGTCTGCGTCAACGACCGGCGCGGCTCGCTGTATGCCGATGCCCATGGGATCGTCACCGTGGCGGTCCTCCACGGCGATCGCTTCCGCGTCGCCGACGCAGCGCGTGCCGACGGCGGCGGCGCGGTGCTCGACTACGCCACGCCCGAGATCCAAGGAGGCGCGTGATGCCGTCCCTCGCCCAGCTCCTCGAAGACTCGATGCCGTTCACCGCGGCACGCAACCACCGTCACGCCACGCTGCACGAGATCACCGGCCGCGACTTCCGAGCATCCCAACCCGACCCCACGATGCCCGACGACGTGCCTCCGGAGCTGCGCCCCGGCGAGTCCGACGAGAACATCGTGGCGGCCAACTTCATCTGGCAATTCGACCATGACGCCGACGCGCCGGCCACGTTCCGCAACCTGCGGGTATGGTCTCGGGGCATGGGCATGCGCTACAAGCATCCCGCCACCGTCTGCAAGCGCCTGGACTTCCAGGATCTCCTCGTCACCTACACCGACGGCAGGGGCGAGACGCTGCCGCTCATGCCCGAGTTCGTCGTAGGCACGTGGCATGTGGCCGGCGGACGGATCGACGAGGACGAGACCGACTGGTGGCGTCTGCGGGCGAACACCGATCAGAGCCTGCTGGTCGCGTTCGTGTTCGAGGAGCGCGACGGTGGGGTGTTCCCGATGTCGCGCGACGAGGTCGACGCGCTCGGCGAGGCCTTCATGCCTGGCCCCGACGTGCCCCACTACCTCGAGTTCCTGTGCACCACGAACGCGTCCGCCCGGATCTGCATCGGCAACACGCGACACATCGCGCTGGTGAGTTTGACGACGTGCCGCGAGCGGCCCGACTTCGTGGGCGGCGACTTCATGGGGTTCGCCCGGTTCTACCCCCATGTCATGTTCATGAGCACGAACGACCTCGCGACGGCCGAGGTGCGGATCCGCTTCGAGCGCCCCGCGAAGGCGATGACGCACGGGGACGCCGAGATGGAGGACACCATCAAGGCGCTGGTCGTGAGCGATGCGAATCACAATCACACGGCGACCGCCTTCATACCCGGACTGGCCGAGTTTCCGGTACCCGTCACCGACAACATTTTCGACTACTACGTCACCGATCCCGATCAGGTCTTCGGCAAGGACAAGAAGGAGAAGCCTGCTCGGCTAGATTCAGCAGAGAGAAAGGCGCTCGGCGACGACGCGAAACATCACGAAGACCACCTCGCGCAGGAAGATGGGGAGGTCACCTTGGCGGATGCGCGCTTCAAGGGCGCTCGAACACTGAAGTCGTGCGTGGCCCGAGATGGCGGCGACTGGGAGAACATCCAGAAGGAACCTCGACAGGGCCAGTTCGACAACGTGCACCTCGCTCCGCGCATGAAGTTGTCCTTCGTCGAGGTCAGCGGAGTCGGAACTGTGGACCACGCTGTCAATCACGTCAATCTGACCGACATTACCATGGTCTTCGTCTGCCTTCATGATTGCCTCCACATGCACGTTCGATGGGGTCTTTTCGCAACGAACAAGAGCGCTTGCGGGTTCGCGAACGGACGACCCTACTCCAAACCGGGGGCGCCGACCGTGCCGGAGAACCAAACGGTCTTTGCATCGTTTCCCAACGGACATACCCTGAACTACCGCGCGCACGCCGAGTCGGTACCGTCACGACGATGGCAGGTCTTCTGCCATCACGGCGCGGCATACCCGATCGAGATCTGGCCAACGATCAAGGGCCACCGCACCGTGTCGCTCATGCGAACTGCCGTGCTCGGCGTAGATCTGCTGAACCGAGACATCTCTCGAATCTTCCCGCAAATGCCGGATAAATCGTGGGCCGCCTTCTACTGGCGCTGTCGCTACACCGGCAAAGCGGGGAAGCCCGCCGTCGAGCGACTCCGTTCGAAGCTGACAAGGTGCTTGCGATGAGACCCAGGCCATCCACGTGGGCTAGGGCAGCCAGCATGACTACGAATGCGGCAACCCTTCTGGTGCTGTCACGCAGCTTCGAATTGGAGGGCTACCTTCTTCTCCTCTTGCCCCTATTCCTGATCCCTTGCCTGATCATCTCGCTGGCCATAGGCAAACTAGTGCGCTGGCTGCAGCGCGATTGGGCAGCGCCGGTCAGGAGTCTGGAGTCTATCGCCGTGTTCCTGAGCACCACCTCGCTGTTTTCTCTCCTTGTCACAACACTCCCCCCTGCTTGGGCGGTGCAAGGCAATGGCCCCATAGTCGCCGCAGTGGCCCTGATGGTGTGCGCACTGAGCACAGCGGCCCATGCACGATACGGCCACGGATCTCGCTGGATACTCCTCGCGAGCGGCGGTCTCTTGGCCTGCACTGCAGTCTGGATCGAGATGGATCGCTGGTGGATGAGCGCAGTTTTCGCTGGCCACGAAGGGGGAATCTCTGCCTTTTTCGAGCATGCCGTGTGGGCTTGGCCGCCCCAGCGCATCACGATCGTGGTCGCTGCAGCCGGAGTTCTCGCGTTCTTTCATTGGGTGGTCGGAAGCGGGCTCCCCATGGCACCAGCGCCTTTGGTGGACCCCGAACCGGAGAGCCCACTTTCTCGCCAATGACGCCATCTCCACTCGAAGTCGGCGCGCTCCGCCTCATTGACGACGTGGCGCATGGCGCCGGCGGCACGATGTACAAGGCGCAAGACGTGGCGTCGGGGCGGCTCATCGCGCTCAAGGTGCTCGAGGGGAAGTCGGAGGCGCGCGCGGACGCGGAGCCGCGACTGCTCGCCGAGGCGAAGTACGCGAGCGCGCTGGGGCTTCACGCGAACATCGTCCGACCTGTGCGTTGGGGGCATCTGCCCGAGGCCGGCGCTCGGCCGTTCATGGCGACCGAGTTCGTGGATGGCCCCGATCCTGAGCCCGCGCGCAGAAGGCTCCCCTGCACCCACCCCTGCACCCGCTGGGAGGCTTCGTGTGCTCGCCCCACCACCCCGTCCACCAGACCTGGAGATCCCCAATGATTCCGAGAGATCTGGCGACACTTTCATTCCTCATGCCGCGTGAGACCCCGCGCTATATGCGCGCGGATCAGGATGGCATCCACAGCCCTCCGGTCATCCAGCAACTCCGTCTCGACGAGGCGGGAGGGCCTGCGATGAACTCGGGCGCCATGGATCGCGAGCGGGCTCCGCCAGCCGAGCCGGCGGAGTCCGCCGCGCGCCATGGGTCTTTCATCGTCCTGTTCCTCGCGTTCGCGTCGATCCTCTCCCGCCAATGCGCCATCATCGTCCTAGCAGTTGTCGCCTCTGCTTGTCGGCCCAACCCGACGCTCGAGTCGCCCCAAACCGAGGATCCACAGCCCGCGTCCCTGCCTTCCACGACCGTCCTGAAGCCCAGGTCCGACAACGTGACGCGCGTTGCCGCCGGCGAAGCGAACACCTGCGTCATCCGCCAGAAGGGTGAGATCTGGTGCTGGGGGTCCTACGACACCAAGGCCGAGGGTGACAGCGACCCGGTCTCGCGAGTCCAGCGGCCTCACCGGATCTCTGGCATGCCACCCGCACGCGAGATTGCGATGTCGGACGACGCGTGCGCGATCGCCCTCGATGGCGAGGTGCAGTGCGGCTGGCTTCACGGCAGACCGCAGACGATCGTCGGCGCATCGGGGGCGAAAGCGTTGGTGATGGCCCCGCTTCAAGCCTGCGCGGTGCTGTCGGACGGTGACGTCGCCTGTTGGCGATCTCCACACTCGACCTCCGGGTATGGTGCTCGTGACAGAGTCGAAGAGTGGACGCCCGCAGTTCGCGTGGAGGGACTGAGTTCAGCGCACGAGTTTGGCGCGAGCGTCGGCGATCTCTGCATCATCACCGCCGACCGTGCAGCGGTCCGCTGCCAAAGTCCGTTCGCACCGGCTCTCACGTGGGGACTCGAGCGTCCGCGGTTCGATGCGATTGCTGCGAGCATCGAGGAAGTCTGCGTCGCAGCGGGGTCCGAGATCTTGTGCACGAAGATCTGGCGGACCGCTGGCAAACCCGACCCGCGACCGATTCCCGGCATCGGCCACGTCGTTCAGCTCGGGGTGAACGACTGGTCGTTGTGCGGACGCAATGCCGAGGGGCAGGTCTTTTGCTACGAGGGGAAACGCAGGGCGCCACAGTCGTACCTCGAGCGCCTGAGTGACGCCAACCGCGTCGCGTCCTTCCGCATGATCGACGTTCCGCCGAGCGCCGACCTCTCCGTTGGCGGCGCCCACGCCTGCTCGGTGTCCACGGCGGGCGACGTGCATTGCTGGGGCGCAGGACCCGGCGTCTCGGGCGAGCCCTCCACGTACATCCCGCCCACGCAGCTTCAGCTGCAGCGTTTCGACGAACTCGACCTCAAGGGCGACCAGACCTGCGCCATCGTCGACGGCCGCGTGTTTTGCGCGGACAAGGGCCGTGACTGTCCGACCGGGCGATTCGAGGAGCGCAGCGCGACCGCATGGACCGCGAGAAGCGACCTCGGCAAGTGGACGCACCTGCACGTCACCGGGTCGTACTACGCGAGTTGCATAGCCTCGCGGCGTGAGCGGCCGACACGGAGTTCCGGAGCCAAGCGCTCCACGACACCCAGTGTTGAACGAGCGGATTTTCTGACGTGCCTCGGGACCTCGAGCAAGCGAGAGATCTTGTTGCGTCTTCCGGACGGCACGTGGGATCGCACGGCGCAGTTGGTGCTCGACGTCGGCTTCGGGTGCATTCGCGCCCACGATGGCGGTGTCGAGTGCTTCGAGCTGCCCGCGCTCGAGGAGCGTCACATCTCGCCGGTACATCCGGCCGTGGCGCTGGATCTCGATCCGCCGGCGGTTCCGCTCGTGCCGGTCGCCATGCAACGGCCGGCAGCGGCGCTCACCGTGGGCCACGAGGTGCTGTGCACGACGTCGCGGGCTGGCGACGTTCACTGCTGGCGCGGCCCGGCCGGGCCGCAGCCAGGGCCGCCACGCACGCGCGGGGCGAGTGTGTTCGCGAAGGGCGACGCTTTGGAGTGCCAGATCGACGGCCGTGGCGACGTTGCGTGCCGGCACGGCGAGGGTGAACTCGAAGCCATCGTCGGGATCCAACGCGCGCGGAGCCTGGTCGCGGGGGACGATCACGCGTGCGCGCTCGACCAACTCGGGAGGGTGTATTGCTGGGGGCGGGACGAGCGACATGTGCTCCGAGAAGTCCGGGACCGACGCAACGCGCGTGAGGCGTGGAAGGTGGCAAGCCTAGTCGAGCTCCCCGGCGAGGCCCGCGAGCTGTTCGGTGGCCGCTACCAAACCTGTGCCCGTCTCGTGCGAGGGGCGGTGATGTGCTGGGGGGCGAACTTTGGGGGCGGCTTGGGGGTCGGCGTATCTGGATGCGCCGAACGTCCGATCCGCGTGCGGTTAGAGGCGCCGCCGGGCACGGTGAATCCGCGGCGCGGCCGGAACAGCGCGACTCGGTAGCGGTACGGGCATGGTCCAGGTCCGAAATTCCCTGCGGGCGCTCACGCAGGCTCGCGCGCCAATTCCCGCGCGTCCCGACCGGCGTCGACACCGGCGGAGTGCTCTGTTGGGAACTTTCCCGGGACGAGGAGCCGGGGAGGCCTCCTTCGCCGGTCGGTCCGCCCGGCGCCCTCGCGATCGCAACCGGCTACCCCAACGCGTGCGGGATCGAGGCCGAACAGCACGTGGCGTGCGGAGACGAGACCGTGGGGTTCGAGCGGGTGGTCGGGATCCAGCGCGCGAGCACACTCGTGATGGGCCGCGAGCACGGCTGCGTGATCGTCGACGCGCAAGCCGTCTGGTGTTGGCCGACCCATTCGCACAGCAGCTCGGACCGCGTCGGGACCTGCAAGACGCGCGATGTCGCCGTGCCGATCACGCTCGGCGCCCCCGCGACCGAATTGTGGGCAGACGACTGGACGACGTGCGCGCGCACGGACACCGGCGAGGTGCGCTGTTGGGGATCCCCGAGCCTCACGGGGACGGGGCAGCCGGTGTGTCAGACGACGCCGGTCGCGATCGAACAGGCCTGGGCGCAACCCGGCGCGCCACCCGTCGTTGGGCGATGACGCGCACGCAAGCGTCGCTCTATCGCCGGGGTTCGGACGCGCACCCGCGTGCGAGAGGAGAGGGCTTTACCGCGTCGAGTCGCCCTGAGGCCCAATGCTCCAGGACGCTCCCGCGAATCCATCGAAGCGACCGGTCAGCCCGACGCCGCCCCCCCCTCACCCTCAAGCGACCCGGTACCGAGTCCCCTTCGCGATCCCCGACTTCGAGATCTTCTTCTGCTCCATCAGCCGCTCGACCGCCGCACGGAACTGCGCCGGGCTGCCGCCGACCTTGTCGCGCACCGCCACCGCGCCGATGGGCTCGGGCGCGGCGAGGATCTCGACCAGCACTGCGGCGTCGTACTTGTCGCTCGGCGAGCGACGCGTGGCCGGAGCCGCGGTGCGCTCCTGCGCCGCGGCGGGCTTCGGACCGGGGCGACCGCGCTCGGCCGAGGCTGCGCCATTCGAGGAACCGCCCGGGCTCACGCCGCCGAGGGCACGCGCGAGATCGGCGAGCGTCAGGCTCCGCGCCTGCGTTCCGATCGACGGATCCGCAAGCAGCTCGCTCAGCGTCGTGTGGGGCGCCTTGT
>JBBQJI010000134.1:0-9115 GCA_038325765.1 Nannocystales bacterium
CGTCGGTACGACTCGAGAAATTGACGGGGGTGGCCCCGAGAACGGCCACCAGGGTCTGGCGCATCTTCGCCGCGCGGACCTCCACCGGCACTCCGGACGTCGCGGGCAGATCCACCGCATTGCTGGTCCAGCGCGAGCCACAGGCGATGGCACACACCACGAGGGTCACGGAGGCCAGGGAGCGGTACCGCATGCTTCCTGTTGGTTCCGGGAACGGGCGATCGGTTTAAGCCGATCCCGGAAACCTGATGCGTGGCACGATGAACGCCGTGCTCGTCGGCCCAGGCCCCCATCCCCAACCGGACGGACAGAACATGAGCAGGCACAGCGAGAGACTCGAGTTCCCCGGGTCCCAGGGGTCGGCACTGGCGGGGCGGCTCGACCTGCCGGATTCGAAGCCCCGGGGCCACGCACTTTTCGCGCACTGCTTCACGTGCAGCAAAGACGTGCTCGCGGCCGCCCGGATCTCCCGGGCGCTGACCGATTTCGGAATCGCGGTGCTCCGGTTCGACTTCACCGGGCTGGGCCAGTCGGGGGGCGACTTCGCCAACACCAACTTCAGTTCCAACATCGAGGATCTGGTGAACGCCGCCGATTTTCTGCGCGCACACTACGCGGCGCCGTCCTTGCTGATTGGGCACTCGCTGGGCGGGGCCGCCGTGCTCGCCGTCACCCACCGCATTCCCGAGGTGCGGGCGGTGGCGACGATCGGGGCGCCGGCCGACCCCGACCATCTCTCACACCTCCTGGGCAAGAGCCGCGCCGAGATCGAAGCATCCGGGGAAGCCGAGGTGCGACTTTCCGGCCGCACCTTCCGCATCCGTCGCCAGTTCCTCGACGACATCGCCGCCCAGCCTCAGGCCCAGCGCATCCGCAGCCTGGGCGCGGCCCTGCTCGTCATGCACTCACCGACCGACACCACGGTCGACGTCGAGAACGCGCGACGCATCTACGAGGCAGCGCGGCACCCCAAATCCTTCGTGGCGCTCGACGGGGCCGATCACCTGCTGACGAAGCCGACGGACGCCGCCTACGTGGCCGCCATGCTCGCCACCTGGGCTGGCCGCTACGCGTTCACCCCGCGGGCGGAGCCGATTCCGGCGGCGATTCCCGAAACGACTGCGGTGTCAGAGCCGGCCGAGCCGGCCGAGCCGGCCGAGCGAATCGAGCGGGCCGAGCCGGCCGAAGGGCTCGTCGTGGTGTCCGAGAGCGGCACGGGCGCGTTCGTCCAGGACGTGGCGGTCGGCCGGCACCGCTTCGCCGTCGATGAACCCGAACCCATCGGCACCGACACTGGCCCGTCCCCGTACGATTTCCTGCTGGCCGGCCTCGGCGCGTGCACCTCGATGACCCTGCGGATGTACGCCCAGCGCAAGAAGTGGCCGCTGGAGAAGGTCACCGTTTCCCTGCGACACTCCCGAATCCACGCCGAGGACTGCGCGAATTGTGAAACCGAGACCGGTCGAGTGGACCGGATCGAACGCGTCCTGGGCTTCGACGGCGACCTCACCGACGACCAGCGTCAGAGACTTCTGGAGATCGCCGACAAGTGCCCCGTGCACCGCACGCTGCGCTCTGAAATCATCATCGACACGACCGTGTCCGCGGAAGATCTCGGGTCCACGGACGACATGGGTGAGGGTCGGTGAGCCGCTGTCGCCGTCCGGGCCGGTGTAGGTATCGTCGTCCTGATCGCTGCCGTCGCCGCAGGCGGACAGCGTCGTGGCGAGCGCGAGGGCTTGGAGCGGGACGGGGCGCAGCGGGCTCACGCACGCGAAGTACGCCTGCCCGGGAGTTCGATCCCGGTCCTCCACCGGTTGCTGTCACCGGCCTCGGATGCCGCACGGCGGCGGTATGCTGGCGCCACCATGCGCACGATCCCCACGCTGCTCGTCCTCGTCCTCGCCTGCGCGCCCCGCGACGCCCAACCGCCAGCCCCACCGGTCGACGCGACGAACGATACGAATTGCACCGACCCTCGGCCGGGACCCACCTTCGCGTGCGTGCAAGACTGTGGACCGCTGCCAGTGGTAGGTGCCGAGGATCCGCCGCCGGGTTGGCGCTGGCTGACCGCCGAGGAAGCCGCCAACCGCGAAAAATTCGGCTGCCCGATCTGCCTGCCGGAAGATACCTCCATCGCCACGCCGGACGGCGACCGCTCGATCGCCCTGCTCCGCGTCGGCGATGCGATCTGGACCGTCGATACCAAGGGCGATCGGGTCCGCGGCGTGGTCGTTCACGCCGGCGCGACGCCGACCAGCGGTGTCCATACGATCGTGCGGGCGGTTCTCGCCGACGGCCGCATCGTCTCGGCATCGCCCGCGCATCCCGATCTGCACGGCCGCACCATGGCCGATCTCACCCCGGGCGCGGCGCTGTCGGGCTCGACGATCACCTCCGTCGAGCGCGTGCCCTACCACGGCACGCATACCCACGACGTGCTCCCGTCGGGGCCCACCCGCGCGTACTGGGCCGATGGCGTGTTGCTACGCTCGAGCTTTGCCGCCGGGGCGGACTGACGAGCGCCCACCACCGTCGCCGGTGGATCCGAAGGCAAGCTCCCTCGCCTGTCCGTGGTCGCCGTGGTCGCCGTCTCGGGCTGCGACGACGACGACGCCCCGGATCGCTCGTGCGACGTCGCCGTCCCCGGCTTCCGCAGGCTCATGCAGAACGGCACCTCGTCCAACGGCACCGACGCACCCACTCGCCTCAGCCGATACCGATTGCCGTAGGATCGAGCGCGGTGTTACAACTTCGACCGCCCGTGACGCGCTGGCTGCAGAGGTTCTGGTCGCCTACCAGGGCCGCACAACCCGAACCCCAGCCCACCGGGTCACAGGGCAGCTCCGAGCACACGCGGGGGCTCGCCTCGCTCGAGCAGCAGATCACCAAGGTCGCGCGCGCGCAGGCGAAGCTGTCGGTTCGGCAAGACGACATCGTAGAGGGCCTCGCAGGGTTGGCCAGCGGACTCGAGCGGCTCACCGCGACAGTCGCGCTCTCCGCGGCGCTGCCGTCGGTGCCGTCCACCCCGATCGATCCCTCGCCTGTGCTCGATGCTCTCGACCGACTCGAAGACGCGCGGCGCGTGCTCGCGGCCGACCGCCCCGAGGTCGAGGCCGGACTCGCCGCGCTCGGGACCCGCCTCGAGGCGTGGTTGGCGTCGGTCGGCGTGGAGCGTCTCGCCGCCTGCGGCGTACCGGTCGACCCCGTGGCGTTTCGTGTGATCGGCATCGAGTCGTGCGCGGGGGCGGCAGATGGCGAGATCACCCGCGTCGTCCGTGCAGCCGCGCGTCGCGGGACGGAGCTGCTTCGCGAGGGCGAGGTTCTCGTCGCGCGCGAGGTCCTCGGCGCCGGCGAGGGCCTCGGCTGATCCCCCCTTGAACGGACACGTCAGCCACGTCAGCCACGTCAGAATCGTTCAGGCACGCCATGAGCACCACCATCGGCATCGATCTCGGCACGACCAACTCGGTGGTCGCAACGCTGCAGGACGGTCGACCGCGGACGATCGATATCGACGGCGCGTCGACGATGCCGTCGGTCGTACACTACGGCGCCGACGGACGCGTCGTGGTCGGGCGCGCGGCGCGAAACCTCGCGCTCGCTGACCCGGAACGCACGGTGAACTCGGTGAAACGGGCGATGGGACGCTCGTCCGCACTCGTCGTCGGGGGCCGCTCCGTGCGACCCGAGGAGGTCTCAGCCGAGATCCTACGCAAGCTCAAGGCGGCCGCCGAGGCGGAGCTCGGCTGCACGGTGACCCAAGCGGTGATCACCGTACCAGCGTACTTCGACGACGCGCAGCGACGCTCGACGCTGGTCGCCGGAGAGCTCGCCGGTCTCGAGGTGCTGCGGCTCCTGAACGAGCCCACCGCCGCGGCGCTGGTCTACGACCGAGCGCAGGAGTCGGCTGCGTCCGCGCCACCTGACTCGGGCTATGGCGGCGACGCGCCCGAGATCATCCTGGTCTACGATCTCGGCGGCGGCACCTTCGACGTCTCCGTCATCGAGGTGGTCGACGGGATCCGCGAGGTCCGGGCGATCGCGGGCGACGCTCGGTTGGGCGGCGACGATTTCGACCAGCTTCTGGTCGATTCGTTCGTTCGCGTGTTGCAAGCCCAACACAGCACCGACGCGACCGACGACGTCATCGCAATGGCGCGCCTCCGCCGGGCCGCCGAGAGCGCGAAGATCGTCCTCTCTCGCGACGTCGAGGTCACTGTGGTCGAGGAGTTCCTCCTGAGCGTCGACGGCACCCCCGTGCATCTGCACACCGTCGTGACCCGCCGCGACTTCGAGGCGATGATCGACGAGATGCTGGAGTCGACGATCGCCCTCGCCCTGCAGGCACTGGATGACGCGAAGCTGGATCCGGCGGAGCCGCTGTCGCGGATCTGCTTGGTGGGCGGATCGACGCGGATTCCGAGGATCCGGCAGCTGTTGGTGCGGAGCTTCACGGCGGACATCCACGCCGAGATCGACCCTGACCTGGCGGTGGGCCTGGGCGCCGCGTTGCAGTGCGGCATCTTGCAGGGCGAGGTCCTCGGCCAGGTGCTCGTCGATGTCGCGAGCCATACGCTCGGGATCCGCACCGCAGACGATTTCGACGAGGGCGAGGTCGCGGATCACTTCAGCCCGATCCTCCATCGCAACTGCGCCCTGCCGGCCGAGGCCACGGAAGAATTCTACACCGCGGTCGATCGTCAGGCAGTCGTTCAGGTCGACGTGCTGCAGGGCGAGTCCGGACGGGCGTCACGCAACCGCCTGATCGGAACGTTCGAGTTCCCGCTGCGCCCGATGCCCGAACGCTCCCCCGTTCACATCCGCTTCGCCTACGATCTCGACGGGGTGATCCGGGTGACCGCCTCGCAGCCCTTGGGCGAGCAGATGACCGTGCACCTCAGCGTTGCCGACGCGACGCCCGGACGCGCCCCATCCACTCCGCCGCAGAAGAGCGCAGCCGGTCGCAGCGACGCCGCCGTTGCCCGCCGCGCCCGCGCCCTGCTCGCCCCGCAGGACGACGCCAGCCACGAGCTGGATCCATCGCAGCGCACCGCCCTCGCCGCAGCCCTGAACGCCTACGACACAGCCGCGACCTCCGGCGAACGCGAGGCCGCCGAGGATGCGCTGCTCGATCTCTTCCTCGACCTCGAGGCGGGCGACTCGGAGGCGGGCGACTCGGAGACGAGCGACCGCGACGCTGACTAGCTCGGCGAGGGACAGGCGAGCATGGCGAGGCGTAAGGATCGCAACGAGAAGAAGCAGGCACGGCGGCTCGCCGACAGCGTCGCGCGGGCCCAGCGCGGCGGCTCGGTCCTCGATGTGCCCGCCCACGCCAGCACCGTGCCCACGGCGATCGGTCGCCATGCCCTCGCGCAGAGCTTCGCGCAGAGCTTCGCGCAGGAGGTCGCGAAGGCCGAGCGCGAGCGAGACGCGGCCAAATTGCTGCGACTCGTTCAGGCCTGGGGCCTGGGGGGCGTCGACACGAGCTCACTCGACCCAGCCAGCGCGCACGCGTGCCATTGGGCGTTGGTCGGACCCGCACTTCGCGGGCAACGCCCCGAGCTCGCGGCAAAGCTCCTGGCATCGCTGCGCTCGGCGCTGTCGGCCGCCACCCCGGCGCTGATTCCTTGGATCGACGCCGCGGTCGAAGGTGGCGGGAGCGTCCCGCCAGCACTCGTGTCGACGCTGCCCGTGTTGCCCGCGACGTCCACCACGCCCACGGTGAGCGCGACAGCCCGCGCCGCCTGGCACTGCCGGCCGGGCGCCGACGCAGCGGAGTTCGGCGAGGCAGTCCTTGCGGCGAGCGCCTCGATGCACCCGCACGCCCTCGCGCGGCTCGTCGGAAGCTACGTCCTCGGCGTGCGAGCGGCTTCACGCCCGGCGTTCGCGGCGGCGGCGCTGCCTGCCGTGGGCCTACGGCTGCATGAGGCGGGTGAGCAGAGCGACGCCGAGGCGCTCGCCGAGTGCATCGGCCTCGTGGCGCGCCTCGGGTTCTACCATCCCGACCGTGAACTCCTGGAGCACGCGCTTCGGTGGGGGCAGAGCCTGGATCTCGGCGCCCAACCGGAGCATCGGGGCCATGTCGAGGCACTGATCGAGTCGGCATGGGCGTGCGATGAGGCGCGTCCCTGCGCCGAGGAGGCATTCGACGCCCTCGGGCCTGCGTTCGACGACACGGCGCGCGTCCAGCTGGCCGAGCGGCTGCTGCGTCGGGCGCCGTCATGCCGGGTGTGGGCGCGCGCCGTGGAATCGTGGCGCGCGGTATCCGAGGATCGACCGCACGACGATGCGCCGCGCCCTCTCCAGGACGCCTACGTCACACTCGTGCGCAGCGGTGAGCTTGCGCGGTGGCTGCACGCGCAGTCGCCCCGGCGCCGGCGCGACGTCGTCCACCTCCTCGATGCCATGCCCTGGCCACAGTTCCTCGATCTCGTCGAGCAAATGTGGGAGCGGCTGGCTCCGCTCGACCGCAGCTGGATGGCGAGTATCGTGGCGATCTGCTTGGGCATCGCCGAGGTTCCACCGACACCACCGCGGGGCGCGAAGCGGACCACCGTCGCCCAGCTGCGTGAGCGGATCTCGCGGGGGCTCACGTTCGAAGACGGTCAGAGCCCCCAGATTCGCGAGATCCTGCAAGCCTTTTCGCGGATCCCACCGCACCAGACCGTGCCCGCAGAGGTCGTCGCCGTGATCGACGAACTGCTCGGACGGTCCGAGCACCGCGATCGACTCGGGCCTCGGCAACGGGCGTTCTTCGACCGCCTCGGCCTGCAGCTCGTCCCCCACTGCGCCGAGCTGCTGCACGTGGCGCTGCACGAACCCGACCTGCTGCGAGAGGGCACGCGTTGGCTCGACGCCTACCTCGGCGGCGACGCCACGGCGGCCGAGATCGTCGAGGTGGCCGACATGGTGTGGACGCACCGCTGGCCCGTGCTCGCGGCGCACATCGAGGTGGCGATCGAGCAGCACGCGGCTCGCGGCGTCACCGAACTCGTCGCCCTCGTGCTGGCGCTCGGCCGTCGCCCTGACTGGCCCCACGACCTGAGGGCCCGGCTGTGCGGGCGCCTGCTCGAGGCGGCCGCGATTGCCGAGCAGACCGGGCAGGGCGAGCCGCGCATCGACCTGCTCGCGCTGCGGATCGCACGACGGTACGGGCGCAGGCCCCGGGCAGCGCGCGGGAGCAAGGGCGTGGCGGCGAAGGCGGGCGCGTCCGCCAAACCGGCCGCCCGCGCGGCCAAGCCGGCTCGCGCGGCCAAGCCGGATGGCGCGGCCAAGCCCGCTCGCGCGGCCAAGCCGGCCCGCGCGGCCAAGCCGGATGGCGCGGCCAAGCCGGCCCGCGCGGCCAAGCCGGCTCGCGCGGCCAAGCCGGCCCGCGCGGCCAAGGCGGGCGAGCACGGCGATGCCCAGCTCGAGCTCCCCGTCGACCACGACACCAAGAAGGCCGAGCCGCCATCGCAATGAACCGGACGCCAAAGACGAGGACGCCGACGACCGCTTCGCTCGACCCGTTCGCGGTGCTCGGCCTCGCGCCGACGCTCGACGCCGCGATGGTCAAGCGTGCGTACTTTGCTGCCCTCGCGCGCCACCCTCCCCACGCCGATCCCGAGGGATTTCGCAGGATCCGCGCGGCGTACGAGGCGTTGCGCGGCGAGGGCCTCCGAGCGGCGCACTTGCGGGCCCCCATCGGGACTGCCGGCGACGAAGCCTCCGCCGTCGAACGACTTCGCGTGGCGCGCACGGTTGCGGTCGCTCGCGCTGACGCACGCGTCGCCGATCTCGAGCGCATCGCCGAATTCGAGGCGCTCCTTGCGACACCGTGGGACGCCGTCGTCGCGCGACTCCGCGAGTCGTAAGCCTAGGACTCCGCGGAATTCGCGGTGGGGTTCACCGCGGCCCACGAGGTCGATTGCAGCGCGTTCATGACCATCGCGCGGTGGCTGGAGGTGATTGGGCTCTACTACGCAGAGGATCTTCTGGGAGCGGATCTTCTGGCGACACGGCGAGTCCACTGATTCCAATGTGTTGCGCGGGAGGATGCCCGATTTCCCCACGCAAAACCCCGGGATGACCTCATTCCGGCGGCGGTCCACTCATTCGGCGGGCTCGCTGCCGCCGGAAAGCCGGGGGCGAGCCAGAGGCCTTGTGCGAGGCGGGTGATGCGGACTTCGATCGCGGTAGGAACGGCCCTTAGCACATGGGGTCGGGCCACCCCCCGGCCACCCCCCCCCCGCAAGAGAGGTTCTGTACGTGCACGGGGTCTTCGACCGCGCAGGGCCACACCGTCCCTCGCGATGACGGTTCGGTGCGTGTTGCCTTCCGCTGCGGATAACAGCGTCGGCGCCCTGAAGACGTTGATTTCGCGGCTCGATACCCGGCCCGCACGTGCCCCTGTCCTTTGCTTCGCCGACACCCTCACGGGTGCCGCCGCCGGACTCGGGGTCTTCGTGGGTCGCTACTCCTTCGACGTGAAGCTCTTTCATCTTCTCCTTCTCTACCGGTTTATCCCGGCGCACTATCCGCTTCACGGGCCCGTGTAGCGTGTTCGTAGCTCGGCGGTCATGTTGTGGTGATTGCTGGTCGACTCGCTAGCCGTCGCGACCGGACGCCTCGACCCGGTCTTCGGAAATCTCCGGCGCGGTCGCCGCGGACCCATGCTGCGCCTCGAGCATGAGGCTACACGACTGCAGTGGACCGCTCACGCTGGTATGGTGGCATGCCCGAGGAGCGCGCGCCCAAGCCCCTTCAGCCACGCCTGGCTCGAACATGAACCCCGTGCATCCGGGTCCAGGATCCCAGGCGCCCTCGGTGTCATGACAAGGCAGGACGTTGTCGATCTGCACATTCGGGTCTGACGCTAGAGCAGCGATCGGTTCAAAATCCGGATCATTCCGATCACTTGTGGGCGCGATCGACAACCGGGTGCTGGCGTGATCTCCTACGCCTCGGCGGCCTCGCCGAAGCGGCCGCCGGCGGCAGTCGTGAGCGTTCCGCGTTGGGTTCCCGAGAGCAAGACGAGCAGGCGCGAGGACATGCTGCTGAAGCGGTTGACGCGCCACAGGAAGCTGTTCGGATTTCTGCGCGAGCATCGTCGCGAGTTGTTCGACGACGAGTT
>JBBQJI010000135.1:0-9111 GCA_038325765.1 Nannocystales bacterium
CAGTTTCACCGAGACCGGCGGGGAGGTGACGCCCATGACGCCGGTGCCCGGGCCGGACGGGCTGTAGCGGGCGTCGTGCGGACGTCCCGGGATGTCTCGGATCACCCCCCGGGGGTGGATCGGGATGTCCCGGGATGTCTCCGGGCACCCTCGGGGGGTGGACCGGGATGTCCCGGGATGTCTCGGGGTAGGGTCGGGGGGTGGATCGGGATGTCCCGGGATGTCTCGGGGTAGGATCGCGGGGTGGAACGGGATGTCCCGGATGTCTCGGGGTAGGGTCGGGGGGTGGATCGGGGTGTCCCGGGATGTCGCAAAAGCGTGGGTGGCGCCGGATTCAGCGTGTTGCGATGGCGTCGGCGACGGCTCGGCGTACGCGCTCGACGAACTGCACGTCGTGGGTCTGGAGCGCGATCACCTCGCCGCCACCGGCGATCAGCACGCGCTTGCGATGGGCCGTGCCGCGGTACACCCAGTACACCGCCAACGCCGCGAGTGCGAGGGCGACGACGCCACCCCCGACCTGCGCTGCAACGAACTGGCCCACGCCGAAAAGGAAGGCAACGATGACGATGAAGACCGCGAGCGCACTCACGCCCGGGTTCACCACCTTCACGGAGCCGACGTTGCGCATGGCGAACGTCTGGCCCGCGAGTTCGATCCGCGTCGTGCTGACTAGAATGCCTGGCTCTTGAAGGAATGCGTGTTCTTGGAACACGGGGCACCGTTCTTGGGTCTTGGGGGTGGCGAGTTGGAGGAGAGGTCCGCGAGTCGTTGCCTGGGCGCGACGATCCATCACCCGACCGGCGTTGCGTCGTCGTCGGGTGCGGCTGTGAACACGCCGAGCCCGAAGTGGGAGCCGAAGCCCAGCGCGATCGGTCCCTGAACCGGCGAGGCGAAGACCAGCCGTGCGCCGACCGCCAGGTCGGGCCCACGTCGACCGCCGCCGCGGGTACGTCGACGGTGGAAGCGCAGCCACTCGTCGCGTCGTCCGATCGGCGTGATCGCAACCGGCTCGCAGCCCAGCGTCCGGAGGCACTGCTGCCGAATCTGGTCCTCGATCGAGTCGATCTCGACGCCGCGTCGCACCTTTGGATGGCGGACGGGAACGAAGGGCGTGGCGCTGGTCCAGATCCGTGAGCATCCGAGGACCGGCGTCCTGGGAGCAGTCAGTCCGCCGAAATCGGCAGCGTGGCCCAGGCCGATCAGCACGAGCTCGATGTCGTGGCCGCCGTCACCCCACAGCCGCCGGATCTGCTGCAGCGCAATCACGTCGTCCGGAGCGAAGCCGGCCGTCGCGCTGACATAGAGGCGATCGATGCGACCGCGCCTCGCCTCGTGCTCGCCGGACGTCGCGGCGAGATACCGGGCGTGGCGATGCTCGAGGTCGCGTTGCCCGTGCCCCGAAAACACGACGCGCGCATCGCCGCACCGACGGCGCGACTGCGACATCGCGGCGGTGCGCAGGCGCTCGCAGATCCGGATGGCATCGGTGAGCCGTGGCAGCACCGCGGAGCGCACTGCAAAGCACGCGACGGTCGGGTCTTCAGACCGGCGTGGTCCCGCAGTGGGAACGACGGCCCGGAGGAAGGGCGCCCCGCGAAACACGTATCGCACGCGCGCGGTCCCGGGCACGTCGGTCCAACCTTCCGCCTCGAACCGCGCGCCCGTGAACGTGAGCACATCCCACAGACTCCGCGGAACGTCGGCGCCTCGCTTGGGGCGCGGACGCCCTGCGGACCACTCGGCGATCCCTGTTGCGCTCTGCGGGGCGAGCAGCGTGGTGGCGTGCGGCGCCGCGGCTGCGGGCTCGGGGACGCAGCTCCAGGCGGCGTCCTCGGCGACGTCCACGACGCGGAGCTCCGCCCATGACTCCGCCCGGCCCAGGTAACCGACCGACGCGCAGAGCTCGACGAGCAGCGCGCGCTCGTCGGCCGTCAGCTCCACCGGCCATGCGACCAGCAGCGGGCTCGGCTCTTTCGCGCCGCCTTCGACCGCGACGAACGTGTCGAAGACGCGCGAGGTCTCGTGATCGCTCCGCGCGACGTCCGGCATGTAGTGCCGGGTGTGGGCGTCCACGGCCCGGGGCAGCAGGTAGCGGGGTGGCTCCGAGATCCGCGCGAGCAAGGGCTCCGCACGCTCGCGAGGGACCCCACGCATGCAGGCGGCGTGGACGAGCGCACGAAGCACCCGCCACGGCGAGGGCGGCCACTCGGGGATTCCCTCGTTGTGGGCGTGGTGCCACGCGTTGGCGTGGAACCGGCCCGCGAGGAATCGGACCTCGATCCCGATCACGCGCGCGCCTTCTTTGCCTTCCCGAACACAGCGACTGTGACCGGGGGCTTGGCGAACGACTCGCTCGCCGCCTTGATGAGCCCGGGCAGTGCGTGGGCCAGCGCCTCCAGACTCGGCAGCACCAAGCCCTTGGGCGCCGTGACCTGGAGGTCGGCGGCCTCGAGATCGCAGGCGGTGCGAAGGCGCAGCCCAGTCTCGAGAAACCTCCGCACCTTGAAGACCGAGAGCGCGTAGAGCACCCGCTCCATCGCCTCGCCCAGGCGATAGCTGCGGACCTGCTCGAGGTCCAGGTTGAAGTACGCAGTGATCTCGCCCGCGACGAACTCGGTGCGGTGAAACGGCACGTTTCCGAAGCCCTCGGCCGCCGTCCGCTCCGCGTCTTCGTCCTTCTTGGCCTGCACTCGGTCGTTCTTCACGCCGCCCGAGCTGACCCGGCCCACACGACTTGCTTCGATGAAGCCCGACAACGCGCGGGGGACACGGAGCACGCCTGCGATGCTCTCGAGGAACACGCCGTGGACCAGGCAGCCGATGTCGTACTTGGCGAGCGCGTTGACGAGCTTCTGGCGATCGAAGGGGCGCTTCTCGTCGAAGTCGATCGCGGCGGCGAGTTGCGGGCGAAAGTCGGAGTGCTCGATGTACGCCGAGTTCAGGCGATGCGCCTCGAGCACCGACGTAGTGAGGGGAGCGCCCGACGCATCGTTGACGGTGACGTAGGGCAGGCCGGCGAGCGGCGCGACGAGGTCGCCCTTCGCCTCGTCCCAGCACGCCGACTCGAGTCGGTTGGCGACGCTCTGCGCCGACTCGACGAGGAGATGCTCGTCGCCATTGGGGAGCGTGTAGACGGCGGCGCCGATGTCCGGAAAGCCGGTGGGTTGGAACCGGGTGCCCTGCACCGGCGTGAGCGCGGCGTGGAGGAGGAGGCGGGGGGCGGCGGGGAGATCGAACTCGGTCATGCGGGCTCCAGTGGGGTGCGTTCGGTTGCGGCAGAGGACTCGGGGGCGCGGAGCAGTCGTTCGAGTGCGACGCGCTGGACTGCGGAGATCGGGATGGCGAGCGCGGCCGCGATCCTGCGAATGCGTGGGCCGGGCTCGTGGAGGGTGCGAAACGGAAGCGGCAGCCCGGACGCGGCGAGCCGACGCACCGCGGCCTCCGTTGCTCCGCGCGCGTCACCGGCGGTGGCACGCGCGAGCGCGACCGGGGTGCTCGGGAGCGTCTCCTCGCCGAGCTGTCGCTGCTGGACGAGGGCGAGCAGCGCGTAGCTGGCAGGAGGCAGCCGCCCTGGCGGTGGCTGGGTGAGACGCGGCGGCTCTTCGAGCAGTGTGAAGGCGCGGAGCCACCGCTCGATCAGTCCATCGTCGACCCGACCATCGATGAAGTCGGCGACGTCGCCCAGGGAGCAGAGCGCGCGCAGGGCCCGTGTCTGCGGCGACGCATCGCCTCGGTTGCGTTCGATCTCCTCGCGACGGAGCCAGGCGTGGAGATTGTCGACGAGCGGGCGGTCGAGGAACACGTATCGCTTGTCCTCCAGCCGATCGAACATGCGACCGGAGCGGTCGAGGGGCAGCAGGCGCGTCCGAGCGCCCGGGCGTGCGGCGAGTGCCGCAGCGATGCGCTGCTCGACCGAGCCGTCCTCCACCTCCGCACCCCATGCCGCCTGCAGTCGCGGCACCGCTCCGAGGTACGCCTTGGTCGTGAACCCGAGCGATCGCGCGAGCGCCCTGTCGGCCTCGCCGAGGCCGAGCAGAACCGGGCCGAGATCGCCCGTGTCCACGGCTTCGAACATCGCCTGCTCGAGCCTGCGGCGGACGAGCGCGACACCGGCCGGGACGGTCTTCGCCGCGCTCTTGCTGCGGAAGGTGCGGAACCATCCATCGATGTCGTCGAGCAATCGGCTGGCCCGGACATCGCGCGTCTGCACGCGGCCCAGCGGCGTCGCGAAGTAGGAAAGGCCGTTGCGCACGTGGAAGCCCGTGCGGCAGAACTCGTCGACCCCGCGGTCGGTCCCGAATGACGTGGCCGCACGCGCAAAGTCGAGGGAGGACGCAGCCGAACGCGCCGCGTCGCCGCTGCCGACTGTTGCGCGGCCCTCCGCGAACAGCCGCTCGAGCTCCCGGATGCCGGCAGGGGCGCGCCACAGAGGCAGCCACAGCTCGTCGCGGCTGCTCTCCTCATCACCGTCCGCGACGGTGGGGGAGCCTCCGGCCGCGCGCGCATGGAAGGGAAAGGCCATGCGCGCCGAGCCCTGCTCGAGGCGTCGCGACGCGGCGGCGACGAACAGCAACGAGCCCTCGATCAGAAGCACGAAGTCCCACGGGTTCGTCTTCGCCCCTGCAGCCGGCTGGAACTGTCCGGCGCTTCCTTGGTACTTGCTCGTCGCCGCGCCACCGAAGATCGCGGCGGCGAGGAGGTCGTCCCAGTTGCCACCCGTGACCTCGACGACCCGCTGCTGGAAGTTGTTGCTGAAGTCGAGCCGGCCGTCGTTGCCGCCCGTTCCGAGCAGCGGTGGGAACAGCATGCGCTCGTCCGCGATCACCACCGCGGCGTCGATCCACGGCAGCGCCGCATCGGGCAGGTTCGCCCGCATCCACTGCAGCATCGCGAGCTTCGCGGGGCCGGCGTCTGGCCGCTTCTCGAGGCCGAGGGCGGCGACGTGTCGCCGCGCGCGACGGATGGACTCTGCGAAGGCCGAATGCCGCGGCGCATCGGATGCGAGCAACGCATCGGATGCGGAGGTGTTGTCCTTGGGCCAGAAGCCGCTGCCACCGTTCCACGGCGCAATCACTGGGGTGGGCTCCCACCGGTCGCGGAAAAAGCCGCAGAGCGCGTCGCGATCGAGCCGGCTCCGGAGCACGAAGGCGTCGTCGCGCCAGCAGCCCTGGGCAGCATCGTCGGCTTGGTGCGCGACCAAGCGGAGAATGCCGAGCGCCTTGAGGTAGGAACCGAGCGGCTCCGGGTTGCAGCCGCCAAGGACGAGCTCGTGGACGTCAGTCATGGCTCACCCCCGACGTGGCGCCCCGTGACCGACGCGCCGACGCGCGCCAGTCGGCGACGCGGACGAGCGATTCCAGGTAGGCGAGCCGGAACGGCCCGACGCTGCGCAGCAGGTCTGCCATGCGGCTCGACCACGACGGGCCCTGGCCGCCGCCGCCGAGCTCCATGCACGCGAGCGAGAGTCGCCGGGCGGGCACCTCGACGCCAGCGCCGAGATCGGCGCTGTCCAGTGCATCGCCGTCATGGACGCCATGAGCGAACCGGACCCCGGGGCCTGGGCCCTCCTCGCCGGGCCGCGCGCGGATCGTGAGGCGGACCTTGCCGTGGTGGGCCGCGATGAGGAAGGCGCCGAGGTCGTCACGTCCCTCGTCGAGCCAGCAGAGCGCACTGGCGAGTTCGTGGCGAAAGTGGCGACGCGGATTCCGGCCGCCGGCACGGTCACTCTTGGCCCACGGTCCGCCGTCGCGTCGCGGGTCATCGGCGGAGAGCGTCTGGGTGAGCAACGCTTGAAAGGCGGGATGCACCTTGCCCAGGTCGTGCCACCGCGCAGCGTCGATCATCAGCGAGTCCGGGACGTACCCGGCGGTGAGCTGCGAGAGCGCGCCGAGCAGCGCTTGCATGTCCTCGGCCGTGTCCTGGGCGTGCACACGCAGCTGCACGAACTCGGACGCGAACGACAGGTCATCGGCGGCGTCGGAATCCGGCGGGGCGGCGGGGCGGTCGATCGGGGCCGGCACATCGCGCTTGTCCCGGGTGAAGCCGAGCGCCGGATCGTAGCCGCCCACCGAGACATCGACGACGACTGTGAGGCCGGCGAACAGGGAATCGACCGCGACCCAACGGCGACGGAGGCCGTCGAATCTCCAGATCTTCTTCTTGCCGGCGAGCTTCGCGAGCTCGAAGTGCGGGACGCCGCAGAGCTCGTCGCGGTGGAGATCGGGGGCGTCGTCGCCGGGAGCTCTGCCGCCGAGGTCACGCCACGCGACTTGGACGTCCCGGTCGTCGGTCGCGCGGATGTACTGCGACACGTCGAGGTCGTACCCCGCGAGATCAGGCTCGGTGTCGAAGAGCTCGAGCAGGTCCTTGCGACGCAGGACCGGGAGCGCGGGGGTGTCGGTCTCGCGTGCGACGGCGCCGAGGGTCGTCGGATCTACGGCCGACAGCGCTTCGATCCGCGTTCGAGCGGTCTCGAGCACGGCTCGCTCGTAGGGGAGGCAGGCGTCGTCGTCGTCGGTGCCGAGGTCGATCCAGTACGCATCGGCCACCGGGTGCTCGCCCGCGCGGTTGAGCCGTCCGAAGCGCTGCACGAGCGACGACCACGGCGCGAGCTCGGTGAACAGCGTCCTGGCGGAGATGTCGACCCCCGCTTCGATGGCCTGCGTTGCGACGAGGATCCCCTTGAACGAACCGCTGAGCGCGGCCGCCTGGACGGCCCGGCGTTCGGCGGGCCGGAATCGCGAGTGGATCAGCGCGACGGCCTCGACCGCGTCGTCCTTGCGCAGCAGCGAGCAGAGCTCCTGGGCCCGAACGACGCGATTGCAGACGACCAGCGTGAGGGTCCCGGGCACGTGGGCGGCGGCGATCTCCGTCGCGAGCGGGGCGAGCACCGGCTTCTTGCCGACGACGGTGGCGGCGCGGTGCAAACGCTTGCTGGCGTGCAGGCGTCGCTCGAGCGCCTCGTCGCCACCGCTGGCGAACGGCTGCCGCTGCAGCGGCCGATCGAAGTCGACGGTGCGCAGCCGTCCTTCGTCGAGGGTGGCGGTCATCCACACCGTGCGGCACGAGCCGGCCGTGCCGAGCTGCTCGCGGAACGCCTGGAGCTGCGCGGCCGTCGACGCGCCGACGCCCATCAGCTGGACCTCGTCCATCACCCACGTGCAGTCGCTGTTGAGCCAGGCGAAGTGGACCGGCCACCGGAAACGGGACATGGCATAGCCGCGCATGAGCGCCCGCGACAAGAGCTGATCCTGGGTGCCGATGAGGATGGCGGGACGCTCGGGCTGACTGTCCCACGCGTCGTCGACCGCACCGCCGAGCAGGCTGTGGACCCCGAGCTCGGACGGGCTGATGGCCAGCGCGTCGCGCCACTGCAGCACGGCCTTCTCGGTCTGTTCGACCAGTGTCCGCATCGGCAAACAGAACACGAGGCGACGGCCGGCCTCGGCCTGTTGCTCGGGGTTGCCGTGGAGCCTGCGCCAGAGCCATCCGAGCACCGCTGTGGCGGTCTTGCCCGAACCCGTCGGCGCCTCGAGGAGGTCAGGCAGGCGAGGGGCCTGGGCAAAGACCTGCTGGTACGCGTAGGGGGGGCGCCCGGTCGCGTTGCGGAAGAAGGAATCGAACTCCATGGGCGTTGGACTCGGGGGGATCTGGTTGGGCGGCGTGGACGAGGCGGCCGAGTGGGCGCCGACCTACGGTTGCAGGCGATGTCTCGACGAGAGTGCTCGTCGATGAGCACGATCGTGTTGGGCGGCGGATCGCCTCAGCCTGAGGAGCAGTTCCTCGCGAACAGTGCGACGAAACGCGACGGGGATCAAGCTGGATGCGTCGTGGATGATCCGGGTTGGATCATCGAAGCCGAGGTCTTGGCCAGGATGGCGCGCATGATCGACGAAGCGCGGACACGCGCGTGATCCAATTGCCGCGTTGTGCAGGTGTGGCGAGGTGAGAGCGCCGAGATGGGCGAGCCCTCGATGTCGTTCGCGATCACCCAGCGTGTCGACCTGTTGCGAGCACTGGTGATGCCCGCGCGATAACGATCGAGTCGACAGCTGCGTGACCACTCTTGGTCGAGCATCGCCGGGTCACTACTGTCGGCACCGAGATGATGCCGATGACCAAGGTGCGAACGACCGCGTTGCTGATGCCCTCGCTGGCCGCGTGTGGGGGAAACGACGATCCGGACGACGGCGCGACGGTGACGGCGGCCTCATCGGCGACCCTGGCGACCACCACGACTCAGACCAGCGGGCCCGATCCGTCCGACACGAGCGAGCCTGACGACACCACCGAGGATGGCGCCGCGGCCGAGAGTGGCGGCGAGAATGGAGTCTGCGAGAGCGACGACGACGAGCCGAACGAAGTGCAAGACGACGCGGTCGCGCTCCCGGAGACCACGGACTGCAACGTGAACGCCAGTGTCGCCGGTGCGCTGTCGCGCGACGCCGATGTGGACTGGTTCTACTACCGCGGCTCGGACACGTTCGGCTGCGTCGTCGACCCGAGCCGCGAGGTGATCGCCTCGGGCGAAGTGCGGTTCTGCAAGTTCGCGCGGTGTGTCACGGGCGCAACGAGCATCGACGCGTGTCCGGCTGGGACGGTCAACGCGGCGACCGACGAGGGCGATCCGGGCTGTTGCGCCGAGGGGCTGACCACGACGAACTTCGCGGTCACGCCCGGGTGTGCGGGTGCCGCCGATGACGTTCGGATCTACATGCGGATCGATCGCGGCGCGGCGGAACGCTGGACGACCTACTCGGCGCGGTACCACTTCTAGAGCGCGCACGCGGCACGGGCTTTAGCATCGCGCGGCGACGTGCACGATCTGCCGGAGTCGAGAGCCGAGGTCGGACGGCCGAGTCTAGCCGCGCGCGCGACGGCGTCGCGCCTTGCATCGCCGCCGCCCGACAGCGTGTGGACCCCACGTGTTACCCTTTCCACGTGTCCGCTCCCGCGCCAACGCCCGCGCCAAGCGACGATCGCCGCCGCTTCCTCGCGCGCGAGGTGCTCGGCATGATCGACGCCGGCATCCTGACCGAGGGCGACCGCGTCGAGCTCGTCGAGGGGGAGCTGCTCACCGTGAATCCGCAAGGCTCCGATCACCGCGCG
>JBBQJI010000136.1:0-8918 GCA_038325765.1 Nannocystales bacterium
CTCGCGCGCCCACTTCCTCGCGTCGGCCCTGCGTCCACCACACACTCGCCTTCCCACGACACACACCGCACCAGCAAACCTCGTCGCCCTCGCTCGACGCCGACTCTCTCCGCTGAACCGTAGGCTGAACCGTAGGCCCGCTTACCTCGACCGCTCCCAACAGCGACCGCGGCTCGCCCGCCCTCCGCCGGCTCGCACTTCAAAACGCTTAAGCACTCGCGAGTCTGTGCTTGCGTCGATGCCCGGTAGGATGGATCCTCCAACAAGGAGGGAGCACGGATGGCATGCGAAGGACCGCGCAAGGAGTGGTTGGTACTCGCGATTCTTCTCGGCGGAGCAGGCTGTCCCGCACCCGGTCCGTCGTCGAATGGATTCGGCGCGGACGTCACCGGGGACGTGTGTGACACCGAGCCGCAGATCACCGCCGGAGGAGATCACGGCGCGCCGTGGGTGCCCGGCGGCGGGCCGACCTCCTGACGCGCACGCGCACCCAGGAGACTTGCGACCGCGACCCGGGGTCCGCCTCTGCGTCGTCGGTCAGAGCGACATACAGGGCGACGCGCACGCTGGGCCCCATTGGGCACTCCGACCTTGCTCGGACTCCGCATGCTCGCCCCATGGTCCCACTGGATGCTCTGATGCCTCCAGGCGTGGATCGCTGCTTGACAGCGGGGACAGACAGGCGCCAGACTGCCGCACGCGTCCTTCGGGTTACGCGACTTGGTCGGGGGCCTGCCGGGGCCCAGCCGACCTGCGACCCCGTGTTCGTGCATCATCGGAGAGAAAAGACGCACGAGCGGCGAGACGCTGGCGTGTCCGCGTCGAAAGGAACCTGCGACACCATGCCCGTGTACGACGACCTGCCCGACGTGTTCCCACCCGTGATCGAGCCGGTGAACTACCTCGGCGATGTGCCCGCGTTCGCGTATGCCGAGAAAGGCTTCGTGGTCGCATGGTCGCCGCCGAGCGGCTTCAGCTTCAAGGAGATGAGCTATGCCTTCGACTTCACGAAGCCCGAACTCGAGCAGCGACGGCTGCACATCGTCATCGAGTACCGCGATCACGAGCCGCAGCGACGAGGGCGGGAGCGCCTCGAGTCATCCTTCGAGTCGTGGCGGGACCGCGCCCTGCACTCCATGGGCCGACTGCGCGGGGAACTCGATGCAGGAAAGAAGCCGCACACCAAACTGGATACCGTGCTAGAAAGCGACGTCACGCTCTCAGCGCCGCGGGACGAGTGGCGCTGCGACTACAGGTGGCATATCGTCGAGCGCGGCCTGGAGAACAATCTGCTCGTGCAGCGCATTCTCGTGCATGTTCGCGAGGATGAACTCGGCGCCACTGCGATGAGCGTGACAAACCAGGATCGAGGACAGTCGCGCGAAGAGGGTGGGAACCTCTCGGAGCCCGCCGACATGGACGAGCTGCGGGCCGAGCTCGTCGAGATCCTCGAGGGCCGCACGCGGTGGCCACTCGCCGGTCTCAGCGCGTTCTGGATGGTCGATGTTGGGTTCGCCGTGCGCGATGCGTGGCGGATGCGGCGGGCTGGCGGCGAGAGCGAGCCGTGGCACGGCGCGCGCTACGATCCCCCTGCCGGGTCTGCGTACAGATGGTATGAGTGTGAGACGAAAGCCGGTTTCGAAGCATTCGTGCGGCGCGATCTCTACGTCGCTGACGACTTCGGGTACGTGAAGCGATGGTCGCTCTCGCAGGTAAAGGGGGCGACAGACGTGCATGCGCAATTTGGGTGGATTGAAGGGATGAGCCTCGATGGCGTGCCAGCGTTTCGAGCGTTCGAAGCGCGCAGTGCCGCGGTTCCGCCACGCGTACACTCCCGGCACTCTGATGACGAGGACGAAGAAGATGAGGATCTCGAGGAGAGTGAACCGCCTCGGCCGACGCCCGGGCTCTACCTTCGAGGCGCACTCTTCGCACTGGGTGACACGTATCTGGTGGGGGTGTACCTGCTAGCGAGCGAGTACGCGCTCGAAGGCTTCGAAGCCCACTGGGATGAGCTTCTGCGCCGCCTGCATGTCTGGCGGGCGTCGGGGGAGGATTAAAGTGCTATTCGCGTCGGAAGGTGAGAACTCCGCATCGACGCGGAGCGTTCCTGTGGTGGTGGTGCCCGGCATGATGGGGACCCGGCTTAGGATCACCGCCAACGTGAAGGGCGTGCTCGAGACCCGCATCTGGGACCCGGACAATGACTCGGTCATGACGGTGAGCTGGGGGTCCGTGGACAGCATCGAAATGAGGAATTTCCTCCACCACACCGCCCCCGCGGAGATCTACGGCCATGCCACCGACCACTCCCCCGAGCAGATTTCCCGCGGCTGGTCAGCCTTACCGAATAGCTATTACGGCGCGATGCTCCGCAGCCTCGCAGAGCATCACCTCGACCCCGCGATCGGCATCGAAGGGCCCGTGTATGCGTTCGGATACGACTGGCGTCAGGACAACGCCGTGTCGGCGGAGAAACTCGTGGACTTCGCGCACGAGGTGATCGCGCGGGAGGACGCGGAGGGGATTGCGTTTGTAACCCACAGTATGGGCGGCTACGTGGTTCGGCAGGCGTTCGAGGTCAAAGGGGAGAGCAACCGAGCGCTGCGCATGAAGACTGTGGCGGTAGTGCACATCGGGCAGCCCGTCATGGGTGCACCCGTCGCGTACCGGCGGCACCTGACCGGGACGAAGCTCTTCGTCGATGGTCCGATCATGTATGGCCTGATGGGTGGCGAACCCGAGGACACGCTACGGATCTTCTCGGCGATGCCGTCGGCGATGCAACTGTTGCCGAGCGACGGAATGCGGAAAGGAACCGATGGGGCGATGCAGCGGATGGTCCGTATCCATCGCGGCGACGGTGGCGATTCGGTGCCATACCTGTTTCCGGGCGCGAAGAAGATGAAGTGGCTTTACGACCAGAAGGTCTCGCCGCCAGGACTTGCGAAGAATCTTCGCTTCACACAAGCCATCCCCGACATGTCGCGGCGGGATGCAGAGGCCTATGTCGTCGCACGCAAGGAGGCGGTGGTGCTCGTGGAACGCGCCGAAGAGTTCCACGAGTTTCTGCGGCTGCGGCATCACCCCGCGACGTGGACCATCTCCGCGAACGGGGTCCTGACCGATACCTGGGTGGTGTTCAGGCATGAGAGCCTCGAATTGGAAGGGGTGAACGAGATGACCATCGGCGACATCGAGATCGCGATGGGGCGCACCTCCGAGGGGGATGGCACGGTGCCGAACTGGAGCGCCGAGGCCCTGATTCCGCTCCACGCGGCGCCGGCGACGAAGAAGATCGCCCCCGCTCTCGTGCAGCAGTACCGCGTCGCCGGTGTCGAGCACGACGATCTGTGCGTGCATCGCAGTGTCCTCGACGTGTTGTTCCAGCTGGTCGATTTCGTACTGAAGGCGCCGCCGTGGGTGCTCGGTCTCCGGGTGCGGGGGCTGCCGGGGCTCGCGAGGCGGCAGGTTCTGGCGCTGTTCAAGTCGATGACAAGCGCCGGGCGCAGTGCTGCCATCGAGCTCCGCGTCGCCCGGTGGCTCGCGGAATCAGGTAAGCACGTGGTCGTCAACCCTGAGCCCGACGATGGCGTCTCGCGTGCGGACCTGACGGTGAACGGGTTGGACGTCGACGTGAAGTACTCGGACAGTGCTGGCGAGGTGCGGCTACGGGAGCACATCGCCGAAGGCTTCAAGCAGGCTGACGAGGTGATCCTCGTCCGGGGAACCGACGCCAAGCTCACGCCCGAGGAGTACGAGACCATCGGCCGCGACGTCGAATCCCAGCACCCCGGCAAAGTGCTGACGATCATCGCCGAAGCGAAACTGCCGCCGTGGGAGTGGGGATTCTGAGCCATGCCGACGCCCCCCGACGCGCCGGTCTCGTCGCTCCGCGAGTACATCGTGGCGCAGGGCGAGTCGATCGCGAGCATCGCCGCGAAGCTCGGTCAGACGTTCGCGGCGATCTGGGACGATCCGAGCAACGCCGAGCTCGAGGCGCTGCGCGAGGATCCCTACGTGTTGCTCCCGGGCGACCGCGTGATGGTGCCGGCCGTGGTGCCTGGATCGTTCGCGCTCACCGCCGGGCAGCGGCACGTGTTCCGTCGGCAGGCCACGCACACCGACTTCCAGGTCACCTGCACCCACAACGGGAAGCCGCGGGCGAACCTGGGCTTCGTGCTCACGCTGGACGGCGACACCGCGGATGCCATCGAGGGCGTCAGCGACGGGCAGGGGACGGTGCGGGCGCGGATCCCTGCCTTGGCGCAGGGCGGCATGCTCGAGTTCGAGGACGGTCGTGGGCGGATCGCGTTCCGGCTCGGCGCCCTGGATCCGATCGACACGCTCTCGGGCGTGCAGGGACGATTGCAGTCGCTCGGCTTCTACGCCCAGCGCGTCGATGGCGTGCCTGGTCCGCACACTGCCCGGGGCGTGCGTGCTTTCCAGCAAGCGCGGGGCCTGCCGATCACCGGTGAGATCGACGACGCGACCACGGCGGCACTACGGGAGGCATACGGACGATGAGCCACGGCTGGCGAACGCGGCTGCGCCTGGACGGCGCCGAGGTCGTGCTGGTCCCGAGCAGTACGGTAATGCCGGTGACCGCGGCTCTGCTCGATGACGCGCTCGGGCACCCCGACGGGCGGGCCGCTTTCGCGGGGTGGTTCGGGGTGTCGGACGAAGAACTCGACGATCCCGAGATCCGCGCCCGCATGCTTGCGCGGCTGTCGTCGGAAGAGTGGCGTGCGGTCGACTTGGGGAGCGCGCCGCCGGTATCGGGCGGACGGCGGCGGCCGGTCGAGCCCGTACGCCCTGTCGAGCCGGTGGGACCCGTGCGTCCGCGGCCGACGTGGATCGCCCTCACGGTGATCGACGAGGATGGCCGCGGGTTTCCGCGGCTGGCGTTCACGCTCACGACCCCGGGCGGTGAGGATCGATCGATCCGACTCGACGATGCGTCGCGGTGGCGGGCCGACGACGTGCGCGAGCGGGGCACCTGCTTTTTACGGGTCGGCGCCGCGATTCCCGAGCCCGCCCCCGATGCGCCGGTGCTCGCCACCGCCGACGACGACGACCCGTGGCTCGAGGCGGAAAGCGGCGGCAACGTGGCGCTGGTGACCGAACGCGCGCACACCGTCGTCGTGGTCCGAGCGCGCACCGAGATCGTGATCCTCGACGAGGACGGTCGCGCCGACATCGACGAGTGGTGCGAGGTCATGTGCGGACAGCGGCGGCACGTCCGTCGCACCGACGCCCACGGAATGGTCACGATCGGGCACCCTCGGGCGGTGCGGACGATCGACGTCAGGTTTCCGCTGCTGTCCGCCGACGCCGTGGCGCTCGAGCGCTCCGGGCCGCTGGCCACCGAGGGGGCGCACTCGTGACCGGCAGCGTTTTCTTCCGGACGCGGTCGGGCCGCGAGATGGTGCTCGTGCGGCGCGGGACAAGGCCAAGGTCGAGGTCGGCGTGCAGATCGCCGAGCGGTGGATCCTCGCTCGGCTGCGAAACGAGGAATTCCTGGAGTTGGAGGCCCTCAATGCCCGGATCGCGGAGCTGCTCGAGGACCTGAAGGGCCGCGCGATGCGACGCTACGGGATGAGCCGTCGCGATCTCTTCGAGCGCACCGAGCGAGCGCACTTGCGGCCGCTGCCGAGCGAGCGCTTCGCGTACTGCGTCTTCAAGCGGGCGACGGTGAACATCGACTACCACGTCGAGTACGAGGGCCACTTCTACTCGGTGCCGTACCAGCTCCGCTACGAGGAGAAGCCGGTCGTCGAGCTACGAGTGACCGCGGGCACGATCGAGGTGCTGCACAAGAATCGTCGCGTGGCCTCGCACGCGCGCAGCTACGTCAAGCATCGGCACACGACGCTGCGCGATCACATGCCGGAAGCACATCGCCAGCACCTCGAGTGGACCCCATCGCGTCTGGTGTCGTGGGCGGGCAAAGTGGGCGCGAGCAGCTGGTTGGTGTGGCGCGGTGGACCGAGCGGGAGGCTCGGACGGCGTTGCGAGCGTGGGGGCGCAGTGCGACGTAGGTCGCCACCCGGCGCTGGCTCGCCTTGCTGTCTGCCACGGCCACGCCATGCGCGCCGCGCCGTCGCCGTCGCCGCACGAGCACCACCGCGATCCACGGCACCCCCGCAACCCACTTGCCCTCCGTAGTGCGACAGCCACAGCCGCCGTCACCCTCGTTCCCCGCGCCAGATCCCGCACCCGTGTCGCCCGCACTCGCCACGGTGCCGCCGCCCGCATCGTCGCCCGCCGTCGCCGAGCCCGCGCTCGCCGACGCGCTCGCGCTGCCGCCGGTGTCGTCCGCACCGTCGTCGCTGCCCGCGTCGTCGCTGCCACCGTCGTCGGTCCCACCAGGCATCTCGGTCGGACAGTTCACGCGCGCGACGACGTCCTCGTCCTCGACCGGACGCGGTCCGAACGACGGCGCCTGGCACCCACGCTCGCGGGCGCCGAGATCCGGGCCCGCGCCCTCGAAGGCGTCACCGATGCCGGCCCACACGTGGCCCGCATCGATGGCGTTCGATCCCTCCGCGAGCTCGAGAGAAGCGGCCACCGCGGCGAGCATCTCGTCGGTCGGCCCGACCACGCCCGAGGCGAAGATGGGCGCGCCGAGCAGCACGCCGTCGCCCTCGACCTCGCCGGACGCCATCGCGGCCGCGAACGAGTCATAGAGCCGGTTGTTCCCGCCCACGACCCCAAACCAAAAACCACCGTCGGGAAAGTAACCGTTCGCGTCGAAAACCCCGCCATCGATGCCCGCGGTCCACTCGACGGTGCGATTTCCGGTGAGCGTCTGGGGCCCGACGAAGAGGTTGTTCTCGACGACGAAGTTGTGGCCGGTGATCGGCGTCTGCAGGTTGAGCGCCAAATCGCCGCTCACGAACGTGTTGTGCACGATGATCGAGCCGCTCGGCTCGCCGCCGGTCATCTTCATCTTGATCTGCTCGGAGACGACGTTGACCAGCTCGTTGCGGAGCACGTACAGCGGCCCGCCGTTGATCGGCTGGATGCTGATCGCGGAGTCGACGTTGGTCCAGCGGTTGCGGAACACCCGGACGTTGCCGGTGCCGCGGTCGGTCTCGATGCCGTCGAAGCAGTCGAGGACGTCGTTGCCGTGGACGTCGAACGCACGGTGGCCCTCGGCGAGATTCAAGATCGGATCGCCGAACCCCTGGATCCGGTTGTGGCAGATGACATGCCCGTCGCCGTTGAGGTCGATGCCACGATCGTCCCAGTGTGTGCTCGCGTCGCCTTCGAACACCCACGGCCAGGTCAGACGCCCGCGGACGTCGTTGTCGCAGACATAGAAGTCGGTCTGGTTCGCGCGCGAGCCGATGCCGTTTTGCACGTCTTCGAACCGTACGCGGCGCGCGACGTTGCCGGTGGCGCCGTCGCCCTGGAATCGCAAGCCGCGCTCGGCGTGCGCGATGGTGAGGTTCTCGAGGTGGACGTGGCTGCCGTAGATCTCGAGGACGTTGCAGCCCGTGCAGCCACCGCCGTCGATGATGACGTTGACCGCATCCTCGCCGCGGATCACGATGGGGTCCTGGGGCGTGCCGCTGGCATTGATCGCGAAGTTTCCAGCGTAGACCCCCGGCGCGAGCGTGATCACATCGCCGGGAGCCGCGACGGCCAGCGCGGCGGTGAGCGTCGCGGGATCGGCGACCGCGACCGTGTTCGGCGTCGCCGGGTCGGCCGGCAGCGCGCGCGTCGACACCATCACGATCTGCGTGTCGTCGACGCCATCGGGATCGACGACGTGTAGCTCCACCTCGTACTGGGTGCCGGGCGCAAGATCGAAGATCGAGCCCGCGAGCTGCTCGGGCACCGAGATCCCGACGGTCTCGGGCCACACGCGGAACAAGGGCGGCGCGGTGATCCACTCGGTCTCACCGAGCGCGCGCACGCGTACGCCGATGGACGCGTCGCGGTTGTCGTCGTCCGAGATCAACACCTGGACCCCCGCGGTGTACACGGTCGCGCGCTCGACCCGAACCTCGACGATGGCGATTGCATCGGCCGCGAGTACGGCGCCCGGCGAGAGGCCGCACAGGGCGGCACAAAGGCGTGGCAGCGAGCGATGCGTCATTCCGAAGATCTTTCGCACGGCCCCATCATCTCCCGAGGCGGTCTCGCGGGCGAAGTGATGCACGATCTCGCTCGCCGCGGCGGCTGGAGGTCGCCGCACGGGGGGCCGGGCTGCCCTGCTCCGCGGGACGACGATCTACAACGGATCGTTCGCGCCCCCTCAACGCTGCGCGATCGCGATCCCCCGCGCGAGCAGCCCTTGCTTGCTGAGCTCGTCGGCCCGCGCGTTGTCGTCGCGCGACACCCAGCACCACTGCAGTTCCACACCGCTCGACGCAACCAGCTGCACGAGCTCGCGGTGGACCGCCAGGTACGCCCCCTTGCGCGCGGCCCATCGACCGCACATCTGCTCGATCACCAGCTTCGAGTCACCGCGCACCGTGAGCCGCCCGCGCGGTCCGAGGGCGATCCATGCGCGCACGCACTCGAGCGCCGCGGTGTACTCGGCGACGTTGTTCGTCATGTCGGGGCCGCGCTCGAGCACGCCGTGGTCACTCGCGATCTCGACCCCGCTCGCATCCACGATCGCGAACCCCCAGCCGCCCCAGCCCCCGGGGTTGCGGGGCTCGCAGGCGCCGTCGAAGTGGGCGACGTGATCCACGCTGCGGGAATCGTCGGTGGGCGTGTGCATCGTCGGCGACACTACGGGATCTCCCTTGATCGAGCATCTCCTGGGTCTCGGCGACCCCGCCGATCTGCGAGCCCACCAGCCAACGGTTGCCCGTGATCCGCGACAACGCGGCACCACGCGACCGACCACCTCGGCGGCCCGGCCGGACACCCGCCGCCCCCTCGCCCCCCCTCGCCCCCCC
>JBBQJI010000137.1:0-8591 GCA_038325765.1 Nannocystales bacterium
ACCACGATCACGGCCGGCGGAGCGTGCATGATGGTCACCGGCCAGTCCTTCGCCGGCAGCTCCGCTTCCGCGAGCTGCCCCGTGACCACCATGGCCGAGCCCGTGGGGTCCGTCGCGCCGATGGGCGAGTTCACGTTCTGCTGCGCTGAGTGATCGCGCGGCCCCGGTGGCCGGCAGTCGCGCGCGACTGCCGGGCCCGCCCGAACCCCTCCGCGGCCCCCGCAACACGCCGCGCTCCACGCAACACACCGCGGGCGGGCCATCGAGTCTCGATCCATCTCCCAGCCGGGGGCTTGCCTCGCGCGCACGCGTCCGGCAAACATGCGCCAACCAGTGAGCATCGACTACGTCATCTTCAGCCCGAAGGCGCCCGCAGAGTTCGGCGTCGTCGAGGCCGAATGCCGCACCCTGGTCGACAACTGGCTCGTCGCGCACGATGGCGTCGACGAGCCGTTCGCCGACTTCGACCTCGGCGGCGTCATTCCCACGGCCGATGAAGCGGCGCAGCGGATCGCGGCGGTCGACGGCGGGTTCGCGGCGGAGGACTCCCCCGAGGCCGCCGAGGTGCTCTCGCGGTTGGCGACCATCCGCGCGGCGATCACGATCGAGCGCCCCGACGATCCGGCGGTCAACCCCCTGGTCGTCTCGGTGCTGCGGTTTCTGATCCGCGGCGCCGGCGAGGGGCTGGTGCAGCTCGTCGACACGCTGCACACCACCGAGCAGATGATCGCGTGGCTCGCCGACAAACCCGAGGCCGACGGCTTCCTGCCCCCGCGCACGACCACGGTTCGCACCCCGCGCTCGGGCACCCGCGCCGTCACGGTCGACACGACCCCACGCGAGATTCTCGCTGCGATCGACGTGCCCCGCCTCATCATCGACCGACTCGTGGCCGACGGCCTGGTCGCGCTGGATCCCTCGCAACGCCGCGACGGTCTCGAGAAGCAGCTCGATCGCGCCCTCGCGTCCGACGACGAGCTGTCGCCGGTCAAGGCGCTCATCGAGGTCCTGCTCGATCACGACGCGGTTGCCGAGGTCTTCGGCACCGATGCGCAACTCGAGGGCAGCATGCGCCGGGCGCTGGAATCGGTCTCGGGTCGCTGAGCGCCGGCCACGACACTTGCCATCTGCGGCAGCCCGGCTGCCTGCGGGCGCAAGTAATTCCAGTGACTTGCCGATGGCGTATGCCTTGCTAACTCGCTGCGCACAGCCGCCTACACCGGCGCCAGGAGTTTTCATGTTCCGCAGCCTGTTCCAGCTCCCCGTCGCGATCGCCCTGCTCCTGACCGCTTGCGATCCTGCCGATGACGGCTCGCTCATCGACGACGACGCGCCGCTGTCGAGCTACGAGTCGATCTTCGACGGCGCGCCGCTGGGCAAGGACCTGCCGTTCGAGATCAAGGCCGATGGTCCGGCGCCGAGCCAGCACACCGATTTGGTGGCGCTGCAGACCTCGGTGAAGAGCCAGGGGTCACGCGGCGTGTGCTCGATCTTCGCGACGGCAGCGCTGATGGAGCACCTGTATCTCAAGGCGGGCATGGACGACCCCGACTTCTCCGAGCAGTACCTGCAGTGGTCGACCAAGTTCGAGCTCGGTGCGTTCCGCAACACCAGCGGCTCGAACAACTACTTCAACCTGCAGGCGATCAACCGTTTCGGCATCCCGGCCGAGGACGCGTGGCCGTACGAGGCCCTGCAATGGGGCGCCGCGCAGGACAGCGCGTGCGTCGGCGACAACCAGCCGACCCGCTGCTACACCAATGGCGAGCCGACGGACGAGGCGCGCGAGGCCGAGCGCTTCGAGCTGCCGCGCAACCGCTCGCTCAGCACCCGCCGCGCGGCGATCATGGATCACATCCGGGTGAGCGGCACCGCGGTGGCCATCGGCCTCGATTTCTTCTACCAGAGCTGGAATCACCGCCGCTCGACCCTGCCGACCAACTCGGACAACTGGGACCAGGGCATCATCTTGGCGCCCAACGCAGGCGACGTGGTGGCCAGCCACGCCCAGCGGGCCGGCCATGCCGTGGTGATCGTGGGTTGGGACAGCGAGCTCGAGGTGCCCCGGCGCGACGAGGCCGGCGCGATCATGCGCGACGCCGATGGCAATCCCGTCGTCGAGCGCGGGTTCTACATCATCAAGAACAGCTGGGGCACGGCCGGCTTTGGCATCGACAACCCGTATGGCGCGGGCTACGGCCTGCTGTCGATCCGGTACGTCGAGGACTACGGCAACGCTCAGGTCGCCGACGTCCCCGAGTTCACGCCGCCGGTGCCCGCGCCCGGCGAGGCCGACACCTTCGAGTCGGCGCCCAACGTGGCGATTCCCGACAATGACCGCGACGGCATCACCGACACCATGGTCGTCGACACCGAGGGCGACGTCGAGCGCGTGACCATCACAGTCGATATCACCCACAGCTTCCGCGGCGATCTCGTCGTGGCCCTGCGCAAGGGCGACACCCGCGTTCTGCTCCACGACCGCGTCGGCGGCGGGCAGCGCGACCTCGTGCAGTCGTTCGTGGTCGACGCCGACTTCGACGGTCTCGACCGCGGCGGCGAGTGGATCCTCGAGGTCAGCGACACCGCCCGCGTCGACGTCGGCACGCTGACCCGCTGGTCGCTCGCGATCGAGTAGCGACGGGCCGCGGAGCTAGCGACGGCGGGAGGCCGGCTTCTTCGCGGAGGCCGGCTTCTTCGCGGAGGCCGGCTTCTTCGCGGAGGCCCGCTTCTTCGCGGAGGCCCGCTTCTTCGCGGAGGCCGGCTTCTTCGCGGAGAACACTCCGGATCGAATCCCCGGGATCGCTCAGCCGGGCGCCGGCGGCAGGCACACGCCGCCACCTTCGATCTGCGCGTTGGTCCGAAACGTGTTCAACCCGAGCCACGACTTGGGCTGCACTGCGGGGATGGTCCCGTCCTCGCGCACGTTCGTCACATGGTAGGCGTGTTGGTTCCAGATCCGCCGCGCCTGGATCCACCGGTCGTCCACATCACGCACCGCCTGGACTGTCGGCGCGGCGCCACCGAAGGAGTTGGACACCACGAGGATTTCCGCGGATCCGTCATTGTCGATGTCGGCGACGACCGGGTACTCGGTCCCGGTCGCGCTGCTGCGGTTGATCTGCAGCAGCGAGAGTCCGTTGCCGTCGAACACGTGCAGCCGCTGCTCGTCGGCGTACATCGCCTCGGCGATGCCATCGCCGAGGAAGTCGAACGCCGTGCCACCAGCGACGCCGCTGGCGTCGATCACTGGAGCGTCCCACACGATGGTTCCGTCGGCCTCGTACACCGTGTAGTGGGTGTTCGAGCTCACCGCGAACTCCGGGGCGCCATCGCCGTCGAAGTCGTGGATCGTCGCCGGGCGGATCCAGTTGAGCCCGGTCGCCGAGATGCCGGTGGGGCGGAGGTTCTGGTACACGACGGTGCCGTCGGCTTCGAGCAGCGAGATGCCGTTGTGGTTGGTGACGAGAACCTCGGGCGCGCCGTCACCGTCGAGATCGGCGATCTGGGGGAAGCCCGGCGTGATCGACGGCGCGAGCCACATCTGGGCGCCGTCGTGGTGGAACGCGGCGTGGCCGAGCACCATCTCGAGGTCGCCGTCGTCGTCGAGATCCGCGGCGGTCGAGGCGTTCCAGTCGCCCGCGACCTGGCTCGCGAACCATAGCGTGTGGCCAGTGTGATCGGCGAGCATGTTGCCGGCGACGATCTCGACGTCGCCGTCGGCGTCCATGTCGGCGAGCTGGATCGAGCCGTACGCCCAGTCGCCCAAGCCGGCGCCCGCCGCGATCCCATCGTCCCAGACCGCGTCGCCGATCCACTTCACCGCGCCGTCGTGCTCGAAGGCGACGAGCCGGCCGTCGGGATACGTCACCGCGATGATCTCGGGGATGCCGTCGTCGTCGATGTCGCCGAGCGCCGGCGTCACGTGATCGACGACATCGGTGGCGATGCGCAGGTGCTCGGTGCCGGTCTCACCGTCGAGGATGTAGATGTGGCCGGGCGACATGTGCGACGTCGCAGCCACGACCACGACGTCGGGGATATCGCAGAGGTTGATCTCACCGTCGCCGTCGTCATCGGTGAGGTTGGCGACCAGCGGCGTGACGATGCTCGAGGTCTCGCCGAGCACGCCGCCCGACCACACCCACTGCACCTCGGGCTCGAACGAGTCGGGCGGGGCCTGGGCCTCGCACTGTCCGACGGCGTTCATGTCGTCGGTCACATGGCAGAGATCCACGGGCTGGCGCGCGACGTCCGAGACGACGCCGACATCGAAGATTGGTCCGTCATCGGTGACCGCAGCCGTGGTGTCGGCCGAGCTCGACACCGTCGGATCCGTCGTCGGCTCGGTCCCGGGTGACGACGTGGAGCCGTCGGGAGTCGAAAGCGAGCCCAGCGAGCTCGCGTCGTCGGCTCGAGGGTCTTCGCCACCGCCGCAGCTCGCCACCACCAGGGGGGCGCCCAACCACCGAGTGCATCGAAGCATGCTCCTAGGATCGCGCGCGGGTGAGGTCTTTGTCCAGCGGGAGGTGGGGCGCGGGTCCTGCGGTCAGCAGGGCCCGTCGACGCAGCAATCGTTAGCTTGGAGGCAAAAATTGTCGCAGTAGCAGTTGCCCCCGAAGCCGCCGCACTGGCACACGCTGCACGTGTTCGGATCATCTGGGCAGTCCGGCGCGCACGAGCACGAGTCCTCGCCCGGCTCGCACGCACCGTTGCCGCACACGTAGTTCGCGCAGCCGGCGGTGTTGAAGGTGCAGGCCGCCCCGCAGCCGAGGGCGCCGGTGTCGAAGCCCTGGGTGGCGCAGCTCTGGCCGCCGAGCGCCGCACCGTCGCAGGCCTCGCCGGCATCGATCTCGCCGTCGCCGCACGCCGTGCAACCGCTCTGGTCGAACGAACACTCGGGCGTGCACACCAGCGGGCCGCCGCTGTAGTTGCCGCCGGTGGGCGCCTTCAAGGCGGTGCACACCGTGTTGCCGAGCTGATCGGCGGTGCACGGCGAGCCGGTCATGCCGCAGTCGCACGCCTCGCCCCCTTGCAGCAGACCATCGCCGCATACCGCGTTCACGCAGGCGGCGGTGTCGAAGATGCACTGATCGCTGCACGCGAGCATGCCGCCCGCAAAGCCGGCAGAGACGCAGTCGTTGCCGCCGAGTTCGCTGCCATCGCACTGCTCGAGGCCGTCGATGGCACCGTTGCCGCAGTCCTCGCCACCGACCTCGGACGCGGTGTCGGTCGAGGGGTCGGTGCTCGCCGCCGTGCCCGTGGTGCCGTCGCTGACGGTCGCGTCGGTGCCCGACTCGGTGTCGGTGTTCCCCTCGTCGCCCGGGTCGCTCGGGTCGCTCGGGTCGCTCGCCGACATCGTCTGCGAGGCGGCGCTGCCCGGTCCGAAGCTCGTGAGGCCATTGCTGGCCTCGAGCTCCCCCTTTGCGCAGCCCGCCAGGGCGAGGAGCAGGGCGATGAAAACCTTCGAGACACGCAAAGGCATCCTGACAAGATACCCGCTTCGCGAGAGCCTTGGCGAATCGAAGGAGAATCGGGCCGCGACGCGGGGCTCAGGTGAGACGCAGGCCCGCGGGCAACGCATCGCCGAGCAGGCGCCCGCGGTCGCCGATCGACAGCTCTTGGGGGCGTAGCACCATCTCGACCCAGGACGCCGGCGCGCGGTGCTTCGTCAGCGCAGCGACGACGGCCTGCCGCGTGGCCGCGGACACATCGCGATCCGGATCACCCGTCATGCGACCGAGCTGCGCGATGGCGAATGCCGCGCCTTCGGCCGTCGCGAGATCGAGGGCGAGCAGCCGTCCGAGCCACGCCTCGGCGATCGCAGGCGCGACGATCGCGGCGTCGTCGAGGCGAAACGGCGCGCGGGCGCCCACCCGGCCGAGCGGCCAATACGAGCCGAGTTTGTCCGCACGCTCGAACAGCAACTCGCCCAGCGCCACCCTCGCATCGGCATCGCAGCCCTCGAGCGCGGCGGCGAGCTGCATCATCTCCACCGGACCGTGGCGATGCGGCCCCTTCGGGGTCGAGCCATCGGCGGCGCGCAGAAGCCACGGCCGCAGCTCGTCCCACAGCGCACGCTGGCGCGGTGCGGACAGGCCAGCGGCGATCCGCCGCCACACGATCCACCACTCGGCCCACATCGCCTTACCGCGGTGATGCAGACCGACCTCGCGGACCTGCCACATCGCGTCGATCCGCGCCTCGTCGCCGGGCATGCCGAAGCCGGGGCGCAGGCACCAACCGACCAGACGCAGCCAGTTGAGCTCGTGCAGCTCGGAGCGGGCGCACGCGGCCGCGTGGTGCAGGCATGCGTCGGCCAAGACGCGGCAGGTCGCGGCCGACCACCGACCGCGGGGCCCCAGCAGCGCCTCGATCGCGGCGCGCAGCCCCTCGAGCGCGGCATCGCCGCGGCCCTCCAGCGCCGCGGCGAGCGTCGCGACGGCGGCCTTCGTCGCAGGATCCGGCGGCTGCGTCGGTGGCGACGCGCCGGCACTCGGTGCAGGTTCGGGCGCGCTGCGGTGCAGCGCGAAGTCGAGACGCCAGCGCCGCGGCGGCAACGCGACGGTGACCAGGTAGAGCTCGAGGGCGCCGCTCTCGGTCACCGTGGCGCTCAGCGTCACCGTGGTCGCGCTGCCCTCGTGCCCGGCCTGGCGCGTCGGGTCGCGCAGCAGGGTCTCGAGCGGCGGCAGCGGCTCGAGCTCGAGCTCGAGCGCGTCATCGGCGAGGGTACCAGCGCCGGCCTCGAGATCGCCGGTGTACTCGAACAGCGGGAACGACACCGGCTGATCGAGGACGAGATCGAAGATCCGATCGGACACCGCGACCGTGCTGCCCGGCGCCATCCCGCGCGGCGCCACGCACAGCGCCCGATGTCCGCCGTCCGCCGCCGCGACACCGATGTAGTACGCGCGTGCGGTGCCGCCGGTGATGACCTCGCCCACGCCACGTCGCGCCAGCGCCGAGCGCACCGCGCCGTGGGCCACCGCCAGATCGAGCGAGGTGTGTTCGAGCTGGATCGGCGCCACGCCATCGAACCATCCGGCGAGTACCGCGAGCAGGCGCTGGGTCATCGCGGCGCCGTTGAACACGCCGCCGTTGAGCAGCACCCGATCGGGCCGCGGCAGCCCATCGACCACGCGCGCCCCGGCCTGCGCCGCCGCGTCGGCGTGGCGCCGCAAAAATGTGCACACGTGGCGGCCGATCGCGGTGTCGGTGGTGTACGGCAGGCCCAACGTGGTGAGACCCGCCCGACCGACGCGACCTGCGGTGTCGGCCGGCCCCGAGTAGGGCAGGAATCCGTCGAGCAACACCGCGGTGGCCTCGTCGCGATCGATCGTGATCGATTTGGTGCCGCCGACCAGCCGCGAGCCCCTCGACTGCACCGAGAGGACGGCGGTCGTGGCCGCCGACGCGCCCAGCAGCCGCTCCTTCGCCTGCCGTGCCGACTGCACCAACGCCGACCACACCGTCGCGTCCTCGGGCCGCTCGAGCCCGGCCTTGGTCAGCGCGAACATGGCGAGCGCGGCGTCCATGTTGTCGCCACCGAGCATCAGGTGACCGCCAACGGCGATGCGCTCGATCCGGGGCTGGCCGCCTTCGTGCTCGGGGTCGAGCACGCGCAGCAAGGTGAGATCGGTGGTGCCGCCGCCGACGTCGACGACGAGCACCAATCGCGCGTCGCCGAGCTGTGCCCCGAGCGTGTCGCCGTGCACACCGAGCCAGTCGTAGAACGCGGCCTGAGGCTCCTCGAGCAGACGCACCGCACCGAGGCCAGCCTCGTGCGCCGCGGCGCCGGTGAGTTCGCGCGCGCCCTCGTCGAACGACGCGGGCACCGTGACGACGACGTCCTGATCGCGCAGCCGCACGCCCGGATTCGCGTGCTCGAACGCCGCGCGCAGGTGGGCGAGGTACTCGACTTGCGCCGTGAACGGCGAGACGTGGGGCTCGGAGTCGGGGGCATTCCACGGCAGGATCGGCGCGCGCCTGTCGACCCCGCCGTGGCAGACCCAACTCTTCGCCGAGGCCACGAGGCGGCCCGGCACCTTGGCGCCGAGCCGACGTGCGGCTTCGCCGACGACAAACTCGGCTTCGCCCCAAGGCAAGGTGCGGTCGGCCGCGGTGAGTTCGCCCGGCGCGGCGAGATACATGAACGATGGCAGCAGCGGGGCCGCTGCGATCTCGCCGGGCGCGACGAGCTGGGGGATCTCCATCAACCGCACCGTGGGCCGCTCGAGCCGCGCCCACGCCAGCGCGCAGTGGGTCGTACCGAGGTCGATGCCCACGGCGAACTGCGCTGCGTCGGTCGTCGCGCTCATGCCCTGCGGGTTTTGCCACGGGCCGCGCGCGGCGCAAAGTCGCCGGCCGCCGCCATCCACGCGCGGCCACGGGGCGAGATCTCGTAGCCGACCTCGAAGCTCTGGGTGAGGCCGAGGCGCTTGAGCTTGCGGACGTCGGTCTTGAACGGCAGCGTCTCGCGCCCGAGCTGCGCTGCGAGCTTCGACGCCGCGATCCGCGGCTGCGCGTCGATGATCGCCAGGGTCTCGGCCGTCCACGGCGTCTTGCGGTCGAGTCGTGCCAGCGACGCCGTG
>JBBQJI010000138.1:0-8468 GCA_038325765.1 Nannocystales bacterium
CTCCCGTGCCATAATCGCATCCGGATGGCCGACCCCGAGACCGCGCGCCAGTCGGATCTCGCCCTCGTCCTCGCGCGCGTCGCCATCAACGGTGTCGCCCACTGGCTCCTCCGCCGCCACCCCAAGTGGGGCGACTAGAGCCTCGTCGGTGGTCACGTCGAACCGGACGAGGTCGACGACTGGATGCGCGCCGCGACCCGCGAGGTCGACGAGGAGCTCGCGCCACTCCGGTGCGGCCTCGACCTCATCGTCGAGCCGCTCCTTCCCGACTCCTCCCACTGGGGCCCGGTCGCGTCGCGCTCCGCCCAGGGCGCGCCCACGCAGTACAGCGTGCGGTGGTACCAGATGCGTTTCCTCGGCGACGCCGCCGAGTGTCTGCGTCGCCTCCCGCCAGACGACTTCGCGCTGATCCCCGAGTCCGAGATCGGCCAGGCGCAAGGCGTGTCCGACGTCGCCCGCCGATTGCTCGAGCTCGTCCGCGAACATCCCCTGGCCGCCCCGTTCGCGGGCCGGTTCACGCGGCCGCCGGTCCCGCTGCTCCGCGCGTGCGCGAACTGATCCGTCGACATCGTCGAGGCGTCCGCGCAGGCCACACCGTGCCATCCCTGCGGGACTTCGGGCATCCTTCGCCGATGAACGTGCTCGAACTCCTCTTCGCATCGATGACCGTCGGCGAGCTTGCTGCCCGCGCCAACATCTCCGTCGCTCACCTCGTCGAGGCTGCGTTCTCCGGCCGCGGCCCATCGCAGTCGACGCCGACGACCGTGAGGCCGGCGACCTCGACGCCCGCGGCGTCCCGTCCTGCACGCCAAGGCACGATCCCCCGCGGCGGACTCTCGCTCGACGACGTCCTCGCCGCCGTGGGTTCAGTCGGCGGACCCGCGAAGCTCGACGACGTGCGCGCGAAAACCGGCGGCACCGTCCCCCAGGTCCGCGCTGCACTGAAGAAGCTGGCGGGCGCGAAGAAGATCGCGATCACCGGGGAGCGTCGCAGCACCCGGTACACGACGCGCTGACCCGCACGTGCCGGTGTGAAGGAGGCCCGAACTGGCTCCGCCTGGAGGGGCTGCTCTGAAGGGGCCGCCGACGCGCGAATCACGCAATCGCCCATCCTTCACCCTGCCCGGCGATGTCCCAGGACATCCCCCACCCATCCTTCAACCTGCCAACGGATGTCCCAGGACATCACCCACCCATCCTTCAACCTGCCAACGGATGTCCCAGGACATCACCCACCCATCCTTCACCCTACCCGGCGATGTCCCAGGACATCCCCCATCCATCTTTCACCCTACCCGGAGATGTCCCGGGACATCCCGACCCATCCTTCACGATGGTCGGAGACCTCCCGGGACATCCCGGCGCCCTTCACGCGTCCACGATCACCGGCACCGGCGTAGTCGGCGTGACCACATCACCCCCGGTCACCACCGGCTCCTCCTCCTCCTCCTCCACCGCACCCCCGCGCGCGTTCGCGCGCCGCGCCTGCGCCTCGCGCAGATCTTCGAACGGACGAAGCGCCCGCCTCACCGACGGGGCCAACTCCGGCTCGGCGTGCGCCGCCGCGACGAGTTGCAGCGCGTACCCGGACATCGCCTGCTGCACGACGCGGAGCTGACCGAGGAGGTTCGGCACCGCATCGCCGCTTTCCGGCTTCGCGTTGGTGATGCCCAGCACCCGCCCGTAGTCCGCGTGCGCGTCGCGGAGCTCGTTGAGCACGAAGTCGCCGACGAGTTCCGCCACCGCCGCGCCCATCTCTTCGTCGGCGATGAGCGCGAGCCGCTGCTCGCTCTCGGCCCACTGCCGCTCGTACGGCAGCCGCAGGAACGCCAGACCGTCGGGGAAGATCCGGGCGTACAGCCGCGCCGCTTGGCCGGCCTCTTCGATCTCCGCCGGCAGCTCGGACACCGTCTGCAGCCGGACGCCGACCGCCGCCCACGCGCGATCGAGTCGTTGATCCGCGGGACGCTTGTCTTCCTCGGTCGTCTGGCTCGCGCTGCGCTGCGCGGCCCAGTTGCTCTGCAACGCGACGACCGCCTGGCGCAGCACCTTGGCAGCGCGCTTCGCCGGCGTGGGCAGCTCCTTGCCGGCGGCGGAGAGCAGCGCGATGCCGAGGGCGACGCCGCCGGGCACGTCGAGCACCGGCGTTCGGAGGTAGCGCGTGGGTTCGAGATCTTGGAGGGAGTTGTCGTTGTTGTTGACCGTTGCCATGGCCCGCGGATTGGACCACGGCCTCCGCACCGATCCACGACGACGGCATCGAACACCGTTTCGCAGCGCCGATCGGAACACCTCAGGTCTGCGGCCAAAAGGACGCGGTGCGGAGCTCGTTGGCGCCAGCGACCCGCCCGGTGGAGAGCGCATCCGACTGCCTGAATGACCGCGTTGGGCGAGCCGCCGCCATGTGAGACGATGGCAGGGATGCACGCCCCGAAGAGGCATCGGCGGACTGCCCCCGACCGGCTCCACCGCACCGGGGACGTGCCCCAGGCCGACCGGTTGGAGAACGTTCGTCAGCTCGCGATGGCGTTGCGGGACGGGATCCACAACGCGCCTGCGCTGCTGGAACTGCTCGCTGTCGACGAACGGCACTTCAACTACTACCGGCGGGCGGCCGAGATCCTGGACCTGCTCCAGCCAGCCGAGGACGGCGCGATGTCCCTCACCGAGCGCGGACGCGAGCTCGTCGCCACGGCGGAGGGCAGCGTCGAGGAGCGCCGCGTCTTTGCGGCCGCGATTCGGTCCGCTCGCGCGCTCCGACCGTTCACGTCGTTCTTCGATGGCGAGGAACTTCCGCTCTCGACCGTCGCAGAACGGCTCGCGACCCTGACGGGACTCTCCCGATCCACGGCCGAGCGCCGAGCTCGGACACTCCTCCAATGGCGCCGCTACGTCGACGCGGCCACAGCCCCGACGACCGAGCTGCAGCTGCCGAACGCCGCAGAAGGACTCCGCCGCACGGTCGCCCGGCACAACGCTCTCGCGAAGCAGCAGGTATTGGAGTGGCTGCTGACTGTGACGCCGGCGCGGTTCGAGAACATCGTCGCCGACCTCGTTCGGGCCATGGGGTACGAGGACGTCGAAGTCCGCGGCGGCGCTGGCGACGGGGGCGTCGACGTCAGCGCGATGCGGATCGACGAGTGGGGTCACCGAGCCGCCGTCGCGCTTCAGATGAAGCGATACCGCAAGCCGCTCGGCCGCCGATTCGTCGACGAGCTCAGCGGCTCGGTCGCTCGGCAACGCTTCACGTCCGGGATCCTCGTAACCACGTCAGACTTCACGAGCAACGCCCGGGCTGCAGCGGACGCCTCACCGGCGCTCAAGCTCGTGAACGGACCGCAGTTCGTCGACTTGCTGGCGAAGCACTCGGTGATGGTCGCGATCGATGGCTTCGGCGCCCTCACGCTGTCCGACACCCTCGGTGAAGCGCGGGGAAGTTCCTGACCGGGAGCGCAGCACGCACTTGACCCCGGACTCCGCGACCGCGGAGCAGGCTCGTCGAGGACCTCCTCCGCGCACCACCGCCCGAACTCGATCACCCACCCCCAGCACGCACCCGCGGCTCACAGCGTGCAAGCGTCGTCGACGCATCGCGAGCCCGGCCCGACCCACACCTCGCAGCTGGTGTCGCTGCCGCACGACCGCGTGCACATCCCCGCACCGTCGCAGACGTTCGGGTACTGGAACTGCAACGCGCAGCCGTCGGCCCGCGCACCGCAGTCGCTGTCGCTGCTGCACGTGCGCGTGCAGATGCCGCCCCCGCACAGCAGGCCGTCGGCACAGCTGTCGCCGACACCGCAGCGATCGCCGACACCGAGCACGCCGACCACCGTGGCACCCGCGGCGTCGGGGCACGTCCGGCAGGCCTCGAGGCCGCGGCGGTGCTCGTCGCAGGTCGAGTCGTGGGGCGAGAAGTGGTGGAGCATGGGGTGACGCTCGAGTGTGTCGCGGCCGGCGATCGATCCCGCCGAACGCCGTGGCACGGCGGTGAGCCGTCGCGCCTTCCCCGGCGCGTGTGCTCTGAGGACCTTCGCCGCGGTGCCGCAGCTCGACGCCGCTCGCCGGACGCTCCGCCGTCAGGATCGCCCGCCGACCTCAACCACACGCGTCGAGACTCGCTCCGCACTGTTCGGTCGAGTAGCCCGCGAAACAGTCGAAGATTGCCGTGACGGAGCTCGGGCCGTCGTGACAGGACTGCTCGAACGACGCCCGGTCGTCGCATGGGACGCCCGATTGGTCGCCGCAGGCGCAGAACACCTCGACGCCGGCGAGGCAATGCTCCATCGAGTACGCGCCGAACTCGTACTCCGGGCAGGCCGCCGTCCCGACGCACGCGCCGTAGTCGGTGATGCCGTCGAGCTGTCCGCAACAGCCGCTGCCGCAGTCGATGCTCGCGGTGCACACCTCGAAGCACAGCGCCTGCGCGCCCTCATTGACGCAGAGCGCCGTTCCGGCCTCGGGGTATTCGGAGAAGTCGCAGCAGTCTCCGTTCGTCGCACACGGCCCGTCCAGTTCGACGCACGACATGAGCGCGGGGTCGTCCGCCTTGCCGCCGCCCGGCTCGCCCTCGGGGCCGGACGTACGCTCCGGGGAGAAGCAGCCGGAAAGGCCGAGGACGACCGCGGCGGTGATGAGGGGTTTGGCGGTCGGCATCGATCGTGGAGTGCAGAATCGCGGGCGTTCGATCCCCGGCACGTGTTCTGCTGCTCACCGACACCGACGAGTTCGTCGGGGTGCTCCACGGTGCGAGGCCGCAGCCGGCCGGACGGCTCGGCTTCACCCCTTCGGCGATCTCACCGCTCCTCGCTTCCCACCCCTCGTTCGAGCGCGACGAGCTCCGTCTCGAGCGCGTCGCACATCCCCCCGTCGAAGTAGCGCGGCGCGCTCCGGGCAAGCGCGAGCTGCCGGCGGCGCATGGTCAACTCGACCTCGGCGCTCGGCCGCTGCGCGATCGCTGCGCCGAGGATGTCCGCCTCGATGGCAGCCTCGAGCTCCGGTCCGATGTCCAGGACCAGCGGCTCTGCATCGGGCGTCGCGTCACGGACAACGCCGTACGCGCGCGTGAGGTTCGCAAACCATTTTGCCTGGTAACGAGGCGCGACCTCGGGCAGCCATGCCAACCCCGGCTCCGGCGGACGCCCTGATACGACGATCCCCACGCTCTCGAACGCGAGCTCACGCAATGCGATGGCGAACGCGCGCCGATTCTCGATCCGGTCGAACGGCGGATCGGCGAAGTCGAAGCCATAGTAGGCCCGATTCTCCGCCTGCTCTTCGAGAAAGTCCGCGAGCGCGCGTAGCTCCGCATCGCCCGTCCGCCGCAGCCAGCGCGCGCACTCCCGTTCGATCGCCTCGACCGCGGCGTTCGACATCCACACGCACGAGCGCTCGAAGGAGAACGACGACGTCATGGGGAGAGTCTACGGCAGGGACGCCGTAGCCCTTCCGCTCGCGCTCGTACCACTCCGCAGCGACTCCACCCGGTACCGGGAAGCTCCGGCACGCCCCATCCCGCGCTCGACACGCCGGCTCCCCAGATCCCCGCAGGCGCAGCGCGCCCCGATTTCCCCCGCGCAACGCCGTATTGTTCCGCGACGCCGTCGCGGCCGCTGCCCGGTTCGCCCGGCGTCGGCCCTCGCCACGACGCCGGATCCGGCCGGTCGCGCGCCCCACAGGTCGGTCCAACTGGACGCGACGGCCGTCCGCCTCGATCATCCCCGAGCCGAGGCGCGCACCGCCCGGTGGCCGCGCGATGACCTCGTACAACCTGACGCACCTCCAGCAGCTCGAAGCCGAGAGCATCCACATCTTCCGCGAGGTGGTCGCCGAGTTCGCCAACCCGGTGATGCTGTTCTCGATGGGCAAGGACTCGTGCGTGATGCTGCACCTCGCGCGCAAGGCCTTCTTCCCGGCCAAGCCGCCGTTCCCGCTGCTGCTCGTCGACACCACCTGGAACTTCCGCTCGATGTACGAGTTCCGCGACCGGCACGTCGTCGGCGAGCTCGGCATGACGTGTCTGGTGCACATCAACGAAGAGGGCCTGCGCTCGGGCATCAGCCCGTTCTCCCACGGCAGCAAGGCATTCACCGACGTGATGAACCTCGGCGCGCTGCGCCAGGCCCTCGACAAGTACAAGTTCGACGCGGCCTTCGGCGGCGGCCGTCGCGACGAGGAGAAGGCCCGGGCCAAGGAGCGGGTCTATTCGTTCCGCGACGCCAACCACGCCTGGGACCCCAAGAACCAGCGGCCGGAGCTGTGGAACCTCTACAACGGCATGGTCCACAAGGGCGAGCAGATCCGGGCGTTCCCGCTGTCGAACTGGACCGAACTCGACATCTGGCAATACATCATGCTCGAGGACATCCAGATCGTCCCGGCCTACTTCGCCGCAGAGCGCATGTGCGTCGAGTTCGAGGGCAACCTCATCGCCGTCGACGACGATCGCACGCCGCAAGCGCTCTTGGACCAGGCCCGCCCCGAGTGGGTCCGCTTTCGCACCCTCGGTGACTATCCGCTGTCCGGCGCCACCCGCAGCCACGCCACGACGCTGCCCGAGATCATCCAAGAGATGCTCCTGGCCACACGCAGCGAGCGAGAGGGCCGCACCATCGACCGCGATCCCGGCGCGTCGATGGAGGACAAGAAGCGCCAGGGCTACTACTAGTGACCACTCGAAATCCCCATGACCCAGCAGTCCGAACTCATCGCGCGCGACATCGACGCCTACCTCGAGCAGCACGAGCGCAAGGAGATGCTGCGCCTGCTGACGTGCGGCTCGGTCGACGACGGCAAGAGCACGCTCATCGGTCGGCTGCTCTATGACTCCAAGGTCGTCTACGAGGACCAGTTCGCCGCGCTCGAGATCGACTCCAAGCGCTTCGGCACGACCGGCGGCGCGTTCGATCCGGCGCTGCTCACCGACGGCCTCAAGGCCGAGCGCGAGCAGGGCATCACCATCGACGTCGCGTATCGCTACTTCTCGACCGCGAAGCGCAAGTTCATCATCGCGGACTGCCCGGGCCACGAGCAGTACACCCGCAACATGGCGACCGGCGCCAGCACGTGTGATCTGGCGATCATCTTGGTCGACGCGCGCAACGGCGTGCGAACCCAGACCAAGCGCCACTCGTTCATCGTGTCGCTGCTCGGCATCAAGCACATCATCGTCGCGGTCAACAAGATGGATCTGGTCGACTACTCGCAGGCTCGCTTCGAGGCGATCGTCGACGAGTACCGCGAGTTCGCGGCCAGGCTCGAGATGGTCGATCAGCGGTTCTTGCCGATCGCCGCGTTGCCCGGCGAGAACCTCATCCACCGCAGCACCAACATGCCGTGGTACGAGGGCGCGACGCTGATGCACCTGCTCGAGAACGTGCACATCGCGTCGGACCGCAACCTCATCGATTTCCGATTCCCGGTGCAGTACGTCAGTCGGCCCAACCTCGACTTCCGCGGCTTCTGCGGGACGATCGCGGCCGGGCGCGTGCGCTGTGGCGACACCGTGATGGCGCTGCCGTCCAAGCGCACCAGCCGAGTCGAACGCATCGTCACCTTCGACGGCGATCTCGACGAGGCATTCGCGCCCCAGGCGGTCACGGTGACGCTCGAGGACGAGATCGACGTGTCGCGGGGCGACATGCTGGTCCGACCCGACAACCTGCCGCACAGCACCCAGAGCTTCGACGCCACCGTGGTGTGGATGGCGGACGCGCCGATGCTGCCGGGCAAGGACTACCTCATCAAACACACCACCCGCACGACGCCCGGGCGGGTGACGACGCTGCGCTATCGCATGGACGTCAACACGCTGCGGCGCGAGCCCGCGCCCGCGCTGGCGCTCAATGAGATCGGCCGCTGTCGCATCGAGCTGGCAGAGGCGATCTCGATGGACCCGTACCGGCGCAACCGTGAGACCGGTGCGTTCATCCTCATCGACAGGCTCACCCACGTGACGGTCGGCGCCGGGATGATCCTCGACTCGACGGCGGCCGGCGACACGACCAGCGTCTGGGACAAGCCCGCCGCCGCGGGCCTCGAGGAGCCGTCGAGCCCGGTCGGTCCCGAGGAGCGCGCCGCTCGCTTCGGGCAGCAACCGGCGACCGTGCTGCTCACCGGCCTACCTGCGGCGGGCAAGACCCCGATCGCGCACGCGGTCGAGCGGCTGTTGTTCGATCGCGGCCGCGCCGTCGCGGTGATCGACGGCCAGCACATGCGCCACGGGCTCAGCCGTGATCTCGGGTTCTCGGCCGACGAGCGCAGTGAGAACCTGCGGCGCGCGGCCGAGGTCGCCAAGCTGTTCAACGTCGCGGGCCTCATGTGCATCGCGGCGTGCTTAAGCGTTTTGAACTGCGAACCGCTGGAGGGCGGGCGAGCCGGAGGGCTGTTGGGAGCCGTCGAGGTAAGCGGGCCCACGGTCCAGCGCGGAGAGAGAGTGTCGAGCGAGGGCGCCGAGGTTGCGGATGAGGTGG
>JBBQJI010000139.1:0-8294 GCA_038325765.1 Nannocystales bacterium
CGAGTCCACGTACACCCTGACCCGCCGCGTCGGCTTCCCCGAGGCCGAACTCGGAACCGACCCCGCTCCGGATGCGGGCGCGGAGGACGACATCCGGTGGGTGCAGCGGCGCCTCGCCCGACTCGCCGACTACACGGGACCGAAAGACGGCGTCTGGAACGAGGACATGCGCGTCGCCCTGCGCGCGTTCCAGATCGCGCACACCAAGTACTACGCCAAGCGCCCCGACGAGGCCCCCGGCTTCGTGATGCCGAAGAGCAAGAAGTCGAAGGGCGAGACGTACGTCGCGCTCCGCAAGACCCGTGTCCAGCTGTTCGGCGAGGACGGCGACGCGCCCATCGACGAGGTGCTCGCCGCACGCATCAAGGCGCGCGACGAGGACGGGCGCGCCGCGATCGTCGCCGGGGTCGAGATCGCGGTGCGCAGCGGTGACCCGCTGTGGATCGCGGGCAAGGCGGTCGGCATCTCCACCGACCCGGACGCGGAGCCGCGGGACCACCTTTACGATGCGGTCCACTGGGAGCTCTTCTCGGAGCATCTGCTGGTCGACTGGGAGACGCTGGTCGACGAGGACGACGACCGCACCGCCAACCTGCCGGCGGCGATGTACGACCAGATCGAGCTGTACGATCTCCCGCCTGCGTTCGCGAAGGACCACGAGCTGGTCGCATCGGAGATCCTCGAGTTCTACAACAGCGGCCGCGCGGAGTTCCTTCGGCGCAGAGCGTGCAGGTTTCGCAGCACGTGGGGCGCCGACATCCCCGCGTGGGTGGAGGCCCTCGAGGCGCTCGGCTTCGACGGCGAGCGCTTCGGCGCCACGCTGCGCGCGTACCAGCTGTGGCCGGCGGCGAAGGACGTGCTGCCGCCGCCGCTGCTGTGGCACTACAACCCGATCGAGTTCCTCGGCCGCTACGCCGAGGTGCTCGAGGGGCTCGCGCCCAAGCCCCACGTGCCGCCTCCGGCACCGAGCGACCTACGGGTCGAGGTGCGCTACCAGGACGGGGGCCGTATGGCCTACGCGAGCGTCGCGTTGGCCTACGTCGGCGAGGGCGCCCGCGTGGCGATGACCGACGCGAGCGGCGTGGCGGAGTGGAACGGGATCCCCCCGGGCGCCGGGTTCGTGTGGATCGTGGGCGATGGCGCGTCGTCGCAGGTGTTCACCCTCGACGGCGGCGAGTCCGAGACAATACGTCTGGCGGCGTCCACGGCGGGTCCCGAGATCGGGACCGGCAGCCTGACCGTGCGCGTCGTGGATCAGACGGGCCGAGGCATCGGTGGCGTGGAGGTCACCGCCATCGACTCCGAGGGCGGCACGCACACGCGCCCCAGCACCGCCGATGGCCTCGCCGAGTTCGAAGCGCTCGCGGCCGACATGTACGAGGTCTCGTGCGACGCCGCGGACGCGGTACCGGTCGCCGTCACCGCCGGCGCGGCAGCCGAGATCGAGCTGGTGCGAAACGCAGGCGCCGAGGTCAACGTGCACGTGCGCTACCCGGATGGGCGGGCGGCGCAAGGCGAGATCGTCCACCTGCATGACGGCACGGATTCGCGAACGGAAGAGGCCGACGAGGACGGCTACGCCACGTTCACGGACGTCATCCCCGGCCCTCACACCGCGTTCTTGAAGAGCGACACCGACGAGTCGACCGAGCTCCACGTGGTGGAGCGGGAGACCGTGGTGGTCGAGCTGCGCGCCCCCAACCCGCGGCCGCAGCCGAGCGAGCAGACGGCGACGGTGCGCGTCCGTGTCCGCGACGACGGCGGCGTGCCGGTGCACGGCGAGCACGTCGTGCTCCTGGACGACGCACACATGCACGTCGCCGAGTCGGTCACCGATTCCTACGGGGCTGCAGGGTTCGACGGCCTGGTGCCGGGCACCTACGGCGTCACCTCGGACCACGCGCGCACAGAGCAGCTCGGCCTGGCGGCGCTGGCCGGGCGCACGGTGGATGTGGAGCTGCGCGTGCCGAGCACCACCGGCACTCTGCACGTCACCGTCGCGTACACCGACGGTGCGCCGGTGCACGGCACGCTCAAGGTCACCACGGCTGGGATGGTGGCCGTGACGTCGCGCGCGCTGCACGGCGAAGGGGCCGCGAGCTTCGTCGGGCTCGAGGCGCAACAGTACGTCGTGTTCCTCGACGGCTTCGACGACAACGCGGTCCGCGTCGATCTCCCGCCCGGTGGCGTGGTCCCGGTGCCGCTCATCTTGCCGGGGTTCGACGGATGAGCCGCGCCAGGCACTGGTTGGGTGGCGACCTCGTCGTCGTGCCGCGGGCGGCCCGGCGCGAGCTCTACGGCGAGGAGCTGCGGGCGCGCTTGGCCGAGCTCGACGCGGACGCGCTGCACGCCCTGGTGCCCTGGTGTCCGGACGCCGACTCGGACGGTGGCCTGCTCGAGGCGGTCGCGCGCGCGGTCGAGGCGGGGGAGCTCGAGCTGTTCGAGCGGGGCGCGTCCAGCTTCGGCGTGGGGATGTCGCCGGTCATCGGCGGCGACGCGAACCTGGACTGGGACGATGTGCCCCGCCTGTCGGATCTTCGACTCGACGATCCGACGGTGGCGCTCGTGTGGCTCTCGATCCAGCTGCTCGACGCGCGCGGGATCGCGTTCGCGGGGCAGGACGTGACCGTCGTCTATTCCGACGGGGCGCGGGAGCGCGTGGTGCTGGACGCGGCGGGCTCGTGGATCGGGCGGCGGGTCCCGAAGACGGCGCAGGCCGAGCGCGCGCGGGTCGTGCTGCCCGCGCGGCTGGAGCTCTCCGAGACGCAGCGCCAAGGCACGCCCATCGAGGGGTTTCGGCGGCATCCCGACGACATCGCAGTGGCCAGGCGCAACCCCGCCGACGTCGAGCTTCCGCGGCTGGAACGGAACTACCGGTTGATCGTGCGGCCGTCGCCGCGGTTTCTGAGCACATGAGCGTCGCATCGCGGATGCGAGAGAAGGTGATCTCGAGATGACGTCGTTGCCCATGGTCGAGTACGGGTTCGAGTGCGCGGACCGGAGCTGGCGCGTGCGTGCGCTCGTGGTGTCAGAGCGCGTGAACCAACCGTTCGTGGCGGAGCTCGAGCTGATCCATCGCGACGCCGTCGTCACGGACGAGCTGCTGGGGCAGATCGCGACGCTCACGATGTCGCGGGGTGACGCGGTGCGCACGTTCGTCGGCGAGGTGGTGCTCGTCGAGGGCTATGCGGCGAATTCGGGCGAGACCCATGCGAGGGTGCAGATGGTTCCGAAGCTCGCACGCGCGGCCGAGGTGTCGCGCCTGCGGATCTTCCAGGACCAGGCGGTCGCCGACGTGGTGCGGGAGGTGCTCGGTGAGTACGACGAGGTGCAGTGGGAGCTCGCCCTGCAGACGCCGCGGCAACCGCGGGACTACATCGTCCAGTACGACGAGACCGACCTCGCGTTCGTGCAGCGGCTCCTGGAAGACGAGGGCATCTGCTGGGTGCTCGACCAGGGCGACGGTCGCGATCTAGTGCGCTTGATCGAGGGCTCAGACGCGTTCCAGCCGATCGCCGGAGAGCCCGAATTGCAGCGGCTGACGCGAGCGCCGGACTTGGTGGATGTCGAGACGATCACGCACCTGTCGCTGCCGCAGCGGGTCAACGCGGCGCCCGTGGTGATGCGGTCGTGGCACTGGCTGACCGACCCGGTCGGCGTGAGCGAGACGCTGCACCCCGAGGATGCAGACGCGGCCGCATCGGCGGTACAGACGACGCGGCGCTGGGCGTCCGACGAGCGCGAGCAGCTCGCCCGCGTGCACCACGAGCAACGCGCGGCAGAGCGAACGCGCGCCGAGGGTCGCAGCAACGTGACCGCGCTCGCGGCGGGGCGCTACTTCGCAGTCGACACCGGCGCAGAGGCGCTGGCCAACCTGCTCGTGGTGAGCGTGACGCACCGTGCGGATTGCCCGGACGTCGAACAGGGGGGCGGGCAGGCCGTGGGGCTGCAGCGCGACGGCGCTGCTCGAGGTGCGCACTACGCCAACACCTTCGAGTGCGCCGATCTCCGGATCCCCTACCGCCCGCGGCGCGTGACGCCGCGCCCTCGCGTCATCGGCTTCGACACGGCCGTCGTGGTGGGCCCGCACGGCGAAGAGATCCACACCGACGTCCACGGCCGCATCAAGGTGCGGATGCACTGGGATCGCTCGGGCACGCCCGATGGCGACGCGAGCTGCTGGCTGCGCGTGTCGCAGCCGCTGGCGGGCGACGGGTGGGGTCACCAGGCGATCCCGCGCGTGGGCATGGAGGTGATGGTGGCGTACCTCGGAGGGGATCCCGACCGGCCGGTGTGTATGGGCGCGCTGTACAACGGCTCGCACCGCACGCCCTACGCACTGCCCGACGAGAAGACGCGCTCGGGCTTCCGCTCGCAGAGCACGCCCGGCGGTCAGGGCTACAACGAGCTGACGTTCGAGGACGCCGCTGGCGCAGAACAGGTGATCCTGCGCGCGCAGCGAGACCTCGCCACCCACGTGCTGCGCAACGAGTCGCGGGTGGTGGGCCGAAACCAGTCGATCCGGGTGGGCCACGATCAGCGGGTGGCGGTCGGCGGCGATCAGCAGATCACCGTGGACGGCAACCAGACGATCGCGATCGAAGGCGGCGGCACCGAGGGCTTGCTGGGCTCGGCGGTGACCGTGAAGGGCGAGCTGTCGGTGGAGGTGACGGAGCCCGGCAAGATCGTGATCTCCGCGGCGGAGTCGATCGAGCTGGTGGTCGGCAAGACGCGGCTGCGGCTCGACGAGCACTCGATCCAGTGCTTGGCGGGCGCCGGCGCGATCGTCAACATGAGCGAGGCGATCATCATGCTGCCCAAGGGCGGCGCGCTGGCGCGGCTGGCCTCGTCGGTGACGCTGCAGTCGTCCAGGGGCGCGGCGGTGGTGCTCGACGCGGTGTCGGCGGGGCTGCGCTCGCCCCTGGGGGCGCAGGTGTTCTTGGATCACACGGCGACATTGAGCTCGGGCACGCCGGATGAGTCGCTGCGGCTGGGCGACGGCGCAGAGCTGCGCTCGGCGACGATCGGGCTCGAGGCGAGCGGCGGCGCGAAGGTGGCGCTGGGGATCGACGCGGTGATCGAGGGCGGGGAGGTGCGGTCGATGTCGGCGAATGGATCGCTGTCGCTGGACAGCGGCGGCGCGAAGCTGGACGGCACGACGGTGGACGTGACCGCGATGACGGTGGCGACGGTGCTGGCGGCGATGGTGAAGATCAACTGAGGGCTGGGCGATGCCGGCTCCGGGCGCCGCACGAGTACCCGGCGAGCTGTGGCCCGGCCGGAACACCCGCGCCGCGCCCGGAAGGCCCGTGCCGGCCAGCGCCGAGATTGCCCGCGTAAGTCCCCGACAATCCGTAGATTCGCTCTCGGCGCGGCATGTGCTCATGCGGCCACCGCATGCTCGACGACTGCATCGCGCGGCTCGACACCGGCGACGAGTTCCTCAGCGTCTTGCCCTTCGCGCTGGCGACTCGCGGCTGGTCCGACCACATCAGGCGGATCCTGCGGCGGCTGCGGCCGAGCGCCGGTGCTCTGTCGTCGTTGCTGTGCGGCACCACCGATGTCGCTGCGATGCTGCCCGGGGCTGGCGCGTGAACTCGGACGCACGTTTCGCGGAGCTCCGTGCAGCCCTGAGTCGGATGGACGAGAGCGCGGACCGGATGTGTGCGGCCGCGGATGCGCTGTCGCGGGCGGTCGACGAGCTCGTCGCGGCGATCCGCACGTGGGGACGCGACGGAAGCTCGCGGGCGCTTCCCGGCGACAGCGGGGAGTGGTGGGCGTTCTCCATCGAGATCTGAAGCCTTCGAATATCCTCGTTCGTGAGGCAGACTGTCAGCCGGTGGTGCTTGATTTCGGGAATGCGTACGTTCTCGACGAGATGGGTGAGGCAACGCTCACCAGCAGCGCGGTGGGTTCGCTCGGCTACATTCCATCGGAGGTCCTGGCCAATCCTAGACTACGCGATTACCGCCAAGATGTGTTTGCCGCGGCGGTAATCACCTATGAAATGATTGCGCGAAAACGCCCCGACCCGCAGAGCTATCAGCCGCTCCATGTGCTGTTCAGTGACGTGCATCCACTCATCGACATCGTATTGGCGAGAGCGCTCGGCGCGGCTCAGAGCAGGCCCGGTTCAGCGGAAGAGTTTCGTGAACAGCTGCTTTCCGCGTCTCCGCCCGCACGATTGTGAAGGCGTGTTGCGGCGGGGAAGGGGCCTCGCAAGCGGTGTTGAGGCGATGCGGCCGCGGCGAAGGGTGCGGCCGAGGTTCGTGCACGCCCCTGGCGAGCAGCCAACGTCACCGGGTCTGGATCTCTGTCTGAGCTGATGCAGAAAGTCGATGTCTAGGTGAATTTGGGACAGAGCCTGATCGTCGAGTTGCTGTTCACACCCCCCAACGGAGGATGTCCCGTGACAGCGATGATGATCCAGGTACCGCCCCACTGCAAGCACCTCGCAGCCGCGCTCGTCGAGGCGGTTGAATTGGTCGCCCGACTGGCGAAGCCGGGTCGGCGAGCGCCCGACATGTTGCAGGTTGAGTCGGCGATCGCGGTTGCGATCGCGAAGGTGGAGTGTGGCGCGATGGCGGAGCGCGGCAAAGTAACGATCGTGGCGGGCGGCGAGGCGCGCGGTCGCCTCGGCGACGAGCGCCGGCCGCACCTCGTCCTCGAACACGCACAGCTGCTTCGGCCGGATCTCGAGCATCCGCTTACGGACGCGATTGGAGCGGATCCACGCCGCGGTGTCCACCGACGGCGACGCGAATGCGAACGATGAGGGCTGCCGAACGCCCGGGACCCCTCGACCACGGCCATGCGATCATCGACGATGATCGCGAGGCGATGACGCGCGACGTCCCCAGGCACGACAGGCCGCGCAGCTGTGCGCCCGACTCTTCCCCGACGGACTCGCGTTCCTCCGGCTGCCCTACGAGCAGCAGTGGGCGCAGAGCGAGCAGCGGCTGCGTCAGCCCGCCGACGACGAGCTCGGCAACGCCGTCTATAGCCTCGTCGGCGACTTCGTCATCGCCGAGCTCCGCGAGGCGCACGCGGAGTATGGTCGGGTGCTGGGGATCACCGACGCGAAGCCCGGCGCCCCCGTGGCGTGGCGCCGAACATGCTCGAGCAGCTCCGCGCATTGCAGCAGGCGATCGCGAGCTACGCCCTGCAGCTCGTCGCGGCCGCCCACGCGGACACCGAGCTGGTCGCGAGCGTTCGCAATGCCCTGCGTCCGCTCGACGACCTGCGGCAGGCACAGGCGCGGCGGGCGGGCGCGCGGGGTGGTGGTGCGAACGTCGACGCGCCCACGCCCGCCGAGCCGGCGGCGCCCGAGGTGACGCCGCCGACACCGATCCCGGCGTTCGACGACGCGTGAGGCGCGCCGGGATGTCCGGGGACATCCGGCGGCAGGCTGAAACCTGATCCGGGATCGATCTGACCAGCAATCACCAGGTGCTCGCCACCGGTTATCGCGACGGCAAGGGGGAGAAGTGGATCTACTGCCTCGACCCCAACGCACCGCGCATGGAGTCCATCATCCACCTGCGACGTGGCCAGCTCCACTGGTTCCTGCACGGCCGTGAGTATCGCGGGTTTTTCGTTGGCACCGGGTACCAGCCGAAGGATCCCCCAACGCGCACCGGCGTAGAGGGCGCCTTTGCGACGGATCGACGCGCGTTCGACCCCGGGTTCTACCTCCGGATCCACGATGACCTCCCGGCGGCGTTCGGCAACGATCACGCAGCCGCGCGCACGCACTGGGAGCGGCACGGCATCCCGGAGGGTCGGCGGCCGTCGACGATCCTCGACCCCGCGTTCTACCTCGCGAACCACGGCGACTTGGTCGACGCATTTGGTGCCGACGATCTCGACTCTGCGATCACGCACTGGGTCGCGAACGGCGTGGCTGAGGGGCGCCGCTCCTCACCAGAGTTCGATGTCGCCTGGTACCTCGGGAACCACGGTGACCTCGTAGCGGCGTTCGGCGCCAACAACTTCCCCGCCGCCGTCGACCACTGGAACAATCACGGCCTCGGCGAAGGGCGCCGCTCGTCCGCCGAGTTCGACGTCTCGCACTACCTGAACTCCCACGGCGACCTGCTCGCCGCGTTCGGGCCCGGCAACTACCAGGCCGCGTTCGACCACTGGTTCCGACACGGGAAGGCGGAAGGCCGCAAACCGATTCCTTGGGCGTGGGTGGGCGCCTGATCCCGATCAAGCGGCCCACCACGCCCCACCGCCCCCCACGCGCAGACCCCCACCAGCCGACCCCCCCACCACCCACCAGCACCCGACGC
>JBBQJI010000140.1:0-8267 GCA_038325765.1 Nannocystales bacterium
GCTAGACCCCGTCGGCTCCCCCGTCGGCTCCGTCGCGCTCGTCGGCGCCGTCGCCGACACGCTCACGTCGTCGCTCGAAGACGATCCCTCGGCCACCGCATCGCACTCCGGATCCTCGGACAGCTTCGTCCTGTCGCCGCATGCCGAGTGGCACTCGGGCACGGGCTGCTCCTCGACGCAGCCGTCTTCGACGTCCTCGAAGCAGAGGTCCCACCCGCAGAACGGCCGCGAACCGTCTGGGTATCGCTCGGCGCACCACGCATCGCCGTCGCCGTTCATGCAGTGGTCGGTCGGCGTCACCGTCACGCATCCGACCGCCGCGCCCAAGCCGAGACCGAACCCACACACCGAGAGACTGAGAATCGTACGCATCGTCGTCACCACCTTTCAGAACCTTCCACCCCACACGATCAACGCAGAACGGCCGTCGAACGCCGGCATCCACGTGGTCTGACCTCGCGACTTCGCGCGCGAGCGCTTCGCTCGCGACCGCTCCACGCCGAGCAGCGCCCCGCCGACCACGACGGCGGCGAGTCCGGCCCCGAGCACCCCGAACCCCGGCGTGCGAAAGTCGGCCTCTTCGCGCTCGGATGCTCGCGAGCTCCGGTCGCGCGTGCCCACGATCACGAACGCAAGGCCAGTCATGGCCGCCACGCCCCCGACGCCGAGCAGCGTCGCACCGGCCTTGCCCATCGGTGCCAGCGGCGTGCGGCCGCCCGTAGGCGGCCTGTCGGCCTCGGGCGGTGACGACGGCGGGGGCGGCTCGGCCCCGGCCGCGACCGGCGGCGGGCTCGCGTCCGCGGTCTCATCCAGCGAGGGCGCGACCGCCACGACGTCGTCGCGCACGCTGTCGACCAGATCCTGCGCACTGCACTCGCACCGACGCTTGCGCGGCTCCCCGACCCACGCGCCACCTTCCTGCACGCCGACGACCACGTCGAAGGCGGACATCACTCCGCCGATCTCGATCACCAGCCGCCGTCCGGAACTCGCCTCGACGTTCGCCGCCGCCAGCCCATCGGTGGCCGCGCGCTCCGCCCACGCGCGGACGGTATCCGGCTCCTCGACGCTCTTGCCGACGCGGATGTCCGTGGTCGGTGACTCTGCTGCGAGCAGCGGACGGGCGGGCCCGGCGAGCGCCGCGGCGACCGTGAGCGTGAGCGTGAGCGTGATCACTCTGGAACCTCGCATCATCATGGCGTCTCCATCTTCCGTCGACACAACTCGGTGATTCGCGCCACGCGCTCGTCGCCCGAGGTCTTGCCCTCGCGAGCGCACTGCTCGTGACGGCCCAGTGAGAGCAGCGCCTGCAGTCGAACGCGCAGGCGCTCCGCAGAACTCGGCCAGCAGCGCTTCTGTGCAGTCTTGTCGAGGGCCGCCGGCCAGTCGAGGGCCCGGGCCGCCGCTTCGGCTTCGGCGCGGACGGCCTTGCACTCCGCATCGTCAGCAGCCGCCTTGCTCTCGCGCGGGACGGCTGGCTGCCTCGGCCGCGGCGTCGCGGCCGGCTCGCCGGCGGGCGTCGGGTCGACGGGACGCTGTGCCGGCGGCGCTTCGGCGGGCACCGGTGCGACCGAGGGTGCCAACGCCGGCGTGTCGTTCGCGGGCGCTTTCGCGGGCGCCGCAGGGCTCGCCACCACGCGCGCGCCAGCGGGCGCCGTGGGCTCGACGAGCGGCACCCCGGCCTGCACGGCCGATGGCCCGACATTCTGTGTCGCCGGAGCGCTGCCATCCGTGGCCGCGTCACGCGGCAAGCCGACGCGCCACCACGCGAGCCCCGCGACTACGACCGCCGCCAGCATCGCCACGCCGATCCAGGCGCGTCGCGGCCGGGCCACCGCGGGCGCCACCGCGTCCGCAGGCACAGGCGCCACCGCAGCCGCAGGCACAGGCGCCACCGCAGCCGCAGGCACGGGCGGAGCGACGACGTCACCCGGGTCGCTCGGACGCGTCGTCGGCAGCACCCCGCTCGTGTCCGTCGAAGCACCGTCCATGCCGGCTAGCACCGTCTCCAGGCCCTCGCACAGCGCGGCCAAGGTGATTCGCTGCTCAGGCTCGCGCAGAAGACATGCATCGACCAGCGCGTCGAGCGACGCCGGAAGATCCCGTCTGAGCCCGGACATCGAGAACGGCGGCTGATCGGCCGCGAGCTTGCGCGCGACGACCTCGTCCTCGCTGCGCTGCCCGAACGGGGGCGAACCGAGCAGCATCTCGTGCATCGTGCAGCCGAGCGCGTACACGTCCATGGCGGGCGCGGCGGGCTTGCCCAGCAGCTGCTCGGGCGCCATGTAGTGCTTGGTCCCCGGCCGCTCGAACACCTCGGTGACGCGCGCGGACGTTGCGTGCGGCGCACGGATCCGCGACGCGAGCCCGAAGTCGATCAGCTTCACGACCTCGCGGTCGCTCTCGGTCACCATCATCACGTTGTCCGGCTTCACGTCGCGGTGCACGATCCCGCGCGCGTGCAGGGCCTCGAGCGCGCGGGCGAGCTCCAGCGCGATCGTGCAGGCCCGGCGGGCGGGCATCGGCCGTTCCATGATCACCACGAGCGAGAGCGGTGGCCCGTGCACCAGCTCGGTCGCGAGAAACGGCGCATCGTCGCACTCCGCGAGCCGACCGGTGTCGAGCGGCCGCACCAGATTCGGATGGCCACCGAGCGCTGCGGCGAGCTCGACCTCGTTGCGCATCCGATACTCGATGTCGCTGCGCTGGGCGTACTTCGCCTTCATCACCTTCAGCGCGATCGGCAGGCCGTCGCGCTGGCGCACCGCCGAGTAGACCGTCGCCATCCCGCCCCGCCCGAGCACCCCTTGGATCCGGTACCTCCCCGCCGCGACGAGATCGCCGCTTCCCAGCGCGTCCTTGTCGCGCAGCACGTCGCCACCGTAGCGGGTGCCCCCGGAATCCTCCCGCTCGCGTGACGCGGTCATGGCGACCCCTTGGCCGAGGTGCTGACCATGACGCCGCTGGGCCCGAGGCGCACCGTGTAGAGCTTGCTCGGATCCAAGGAGATCCGGCCCGCCTTGCGCCAACTCGAGTTCGCGTCCGGACGCCAGGCCATCGCGTGCGTGCCCGCCGGCAGCATCACGTCGATCGTCTTCGTGATCGCGAAGACCTGCTTGCCGATGCGGAGCTCGCCCTTGGCGAAGTGTGGCGCGAGCCGCACTTCGACCATCTTTGGCTTCACCTTCGGCTTGGTAGCCTTCGGCGTGGTCGACACGGGTGGCGGGCTCGGCGGTGGCGCGGCCGTCGGCAGGGCGGCGGGCGCAGGCGGATCCAGCGGTTCGGGTTCTGCGGATGGCACCGGCCCGGTCCCGTCCGCCGAGACCTCCCCATGTGGGGGCTCTGCGGGCGTGCGCACCACCTCTGCGGCGTCGCCCGCCTGTGCCTGCTCGGCCGGCGCCGGGGTCATCGCGGGCGTCGGACGCAACACCGGGCCAGGCCGGGGCGCCGGCTCGGGCACCGGCGCCAGCTCGGGCACCGGCGCCGCCGCGGCGACCGGGCTGCCCGCCGTAGGCGTTCTCCGCGCAGAGGTGAGCGAGCACCTCGGGGTCGTCGCGCTCGTCGCTCCTCATCCACTGATAGGGATCGAGACGCTCACGGCCGTGCTCGCGGTGAACGTACGGCACTTGCTTGGCCACCGGCGGCCTCACGCTCGCCTCCGCTTCGCTCGGCTCAGGCGGGGCGCCAGGGGCGTGGCAGGCGGCGGGGCGCAGGCAAGGGAGAGTCGCATGAGCAGGTAGGATGGCTGTCCTGGCACCGAGCCCGTCAAGCGGCAGACCGGCGAGTCCGAAGATCCTGACACAGGGGGGGGGGCCCGGCGGGCCCGCTGCGCGGTCGATTTCCGTGAAGCGCCCGTGGCCGGCGCGCATCTACGCTGTCATGACTCCCGCCCGCATCACCCTGCTGCCTCTTTTCGCGCTGTATGGTTGCACGACTCCGATGGCCGACATCGGCGGCCTGACGGGCGACGGCACGGGCTCGGTCACCACCGGCCCGGGATCCACCGACGGCAGCGAGAGCACCACCGCGCCCGACGATTCCAGCACCAGCGTTGCCCAGACGTCGGGCCCGAACACTGCGAGCGAGGGCGGCGAGGGCCCCCTGCTCGACGTCGGCTCGGCTGAGACCGGCGGTGAGGTCGCCAGCTGCGACCGCGACGCGCCAAACCTGATCCACGTGCTCAACACCAACAACGAGATCTGGACCTTCGATCCAATCACTGTCACCTACGCATTCGTGACCGCCGTGGACTGCCCTCAGATCGAGGGGACCCCGACCGGGTTCGCCATCGATCGCAACGGCCTCATCACTGTACTCAGTGCAGAGCCATTTGTCCCCGACTTCGACAACCATTCGCCGATGAGGCTGACCCGGTTCGCCCCGGGCGACGTGGACTGCGAGGAGATCTACTACGGGGCGCTCGGGGTTGACGACGACGGCTTCGGCCTCGACTGCGCCGACCTGTCGCTGGTGTCGAGGGTCGACGACCCCGACGACGAGCGCCTGTTCGCCCACGCCTGCACCGCCGGTGGCTTCGCGTTCAGCAAGGGGGCTGGCAAGCTGTTGCGGCTCGACCCCGCCGACGCCGATCCCGCTTTCGCGCTGCTCAGCTTCACCGAATACACCTCGGCGCCGCTGGCGGGCACCGGCGACGGTCGGCTGTTCGGGGTCTCGGGCGATCCGGAAGTGTCGAACTCGATCCGCTTCCTCGAGTTCGACCAGGACACCGGCGCGCTCGTGGCGACCACACCGGTGTCAGAGATCAACCTGGGCGGTGCCGGGGCCTACTTCGCGCTGGCCTTCTATGGCGGCGACCTCTACACCTTCGGCCTCGACGACGTGGTCGGCACCGTCGTGCACCAATACGACTGGGACGACGACGACGGCAACGGGGAGCACGAGGTCACGCTGATCCCCGACCCGATCAACCCCCCATTCTCCGGCGGTATCTTCGCGGCGGCCTCGCCCACGTGCATCCCGCTAACGCCTGCTGGGTGAGCGTTCACCCCGTGATCGTAGCCGACCTCGCGCGCCGTCATGTGCCTCGGGCGGCGCGGATCTTCGCCACCAGCGGGCCGTCCGGGTGCGCGTCGAGGTAGCGGACCGCAGCCCGGTCAGCGTCGTCGCGGCGGCCGATCGCGAACAGTGCGAGCACGCGCAGCCCTTCGCGTTCGAGGGCGAAGACCCCGTCAGCGAACTCGGCGTTGCCGGCATCGCAGCCGCGGAATGCTGCGGCCGCGCGACCGGCCGCGAGGTCACCGCGGATCTGGCGGATCTGCGCGGCCTCGCGGGCGATGCGATCGTCGGGTTCGGCGTTCGCCGAGGGGTCCGAGCCGGGCTGCGCGATCACGATGGGCTCGCGACGGGTCGCACGACGCGGCGTGCGGCCCGTCGCAGATCTCCCGATCAGGATCAGGGGACTCGGGGGCGCCCCGGGAGGCACCGACGCGGTCGCAGTGGGCGGAGCAGACGTCCGCGCCGGCAATGCCGCCACCGCTGCGTTCGTCACCACGCCCGGCGCCGCGGCGATCACCGGTGACGGGCTCGACGCGATCGCATCCGACGGCGCGGAAACTCGAGAGGCCGGCTGCGCGGCCACCTGCGAACCCGACTGCGACGCCAACCACCCCGCCGCGAAGATCGCCGTCGCCAGCCCGCCCAAACCCCACTTCGCGAGAACCCCGGGGGTTGCCGTCGCTGCGCCCTCGGCGACGATGCGCCCGTGGCGAGCTAGGCCCGCCTCGACGTCATAGGTGACTTCGAGCCCCCGGGCGTGACGCACGAGGCGCGCCAGTGGATCGCGGCTGTCGGTGTCGCTCAGCGGTCGTAGCTCGTCCATTAGATCTCCTTCGAGCGGTGCTCGGCGCGGGGCTCGGCACAGCTGAGGGCCTCGCGGAGGCGGCGGCGCGCCATATGGAGGCGTGAGTGTACCGTGCCGACCGGCACGCCGGTCGCCGCGGCGATTGAACTGCACGGCTCGTCCTCGAGCTCGAACAGGATGAATGTCAGTCGATGCTCAGGTGACAGCAATCGCAGCGCCGCATGCAGCCGCACCATGTCGTCGTCGAGCCCCGCATGCACCTCGGGGCTGGGCGTCTCGCTGGCGGCCCTCTCGACGAGCTCGCGCTGGCCGCGCGCGAACGCGCGGGTTCGCAGGCGTCGGCGGTGGGACGACGCGACGCGTACGGCGATCGCCGCCAACCAACTGGTGGGCTTGGCCGGACCCGGTCGGTATCCGCCGTGGGCGTGGGCGATCAAGAAGACCTCTTGGACCACGTCGTCGACGTCGGCGGGCTCGACGCCGTAGCGCACCACGAAGCGCGCGATGGAGCCGGCGTGCTGCCGAAACAGCGCGGTTGCCGACTGGGCCGCCTGGGTCATCGTTCTCCGTCCATGCGCGCCGAGCTCGGGCGCTTCACTGGTCCCCGCGGAATTCGTCCGAGTCGGAGCTGCACGGCCGCGGTGCCCCGCCAGCCCACCGGCGGCGTCGGCCATGATGTGACGCGATCGGTCTCGATCTGCACCGCGGCGACCACCGGGCGCACCAGGCCGATGACCACGTCGCTGCGCGCGACCAGCGACCAGCGCGGCGACAGGGCCACGGCCAGCTCGGTGCGTGCCACAGTCCCCACCCAGGGCACCACCGCGGTGCGCGGCGCGGTGGTGTCGCGCGCAGCGGCGATCATCGGCCCCGAGGTCCCCAGCGCGCACAAACCTGCCGTCCAGCGGCCGCGTGTCCATGGGGCGCAGATTCCCAGCGTCGCGGCGACGCGCGCGATCCGGAGCGATCCGGTTTCGCCACCAACACCCGTGACCCGACGCGCCCCCACCTCGAGCTCGCCGACCACGGCGACGCGAGCCCACGCGATGCGCACACCGAGCGCGGCCTCGCCGGTCGCGAACGGCATCAACCCGATCGCACCACCCCCGGCCCCGACCAGCGACACCTGCGGCCTTCGGGGCCGCACCCGCACGTCGCCACCGGTGATCGTGACGCCAGGCGGCGGCGTGCCCTGAGCGAGCGGTTCCGGGGCTGATACGCGCAGGTTCGTCGCCGGGGTGCCCTCGTCGATCGGGATTGCCTGCTCGAGTACGTCGATCGCCATCGCGATCGCCACCGCCGCCATCAGCTCGATGTCGTCGCAGGCCGCGGGCACCCCGATGAACCTGCGCTCGACCGGCTCGCCGACGCCGCGGGTGACACGAACCGTCAGGGTCGAGCCCCCGTGCTCGGCGACGATCGCCACGTCACTTGGCCACTGCGTACGTCCACCCCAACTCTGTACCCGCGCCTCCAAGCCCGCGGTGGTCAGGCACGTGCCGTCGCCGCGGAGCTCGACCGGCCCCGGATCGGCGCTCGTCACCACCCACGCGAGCACCGTGGCCACCGATCCCATGCGTGGTCCCACGGTGACGCGTGACGCGGCGGCTGTCCACGGGATTGCGGCGGTGTCGAGCCTCGCAGGGGGAGGCGCTTCGCGTCGCAGTGATTCGAGGTCTGCGTGCGCTCGCTTGCGCCCAGCGTGTTTCCGATCGAGGTGGACCCGCTCGGGCACGCTTGGGCTGGGCCAAGCTCCTGGCAAGGGTGTTCGCGAAGGGCGTCACCGTGTGTCGCCGATGCGGCGGTCAACTTCGCGTCATCGCCGCGATCCCCGACGCCGACGAGATCGACCGCCTGCTCCACGGCGCCTCGCGGAACCGAACCGGTCGCGGAACTCGTCTCACATGCGGTGAAGAGCACAGCGAGCGCGCATCCGACGGGAGTCCTCGTTTTCTGATGCCCAGGCGAGCACATCGTCGACAGCGCCAAGCCGCATCTCGGCTTCGGGGAGTGCAACATGTCGGCTGCGGGTGGCATTACTGGGGCACGAGCGATGAACGACGCCTTCGCAACCCTCTCGCGCGAGCTCCCGTGGCTGCGGTCGCTCGCGACCCGGCTCGCCCGTGGCGATCGCGACGAGGCGGAGGACCTGGTGCAGACACGATGCAGACCGCTTGGGAACGGCCACCGCCGGAGCAGGCCCTGCACCCGCGCGGTTGGCTGTCGACGGTGTTGCGCAATCGATTCCGGATGGCCCGCCGTGGTGGCACGCGGCGCGCCATCCGACACGACGCTGCGGCGGCGGCGGTGTCGGTCGGCGCCGATCCGGTCGACGAGCTCGCGCGACTCGAGCTGGTGGGCCTTCTCATCGAGCGATTGCGATCGCTACCCGAGCTCGATCGCCAGATCATCTCGCTTCGCTTCTTCGACGAACTCGATGCCGCGG
>JBBQJI010000141.1:0-8248 GCA_038325765.1 Nannocystales bacterium
GGCGCCGCGGGCGGCCTTGTGAAACGGCACGAGCAACGACGCGAACTCCGTGCCGACGAAGCACGCCGGGTAGAAACCGACGCCCCACGCCTCGGGTGAATCGGCCGCGACGAGCCCGTGCCGCTCGCCGGCCGGCACGAGGTAGGCGTCGCCTTCCCGCACCTCGAAGCGCTCGCGCTGGTGCACGACCGCGCTGCCACCGACGAGGAACATCAGCGCCATGAAGTCGTGCACCGCCGGTGTCCGCGTGGGTACCAGGTGCTCGCGCGACACTCGAGCCGACCACACCGGGCGCAGCTGATGGGCGGGGATCGGCGCGTGGACCATCGCGGGTGTCGTAGCGCGGCTCGGGCGTTCGTGCAACGTAGTTGCATGTAAGGTGGGCGGCGGGCCGTCGAACGGTCGCAGCGATACTCCGCGCGGATCAGCACGTGGTCGAACAGACGAATGCCGTATCGCAAGAAAGAGCCGCACCCAGGGTTCTCGGCCGTCTTGCCGATCTCGGCGACGATGGATTCGCGCGCCTCGCCCTCGTGCGAGCGCAGCTGCTCATGGAGGTCCTCGAGCCGCTTCTGCAGCGGGACCTCGGCGCCCAGTCGGCGATGCCCGGCGACGTGGTGCATTGAACGGCATGTGCTCGAGGTAGTGCGCCATCCCGGTGTTGTCCGCAGGGTCGTTCTTGCCACCGGTGCGCACGACCACCGGACCACCGCGCCGAAGACTCTCGGGGCGTTCGTGTTGTCAGAGAGCAGGACGCTGCGGCCGTTGTCGAGGACGATCGTGGTGACCGCGTCGGCAGTGGGGGCGGGGCGGCGGGGGCTCCTGCGGCCGCGAACGTCGGGGTGTGTCGCCGGGATGAGTGACGCAAGGGTGCTTGCTACCGCAAGCCGACGCGACCGTGGCTGGCTGCGGCGATGCGATCAGCTCGGGTTGCGGCAGCGAGCAGCAGTTCACTGGCCACGACGTCGTACGGCTCCGCCGCGCGCTCGCGCGGACGGGCTTCACGCGGCACTCGCCACGCCGCCTGCGACGCGGCGCCGCCTCTCGCAAAGGCCACCACCAAGCGCCGCTGCGGGGACCCGCACGACGTCACGGCCCCGACTTCACCCCGGGAAACCGCAGCTCGAACTGCCCGGTCAATGCCACCACAACCGTGTGTTGGTCGCGCGCCAGCCCCGGCGCCGTGTCGGCCGTGGCGTCGCCGCGGTAGAAGAACCCTCCGCGCGCCGTCGAACGATCGTAGCGATACTCCGCCCGGACGAGCACGTTGTCGAACAGGCGCACATCGTTGGTATAGACCGCCTCGCCGAGCCACTGCGAGACGCCGAACATCCGGCCATCGCGATCCCAGTAGGCGCCGCCGCGCGCCGCCATGTCCCAGGTGTGCTTGCGACCGAGCACGCGCCAGCGCACGTCGGCGGACAGCGCCACCCAGATCGCGACCGGCTCCCCCGGCAGCGACGTGAGTCGCTCGCGCCCGACATCGACCAGCGCCGAGAGCCCGACGCGGTCCGTGTTCCACACCACCTGGTTGTTCCAGAACGTCCGCCACGCGCGGACGGACGTGTCGACATCCTCGGGTCCGAAGTAGTGCAGCGACTGGATCGTGACGTCGGGCACCGGCGTGATCACCACCGCTGCCATGTAGCTCGGCACGGCGTTCACGTCGGCGAACGTCTGCCAGCCGTTGATCACCCACGCCTGCAGCTCGACCGCATCGCCCACCTTCTGGGCGACGCGACCTCCCGCGAGGTAGTACGGCACGGCGTTGAGCGACCACGGCGTGGTGTAGTGCCAGTTCGTCGGTGTCCAGAACACACCCACGCCGATAGGCGACGAGAACACGCCCGCGCGCACATCGGTGCCGCTGCGCAACGTCAGCCCTGCGTTCGCCCGCGCGATGTGCTTCCAGGTCTCGACGCCGGCGTAGCGCGAGTCGACCCCACCGGGCATCGGCTCGCCCGACACCAGTGCGTCCGCGGCAGGACCCGCCTGCAGCGCGAGCTCGAGGTTGAACGGATCGCGCGGACCGGGATCCCGGCGGACGTAGAGGGCGGCGAGGTTGAGCGTGAGTTCGTTGGTCCGCGGGCTGGAGAACATGCCGCGCCACACGTGGTTGGCGGGCCGGTTCAAGCTCGCCTGATAGGCGGTGTCGACGAATCCGCCCAGCACCCAGGGCCCCGCGGAAGTCGGCTGTGCTGCGGGCGAATCGTTCGCCCGCGGGACGTCGCGCGCCGCCAGGGCTGCCTCGACGGCGCGGGCGATGCGGGCGTCGAGCTCGGCCTCGGCGGCCGCCGCATCCGCGGGGGGCACGGAGTCCTCGCGCCCGTCGTCGCGCACCGCGGTCTGGGCGTCGGCCACGGCCTGCGGTCCCTCGTATCCGCGTGGCGTTGCGGCCAACGCCAGCCACAGCAGCGAACTCAACGCGACGCCCCCTGCTCCACGAGCTCGTGCAGCTCCAGCCCGCGGACGGAGGTCATCGTCAGCGCAATCCGAATCGCGGCGAGGAGCATGCTGATCCGCTCGATTCCGCCGATACCACAGACGAGCCGCGCACGGCAAAGAATGGCGGCGGCACCGGGCCGATACCGGATGCCGCGCAGACCCGCGTCGCCCGCGTTGGATCGTAGGCGGCCACGCACGCACCCTCGATGCACGCGAGGCCCGCTGCGCGCGGCGATCCACAGCCGCCGCAGCGGGCCTGGTCCTGCGCGGTCGGCGAGGAGTCTCCGCACGCGAGCGCAAGCGTTAGTTGCGAGCGCGAGAGCGGCGAACGGGTTCGAGCGCGACGGGGGACGCACGGACGAGAAAAGCACGCGGCCACGTTCCCGGGGTGAGCTCGAGCCTGACCCGCAGCACCTCGTCGTCGAGCCGCTCGGCGATGGCGATGGCTCGCTGCCGCACCGTTCCCGCCGCGGGCTCCGCGAGCGTGGCCGCGAGCAGCCCCCGCGCCATCGCCCGCAGCCGCAACGAGCCACCGTCGCCCGCGGCCTCGACGGCCCGCAGCGCGCAGGCGTGGGCGCCCCTCGATCGCCCAGCCGCACCAAGCTCCACCCCAGGCCATTGTCGCAGCCGCGGTGATCGACGCACCGCGCCCGATAGCGCGCGATCTTCCGCGTGCATGGGCAGCGACTCGACCGAGATCTCCGCTTGCTCGACCAGCGCCCGCGCCTCGTCGGGCGCCTCGCGGCTGATCGCGAACGACTAGGAGGGATTGACCTACGAGGGCGAGTCCTCGACGTGCGCCGTCGTGGTCGAGGGCGCAGCCCGGGCGCAGCATCCCCCGCCGCAGCCCCGCCCGGGCAGCAAGCCGAAGCCGTCGTCGTTGGTTGCATTCGTCCGCGCGCCAGCCTCGCGCAGCACGTCGAGCAACCGGGTGTCACCGCCGTGCACGATGGACTGGCCTAGCGCTAGCGGGACCAGACCTCGATCGTCGCCTCGGTTGGGGTCGGCACCGAGGCTCAGGAGAAGCTCGACGAGGGCGGGCTCGTCTCGAATCACCGCGAGATCGAGCGGACGGAGGCCCAGGGTTGGGCTCGGGGAATGGACGGACATGCCGGCCTCGACCAGCTCGCGCACCCGCGGGAGCTCCCCGTTGCGCACGGCGAGCATCAGCACCCCATCGCTGCGCAGCGGCCGTTGCGAGGACGCACGTCGTCGGCGGCTCGGGGACTGACGAGAAGCTCGAGCTGCTCGCCGACCACCTCGAGGCCTACACGACCGCGCTCGAGCGCACCTCTTTCATCACCGGCTACATCGACGCGTTCGCCGGCACGGGCTCCCGAGCCCCGACGACGCTGGCCTGCGACGATGGTCGTGGTCGGGTACGGGGCGGGAGAGAAAAGGAGCGCGTCATACTCGGCTCTTCGAGCTGCGGGATGGCCTTCTCGAGTTCCAGTGGCACTGCCCCCCGCAGTTGCCCGCATGGGCCGCACCCCGCACACTGCCGCGGTGACCGACTTCGACACCGCGCTCCCGCCCGTGCTCGCCGCGCTGCATCGCCTCCCGTTCGACTACGCCGAGGGCGAGGGCATCGACTTCGAGCCCTACGATGCACTGCTGCCGCCCGAGGAGAACGCGATGTGGATCCGGGCCTGGACCGGCGACGACGGGATCGACGGCGCCGAGTATCGCGTGTTTGGTCAAGACGGCACCGGTGGCTACGCGGCGCTGTGGGTCGTGCGTCCGGACGCCGCGCTCTCCGAGCAGCCGGTCGTGTTCTTCGGCTCCGAGGGCGAGCTCGGCGTCGTCGCCCGTAACGTCGACGACTACCTATGGTTGCTCGCGGGCGGGCAGGGCCCGTACGAGGCGATCGCCGGCTACGGCCGCGCACCCGACGACGCCTTCACCGCGTTCGCCCAGCAGCACGCGCCGCAGGCGGCCAAGTCGGGCGCGCAGGTGCTCGCCGATGCGCGCGCGGAGTTCCCCGACTTCGAGGCCTCGGTCCTGCGACGGGCGCCTGCTGACTACGGTCGCGCCGATGGCGAGCACGACGGATAGCGGCTGTGGGCGAGCTCGTGGCACGCGTCGTCGCACTCGGGTAGCGCGCGCGACCGCAGACTGGGTCGCCACCCGGTGGAACTTTCACCGCGCACCGGTTGTCAGCGGCACCGATCGGAGGTTGGCTTCATGCTCCCGCGTCCCGCTTTTGTGTTCGGATTCGTCCTGGGCCTGCTCGCGCTGGCGTGCACACCCGTGCACCCGACCGAGCTCGAGCTCGAGTTCCCCGAAGAGCCCGACCAGGAGCGGTACGACGACGCGGCATCGCTCCCACCGGCCCCAGCCGCGGGCCTGGAACTCGATGATGCCGAGGCGTTGCCCACCGAGCGATGCTCGCCCGGGTCCGCCGTCACCGCCGCGGCAGAGGTCTCCGACCCGAGCGACGCCGGAGCTGGCCGCCTGCTGACGGAGCTGGGCGACGGCCGCGTGATGGGCCTGCCCCTGCGCCACACCCGGTTCGAGACCATGGTCGTCGGCACGGTGGCCGAGACCACGGTGACCCAGCGCTTCGAGAACGCGCTGAGCGAGACGATCGAGGTGATCTATGTCTTTCCCCTGCCGCACGATGGCGCGGTCGACGACTACCGACTCCGCGTCGGCGACCGGGCGCTGCGCAGCGAGATCCACCGCCGCGCAAAGGCCCAGCGGATCTACGACGAAGCCAAGCAAGCCGGACGCATGGCGGGCCTGCTCGAGCAGGAGCGTCCGAACATCTTCACCCAACGGATCGCCAACGTCGGCCCGGGCGAGCAGATCGAGGTGACGATCCACGTGGTGCAGCCGCTTCGCCCCGAACGTGGGCGCTACGAGCTGGTGTTGCCCACGGTGGTCGGCCCGCGCTTCGTGCCGGGCACGCCCACCGGTGCGCGATCGGGTGTGGGCATGCTGGCCGACACCGACGCGGTGCCCGACGCCTCGCGGATCAGCCCGCCTGTGCTCCCGCCCGACATGCGCAGCTGCGGCGACCTCGAGATCGAGGTGTCGATCGACGCCGGTGGTCCGCTCGCCGCCTTGGGGAGCACCTCGCACCGCCTCGCGGTGGATCCCGACCACTGGGGCGCGATGGTCCGACTCGACTCGCAGTTCGCGTTGTTGAATCGCGACTTCGTTCTGTCGTGGAACCGCGAAGGCGTCGAGGCCAGCGCGTCGATGCAGGCCCAGCCCGATGCCGACGGCGACGGCGGCTGGCTGACACTCACGGTGCATCCGCCTGCGGCAATCGACCCCGAGCGGGTACCCGGCCGCGAGCTGGTGTTCGTGGTCGACGCGTCGGGATCGATGGGCGGCGCGCCGATGGACATGGCCAAGGCGACGATGCGTCGCTTCATCACCGGCCTCGGGCCCGATGACGCGTTCTCGGTGCTGCGTTTCTCGGACGACGCGTCGGGAATGGGCGACGCGCTGCTCTCCGCGACCGAGGAGAACGTCCAGCGTGCCCTCGCGTACGTCGACGCCATCGCGAGCGAAGGCGGCACGACGATGACGGCGGGGATCAAAGCCGCTCTCGCCCTACCGCGGCGCGAGGATCGCGTCCGCTACGTGGTGTTCCTGACCGATGGCTACATCGGCAACGAGCGCGAGGTGTTCGATCTCATCGCCGACCGGATCGGCGATTCGCGGCTGTTCGCGCTGGGCGTCGGCAGCTCGGCCAACCGCTACCTGCTGGACGGGATGGCCCGCATGGGCCGCGGCACGGTGACGTACGTGAACCTTGCGGAGCCCACCGCACCGGTCGTCGAGCGGATCTACGACAAGCTCCGCCAGCCCGCGCTCGTGGACCTCGAGGTCGAGTTCGAGGGACTCGAGGTCCACGACGTCGTGCCGGGTCGGCTACCCGACCTTTTCGTCGGCGAGCCGGTCGCTGTGTTCGCGCGCTACGAGGGTCGGTTGCGCGGTCGTGCCGTCGTGCGCGGTCGTCGTGCCGACGAGGTGGTCGAGCTCGACGTCGCGCTGCAGCGTGTCCGCGACGAGGACGCCGATGGCGTGCGGTCGATGTGGGCCCGCGAGACGATCGACGAGCTCGAGCTCGACCCGACCCTGGCCTTCGCGAGCGCCGCTCGGCAGGCGAAGCTCGTGGAGCAGGTGACGGCGCTGTCCTTGGAGCACCGCGTGCTGACCGAGTACACCGCGTTCGTCGCGGTCGACCACGGCCGCGTGATCGACGGGCGCAGCAGCGGCAGGAGCGTCGTGCAGGGGGTCGAGCTCGCCGCTGGTGTCGCCCACGAAGCGGTCTGGGGGCACATGGGCGTGCCGCCCGGTGGCCGGAGCCTGCTCGCGGGCTCGGGCTCGGGCTCGGGCTCGGGCGTTGGTTCGGGTTTGGGTTCGCGCGTCGGTTCGCGCGTCGGTTCGGGCGTCGGTTCGGGCGTCGGCTTCGGCGGTCGAGGATCTCGCACGCCCCGGGTCCGCCAGGCCCGGGCCAGCGTGTCCGGGAGGCTCGACCAGACCATCATTCGCCGCATCGTTCGGGCCCACCACGGCGAGATCCGCCACTGCTACAACCGCGGACTCGTGCGCGACGCGAAGCTCGCGGGGCGCGTGGTGATCCGGTGGGTGATCGACACGCTCGGCAAGGTCAGCGTGGCGACTGTCGCCAGCTCGGAGCTCGCCGACGATGGCGTGGGCCAGTGCATGGCCGACGCCGTGAAGCGCTGGACGTTCCCGAAGACCGAAGGCGGGGGCACGGTGGTCGTGAACTACCCATTCCTGCTCTCGGTGGAGTGATGGTCGGCGATCGTGCGGGTGGTCGTCAGGCCGTACGCGCGTCGCATGCCAGCCCGCCGCGCGACGGAGGAGCTCGAGCGTCGCGCCGAGCTCGAGCCCGTGATCGCCGACCTCGAGCGATCCCCCTAGTCGGCGTCGGGCACACGTCGGTCGCCGGCGGCTCGCGGCCAGGTGGCCAGCCAGCGGGCCGCGTGGCCCGGAGGTGGGCCAGTGGACAGCTGCGGCTACGGGTGACGGTTCGTGGTTGCTCGGAGATCGCGCGGCGATGCGCTGGCCTGCGGGTCGCATCGCGGCCGGGCCCGATGCCTGCGTGCTCGCCAGCGCGCGGATACCAGCCTCGTCGGACTGCGACGTGCGACGCAGTCGCGCTGGTGCGTCGGCATTTGCCGGAGCTGCTCGCGGACACCGAGGCCCACGGCGTGAGTCTCCCGGGCTTCGTCACGGACGAGCTGCGTGCGTTCGTCACCTGCCGCGACTTCGAGCATGGGTTCTTGCTCACGGCGTGTCGGCGATGTGGCGAGCAGCTCCGCGTGCCCTTTGCGTGCAAGAGCCGCGGCGTCTGTCCGTCTTGTCTGGGCCGGCGCATGAGCGAAGGCGCAGCGCTGCCGGTCGATCGACGTCTGCCCGCGGTCGGGTATCGGCAGTGGGTGCTGTCGTTCGCAGGGAGCATGGCGGTGCGACTGGGCTACGACGCGGCTCTGCTCGCACGCACGGCACGGGTGCTTGCCCGCGCGGTCATGGCCGCGGTTCGGCGACGGACGCGAGCACACCATGCGTTGAGCTCTGTGCGACGCCTGCACGCCGGTGTCGTCGTCGTCGTGCAGCGCTTTCGATACGACCTCGGATTGTTCGTGCACTTGCACGCGCTCGTCACCGACGGTGCCTTCGCCGACGACGACGGCGCCCCGCGATGGTTCGCGGCGCCCTGCGTGACCACCGAGGTGATCGCGGGTGTGCTCGCGACCGTGCATCGTCGCCTGCGGAGCGACGACGATGACGACGCCACCGATGACGCGCTCGTCGGCTG
>JBBQJI010000142.1:0-8214 GCA_038325765.1 Nannocystales bacterium
GGTTCGCTCGAGCTCCGACAGCGTCCAGGCGATCGGTCGCGGGTATCCGGTCAGCTCCAACGTCAGCTGCGCCATGGCATCACGATCTTCCATCCATGCCGAGCGATCGTACGCCCGATGCCACCGAGCCCGACACTGAACCGGCGCGTAGCCGAGCGACGGCCGTTCGGCCGACGCCTCGCAGTTCTGCTGTCAGGTCTCTGTGCCCAGCGCGTGAACGGAGCGAGGCCGACGAACGCGACCTCACCACCGCGCAGGAGCCCCATGACCGCCATGATCACCACCACCCCCGAACTGACCGCCCGACTCTCCGCCACCGCCGACGCCGTCGAGGTCGAGCTCGTCGATCTGCGCCGCGATTCGCTGGCGATGTTCGGCGCGCTGGCGCCCGAGCTCCAGCGCGAACTCGCCTGCGATGCATGGTCGATCGGACTCCGAGCGCTCGGGATCGCGCGCAGCGACGCCCGCGAGGCCCGCCTCTCCGAGATCGGTGACCGGCTCGCGGCCGATGTCGATGCGAAACTCGAGCATCAGCTCGCCGATCACCAGCGAGCGCTGGCAGCGTCCCTCGCCAAGTTCTTCGACCCAACCGACGGGTCGGTGACCCGCCGGCTCGCCGAGTTCGTCGCCGACGAGGGGACCCTCGCCCGACAAATCGCCAAGCACGTCGGCCCGCACGGAAGCATGCTCGCGGAGACCCTGGCGAAGGTGGTCGGCGATGCCAGTCCGTTGCTGCGCCGGTTGGCACACGACGGCGACGACAGCATCGTGAAGGCGATCGAGGACCGCCTCGCGGCCGCGATTGCTGGCAGTCAGCGCGAGCTCGTCCGCGCCCTCGATCCCGCCTGCGAGGACGGTCCGATCCGCCGCTTCGTGGTCGCGCTGCGCGACGACTTGGCCAAGGCCGACAAGGATCGCCACGCCCAGCACGCCACTGCCCTCGCGGCGCTCGACGCCAACGACGAGACGTCATTGGTCTCGCGGCTCTTCCGTGAGACCCAGCAAGCCCGCGCCAGCTTGCTCGCGGCGATCAACCCCGACAACCCGGACTCGCCGATGGCGGCGATCCGGGTCAGTGTGGAGGGGCAGCTCACGCGCGCCGCAGCGCGACAGGAACAGCTGGCGACCGAGACGCGCGAAGCCATCGCCCGTCTCGAGACGCGGCGCGTCGAGCAGAGCAGGGCGCCGGTCGGGGGCCTCGCGTTCGAGGATGCGGTCGCCGACCTCGTGCAGCGGGCGGTCGCCGATGGCCCCTACCTCGCCGAGGCGACCGGTTCGTCGATCGGTGCACTGCCGCGGTGCAAGAAGGGCGACGTCGTCGTCCGCTTCACCGCCGAGAGTGCGTTCGACGGGGCTGCCGTCGTGTTCGAGGCGAAGCGCGACGCGGCGTACACCGTGCGGCAGGCCCTCGAAGAGCTCGACGCCGCGCGGAAGAACCGCGAGGCGAGCGTCGGGGTGTTCGTCATGGCTGCGTCGCACGCCCCCATCGGCTTCCCGCTGTTCGCCCGCCATGGCAGCAACGTGCTCGTCCAGTGGGACGAGGCCGACCCGGCGAGCGATGTGTACCTGCGCTGCGCGATCTACCTCGGCATGGGTCTCGTGAGCCGAACGCGGCCGGCGGATGACGGCGCCGACACGACCGCGATCGCGGATCTGGGCCACCGGCTCGAGACCGAGATCGGTCGGATCGACCGCATGGAGAAGTGCAACGAGTCGGCCCGCAAGGCCAACGACACCCTCGCAGACGAGCTCCGCAAGGCCCGTCGCGCGATGGAGCGAATGCTCGGTGACACGCACGCGGCCCTCCGCGCGCTGCACCTGGACCTCGTCGACGAGCCGGCGGAGGCGCGGACGCCGATCGCCTTCACCGATCGCCCGACACTCTCGCTCTGATCCCCGCAGCACCGGTGTGTCCCCTGCAGGGGTGATTCCTCGACGGACGGACAACGACGCGCGAGCGTCGGGGTCGAGGACCGACCATGCGCGCGCTCGACCAGGACGGTCGGGCCGCGAAGTCCGTCGGCGAATCACCCCTGCGAGGGACTGGCCTGTGGCGGGGTCCAGGTCGGGACACAGGCCGCGCGCGCGCCGTCTGCCAGCGCTCAAGCAGGGCTCCATTGGGCCGAAACCCCGGCCGTCATGCTCAACCGCCTCGGAGTTCCGATCGTCGCCCTGTGTTCGCTCCTCATCGGCGCCTGCGCGACCATCCGCGAGGATCGTGTCGACGCCCACATCGGTCCGCAGGCGTGCGCCCCCGCAGACGCGAGCGCCTGCCCCGCGGCGTGCGACAGCTGCGACGACGGCGTGTGCCACATCGAGTGCTCCGAGGGCGGCGAGTGCCAGCGGCAGACCGTCGCGTGCGCGCCCGGCATGGACTGCGCGCTGCACTGCGACGGCGAAGATGCATGCAAGCGCGCGAGCATCGTCGGGCCGGCCGGGTATGCGCTCAGCCTCGAATGCGAGGGCGCGTCGTCGTGCGGCGACGCCGACATCGCGGGCGGTGGCGACGTCTCGGTCGAATGCGACGGATCCCGGGCCTGCGGCAGCGCCGAGCTGCGCTGCGGCGCCGGCACCTGCGACTGGGCCTGCGTCGACGCGGATTCGTGCGGCGATCTGTCGGTGGAGTAGCCGCGAAGCCAGCGGCCGGCTCGCCGAGCCCGCATGGTATCGTGCGCGCCGAATGACCACCCCGAAGCGACGCCGCATCGCCCGCGCGTCGGCGCTCGCCGTCGCTGCGCTGGCGACGGTGTGCGTGGTCCGGGCCGCGACGGTGTCGGCCCCCCGCGTCGATCCGGGGCCGCCGCCAACCCTGCCCCCTTTCGAGATCGATGACGTGACCGCGAGCCTGTCCGCCGCGATCGCCCTACCCACCGTGTCGCTGCCGTCGGGCGGCGAGCCGCAGTCCTTCGTCGCCCTCCACGCGTTGCTGCGCACGCGCTTCGCCGGCGCGTTCGCGGCGATGGAGGCGACGCCGGTCGGCGCCCATTCGCTGCTACTGCGCTGGCCTGGGCGCGACCCTTCGGCTGTGCCCATCATCCTCACGGCGCACCTCGACGTGGTGCCGGTCGAGACCGCGACCCTCGCGGGTTGGACGCATCCGCCGTTCGACGGTGTCGTCGACGACGGCTTCGTGTGGGGCCGCGGCGCGATGGACGACAAGCTCGGGGTGATCGGGATCCTCTCGGCGGTGGACTCCCTGGTCGCGACGGGGTTCGTGCCGCGGCGGGACGTGTGGATCGGCTTCGGTCACGACGAGGAGGTCGGCGGTAGCGACGGTGCGGTCGCGATCGCGGCGGCGCTGGCCGATCGCGGCGTGCATGCCGAGCTGCTGCTCGACGAGGGCGGCGCGGTGGTGAGCGGCACGATCCCGGGGATCGCAGCACCGATCGCGTTGGTGGGGATCGGGGAGAAGGGCCACGCGAGCTTCGAGATGGTGGCGCAGGGCGAGGGCGGGCACTCGTCGATGCCGCCGCCGAACGGTGCGATCGCGCGGCTTTCACGGGCGATCACGGCGCTCGAGGATCACCCGATGCCGGCGTCTCTGCGCGGGCCGTCGGCGCAGATGATCGATCGGCTCGCGCCCGAGCAGACGTTCGCGGCCCGGCTGGTGCTCGCCAACCAATGGATGTTCGCGCCGGTGGTCCGGTGGTTCCTGGGCCGTCATCCGGCGACCAACGCGATCGTGCGCACCACCACGGCGGCGACGATCCTCGAGGCCGGCAGCGCCGACAACGTCCTCGCCGCGCGGGCGCGGGCGGTGGTGAATTTTCGCCTGCTGCCGGGCGACACGATCGCCGACGTCGAGGCCCACATCGTGGATCTCACCCGCGATCTCGGCATCGCGGTGCGGTGCGTCGACAAGTGCTGGGATCCGTCACCGGTGGCCCAGACCGAGGGCGCGGCGTGGGACGCGGTGGGCCGCGCGATCACGTGGACGTGGCCCGAGGCGATCGTCAGCCCGTCGCTGGTGGTGGGCGCCACGGATGCGCGGCACTACGCGGCGGTTGCCGAGAATACGTATCGGTTCTTGCCGCTGCGGATGAACGACGCCGATCGCAAACGCCTGCACGGCACCGACGAACGCATCGCCATCGACGATCTGGCCGCGGCGGTGCGGTTCTACCAAGCGCTGCTCGTGACCACCGTGGGTGACTAGCCCCGCGTCGGATCGGGTATCGTCCGCCGATGCGCACCCAGACGGGCCTCGGTCTGTTCCTCCTCGCAGCGTGTGCTGGCAGCAGCGACGAGGCCGACCCCGTCGGCACCGGCGACACCACGAACGGCCAGGAGACCGGGCCGGATTCCACCGCGCCTGGCGAAGGGCCTAGCACGCAGTCGTCCACCGCTGCGGTCGACACCAGCAGCGGGCCCGGGTCCGGCTCCGACAGCGGCGGCGTGCCGGCCGAGCTCGCCCGGGTCGGCCACGATCGCGAGCTGCGAGGCGCGTGGATCGCCACCGTCTACAACATCAACTTCCCCAGCGCCCAGGGCATGGCGGTGGCGGCGATGCAAGAGGAGCTGCAGAGCTTCGTCGACGTCGCGGTGGCCACGAACCTCAACGCGCTGTTCTTCCAGGTGCGGCCCGAGGGCGACGCGCTGTACGCCTCGGATCTCGAGCCGTGGAGCCGCTACCTCACCGGCTCGCAGGGTGACGATCCGGGCTTCGATCCGCTGGAGTACCTGATCGAGCGCGCCCACGTCGAGGGCATCGAGGTCCACGCCTGGCTCAACCCGTACCGCGCCGCGGCCAACGCCGCCGTGCCCACCGTGGCGCCGCACATGGCGACGGTGTTTCCGCAGTTCGCCTACGAGTACGGCAACCTGCTGTGGATGGATCCCGGCGCCCTTCCGGTGCGCGAGCACGACGTCGACGTGATCCTGGACATCGTCGATCGCTACGACGTCGACGGCATCCACTTCGACGACTATTTCTATCCGTATCCCGACGGCTCGCCGTTCCCCGACGGCCCGACGTGGGACGGCTACGACGGCCCGCTGTCGCGCCCCGATTGGCGCCGCGCCAACGTCAACACGCTCGTCGAGCAGATCCACGACGAACTCATCGTCGCCAAGCCGTGGGTGCGCTTTGGCATCTCGCCGTTCGGCATCTACCAGCCGGGCATGCCGGCGGGCATCACCGGTCTCAACCAGTACGCCGAGCTGTACTCCGATCCCCTCGTGTGGATTCAAGAGGGCTGGGTCGACTACATCGCGCCGCAGCTGTACTGGCCGTCCACCCAGACCGCCCAGGCGTACGAGCCGCTCGTCGAATGGTGGGTCTCGATCGCGCCTGCCGGCCGCAACGTGTTCGTCGGCAACTACCTGTCGCAGCTCGGCAGCAGCGGCGCGTGGTCGGTCGACGAGATCCTCACGCAGGTCGAGCTGTCGCGGCAGTACCAGCTCGACTCGCCCGGCAACATCTTCTACCACATCGAGCCGCTGCTCTCGGATCGCGACGGCATCGCGACGCTCTTGGCCACCGAGACCTATCCCTACCCCGTGCTTCCGCCGCCGCTGTGGGAGCAGAGCGATGTCGCGATCGCACCGCCCGTCGTCTCCGCCGTCGGTGCCGACGTGTCGCTGGTCGCGGGCGACGACACGCCGCTGCGCGGGTGGGTGGTGTATCGCGACGAGGGCGGCACGTTCGTGCTCGATCACATCGTGCCCGCGTCGGCCGGCGACACGCTCGCGCTCGCGCCGGGGCGCTGGGCGATCACGGCGGCCGGCAAGAACGACGTGGAGAGCCTGGGCGTCGTGGTCGAGTTGTGAGCTGCGGGCGGGCAGCGCAGCCCGCGTGGTAGGCTGATCCGCGTCCGCCCGATGAACCTCGTCGACGAAGTCCACGCGATCTCCGGGGCGCTGAGCACGGCCGGTGTTCGCTACGCGGTGTGTGGTGGCGTCGCCGTCACCATGCACGGCGCGCCCCGAACGACCAAGGACATCGACATCCTGATCACGCGCGACGATCTCGTTCGCGTGCTCGATGCCGTTCGACCGCTTGGCTACGTGTTCGTCGCGCTGCCGATGACGTTCGACGCCGGCAGCGCGAGCGAGCGTCATGTGCAGCGCGTGAGCAAGTTGGACGCGGGGGCACACCTCGTGCTCGACCTGCTCATCGATGAGGCCGCCTATGCCGGTTTGCTCGCGGACTCGGTCGAGGTCGTCTTGCCGCGTGGTCCCATCCGCGTGGTCTCCCGGGACGGCCTGTTGCGGATGAAGCGGCTCGCCGGACGGCCTCAGGACCTCGCCGATGTCGAGCGACTCGAGCGGGGTGACGATGAGTGACATGTCGCCCGCGGCGGTGCAGCGCCGACTCGAGCGTCTGCGCGAGCTCTGGCGTCCGATGGGGCCAGACGAGGCGACGGCGATGATGGAGGCGCCGCGGACGATCGCGCCGCTCACCGCGGAGGTCGTGCAACGGCGACTGGACCAGCTGCGGGCGCTGTGCGATTTGACGGCGTACCTGGGTGGTTCGGCGACACGGGCCGAGCGCGACGGGGCGGGGTAGGGCGCTCGAGGGGCGAGAGGCTCGACGAGTCGAATGGCCCTGAGCGCCGCCCGCCCGCCCGCCGGGCTCGATCGCCGCAAACGGTCCCAGCTCGTCGTTTCGCGCTTGCCCAAGACTGGTGTTGACGCGGTGCGGGTCTCGCGCGACGACTCGCTCGTAACGGTGCAAGCGCTCGCGGTCCGCGTCGTTGGGCATGCTGATGCTGGCGGCGTGCACTCCATCGACGGACCCGCCGCCCGACGTCGACACCGGCGGCACGCTGACCGCTGAGTCCGGCGAGCCCCCGCAGGATCCGGAGGTCGTCAACGACGGCGACGGGCGCGGCTTCTTGCGCAGGATGAGCTGGGGACTGCTGCGGGCCACCGCGATCGGTACGCCTCTTCGCGAGGTCGACGGAAACGTTGCGGCCGGACACGTATCGTTGGTCGCCGACTTCGGCGAACTCTTTGGGTTGAGGCTGCCGCCGGATCGGACTTCCACGCTGGTCGAGGACGCGTCCTACGGTGAGTGCGCACGCGAGCACTCGTGGGCCTACTTTCTCGGCGCGAATCGTGAGTTCGGCTCCGCGTTATCCTTCTTCAGCAGCGAGATCGGCGGCGATCAGTCCGACTACCAGAACGCGCTCGTCACGTCGGCGCCGCTGGCCGGGAACACCGAGAGCGGGCGCGTGATGTAGTATTTCGGCTGCGCGAGCTGTGTGATGTTCTCGCGTACGCCCGAGACCTCCGATTCGTTCGGCAACGAGTTCGGGACCGGTTTCGGTACCTCTGTCGCGGTGGGGTTCTTCGACGAGGCGTCGCACGAGGCGCGCGACCCCTGGTGGGACGATGCTCGCGAGTACCTTGCCATCGGCGAGCCGTCGTGGAACGGCAACGGTGCGGTGCATCTGTAAGCACCGGAGGCGTACCGGGAGTGGGCGATGTTTGCTGGAGCCCAGACCGGCGACAACCAGTGCGACCTGGGCTCGATCGACTTCCCGCAGCCGCAGTGGCGCCTGCGCACACTCGTCGGCGGGTTCGCGACCGAGGAGTTCGGCAGGTCGATGGTGGGCGCCGACTTCAACTGCGACGGCTAGGCTAGGCTAGGACGATCTCGCGGTCGGGGCACCGGGCGCCGACGTGCCCGGGGGAGGCATCGATTCCATCGAAGACGCGGGCGCAGTGGACGTCTTTTACGGCGGGCCGCTGGGCTTGGGCAACGAAGGCGGGCTGACGATCACGCAGGGCGACTTCGGGGTCGGCGGTGAACCCGAGCCCGGCGACAGGTTTGGCACGACGCTCGCGGTGGGGAACTTCGACGGCAGTCGCACCAACGACTTCGCGCGATGGTCGTGCTGGGATTTGGCAGTGGGCACGCCGGATGAGGACGACGGTGCGGGTCGCTGGTCACCGACGGCGCCTTCGCCGACGACGACGGCGCCTTGCGATGGTTCGCGGCGCCCTGCGTGACCACCGAGGTGATCGCGGGTGTGCTCGCGACCGTGCATCGTCGCCTGCGGAGCGACGACGATGACGACGCCACCGATGACGCGCTCGTCGGCTGCGTGCAGCTCTCACTGTGCGGACCTCGCTTTCCCGAAGCGCCTGCACGCGTGGAGCGTCCGCTCGAGGTCTCCGCCTTCGGCATGTCGCTGCAGGCCGCCACCTTCATCGATGGTCGCGACCGGCCGCGGCTCGAACGCATGTGCAGGTACCTGCTGCGACCGC
>JBBQJI010000143.1:0-8121 GCA_038325765.1 Nannocystales bacterium
AGGGTACTCACGCGCGATACAAAGGCGTCCGCAAGAACCTCTTCGACGCCAGACGTCACGCAGCCACCATCAACCTCGAAGCCATCCAGTTTGCCAACGCCGCGTAATCACGACGCTTCCGAACCGTTCGCCGCTCTAGGCGGCCTTCGCCTTGCCGGACTTCTTCTTCGAAGGCTTCGCGTCCTTCGTGCGATAGGCCGCGAGCACCTCCGCTTCGCGCTGCGGCAGCCATCCGGCGCGCAGCGTTTTTCTGCGCGTCTCGGGCAGCGCCGTAAAGTACGCGAGCGTGTCCTTCACCGTCGTCGGCACCTCGCGGAACTTCAGCCCCGTCGCGATCGCCTTCGCGTTGCTGACGTTGCCGAAGCCGGCGTAGTCGCCCTCGCTCGGGGTCCAGATCGGTGTGTCGCCGCCGATCTCGACCTTTTGCGCCTCGAGGAACGGCGTGTCGATCCACGTGATCTTCGCGTCGCTCCCAGTGACTTCGATGCACGTGTCGAGCAAGGTGCTCATCGGTATCGGCTCGCGCGGCCCGCAGAGGTTGTAGATGCCGAGATGCCGGCTCTCGATCGCGCCGACGATCCACGCCGAGAGATCGCGGACATCGATGAACTGCACGGGACCGGTCGGCTTGCCCGGCGCGACGACATCGCCGCCCTTCGCGATCCGCACCGGCCAGTACGTGAAGCGATCGGTCGGATCGCCGGGGCCGACGATGTAGCCGGGCCGCACGTTGGTGACGCGACCGGGCAGCGCGGACTCGGCCGCCTGCTCGCACAACGCCTTGAGCGCGCCGTAGAACTCCATCACGCGCTCGACGGTCGGGTCCGGCATCGTCGCGACGGGATCGGTCTCGACGATCCCGACCTTCGCGAAGCTGGCGTACGCGGAGATCGAGCTGATGAACACGTACTGCTCCACCGCGTCGGCGAGCAGCTTCGCAGAGTCGCCGACGATGCGCGGCACGTACCCCGACGTGTCGACGACCGCGTCCCAGGATCGACCACCTAGCGCGTCGAGCTTGCCGTCGCGATCGCCCTGCAGCTTCTCGACGTTCGGGAACAGCTCGGGCCGCGTCTTGCCGCGATTGAACAGCGTGACCTCCCACTCTTTCGCGAGCGCGGCCTCGACGACGTGCGGCCCGAGAAAGCCGGTGCCACCGAGCACGAGCAATCGCGTCGCCTTCGGCTTGGTGGGCTTGCTCGCCGTGATCACCGGCTGCTCCGCGAGCGCCGGCGTGGTGGTGCCCGGGGAGGCGCTGCGCTGGCACGCGAGGTTCGCCCAGGGCAGGGCCGCGCAAGCGGCCAGGAATCGACGACGCGACGCAGACGTGGACATGGTCGATGTGTCCGACCCCGGACACCTCGGTTTAGTTTCGCGCGAACCGATCGCCGCGCTGTTCGGTTCCGACGTGGCAGAGTCTCTCGCGTGCCACCCGTCACCACGCAGCGACGGCTCGCGCCGGTCCTCGCCGCCGCGGTGCAGTTCGCATTCGTGATGACCGCGAACTTTGTGCTTCGCAGCGTGCGCGAAGAGATGGGCACCGAAGGCGAGGTCGGCGATCTGCCGTGGATGTTCTCGGCGACGTTCGCCGTGACGCTCGTGATGGTGCCGATCTACGGCTGGGCGGCGAGCAAGCTCGGTCGCCGCGCGCTCGCGACGGCGATCTACGGTGTGCTCGCGGTGACGTTGATCGCGTTGCACGTCGGGTTCGTCATGCTCGGCGAGTGGGACCTGTGGCTGAGCCGCGTGACGTTCGTGTGGCTGTCGGTGATCAACATGATCGCGGTGGCCGCGTTCTGGAGCGCGGTGGTCGATCTGTTCCGTGGTGACGATGCGCGGCGCAGCTTCGGGACGATCGCGGCCGGCGGCACGGTCGGCGCGCTCGTCGGGCCTTCGCTCGCGCTGTTGCTCGCCGAACAGATCCGCACGAGCGGCCTGCTGCTCGTCGGCGCGGGCCTGTGGCTCGGTGCGATCGGTGCGGCGTGGATGCTCGAGCGCACCGTCGCCGGTCGTGCCGATGTCGCGTCGGCGCGCGAGCCGGTCGGCGGCGGCATGCTCGCGGGGCTGCGCGAGCTCGTGGTGACGCCGCAGCTGCGCGGCCTCGCGATCCACGTGCTCGCGTTCACGACGACGTCGACCGTGCTCTACCTCGTGCAGGCGCGCATCGTGAAGGCGGCGATCAGCGATCCCGACGAGCGCACGGCGTTGTTCGCGACGATGGATCTCGTGGTGAACATCGTCGCGCTGGTCGTTCAAGTCGCGATCACCCGCCGCGTGCTCGCGAAGCTCTCACTCGGCAAGGCGCTCGTGATCCTGCCGCTCGTCACGATCGCGGTGTTCGTGGTACTCGCGGTGTCGCCGATCCTCGCGGTGTTCGTCGTCGTGCAGGTGATCCGTCGCGCCTCGGAGCACGCGGTCGGCAAGCCGGCGCGCGAGCTGCTGTACGAGAATGTCCCGCGCGTGACGAAGTTCCACGGGCAGAACGCGGTGGATACGGCGGTGTATCGCGCGGGTGATGCCGCGAGCGCGTGGGTGGTCGAGGGGTTGGCGAGGATGGGGGTGGGGGTGGGGGTGATGCTGCTGGGGTTCGCGGGGTTCGCTGCGTGGTGGGCGAGGTTCGCGTACCGGCTCGGCGCGCACGCGAAGCCGTGAAGCCGTGATGAGTGCCCGTGAGTGCCTAAACAACTAACTAAACACTTGGGGAGTGTCGGTCGGACGGAGTGCTCCAACGCCCTTTCAACCTAGCTTCCTCTCCCACGTGTAGATGTTGGTGCACATCGGATTGCCAAAGATGTCGTCGCAGTTCGAGTGGCGATAGTCGTGGGGAAGCGCCCAGAATCCGACCGTATCGCGGGCATCACCAGGCATTCGTGCGATGGCGCAACCCTGTCCGAAGAGGTCGTTCTTCGACAACTCCCCCGGCCAGTCTTGTTCCATGATTGCAACCTTCGTGAGGCGTGGCTTCACCCCCGGTGAGTTGAGCACGCCGATGTGCCAGGTGTCCAGCCATCGGCGATGGCTCGCCAGCATGAATACGTCTCCGGCATCTGTGAGCAGAAGGTTGATTGCTTCATAATTCGGGAACTCAACGCGCTTTCCACTCGGCTTGACCGTGTCGACTTGATCGGGATCAGACGTATCGAGTGCGACGATCCGTTGCCAGACGCAGGCCGCATCCGCGTTTGCAGCGCCGATCCAATGCAGCTTGTACACGTACAAAAATTGGTGGCGCAATGCTACGAGGTAAAGATGCCCGCGATACACGATCACGGCCGGGACCTGGAGTTCCGGCCGTCCATCGCTCATGAGAGCAACGTTGGTCTCGTGGCCGGTTCGCCGCTGCCAGAACGTCGAAAGCCTGTTTCCGTCGCGGTCGATGAGATCGGTGGGGGCTCCGTCATGAGGTGGGTCTCTCAAATCTCCCATGCAGCCATGCGTGAGAGGGCACATCATTCCGAGTTCGTCAGGATAGACGATACCATTGTTGTCGATGACATCCTTCCCGAGTACCCCCTGACCAACCACCGCGTGGGACCACTTTGTTTTCTTGGGCGTGTGATCGGCTGTCTTGAACTCGATCATAGGCGACATGTCGTCGAGGACTGGCGTCGAGTAGATTTGGAGGTGGCCTGAGAAGTACTTGTTCCCTGGAGCGCGCTTTTCCTGTACCGATGTAATAATTCGCCCCCGCCCCACGGCGATTCCTTCGCTGTGTCCACGGTGGTCCTGATCGTTCGAAATCGCATTGGCGCGAACATCGGCGAGCTTGCTCAGCTCGTCGTTGTCGACGTCTCTCGTAAGTGCCTCAACAACTGCGTCAAACTCAGCAGCGTACTTCGGACTCCAGAACGGAAGTGGAAGATCTGCCGCGCCGGAGTCGAATGCCGGCTCTAACGTTGGACTGGGAGCCGAGCCGCCGTGGTGGCTTCTCCCTCTTGGCGCGAGGTACAAGTGCGGCGTAAGCGCCACTCCACCTGATGGGTCGAGTCCAACCCGTCCTCGCCGCCGGTAATGGTCGAGCTCGTCCAGGACGCGCCCGCGTTCGCTGTCATCCGCCCGAACGAACGATTCCTCGGGTCGACCGTATTGCGTCCGCATGTGATTCTGAGCCTCCCATTGCACGGTGCGTCACGGAATATCGAGATGCAACGCGGCGTCCTCGCACGGCGGGCCGCACGAGCGATCCCACCCGTGGGTGGCCTCGTACTCGGGCTCGAACTCCTCGCTCGCAAGGACGTTCCCATCGCGCGAGATCGTGACTTCGACTCGCGCAGGGGTACCCTCGTGGCTCACTCCTGCGAGCGATGCTACGACATCGTTCGGGTCGCACGCGTCTGTGGGTTGGTAAGGTTTCGTGGCGACGCACTCCCTCGTCTGACCGTCGAGGATGACGGTGATGGTGTAGTCGCCGAGCGGCCAGGGACTGGCCTTGCGGAAGTCAATAGCAACGAAGTCGGTGCAGTAGTCGTCGCACTCGCAGGCGCTCGTCAACATTAGTGAGAAGACGATCGCAGAAACCGTAGCCCGCCGTGGGCTAAAGGACGGTTTCATCGACACTCGTTCCCCCCGGTGTTCGCCCCTTCACCCCGTAGCCAGTGGTATCGCGGCAGGCGTTTCGCGAGCCTCATGTCGAACGGTGCGGCAAATTGGCCGCCGGAAGTCAAGCGTGCCGCATCGGACTCTGAGTTCCGCTGCGTTGGCGAGCGCCCAACCTCGGCTGTCCATCCGGACGAACCAGTGGTCGTGGTCCCCGTGCCTCTGGACGACCCACAATCGCAGTCATCATCGTCATCGTCATCGTCATCGTCACGGACAACGTCGTCAATGGCCGGGTGTTCGAGTGAGTTCCACGTCGCCCGATTCGTCATTGCGCACGCCCCATCAACGCGCCGCTGAGCTCGCCGTACAAGCGCCCCGCGCCCGTTCCCATCGTCGCCTTGAGGACGACCTTCAAATACGGCCCTAGGTTGTTCCCTAGCACGGGCGTGGGCAGGGCCGCAGCTCCGCTAGCGATGCTCATGGTCATGTCGGCCGCGGTCCTCGTGAACTCCTTCGGATCCTCTTCGCTTGGAAGCGTCTGATACAGCTCGATGGCGAAGTTTGCACTGGGACTCGTGATGTCGAGGTTGTGCACACGAACCCCGAGCCAGAGGAAGTACCAGCTCACGATCGGCAGCGCCCGGTGCAACACGATGCTCTGCGTGCCGGCCACGGCGAGAAACGTGAAGTCGAAAATCGTCTTTGGAAAGAGCGTGATCAGGCCTGAGTCGCGGTTCATCGAGATCCTCCTTGATACGCCGCGCGCTTGCAGGCGGCCACGTCGTCCACCTTCGCATGCCGGGCGCGAGCCGGAGTCGACGATCCCGGACATCGTCACTCGAAACGCGAGCTCGTCGAGGGGACCACCAGCGACCACGGCTCGACCTCGAACGCGAGCGCGCAGCAGGCGACGGCGTCGATGCTCGCACCCTCCGCGCCGCCGAGGATCCCGTAGGTGTGCGATACAGACGGCCCACCTCGGGCGCTCAATGTACGAACGGACCAGGCACGGCGTGCGAGGAGGCCGCGAATCGCCGATGCGAACGCCGTAGCGCAGGAGAATTGTGCTGTGATTTCTATAGCTTGGGGGGGGGCGACCACGCTCGATTCACCAACGAGCAGGCGCCATGTCGGGCGCGACACCGCCGCCGAGAGGCGATCCAAGATGGCGAGTCCGACGCCCACCCGAGCGCCGAGCACATCGAAGAGTGTGTCTCGTGAGACCTGGGCGGCATCGGCAGCGTGCGTCCGACACCATCCCGACACCTCGATCGCGCACGCGAGGTTCGTCGCGACGCTGCGTCTGAGCTCGAGCACCGGCGCCCCGCGCGTCATCAAACCCGAGTACGGGACAGGCCGCGCCGATCTGACACCCGCGCGCATCGTCTTGTCAGTCGCGCCGACGAGCGCTCACGTCCGTCCCGATGGAGTTCGGGGGCATGCACACGATACCCTTGTAGATGTTGGCGCCGGTCGTGCATAGCCACACCGCCTTCCCGAGGTCCGCGCAGTCGTCACACTTTGTGTCTGGCTTGACCGAGGACCCACAGGCCCCGACGTGACCCGTCCCGACAACGGCGCCGATCCCGACGACGAGCGTCAGCAGGAGATGCCTTGGCCTCGCCGCCCACCAAACTTGTCGGGCTCGAGCCTCTTGAGCCTGCGCATCCTCTGGTTCCCGTCCTGGTTGCTGTCGAATGGCGGCATCGTATCGGGAGCCTCGATCTTGTCGAGGCCATTTTGAAGAAAACGACGACTTTTCCGACAGCCTGGGTATGAACGTCGTTTCCGGGGTATAGCCGATCTTTCGGCCAGTGGAAATTTCGGCGACGCTTACGAACCACATCGAAACGCGGGTGTCGCGCGCGCCCGCTGTCCGCGCGCCGTGCCGGCGTCGACAGCCGCGAGGACCCCTGAGGCCGGCACCCCGGCGCGCAGCGCGGCGAGGGCCGCAGAATGCAGGTGCAGCAGCTCCAACAGATCGACCACCGCGTCCTTGGCGAAGTGGGCCGCGTCGCTGATGTACTGCGTCGGTGTGTTGATCTCGTGGGCGACCCCAGCGGCGATGCGGCCGATGGCCTCGAGCTGCGGCAACGCGGGGCGGGACGCCCGCAAGTGTGGCGTCGCGCTGGCCACCTCGGGATGCGCGAGACTTCGGGTCACCCGGGGTCACCCGGTCCCATCGGTCGAACGCGCCCATGGTTGAGCGCAGGGTCCCGAAATGAGCCGCACCTCAGCGAAAGTTCCTTTACCGCCGCCGTGCCCCACGGGTCAAACCACGTGCTGCGCACATGCTGCGGGGCCACCGTGGCGCCCGATCGCCCGCGCGGGCGGACGTGCACGCTTCAGCCCACGCGGCGCACGCCGATGTCCGCGAGCAGCAACTCGACGACCTGACGCTGCATGTCGATGTGGCGACGCTCGGCGAACCCCATCCACGTCTCGATGCACAGGCCCACGCAGCCGGTGGCCGCGACGATGACCTCGCTCGACGACGTCGCGACGGGATAGTGCTGCACGGCCTGCGCACCTTCAAAGCCACGCCGATCGCCCTATACCACTCGATGGGCGCACTTCCAGAGCCGAAGACCGCCCACACGCAGGCGGCGTGAGCAGCTTGGAGCTCTGATAGCTCCGCACCACCGAGATCCCCATCTTGGCCATCACCTCGAGCAGGCCGCCCAGCAGCGCCTGGGACAGGTGATCCTCGCCCGGTTCGTCGAGGTCCGTGGCGGCGGCTACTAGTTCTTGCCGTCGCTCGCGGCCATCGTCGCCCCCGCGGGTTGACGCGCGCCAGCCCGCCGCGCGACGCAGGAGCTGAGCTCTGTGCGACGCCTGCACGCCGGTGTCGTGGTCGTCGTGCAGCGCTTTCGATACGACCTCGGATTGTTCGTGCACCTGCACGCGCTCGTCACCGACGGTGCCTTCGCCGACGACGACGGCGCCCCGCGATGGTTCGCGGCGCCGTGCGTGACCACCGAGGTGATCGCCGGTGTGCTCGCGACCGTGCATCGCCGTCTCCGGAGCGATGACGATGATGACGCCACCGATGACGCGCTCGTCGGCTGCGTGCAGCTCTCACTCGGTGGACCTCGCTTGCCCGAAGCGCCTGCACGCGTGGCGAGTCTGCTCGAGGTCTCCGCCTTCGGCATGTCGCTGCAGGCCGCCACCTTCATCGATGGTCGCGACCGGCCGCGGCTCGAACGCATGTGCAGGTACCTGCTGCGCCCGCCGTTTGCCCACGATGCCGTGCAGGCACTGCCCGACGGCCGGGTGCGGATCGTCTTCAAGCGGCCGACCCGCTCGGGTTCTACGCATGTCGACCTCGAACCGTTGCGCTTCTTGGCGCGCTTGGTCGGCCTGGTCCCGCCGCCGAGGCAGCACCAGGTGCGCTACTTTGGCATTTTCGCGAATCATCATCACCTGCGCGAGCGCGTTGCGCCGCAGCTCTGTGCGGCGGCCGCCACAGCTCCCGTGCAGGGGATGCTGTTCGACCCCACCGGCCTGCGGCCGTGGCAGCCGCGGACCTCGTTGCCGCACCAGCGCGCGCCGGCCCGCATCGGGTGGGCTTCGCTTCTCGCG
>JBBQJI010000144.1:0-8060 GCA_038325765.1 Nannocystales bacterium
GGGGTCCTCCGACCCGCAGAAGAGGGAGTCCGCGAGACGAAGGAGCGCGATGCGGGGAAACGCCTCGGCCATCGCCTCGCCGAGCAGCGCCCGTGCTCGCTCACCGCGCCACTGCTCGACGTCGGTTGCCGGCACGAGTAAAAGCTGCCTGCCGTTGCGGAGCCTGAGCCTGAAATGGTCGGAGCCAGCCAACCCGGTTATCTGAACACGCTAGGTCGAAGACGAGCAAGTTGTCCCCGTGGGGCAGGTGGATCACGGCGCGACATCCTCGCTCCCTCCGCACATCGCGACGCACATGCCGGTGCTCGTCGCCGGATCGACCCCCCAAACACATCGAGCGGGCTGGCGTGCATCGGGCGCGAGCGGCGAGCAGCGCGTCCCGTTCCACCCACTGCCGCCGTCCTGCGACCACGGCATGCACGTCTCGCCGCGCGGGCAGTCGTCGATCCACAGGCCGCACTCGACCGCGACCCCGCCCTGGTCGAACCGCTCCCCGTGCTACGGTGCGTCGATGCGTCCGGTCGAAGCGCACTACGAGAACGGGCTGCTGCGGCCGTCGTCCCCGCTGGCGCTGCGACCCAATGAGCGCGTCGCTGTCGTCGTCATGCGTCATCCCGACCCGCGTCGCTGGGATCTGGCACGTCTCGCCGGACACGCGGACAAGGACGCCGCGCTCGCGGGTGCCGGCCTCGACGCGTGGGCGGACGCGCTCGAGCAAGAGGACCGCGGGTGAAGCGTGGCGAGCTCTGGTGGGCGGACCTCGGACCCCATCGCCCGCAGGAGCAGACCGGCCGCCGCCCGGTGATCGTCTGGCAGAGTGATGCGCTGACTCCGGGGGGTTCGGTACCCCCTCGGGACGTCGTCGACCATGTCCGGGAGGGTTCGGAACCCCCTCGGCGCCCGAAGCGGGCTGGTGCGCCAGGGTCCGGGACCGGTCGGGTGGCCACCATCTCGAGGAGGTGTCCGCCGACAGGGCCGGCGAGCCACGGCAGGCTCCGCGGATCGCAGCGCTTGCCGAACATGATCACTCACGCGCGGATGAGTGCCGCCCCCGTCGCGGCGATCCACCGCATCCCCGCGCCCGCCGCATCGGCGATCGTGGGACTGTACCGGTGATCGGCGCGCAGAGGGCCGCGCTGGATCGGCGGAGTACGACTTCGACGTCCGCAGGATGGACGGCGCGGATCAGTCGCCTCCGCCGGCGACCGCGATCGTCGTCCGCCACCTGGAGCTGCACGGCCACCCCGTCGTCGCCGATGCTCACCCGCACGAGGTCACGGTCGTCGATCACCAGCAGCGTACGCGAGCTCTCCCAGCGAAACTCGCACCGGCTCGCGCACTTGGTCACGGACTCGGACTCCGGCATCACTTCGGCACCCACGAGCGACATCCGCATCAGCATCTTTCCCTTGGTGTAGGCGAGCTGGGATCCGTCGGGGGCGAGCCGGGGCCACTGCACCTCCGCCCACGCGGACTCGGGCATGATCTCGCGTGAGCTCGAGGGTGCTGAGGCTTGGCCGAAGCATCGCCGCGCCGCGTACGCCCAGGTTCGCGGGGGCTCCCGCGGATCGCCCCCGCGCTACGACCAATCCGAGCGCCTGCACTCGCCCGCATCAGCCGGAGGCGCTAGCCTTCGGAGGTCGTGCGACCTCGCGTCTACGTCGAGACGAGCGTGCTCAGCTATCTGACCGCGCTCCCTGACCGCGCTCCCTACCCGCGACCTGGTGCGTGCGGCGCATCAGCAGATGACCGTCGAGTGGTGGGCGGCTCGCGGCGGCTTCGATCTCTTCGTCTCCGATGCGGTCCTCGAGGAGATGCGAGCCGGAGACCCGGCTGCCGCGGCACGGCGGCTGTCCGCAGCCGAGGGGGCCACGGTGCTCGCGACCACGCCCGATGCTCAGGCACTCGCCAAGACGCTGCTCCGCGCCGCTGCTCTACCGAGCAAGGCCGCAGTCGATGCCATCCACGTCGCCGTCGCGACCGTAAGCGCGATGGACTTCCTGCTCACGTGGAACTGCACGCATATTGCCAATGCTGTGATGCGACCTCGCATCGAGGCCGTGTGTCCAATCAGCGGCTTCGAGCCGCCTACAATCTGCACGCCGGAAGAGCTGCGCACGAAGGAGGACACGTGAGTCGACTTTCGATCAACAGAAGGAAAGCGGGAATGAGAAGCAAACTACGGAAATTGGGAACCTCGGTCGCACTGGTCGCGACCGCCTTCATAACGACGAGTGCGGCCGCGGAGGAGTTTTCGCTTCCCGGACACGCCTGCATCGAGGATGCTGCCAGCCTCGGAAACCTGGCCTACGAACTCGAAAGGGCCGTGAACACTTCCTCAACGCAAGACGCCGTACTGCGCTGCCCTGTATTTCGCGATCCCCCGGATGCGAGCACCATCACAGCGCTCAGTGTGTCAGGCACTGACAACAACCCCGCGGTCGGGCGGTCCGTCGAGTGCTTCCTGCGCTCGTGCGACATCAACGCCGGCTCGTGCGCTGTGAGCAGTACCCTCTCGAGCGGGGCCGGGAGCTTCGTGCTGAACTTCAACAGCGCGATCGACGGAGATCCGGACGGTTTCGCGTATTACACTTGCACGGTGCCGCCTACCAGCGGCGGGGTCAGATCGTCGGTCCGGGCCTATACCTGGGACGACTGAGCATGACGTCTTCGTGAACGCCGCGCCCGGCCTCGGCAACGAGGCCGGGTTAGGTGTAGCATTTTAAGGAGTATAACGCATGAAGCAGAGCGGAATCGCAATTATGACGGTCGGACTCGCGCTCCTTCTTGGGGTGACGATTTTCCTACTGTGGAGGCGACCGGCCGAAATGCCGGGCATGACGCAAGACACCAGGAAAGGTTTGGAGCAAGCGGGTGACAGTCGCCAGGACAGACGGATTCTAGAACTTGCGCGTGAGGTTCAAGCCCTCCGTTCACGAGTATCGGCGAGGGCGGAAGAGGAGACCGCTGCAGCAAATCAACATCCGTCGGGCGCTGCGGAGCCGGAATCGGACGATACAGAGGGGGACCTGACGAGCCTGGCGGGCCCTTCGGAGACTGATCTCACGCCGGCAGAGCGTCGCGACCAACGGGTAGCCTTCTACGCGTCCGCCCACGACGCCGAATCCCGCGATCGTACGGCAGCACCTCCGTTCGAGAGCTCGATTGCCAGCTCGGTTCTGGAGAATGATCTCGGAAGCGTAGAGCGCGTCGACTGCCGTTCAACGATCTGCGTGCTCGAGATCCGTCACGACGATGCCTCAGATCGTGACAAACTCGACGCACTTTTCCTCCGAGGCCCACTGAAGTTTGGCGCGTTCGACTATGTTGACGAAGACGGGCGAACGATCGCCTACGTGGGAATGCCGGGTCATTCACTTCAGAAGACAGGCATCTAGATGGTTAGTGCAGCGTCGGAGTTTTACTCGACCGGACGTGCGTCCCAGGGACTCCGTGGAGCCCCGTGGAGCCCCGTGGAGCCCCCACTCGGATGCCGGAGCGGATGGGTACGATTTTCTGAATTCACCTGATCTTCACCTGATCACTTGCAGGTAGCCCGCGAGGCCGCTGCCGCAGGGGATCGACTTGCGCCCGTGGCCGTGATCTACGGGGAGGGTGAAGCAAGCGCGAGAGGCCGCGCTCGCAGCCAAGTTTGCGGCGCTGAAGGGCGAGTTCAACGAGCGACACTGTCGCCTCTGGGCGGGTGCCGAGACCGCTGCGATCGGCTACGGTGGCGTCGCTGCGGTCGCCCGCGCGACCGACCTCGCGACAAGTACGGTTCGACGGTTCGACTCGGACGCGACGAGGTCCGGGCGGGCGTACCGCGGGATCGACTCGTTCGTGTGCGAAGGGCGGGCGCCGGCCGACCGACGCTTGAGACCCTGCACTGCACGCGCTCGGATAAAGCCTCCAGTCGGCATTCAAGACCGTCGAAGGGAAGCAGCATCCGGACCGGAACGCTCAGTTCGAACACATCAACGCGCGCGCGACGGATTTCCAGGCGCGAGGCATCCCTGTTGTTCCCGTCGACATCAAGAAGAAAGAGTTCGTCGGCGACTTCAAGAACGCGGGGCGGGAGTGGCAGCCGGAGGGGGAACCCGAGCGAGTCTTGGTCCACGACTTTCCCGACGACGCGCTCGGCAAGGCGATCCCCTACGGGATCCACGACATCGCGGACAACAGTGCCTGGGTGTCCGTCGGCAACGACCACGACACGCCCACCCCAAGTCCGGGTATTAGGTGCACGAGAGCTGCGCCGAGAATCAGGTCACCATTGGTGGTTCATGAGCCTGCGCGACTACGTAAGCTGAAAGCCCGAAGGGTGGGTCGATCCCCTTCCCGACTAGCCACGCCTCGGCGGCCAGCAGGCCCGCGAACAGCGCTGCCGTCGGCCCGGGAACGGTGGCGGACTGTTTCGTCGATGCCGAGCGCGCCGCGCCGACTCGATAGCGAAGCACGCTCGGGACTCGCGATAGCGCGGCGAGGGGAAGCAAGCCGGCCACGAAGTAGCCGCTCTGTCGGACGAGCAGGCGTTGGCCGACAACCCAACGCAACTTCCGTTCGGTGTAGCGGCGGAAATGGCCGAGCGCGACGTCATGAGCTGAGAAGAGCCAGTCGTACGCGGGAACCGTCGCCACCAGCAACCCCCCGGGCTTCAGGTGCTCGGCGATCCACGCGACCGCGCCGACGTCGTCCGCGAGATGCTCGATGACGTCGAAGGCGCCGATGACGTCGTAGCGACGGTCCAACCGCGCCGGGAGCTCGAGCGCGAACACGTCGCGCACGTGCGGGCTGTCGGCGAGTTGCTGCAAGCCGATCGGGTTCGACTCCAGCGCATCAACGACGCCGAAGGCGCGGAGCACCTCCACGTTGACGCCGATCCCCGCCCCGAGGTCGAGCAGCTCGCGTGGGCGGGGTTGCGGCGGCAGGTGCCGCTGCAACAGTGCCGTGATGAGGCGCATCCGTCCATCCTTGAGCCAGGACGCGCCCTCTTCTCGGTACTGCTCGTAGGCTCGTGGCTGCACGCTGGCGCTCACGCACGCTCGCGCGCAGATTCCCGCGCTTCCCGACCGGCGTCGACATCTTCAGCGCGGCCTCGTCACCTTGCAGCATCGCCATGTCCTCGAGGCACGTCCCGCCGGCGTACAGCATCAGCGCCTGCGCGAGAACGTGGTCGGACTCGTGGTACGGGAAGTGCCGCTTGAACACGCGCACGCGCGCGTCGATCTCCTCCGCAGCTCCGAGGCGCCGCAGCAACGCCACCGGCAACGCCAGGCCGCCCAGCGCCGTGACGTCCGGCCGCGTGTCGTGCTCGACGTGCATCCGTCGCGGCCGCAGCACTGGGCCTTCATGCTGCGGCCACGGCAGCTCTTCGGACGGCACCGACGTGCCGTGGTTGACGTGACTGGCGCGCGCAAGTCGTGTAAAGTCGTTCACTCGGAGACCTCGCTGGGTTTGGCTGTGGGCGTTCTCGCAAACCGTCAGACAACCGACCCTGGGAGGTTCTCCGGCTACGTTCTGGATCCAACTCACGCGCCCCGGAGGCGCCAAGCGCTTCTTTCAGGGCTAGCGCATGGTCGCTACGCGGGCACGAGCAACCGCCGCGAGGGGATCGTGATCCGTCCGCTCGTCCCGCAGCGTTCGCCGACGCTGTCGGGTCGGCTGTCGTTCAAGGTGATCAGCAACGGGTTCTTGTTGGAAGACGAGGACTGAACCGGGTGGGCACGCGTGGTCGCCGTGCTGGCGTTGCAATAGACTGCAACGAACGGCCACGACGGCCGACCCGTCTCGGCCCGCCGCCACCGGCAACACGTCATGCCACTTCCCCGCTTCTTCGGCTCCTTTGACCATCCAGGGCTGACCTTCGGTCAGGTCGTTCTCCGGGTCTGCGCCGGCACTGGGGGTCGTTCTTGGCCGGCCTGCGGAGGCAGCGGGGCCCGTGTCGGTGCGCGCGTCCTATCGGTCGGCAGCGGGGTGTCCCGATGAGCCGCCCCGGGCCCGGTTTCCCCGCCATCACCACGGATGACGGCTCCACCTTCCTCGTCGTCCCCGCCCACACGCGCCTGCGGTGGACCGAGGCGTCCGCGCGCGAGGCGGTCGCCGAAGTGCTCGGCGATCTGGAGGCGCGAGACGCCCTCGTTCGGCTCGCCGCCGGGTTCGGCGCGCCCTCGGGGGCCGACGACGACGAGGTGCTGCGTTGCCTGGTCCGTGCGCTCGTCGATGGCGCCCTGGTCGCCTTCGAGCAACCGCCACCGCCGCCCCGCGGCCTCCCGACCGTTCGCCAGGATCCCATCGCGCCTCCCGTCCGCCCCACGCCCACGGTAACTCCCGCGTGGGTTTCGTTCGAGCTGCTCGACCATGAGGGCACTCCGCTCGGCGGTCGCACCCTTACGTTCGAGCACGCCGACCGCCGCCTCGACTCGGTGACGCTCGACCTCCTCGGCCGCTCGCCACCGATCGCGACGACCAGCGCGGGCGGAATCCACCTCGAGTGGCCCTCCATTCTCGAAGCCGAGCCCACCCGCGAGGGCCCACGCGCCGAGGGCTTCGTGGCCCGCGCCGACGACCTGACCATCGCCCGCAGACCGGTCGGGAGCATGCGCCTGGGCCTCAACCGTCACTGGCGCATCGTCGTCGCGGGGCCGCCGCGCCAACCCACCACCAGCTTCCCCTCATCGGTGTTCGCGAGTGACTCCGCGCTCCCACTGCACTCCGTCGCCGATCTGGTGACGCGCGCGCAGGAGACATGCGACCGCGACCCGCGGGCTCGCGTCGGCGTGTTCGCCCATAGCGACATGCATGGCGACGCGCAGAGCAACAAGGAGCTCGCCGATCGCCGCGCCGAGGCGGTGTTTGCTCTGCTCACGGGCGACTGGTCGCGGTTCGAGCAAGCCCTCGCCGGCGCGTCGCTCCCCGACGACCTCGCGCAGGCCGTGCTACGAGCGCTCGGACGCAACCCGGCGGCGATCGACGGCGAACCCGGCCAGCAGACGGCGCTCGCCGTACGCGGCTTCCGGCGGGCGTACAATCGGGATGCGTGGCATGCCGACGTCCGACCGCGGGCCTACGCGGACCTCCCCGACGGCGACGCGCTCGACGAACCAACCCGCAGGGCCCTGCTCGACGCCTACCACGCCGAATACTCCGGTCGCCTCGACCCGGCGAGGTTCCTCGGGCCGCGACACGCGGGGTGCGGCGAGTTCAACCCTCGCGGCTCCAAGAACGCCGACAACCGGAGGGTCACCCTGGTCGTCTACGGCGACGATGCTCCGGCGCCACTCGACTTCCCTTGGCTTGACGGCGACCCCCGATCGCGGCGCGGCGCCCTTGTCCGTGACGCTCGACGCGAGCGCGAGCAGCGACGAGGACGGCGAGATCGTGCAGTACGCCTGGACCTTCGCCGACGGCCCCGACGACGGCGTCACCCTCACGCGCGAGTTCACCGAGGTCGGCTGCCACGACGTGACGCTCACCGTCACCGACGACGACGGCGACACGGCGACGGCGCAGGGCGTCATCGTGGTGGCCCAGGGGGCGGCCGAGATCCCGGCGCAGGCGGTGGTCGACGTGGCGCCTCTGCCCAGCGCGGTGCTGCCCCGAGACCTCGTCACCAACGAGGGCACGGCGTCGTTCCACGGCACGGTCGCGTCGCAGGGCTACACGCACGTGCTCGCCGAGGTGATCACGGGCGAGCTGGTGCAGGCGTCGATCACCGCGGATCTGTGCGGCGCGGCGCCGCTGGAGTTCGACATCGACGTGCCGATCCCCGCCGAACTCACCGCGTTCGACGTGCGGCTGTCGCTGGTGGGCGGCGACGTGCCGCAGGAGATCCACCGCACGAACGATCTGGTCGCGGGCGATCTGTACATGATCCAGGGCCAGTCCAACGCGGCGGCGTCGATGTACAACGGCAGCGCCAACGTCGATCAGGGGCCGTTCATCCGCAGCTTCGGCACCAACACGACCGACGGCACGGCGAGCGCGGCCGACGCCGCGTGGCGCGTGGCGAACGGCGACGCGGGCGGTGGGCAGGCGGCGATCGGTCAGTGGGGCATGCGGAT
>JBBQJI010000145.1:0-8007 GCA_038325765.1 Nannocystales bacterium
GCCCACCCACGGTCAAGCGCCCGCCCACCGAGGTCTGGATCAACAAGCCCATCAACCACCCCGGCGCCCTTCCGCAAACCGAGCCAGTCGCTCACTGAACTCCCCACCAACTGGTTTCAAACTTGTTGACACGTTCCGCCAGGAGTGTGCCGTGTGTGTCGAAGGTGGGACGCGCCTCCGGCTCGAGCCGCCTGCTGCCTACTCCGACGGCAAAGTCAGGGCACCGTGCGCGGGCTCCGTGGCCTCCGCGGACCTTGCTCTGTGTCCCCGCGGGACAGGGGATCCCGAACAGCATTCCGCCCCGACCCGAACATCGTTCCCCACCGCCACGCCGCGCCCTTCGTCGCTCCGTGCTTCGGTCCGCGCCCATGTCGAGTGCCAACCGAGGAGGATCGTCGACCGGCGGATCAGCGACTCGATCGCGTGTGGGCGGCGGTCGCGGTGCGGCTCGAGTCGATGGCCGGCCTGCCGCGCCGAGACATGCCGGGACATCCCCGACCACCCCCGGGCCCTGGCCCGAGACATGCCGGGACATCCCCGAGGACCCCCGGGCCCTGGCCCGAGACATGCCGGGACATCTCCGACCACCCCCGGGCCCTGGCCGGAGACATCCCGGGACATCCCAGACCACCCCCCGACCCTGCCCGGAGACATCCCGGGACATCCCCGACGACCCTCCCACCGTGGCCCGAGACATCCCGGGACATCCCCGGCCCCCTACACCTCGTCCGCCTCAGGCACCGGCGTGGTCGGAGTCACCTCACCCCCCACGCCCCCCAGCCCGGCGTCATCCACCACCTCAGGCGTCGCCCCCGCCGCAGCGCCCTCGCGCGCACTCGCCCGCCGCGCCTGCGCCTCGCGCACGGCGTCGATCGGCCGCAGCGCCGCCCGAGCGATCCCGACCATCTCCGGATCCGCATGCGCAGCCGCGATCACCTGCAGCGCGTACGCGCTGATCCCCTGCTGCACCGTCCGCAACGGATCGAGCAAGTTCGGCGCGACCGTCGACTTCCCGCGCGCCGTGGTGATCCCGAGCACCCGCCCGTAGTTCGCGTGCGCATCGCGGAGCTCGTTCAGCACGAACGCGCCCACGAGCGCCTCGAGCGGCCCCCGCACGTCACCGTCCGCGAGCTGCTCCATCCGCTGCTCGCTTTGCGCCCACTCGCGCTCGAACGGCAGCTTGAGGAAGTCGAGCCCGGTGGGAAACAGCTGCGCGTACAGCTCCCCGGCTTGCTTCGACTCCGTCACCACCTCGGTCAGCGCGGCGACCGATTCCAGCCGCATCGCGACCGCCGCCCACACGCGATCCAACCGCTGGTCCGCGGGCCGCCGATCCTCCTCGGCCTCGGTCAGCAGCCCGCTGCGGCGCTGCGCTGCCCAGTCCTCTTGCAGCGCGATCACCGATTGCCGCAGCTGCTTGAGCGCTCGCTTGGGCGCGGTCGGCAGCCGCTTGTCCGCCGCCGACACCAGCGCGATCCCCAGCGCGACGGCACCGGGCACATCGAGCGAGGTCTGACGCAGGTAGCGGGTGGGTTCGAGGTCTTGGAGGGATTGATTGTCGTGGGAGGTCGCCATGGCCCGGGATTGGAGCACGACACCGCACCGCCGCAGCCACCCCCGCGAAGAACATCGTTCACCGCCGGCCCCGCCGCGATGCGCGAGGCCGTGATCGATTGGCCATTCCGCAGACACCGAAGACCACGTCACGACGTGACACCGCAGGGACATTGCCCGTAGGGCCAGCAGCACCACGTCCCCGAGCCCACCGCCTGCGGCACGGCTGCCGCAGCTGCGACGACGACGGCGCCGCGTGTCGACCACCGCCTTCCCGCCCGCCGCCGCTGCGCCACGCCAACACCACGGGATCACTGCGACGCACATTCGGCGCGCTGCGTGCTCCGTGTGCCGATCGATGGCCACGCAGAGTCACGCACCCCAAGGCGTCAGCGCTTCGCCGAGGCGGCCTCACCGATGACCGCGGACACGCCCCTGCCGTCCGTCCACGTGCGCGCGCAGATTCTCCCCGCACCGCCGCCAGGCGCCGACCGCCCGGCCGTCGCGCTCGATTGGCCGGTGCGCACGATGGAGGTCGTCGAAGCCCTCGACGAGCCGTTCGCCATCCGCGTGGTGGTGATCGCCCCGAGCGGTGACGATGTCGATCTCGGCACGCTCGTCGGCGCGAGCTTCCGCCTACGATTCGGCCGCAGCGGCGATGACCGCGAGCTGCACGGTGTCGTCATGCGTGCCGAGTTGCTCGGCCACGGCCACGGGTACGGCGGCCACGCCACCTTGCTCGAGGTGGGACCGAGCATCGCGACGGCCGGCCTGGCCGTGCACACACGCGTGTTCCAACAGCTCGATGCCATCGAGATCATCGAGGCCGTACTCGGCGAGACGGTGCGCGCCCGGGGCAGCGCGCTCGAGGTCATCGCCCACGGCCGCAGCTTCGAGCCGCGCGACTACTGCGTGCAGTGGCGCGAGACCGATCTCGCCTTCGTCACCCGCCTGCTCGCCGACGAAGGGGTCGCGTGGCTGCTGACGTGCGTCCCGGGTGACGGCGAGGATCCACCGCGCGAGCGCATCGTGGTGCTGGGCGCCGAACACCCATGGCCGAGCGCCGCGCACGCGCCCGTGGCGGACCCATTCGCGGATCACGACACGACCGCCGGAGAACCCAGGTCACTGCGCTACGGCGACGGTGACGGCAGTGAGCCCGTGGAGGAGACCGTCGCGTCACTCCGCGCCGCGCTGTCGATGTCTCCGGGCGGGCATACCTGCGCCGAGTGGGATTGGCTCGGCTCCACGCCCAGGCTGCTCGCGGCCGACAGCGAAGCGGCCGCGCCCGGCCGCGCCTCCGGGCAGGAGTCCTACACGCACGACCGGAGGCGGCTCGTCGAACGCGATGGCGCCGCCCTCGACGACACCGAGTCGCGGGCCGCCGACCGTGCCGCCGCCGCCGACACCCGCGCCGCGATCTGTCGCGGCGGCAGCGATGTCGCCCTGCTCGGACCCGGATGCGTGTTCGAGCTGGTCGGCCACCCGCGCGCCGAGCAAGACGGCCTGTACCGCGTCCTGCGGGTCACGCACTGGGCCGAGCACGCCCCCTCGCCCGGCGGTGTGATCGGACCGGCGAGCTACCGCAATGAGTTCCTGTGCATGCCTGCGGCGCTCGGCTACCGGCCAAGGCTCCACCCGCGCCCCACCGTGCACGGCCCCCACACCGCGCTCGTGGTCGGGCCCGAGGGCGACGAGATCCACACCGACCAACATGGCCGCATCCGCGTGCGCTTCGCGTGGGACCGGCATACCTCGCCGGGCGGCTCGTGCTGGCTCCGTGTCGCCCACGCCTGGGCCGGGCAGGGGTTCGGCGCGATGGTGCTGCCGCGGGTCGGCATGGAGGTCGTGGTCGCGTTCATCGATGGCGATCCCGACCGACCGCTGTGCACCGGCTGCGTCTACAACGGCGCCCAGGTCACCCCCGATCCGCTGCCCGAGCGCAGGACCCAGTCCACCTTCCGCTCGTCGTCGACGCCGGGGGGCGCCGGTTACAACGAGCTGACGGTGGACGACGCCGCCGGACGCGAGCGGATCTACGTCCGCGCCCAGCGCGACCTCGTCGAGCACATCCGCGTCGATCACACGACCACCGTCGGCGCCGATCAGTCGGTGCTGGTGGGTCGCGACCAGCGGCTGAAGGTGGACGGCGCCCAGACCGAGCACGTCGTCGGCGACGTCGCGGTCGACATCGAGGGCAAGCGCGAGACGCAGGTCCTTGGCAGCGAGCGCTTGCAGGTCGAGGGCAGGGAAGATCGAATCATCCATGGCGACCGGTTGGAGTACATCGGACTCGGTGGCGCGCTCGATCACCTGCGCGTGGCGGGTACGCGGCTGGTCGAGGTCGACGCCGGGTTCCATCTCATGTGCGGGCCGTTCGAGGGCGCGCTGACGCAGCTCTCGATGCTGCCCCTGCTGACCCGGCTCACGGTCGGCTCGTCCTCGATCACCTTGCACCCCGACCGGATCGTGCTCGATGCCGCGGCGATCGTGCTGACGAGCGGTGGCGCCGAGGTGCAGCTCGACGCCGACGCGAAGATCCGCAGCACCGGCGCGGTGGTGCTGGCCCGCGGCGGCGACATGATGGCCCCCAATCGTCTGCAACTCGACGGCGACGTCACCCTTGCCGGCGAGAGCACGACCATCACCGGGGCGTCGCGACTCGAGCTCTCGGCGGCCGAGGGCGCAGGCGGGACGATCGTCGACGGCAGCGAGACGGTCACCTACCACAGCATCAAGACCCGACTCGAGGACGGCGCCGACGGGTTCCTCGAGATCGCCAACGGCTTCCTCTTCGGCAACGGATGATCTGCGATGCGACGCAAACCAACCGCCCACGCCTCTCCGATCTCCGCAGCCCTCGCGCAGATGCTCGAGGCCTACGCCCAGGCGTCACCCGCCGCGGATCCCACCACCGTGCGGCTCGCTCACGGGCGCACGCTCGCGCTGGGCGGTGATGCCGAACAGCCGGACTGCCTGGTGCTCCGCGGCCGCGATGGCGCGCTCGAGGTCACGATCTCGATCGACGCGCGCGGCACCAGCGTCCAGGTGGTCGGCGCTTCGCTCGATTTGGTCGCCACGCGCGACATCGAGGTGCGCTGCGCGTCGCTGCGGGTGCAAGCCGAGCTTGGCGTCGCGCTCTCGGCGAGCCGCGGCGACATCAGCCTCGACGCTGGCGATGACGTGGTCATCGTCGGCGAGCGGGTGCTGCTCAACTGACCGGACACGGCGTCCCCGATGAAGCTGACCAACCGCACCGCCCTGTCCGCCGCGATGTTCCGCGGCGAGCCGCGACCCGAACAGATGCTCGCGATCATCGTCGTCAAGACGACCCACGCGTGCGCGCCGACAGGCCTGGGTCCGCCGCTTCCGGACACCCCGGCACCGACGGCGGCCACGACCACGACGCCGCTGGGCGACATCCCCGGCGACGCCGTGCCCTATCGGCCGGGCACGGATATCTGGGTGCTCGGTCACGCCCACACGCCGCGGCCGGTGCAGGCCATGACGGTCACGCTCGAGATCGGGCCGGTGCGGCGCACGCTGCTGGTCGTCGGCGACCGCAGGTGGCGGGCCGATGGCACGTTCAGCGAGCCCGAGCCCTTCGAGCGGATGCCGCTGTCCTATGCGCGGGCGTACGGCGGTCGGTTCACCGACGACGCCGCCGCGCACGTGTACCCCGACAACCCGGAGGGCCGCGGCTTCGTGCCGCATGCGGGCGGTGTCGGCACCTTGCTGCCCAACATCGAGTGGCCCGACGACCGCGTCACCACGTGGCGCTGCCGACCGCAGATCGCAGGCTTCGCGCCGGTGGGCGGCGCTGCGCCCATGCACGTGGCGCGCAGCGTCGTGCGCGATCCAGAGGCTCCCGCGGGGTTCCGGCTGGGGCCGGCGTGGTTCTCGTCGGCCCATCCGCGCCTGGTACTCGGCGCCCTCGCGCCCCACACCAGGGTGCAGCTCGGCGGCGCCGGGCAAGAGGGCGGGCTCGCGTTCACGCTGCCGCCTGCGCCGGCGCGACTGGTGGTGGTGCTCGGTGGCCGTCGCCATCCGCTGCCGCTTGCCCTCGACACCATCGGGATCTTCGCCGATGAGGGGCGGGTGTCGCTGAGTTGGCGGGCCTCGTTTCGCTATGCGCTGCGGCGGCATGAAGCTCGCGCCGCCGTGCTGGAGGTCGCATGAAGGTGTTCTCGCTGTCGGCCGGCGATCTCTTCATCGCCGCCACCGTCCACAACGCGCTGGTGCCGACGCCCGCGGGCCCCGTACCGGCACCGTCGCCCCACGTGGATGCGGCCACCTTGGGCTGGGTGTGTCCGTGGTTCGAGAAGCTGTCGGCCGACGTTCGCTTCGACGGCTGGCCTGCGGTGCAGCAGGGCCACGATGTGGGCTACGGCATCGGCCACGTCGGGCTGCCCACGCCGCTGCTCGCCACCCAGATCGCGTTCTCGGGCTGCAAGGCGATGTTCGGCAAGTCGCGGGTGCTGGTGGGTGGCACCCCCGCCGCGTGGTTCCTGCCGATCGCGGCCGGCCTGCACGTCTGCGCCGATCCGATGCCGCTGCCGATAGGTCTCGTGCCCACCGCGCTGAGCACGACGGTGAAGTTCGGGTTCGCATGGGACGATCTGGTGGCCGGCATGCGCGATGTGGTGATCGACCAGCTGCTGTCGGTCGCGATCCGTAGGATGAGTCAGTTGGGCAAGCCGGTGAGCGCGGGCGCGAGCAACGCCAAGCCCCCCTTCGCGCGATTCTTGGATCGCGTGGCCAAGAAGCTCACGGAAGCGACCATGGGGCGCACGGGCTGGCCCGCGAGCCTGCCGTTGACGGTCGCAGCCGAGCATGGCGCCCGGGTTGCGGCGACCCAAGCCTTCCTGTCCGCGACGATGGACAAGGCGGTGCGCACCAAGGCCAAGAAGTTGGCGTCGCCGTTGGCGCGCGAGCTCAGGGAAATCATCGAGACCCGGGTGGAGCGCGGCCTCGATCGCGGAGTGCTCGACGCGATGCTCGTCCCCGGCATGATGGACGCGATTCCCCTGCTGGGGGGCGGCCTGTGACGCCCGCGAACGCACCGTTGGTCGTGGGCCTGGTCGACACGTCGGCGGGGCGTCGGGTGACCGCGATCGTCCTGCGCTGCTTCACGATCACCGGGGCGGGCAGCCTCGTGCCGCTCGGCGACGTGCCGGATTCATTCACGGCGCCAAAAGATGACACCCAGTGGCGGATCGACGACGATCTCGCGCTGTACAAGGCGCGCACCGACGTCGTCGTGCATGGCTCGGCATGGGCGAAGGCGACAGGACGCTGCCGTCACATGGTGGTGCGGGTCGAGATCCCGGAGGCTCGTGCGAGCAAACGGATCGCGGTGTTCGGCGATCGTCGGGCGATCGTGCGCGGCGGCGCCGTCGCGTTCACCGAGCCATTGCCGTTCGAGCGGATGCCGATCGCGTGGCACCGGGCGTACGGCGGCGTCTGGGTGGCGACGGGCTCGGCGACGAAGTCGGGCCCCGTCGATTCATCGGTCGATTCGCACGTCGATTTGGCCACACTGCTTCATCGCCCCGCGGACGGCGGGCTCGCATACCCGCGCAATCCTGTGGGTTGCGGATGGGTGGTCGGCCGCAACGTCACAGATGGCGAGATCGTGCTCCCCAACCTCGAGGATCCCACCCACCTGCTCGCGCCCGCGTCGCTGGTGGTCGGCCGCCCGGCTGATTGGGCGGCGCGACCGATGCCGCAGTCGTTCGGTTGGGTCGACCCCGGATGGTTTCCCCGCTGCGTGCACCTGGGGGTCCTGCCCGCAGTACAGGACATCACCAGCCTCGAGGAGCTGCGGCTCGGCGTGCTGACCAGGCGCAGCCTCCGCCAGGCACGCACGCTCGAACGCGGCGCCGTCGACTTCTGGAACGGGGCTGCCGCCGGGCTCGCGACCCCGTGGCTGCGCGGCGGCGAGACCCTCGACACCCACGGACTGGGCCCCGAAGGACGCATGCTCGTGCGGCTGCCGCTGCCGCCGAGCAGCACCCGCGCGCGGCTGTGCGGGCGCACGGCCGAGGTCACCTGGCGGATGCACACCGCGTGCGCCGATCTCGACGCGCGACTGCTCGCGGTGATGTGGCGCGCGGAGCTCCCGGTGCCGGTCGGACGTGGGGTGTCGGCGATGGATCTGACCGAGGACGACCTCGAACTCCGGCTAGGGTGAGGGTCGACGGTGAACGACCGCCGCCGACACTGCGATTCACCGCGCCGAGCCCCCCGGTCGCGCCCCGGTCGCGCTCCACACAGGCCGCCACGGTGTACGATCGATGGCATGTCGGCCCAGCCGCTCACGTCCGACGCGATCGCGAGTCTCACGTCGACGCTCCGTCAGCCGCGCGGGCGCGAGACGATGCACCGTCGCCCCGGCGGGTTCGTGATCTCGGCGGGGGGCACGAGCCGCACGTTGGAGCTGCCGTTCGGGGC
>JBBQJI010000146.1:0-7966 GCA_038325765.1 Nannocystales bacterium
CCAGCGTGCTGCTCACAGAGGTGGTAGACATCGTCGACCACGCGCGCGACGAGAAGCTCGACGTCGTGCCCAGCGTCAGCGCCGTGGCGGAAACTGTGTCGTGCTCGACCCTCGGTGTCATAGAGCGTCACGTTCGCGGCCCACGCCATCCGCCAAGTCGATTCATGAGGCTCAGGCGGCGTACGCTGGTACTTCTCAGGAGACCGACGCTGGCGGAGCTTCTCGGTTCGTTCCAGCCCCTCGGGCAACGTCTCGTCCATGCGCGCCGCGACGCGGTCGAGCCCACAGCTGATCGCTCCGAGCTCGGAGTCGAGCTTCTCCTCGACGCGACACTCGTCCTCGAACTCGCGAGCGCCCGTCGAGATATCCGCCAGCATCTCGCCGAGCCGGTTCGCGAGCGTCGTTCGGCTCGGCGGTCGAAAGCCCTGCCGAAGCAACGTCGCCTCGACTTCGCGACTCGTCATCTTCGAGAGCAACTCGCCCGCCTCGTCGGCAAGATCGGGAAGCAACGAGCCGTCGACGAGGCCGAGCTTCGACACCAACGGCTTGATCGTCGGACCGTTGTGCACGCCCACCAAGCGATACAGTGGCTCCGCGACCGGGTTCTCGAAGACGCCCGCGCCGTCGGCTGGCGCATGGAAGCGATATGGGCTCCACAGGTAGTAGTGACCGTCGCGGACGTTGCGCTTGTCGAACGCCGTCGCCGTCGAATCCGGCCAGTAGCCACACGTCTGATCGAACGCCTGGAACGCGAGCGTGTGCACGACGTCGCGGTTGAGATCGGCGACCTCGGTGCTCGTGTATCCCAGCCCAGCCCCGGGCGCCTGCGAGGCCGCCACCGAGGTGATCATCGCCTGGTTGGTCACCACGTCGATGCCCTTGAACGAGTTCGGCGGGATGCCGGCGGCGCGCGCGATGGCGATGAGCGCGGCCGCGTTCGCGTTGCGGCTGTAGAGCTCGGCGTCGACCACCCACGGATCGACCTGGCCGGGCGCCGCGCCGAAGCCGTAGGCGAAGTACACGGCCTCGGCGCTGATGGACGTCTGGCTCGACTCGTTGGAGGCGATGAGACTCCACGACGTGATGGGCCCGGTGGCCTCGCCGAGGCCGTCGGGAATCTCGTCGACGCCCTCGCAAAGCGTGGCCTGCACGCCGAGCATGCCGAAGTCGGGCGAGACACCGATGAGCGGCAGGGTGCGCGTCAGCTCGTTGCCGTCGGTGTCCCAGTAGCTCGCCGTGCCGGTGATCGGCGAGTCGTCGACGTACGCGGTGATGCCGAAGCACGCGCCCGGCGACTGGTAGACCAGCGTGATCGGATCCTCGATGTCGACGAGCGCGGCGCCGACCGTCGCGAGCAGCGGGCGGCTGGCGCTACCGCCGGCGCCGATGAGCACGTTCGGGAGATCCGTGCACTGCACGCCGTTGCCGGCGCGCGCGACCGACGGCGCGAGTGCGGTCATGGAGAGGAGGACTGCGGGAAGCGACCAGTGAGGGCGATGCATGGTGACGATCAACCGAGGCGTTTCGGTTGGCCACTCAGCACGCGCCGTGCCAACGCGCCGGGGGGTGCTTCGCGAGCGATCCCACCAGGGCATCGCAGCCGTCCCGTGACGGCCCGTGAGATTTCATGACCGCCCTCGACATGCCACGGGTCGGGCGGGACGCGCCGCACTGCTGCGCGCCATGTTCAGTATCCTGTCCGTGAGTTCGGCTTGAAAAACCCTCGGATCTCGCCTATCCAAGGCCGTGGAACCCCGTTCCTGACGATTCACGTGACCATCTCCACCCCGCCCGGCGTGCCCTCGAGTGTCGACACCGAGCTGGCCTCGACTGACCGCGACGTTCACCCCGAGCCCGTGATCGATGGTGGGCTCGAACTCGCGGCGTGGCGCGCAGTCTCGCGGTGCACCGCGCTGCGCGAAGTGGTCGACGCGCTTGCCCGCGAGGTCCTGGACGGATTCTCGATCGTGGCGCTGTCGATCGGTCGGCTCGGCAAAGACCACATCGAGGTGCTCGCACGGGGCGACGATCGACCAATGGGCCGCGTTGCGCTGGAGTCGTCGCTGGCGGATGCCGAGCTGCGCACCGCCCTCGCGGGTGCAGAGCGCTCATGGTCCGCGACCGGAGCGAGCCCGCTCCGATCCGCGCTGGGTGCTGACGACGGCGGCGTGCTCACGGTCGCGCTCGTCGACGTGCAAGACGGGGTGCGTCCGTCATCATCGCCGCCGATCAGACCCACGGCGCCCCGCCGATCCGAGCTGCGCTCGTGCAGCTGCGCGAGCCGCTGCAGGCCGCGCTGCAAACCGATGCTCGCCTGCGCGAGCTCGAGCGGCTGCGCGAGACGGTCGAGGCCGACAACCGCGATCTGCGGACCCGGCTACAGCGCCAGGATCTCACCGAGTCGATCGTCGGCAGCGACAGCGGTCTGCGCGGCGTGATGGATCAGGTCGAGCAGGTGTCGCCGACCGAGGCGCCGGTATCGATCCTCAGCGAGACCGGCTCGGGCAAGGAGGTCGTCGCGCGCGCCGTGCATGCGCTGTCGCGTCGGCGCAGCGGGCCATTTCTGCGGGTGAACTGTGGTGCGATCCCGCCGGAGTTCGTCGACTCCGAGCTCTTCGGTCACGAGCGCGGCAGTTTCACCGGGGCCGTGAACACGCGCCGCGGGTGGTTCGAGCGGGCCCACGGCGGCACGTTGCTGCTCGACGAGGTCGCCGAGTTGCCCCCCGCGGCTCAGGTCCGCCTGATGCGAGTGCTGCAAGACGGCAGCTTCGAGCGCGTCGGCGGCCAGCAGGCGCTCGAGGCCGACGTCCGCATCGTCGCCGCGACGCACCGCGACGTCCGCACGATGATCGCCAACGGCGAGTTCCGCGAGGATCTCTGGTACCGCATCAGTGTGTTCCCGATCCACCTTCCGCCGCTGCGCATGCAGGCAGGACATCGAACCGCTGGTGCGCCACTTCGCCGCCAACGCCGGTGTGCGACTGCACGGCTTCGAGCTGCACCCGAGCGACGCCGATCTGCTGCTGCGCGCGTACGACTGGCCGGGCAACGTGCGCGAGCTGTCGGCGGTGATCGAGCGCGCGGCGATCCTCGGTCGCGGGCTGCGGCTCGAGGTCGCGACCGGCCTGGGCGCGATGCCGGGCCAGGCGCGCACCGAGGCCCCGCGCGACACGCTGCAGAGCGTCAACCGCCGCGCGGTCGAGACGGCGCTGGCACGCTGCGAGGGCCGCAACGAGGGCGAGACGGGCGCGGCCCGGATGCTCGGGCTGCACCCGGCGACGCTGCGCTCGCGCATGCGCAAGCTGGAGATCGAGTGGCGACGGTTTCGCGGGGCGCCGCGGTGAGCCTGACCTAGCGCCACGTCCGTGTCGGTCGATCCGCGACCCCAAGGACATGGCCGACGGACACAGACGGCGCTAGCCTAGCCACCGTGAGCGCACCATGAGCGACCCGTGGGTTTTCTGGGTAGCGGTCTGGGCGGGGTACTTCGTGGTGATCCCCGCCGCGACGTTCCTGAGCTGGGAGAGGGGCCATCGGCTGCGCTGGGTCCGGCAAACGCGGGTGCTCCGCGACGAGAGCGGGCCCGGCGCACCGCTGCGCACGGCCGCCGTCGACGCGCAGCACGAATGGCGTGGGTTCGTGGTGGAGCGTCGCGGTGCGCCCACGGTGGTCAAGGTCGTGGCGACGACGTCGCTCGTGCTCGGCCACATGTTCGTGCCGGGCCTCCTCGCGGCGCTCGCGGGCTTCCTATTCTACGGCGTCGGCTTGCTCGCGGTGCCCGGCCTCGTGCTCGCTGCGCGGATCTACAGCAACGCGTTCGGCCTGCTGCGCTGCGAGCTCGACGCCGCGCTCCAGGCCCAGGAGCTCCAGCGCTTCGCGGTCCGCCTCAACGTCGTCATCCTCGTCGCCGTCGCCGTCTGGGTCGTGTGCTTCGGGCTCGACTTCGTCCCGATCGTGACCGCGAGCTACGCGATGATTTCGCTGCTGCATGCGCACGGCCTGGGGCTCGCCGCGGACGAGATCTCGGCGGCGCTGCACAGGGATTGACCGTTGCGGGTCGCGGAGGCCCGAGGACGGCGCTGCCTGGACCCGGTGCCTCCAGCGCTGGTGGCGGACGTTCGACGACGCTACGCGCACCTGGTCGGATGGCGCCGCGATTCACCCCGAGAGCACCGGCACCAGCTACGGAATCGGCCTCGCGGGCGACCCGGCGGGCAACGCCTTCGTCGTGTGGGGGCGCCACGTGGGGGCCCGTTCGGATATGTTCATCAGCCGCCTGGAGCGTTCCTCGGGCAGTTGGTCCGCCCCACTCACCCTCGACACCGACGAGGCCGCGACCCCCAGGTCTGCCCGTATCGCCACCGGCGACGACGGCACCGCGTTGGTGGTGTGGAGCGAGGAGAAGGACCGCCACAGCCGGGTTCTGGCGCGTCGGTTCGGGTAGTCCGGGTCATCGGTGCAAGGGATGAAGGCCTCGCGGATTCTCGACCGATGCGAGGGGACCTCGTGAACGCCGACAGGGAAAGGCTCGTCGACCGTTCACGAGCCCACCGACGGCTTCACCCTGGGCGGAAGGCTCGATGCCCGCGTGCTACGGTTCGGGATGCTGCTCGTGGGGGCAATCGTCGGCCCGTCGATCACGGTGGCGCTGGCGCTCAACGGTTGGTTCGGTGGTCCGCGTCGTAGGGCGATCCGGCGCGCGACGCCGGTTCCCAAGGACGTCGCCGAGCGGCTCGGGTCCGAGCTCGCCGCGTTCCTCGGGGCGACACGGGCGTTGCATCGCGAGCTCGTCGTGCTCGAAGAGGCGACCCGCGCCATGCTGACAATCGAGATCCGTGGCAACGTTCAGGCGCAGGCGCGGACTCGACCCGCGCACGAACAGGTGGACGACGCGACGTTCGTTGCACACCTGAGAGAGGTTCGCGCCCTCGGTGCTGCGTGGCTCGCTCGGCACGCAGCACTGGAGCGCGGCAGCGCGCTCGACGATGTCGAGCTCGACACGACCCGGCTCAGCGCGTGGCTCGAGCTCCCGTTGGGTCTCAGCGCCGACCACGACTCCAAACCCGATCGCACCGACGAACTCGCGGTGGTGCTGGCAGCGGTGCTCGGCGCGAGCGCAGCGCTCGCCCGCGTCGACGCCGTGCTGTCCGCGAGTCCGTCGACGGTCTACCGCTGAGCCGGTCACGAGGCCTCGACGGTCACGAGGGCTCGACGGCGCGGCTGGCCCCTAGGCCCGACGCTCCCGATCCATAGACCAGCGGCGTGTGGCGATTCGACGTTGCGATTATGGCGTGGCAGCGTGCTGCCGATCCTCGACGTCGTGGACACCGACGGCGAGGACGTATCGTGCACCACGGCACCGGCGGTCCAGTGAGGCAGCGGAGCGCCGTCGACGGGCGCTCGACGATGCCGCGATCGTCCCGCTCAGGTGCCAGACGGGGAGCTCGCCGAGTTGAGCATCCAGCCGCTGAGCGTGGGCGTGAAGGTCATTCGCTCGCCACACGCGTCGACACCGAGGTTGGGCGAGAACCACTCGGTGGTGACCTGGTCCTTCGGGCACTTGGTCGTGAACGCCGCCTGGTCGACTGCGGAGGAGAACCAGAGCAACTTGCACGAATGCGCAGAGCCTGATGCTCCCTGCGCGGAGATGCAGTGCGAGATCGCGTAGTCGACTTTGCCGCAGCCCTCCGCCTTCGCGGGCGTGCGCGGGTCGGGCGCTGGCGTCAACGTCACCTGTTCTATTGGGCACTGCAGTTGCGTCGCAACGAGTTCGTTTCCGCGTCGCGTGGTCGCACCCGCGCAGCTCATGAGGGTCGTGCAGATTCCGGCGATCGGGAGGGTCATGAATCGCATGTGGCGCTCACTGTACAGCGCTCGCGGGCGGCCGTCGACCCGTCGGGACCCAGCCGCGAGTGTTGGATACGTCACATTTTGGCCACCGTCTCGGCCTGTTCGGCCACCTCGATGTCTCCTATGTCTTCTACGTACATGGCTCCAAACGGCGAGTCCGAGCACGGGATCGCGGTGTCCGACGAGCGCAAGGCCCTCCGCTGGCTCTTCGAGTCGGCCACGTCATTGTCGGTTCCGCCGATGACTGAACGTGGCTGGCTCACAAGCATACTCGAGCGCTGGCATGCGCGAGCGCTGGGATGCGCCGAGTTGACATACGCCGGCCCCGAGGCATGTACATTTTCGCTGCATCGGAATTCGCGTCGCGGTCGGCTCTTCGCAGAACGCGAACATCGGCCTTCCCGTCGTGCGCCCCAGGACCGACGTCACCCGTCTACGACGAAGGCCCGTCGCGGAGCCTGCGTTGGATCGCGTCCTCGACCGCCGCAGGCGCCTCGTCGTCGAACGTATCGACACCTGGCCGGAGGAAGTCTAGCAGCAGCACGGTGCGCGGCTGGCTCGAGCGGTTCCACGCCTCGTGCTCGGAGGTGTCGTCGAACACGAGGCACTCGCCCTCTTGCCACGGCCGCAACGCAGGCTCGATGCGGCGGCCGAACGCGACGAGCCCCCGCCGACGATGCACGCGTCGCCGCCGCAGCCGGCCTTCGCGGCGACGACGGTGTCGTGCAGGAACTCGATCGACTCGACGTCGAGCGACTGATCGGCCGATCGCGGTAGGAACGGCCCTTATCACATGGGGTCGGGCCGCCCCCCGCACAGATCCGAGCGTGCAGAATTACCGCACTCGGCTCCTGCCTCGGGTTCGATCGTCGAAGCGATTCCAAGGATACGGGTGAAGCACACGCGCAGGTGGGAGCCATCGAGCCATCCGCACCCAATCGAGCCGCTGTCGCTGACTACGTCGCCGGAGCGCGCGGAGCCAGAGGCGTACGACCTGGGTGCGGAAGCTGGTCAGCTGATCGATGTTCGTAGGCACAGCGTGATACGCGAAGTACCCGCGTATGACCGATTCGATCCACCGACCCTGCTCGGGCACGGGTCGGTGGCGTCGCCGAAGGAGCTCTCCACGGAGCGCCTTCGATTTCGCACGCATTCGCTTGTTCGAGGTGTGTCGCAGGAGCAGGAACTTCCCTGCCCTCGTCTTCCCGCAGATATGCGTGAAGCCGAGGAAGTCGAAGGTTTCCGGCTTGCCCGCCCCCTCTGCGCGCCGATTCGCCGCGGCAAACTTGCCGAAACGTAGAAGTCGCGTCTTGTCGGGGTGCACCTCGAGCCCGAAGCGCTCGAGACGGTCTCGAAGGTCGGCCAGAAACCTGACCGCGTCGGCCTCGTGCTGGAACCCCAGCACGAAATCGTCGGCGTAGCGCACGGCGATCACCCCGCCATGCGCCACGCGCCTCCGCCACTGTTGTACCCACAGGTCGAGCACGTAGTGCAGGTAGACGTTCGCCGAAAGCGGCGAGATCGTCGCGCCTTGCGGCGTACCTACCTCTGTGCTCGACCACTTCCCATCTTCGAGAACCCCGGCAGCCAGCCATTTCTGGACCAGCCGGACGATCCTCTTGTCCGCGATGCGATGCTCGATGAATTTCACCAGCCATCCGTGGTCGATGGTGTCGAAAGATCCACGGATGTCTGCATCGAGCACCCAGTTGACGGCCTTCTTACGTTGGATCGCGGTCGCGAGGGCATCCAGCGCCTGGTGCTGGTTGCGTCCCGGCCGAAATCCATACGAGAAGCCGAGAAAATTGCGCTCGTAGATCGCGTTGAGCACCTCGACGACCGCGCGTTGCAAGATCTTGTCCTCCAGCGCGGCGATCCCGAGTGGCCACTGTCGGCCATCTGGTTTCGGGATGTGAACACGACGAGACGGCTTTGCTCGGTACGCCCCACGTTGGACGCGTGCGTGCAGGTCGGCGAGGCGAGCCTCGACCCCCTGCCCGTACTCGGCCCGCGTCACGCCGTCGACTCCGGCCGCTGCCTTGCGCGCGAGCGCGAGGTATGCGGCGCGGAGACGATCGAGCGTGACGTGATGCAGGAGCGCCGTGAACCGCTGCTT
>JBBQJI010000147.1:0-7913 GCA_038325765.1 Nannocystales bacterium
CACCGCACCAGCAAACCTCATCGCCCTCGCTCGACGCCGACTCTCTCCGCTGTACCGCGGGCACGCTCACCTCGACGGCTCCCAACAGCCCCCGCGGCTCGCCCGCCCTACGCCGGTTCGCAGTTCAAAACGCTTAAGCACCCATGCCGCGCGGAGCTGCCGAGAGAGGTCACGTAGTTCCGTTTCGTCGGCGGGGGCATCTCTTGTCCCGTAGAGGTCGTCGTTCTCCCAGCGTGGGAAGACATGCAGGTGGAAGTGCCAGACGGTCTGGTTGCCGGCAGGTTCATTGTGTTGGCGCGTCGACACGGCGTCGCAACCGAACGCCACTTTCATGGCGACCGCCGCGTTTCGGGCAGCACGGTGGATCGGGAGTGCCAGACGATCGGGCACGTCGAAGATGTTCTCGTGGTGTTCGGTCGGGATCACCAGGACGCTGCCAGGGTTGTTGGGCCGCCAGTTCGGGTTCATCTTGACCACGACGTCATCGTCGCGGTGAATGAACTCCAAGGGCAGATCCGACGTGCCGTCGCGGATGTTCAGGCAGAACGGACATCGATAGTCCGTCGGAGCGTGCGAGATGGAGAAGTGCGAGGGGCGAGCTCGTTCGGGACGAGCCGACCTGGAGGCTGCGATCGAGAGGACAACCTCGACGGCGCGAATGGTGGCGTCGATGTCGCCTCGCTCAACCTCGACGCGCCTCGCTCCGGGACGCTGATCGAGCAGCGCCTCGTAGCGGTCGAACATCTCATCGACAGCGCTCGTCCCACCGGACTGTTCGACCAGTGCTGCGGCGTCGCGGTGCGTGTCGTTCTGGGGATCGGCGGTCCGTTCGGCGAGCGCCGATCTTGCCGACTCGCGGTCGAGGACGAGTGCGATCTCCACGAAGGTCGACCCTGTCTCGACGGCGAGCGCGGCCAACTCGTCGATGAACTCGGGTCGACCGAGGAACTGCGGCACGAACACGTCGTGCCCGGCAGCGAGGTGTGTGAGCGCCATCGAGATCGCCAGTGCCCGCGCCGCGAGTCCAGCATCCGTCGGGCGCTGCAACCAGTCGCCGAGCAGGCCGCGCACGACGTCGATATCGAGCCGCATCGCCAACGGGCGGGTGGCCACCAAGCGTTCGGCGATCGTCGACTTGCCGGATGCCGGCGGACCGTTGAGCAACACGAGCAACGCCACATTGTGAGCGTAGGCCGACCCTTGCGCCGCCGATCGGGATGCGTCAGACTCGGCGGATGGATGTCGGTGAGCAGATGATGATCCCGTGCCGGGGCGGCCCGGTCGGCTGGCGGGTGGCGACGTTCCCGCCACCGCTGGAAATCGAGATGGGTGACGGTCTGTATGTCCTCGTCGACGATGGCCCGTCCGAGCACTGGATCTACGAGTTCGTCGCGATCGGCGCCGACGCATGACCACCGACGTCGTGCCGATCTTGCGCGTCAGCGACGCTGCCGTCGCCGCCGCGTGGTACCGGCGGCTCGGTTTCGAGCAGGTCTTCGAGCATCGCTTCGAGCCGCACTTCCCGGCCTATGTCGGCATCCGGCGCAACGGCGCCCAGATCCATCTGTCGGAACATGCAGGCGATGCGAACCCGCACGGCCTGGTGTACGTCTGGGTCGACGACGTCGATGCGGTGGCCGTTGAGTTCGGTGTGAGCGTCGAGGAACAGCCTTGGGCGCGTGAGGTGACCCTGGCAGATCCCGACGGCAACCGGCTCCGGGTCGCCGAAGCGTCGGTTGGCTCTGGCGCAGACGACGTGCTCGGCGAGGGCGTCACCTCTGCGCTGATCGAGCTGGAACGGGCGATGTGGACCGAGTCCACCCGGGGCGACCGAGCGTGGATGGACGACCACCTGGCCGGATCGTTCACCGAGTTCGGCTGGTCCGGCGCTGCCTACACGCGCCAGGAGACCCTCGATCTGGACGTCGGGCCCATCGATGCGACGCTCGAGGAGTTCGCTGTTCGACCTCTCGGCCGAGACGCCGCGCTCGTCACCTACCGCAGCCTTCAACGGCGGGGATCAGGTCATCGGAGTTCGGTCTGGATCCGTCGCAACGGCCGCTGGCTCCTCGAGTTCCACCAGGGCACCCCGACGGTGTGACCGGTCCGATGCATTGCCGGAGCACGCCCGGGTTCAGTGGTTGGGGAACACGGCCTCGATGCGAGGGCCGGTCGAAGTCCAGAAGATCTTGTACGGGTGCCGCCCAGGAACTGGACGGGAGTTGCAGCGGTGAACTCGCGTTCGCAAGGGGTGCGAGCGCGTGTTGCTGGGCGTCACATCGCGTTCGCATGGGTTGTGGACGCGTGTTGCCGGGCTCCGCGTCGCGTTCGCATCGGGTGCTTGCTCGAAGGCGGCCATCTCGTCGGCGTGGGCCGCAACCTCCACGTCGGCAAGCGGCGAGGGCTCGAGCGGCGCGGGCTCGAGCGGCGCGGACTCGAGCGGCGCGGGCTCGAGTGGTGCCGCCTCGAGTGGTGCCGCCTCGAGGTCCATGGGCAGCGCGGGCGGAACCTCCTCCACCGAGTCACCGTGGAGCGCGAGCAGCTCGCGACGTGAGAGGATCTGGCTGATTCGGTCGTCGAGCGAATGATCCACAGCGCGCTGTAGGCTACGGATCTCGTCGCGCGTCCAGCTCCGCGAGCCTTCGGACGGCGGAGACGGAGCATCGGAGACACCGCCCCAGTGCATGCGCGCGATCTCTTCGAGCGTGAGCACGCTCGTGCGCTCGGGCGCCTCGGGGACCACCGCCACCTCGGGCTCGGGCGCCTCACGCACGACCTCGCCGGTGGGCACACGATCGGGGCTGTCGAAGCGCCGGGCCTGTTCTTCGAGTTCGCTGGCGCGCTCGGACATTCGACGACGCCGACACACCACCGCGAGCGGACGCGCCGCGGTCGCGGCACTCGTCCGCGAGACGTCTTCGGTGCTTTCCTCCGCGAGCCGCACCGCGCGACCGAAGAACGTGATCGCCTGCGGCTCCATCCCGAGATCGGCAGCGGCTTGTCCTGCGAGTCGGCTGCCCTCGATGGCAAGCAGTGTGCTCTTGCTGTCCTCGGCCGCGAGCGCGGCTTCGGCGTAGGCAACCAGCGCCGTGTGACGCTCGCCGCGGATCGTACGAGCGGCACCCAGGCCGAACCCCGCGGTTGCGATCTTGTCCGGTCGCTGGTGCTTGCGCGCGCCTTCGATCGCGCGCGAAAAGCTCGACTCGGCATCCCGCACGGCGCCCGCGCCGACGATAGCCGCCAAGCGCGATCTCCATCGCGATCGCTTCGTCGAACCACCCCGCAGACTCGCAAACGTCGCGTGCGCGCTTTTGTGCCGCGATCGCCTCGACGGGGCGACTCCGACTCGCCGCGAGCGCGGCCCAGAGCACCAGGCTGCTGAGCTGGGCCCGCTGCGCACTGGCGGCGTCCGCTGGGCCCGCGACCACCTCGGGCGGCCGCTGACCGTGCACCAGGCTGACGCCGTGCGGACGAGCTACGCGGCCTCGATCGTGCCGTTGACGACCAGCTGCATCAATCCGCTCGATCCATCGTGTCCGCGAGCACCGCCCGCAGCGCGGCTCGGGTCGCGTCGTGCTCGCGAAACTCCAGCGAAGTCCTGAAGTACGCCACGGCGGCGTACTGGTTTCCCGCTGCCTCGGCGATGAGTCCGAGGCTATGGAAGATCGCCGCACGCGTCGTCGGGGACGTGGTGAGCGTCAGAGCATACTCGCAGGCGACAAATGCCGCGTCGGAGCGTCCTGCTTTGAACTCGCGGAAGCAGTGATTCCCCCATCCCTTGCCGTCGCCGCGATCAACGACGTGAGCGGTGCTGGCGGCCGGGATTGCAGGCGCTTCGGGGCCGACGAACGTCAGCGGCCAGGGCAACCATCCAAACGTTCGGTCGCCTTCGGGGAGCGCTGCCGCGAGCGCGCCGTGGATCACGTCGGCACGCGCGTAGTACTGGACGCCCACGACCGCGCCGCCCCGTTCGGCCCGCTCCGCGCCGCTGGGCGCGGGCGGATCGGGAAGTGGCACCGCAAGCCTGACGACCTGGTTCGGATCGCCGACGTTCGTCCTCGACGCACGCATCAGCAGCTGGGGCGGCTCGCTCCACACGAGGGCGGCGGATCCGTCGGAGGCAACCCAGAAATCGTCGTGCACTTGCGTCGTCGCAAGCGTCGGGAACAGCCGCGGGTCACCGCATGGGTCGGCGGCGGTGGGGCATGCCGCTGGGGTGGCCAGCGCGACGTCGTGCCAAGTGCAACTGACCCACTGGTCGAGGCCTACGTTCGAGCGAACGAGGAGTCCGCGGTGGAGCGAGTAGATATTGCCGTCCTGCGGGGTGCACGCTGGTTCGTCCGCGTCCGTCCCGTCGTCGGCGTCCTCGGGCGCGAGGTCGCCGGCAACGTTCAGAGCAACGGGCCGGCGATTCCCTGTTGCGTCGCTCGACGGTGGACCGCTTGGAAGTCTGTCGAGCGGCAGCGGCCAGGGGACCTCGACGCCATCGCCCTCGATGCGCATCGCCTCGACGAATGGCACGCGCTTGGCCCAAATCGAGAGATCCATCGGGCGGTCCGCGGACAGTCCCCAGGTCCCGATCCCGGCGGTGATATAGCGGCGCCCGCAACCAAGGTCTGCGTGCTGCTCGAGGGTCTGGACGGTGCCGCCGAAGACGCCGGCGAGCGTCTCGAAAGTGCACTCAGCCCCGCATTCGCACTCGTCATCCTCATCGCCATCGCCATCGTCGTCGTCGTCGTCGTCGTCGTCGTCGTCGTCGTCGTCGTCGTCGTCGTCGTCGTCGTCGTCGTCGTCGCCGTCGTGATCGTTGTCAGACGTCGCCGAGTGAGGCAGCTCGTCCAGCTCGTCCAGCTCGCCCAGCTCGTCCAGCTCGCCCAGCTCGTCCAGCTCGCCCAGGAGCTCGAGCATGCTGCTCTGCGAGCCGTCGAGTCCTTTCTCAGCGAAGACTTCGCGATCGAGGTACGGCAAATGGAGGCAGGTACACGGGCCGTTTAGCTCGTCGGCGCGCTCCCCGAGCCAGAGACGCTGGCGGGAGATCTGGGCGACCCCCGCGCGATCCGCCGCGGAGAACTGCGTCTCGACGGTCACGACCGTGTCGTCCGCGAGCGTGCACGCGCCTGACGGCTCCGACACACCACGACAACGGAATTCCCACAGGGCCTCCATTTCGACGGGCCCGCGCGCCTCGAGAGTGCCGGTGTTCTTCGCCAGCGCGAGGCCGGCGCTCGCTTCGGCCGCCGAGTCCTCGGCAACCTCGGCGAGTAGCCCCGGTACGACCTGGAAACCCCGGTTCTCGGTATTCGGGTTTGGGCCCGCGGCGACTGGAAGGACGAACGAAAGCGGACCGTCGGGGCCCGCGACGTAGACGACGAATGCCGATTTGGGTCGAGCGGCCGGCGCGACGACGACCTGCCCGAGTTTGGGCAAGCCCGCCGCGCGACACGCAGCCTCGAGGACGACGAGGAACAAGATGCTTGCGCGATTGGGGCTCATATGTTCCTTCGCAGCTCGGACGCCTTCCTTGAACAGGCTTGACCAGGGATCTGCACCTCGTCGCCGACCATCAACATGTCGGGGCTCGAGCGCAGCGCCCGGGGACCCTCATTGCGCACGTGGTCCCAGATCTTCGCCCAATGCGCGAAGCCATGCGCGTTCGCGATCGCCCCGAGCCAGTCGCCGGCTTCTACGGTGTGCTTGCGGGCCACGCGATCACCTCCGCCTCGAGGTCCACGATCGCCGTGGTGTCCTCGGGGTCCGTGGACTCCTCCTCGATCCGCAGGACGGACCACCACGGTCGTCCCGCTTCCCAGCGTTGCCTCGCCGTCCTCACCAAGACGCCTTCCCGCCGCACCCGCGCGCGGACGAGGGTGACCTCGAGCTCGTTGCCGGCCGGATGGGACCGCGGCCGCAGCTCGGCGTCATCGAGCCCGAAGTCCTCGTCGAGCGGGAAGCGCGGCCACGCGTGCGCGACCTCTCCCTGCGGCCTGCGGTGCGGTTCGAAGATGGGGGTATCGGCGATGGGTTCGAACAGCGCCTCGCCATAGGGGTCGATCACGCTCAGGAGCCGACCGTTCGGCGCGGACACGAAGCGCCAGATGTCCCCGCCCCTGGGGTGCTCCTCGCTCTGCGCCGAGATGTGTCCGCCCTCGCGCGTGCGAGCATCGACCCTGAAGGTCCACTTTCTATCCTCGAACCCGGGGGGCCCCCCGGCGAGGGCCGAGATGCCGCCCCCGTGTTTACGATAGTGAACGGTCCAGGCGTCGCCCTGCTTCCACGCGGGCGCGAGGTGGTGCTCAGCGGTCTGCATCTCGTCCTTCTCCGGGACGGGCGCGGCCGTGCACGCGGCCAACAACAGAAAAGCATACGCTCTCATAGGAACTCCGGTCGCAGTCGCAGCAGCGCGAGCACGTGTTTGGGGTCGATCCGCGGGTTTCCGTACTGCTCGGTCACCGTCTTGGACGGCTTCTCGAGCCAGTACGCGTAGCGGGGCGCGAAGGTGTCGTTGCCCTCCCGGATCGTCGCCTTCCAGCGATTCTCCGGCGCGGACGTTGCGATCTCGATCGACATGCCCCTTCGCGGTGCCACCACGGCGCCGAGCGCCAGCGTCTGGATCGCGGCGACGTCGTACACGCCGCTCGGGCCTTGGCCGAGATCGATCTTGCCCGCTTCTTGCTCGGGCACGATCACCAAGTCGACGCACTCTGGGCGGGTGTTGTAGGTAGGCGTGCTGGAACGCGAGGACGACCGACACTGTCGCGGCGTCGGCCTCGTCGGTGATCGACACCGCCGGAAGCGGCCAGCCCCGCGCGTGACGCAGGTACGCGAGGTACTCCTGCGTGTCGCGTACGCGGCCCCACTTCGCCGCGATCGCGAGCCATGCCTCGCGCTCGCCCATGATGAAGTGCGCGAGCGCGGTCGCACGCAATCGTCCGTGGTCCTCGGGCTCTCGCTCTCGTGATGGCCGACCGCGACCAGCCTGTCGCCCGGGTTCTCCTTCAGGTGGTTCGCCACCGTCGTGAGTGCAGCCCACGGATGCCACAGGCCCGCGCCCGGCCGCGGCACCAAGAGGACGCATCGCTCGGCGAATCCGAGGGCACCGAGCTCGAGCCGCAGGAGGGTCGGCTGCAACTCGGCTTCCTCGGCGGGTTTGGGCGGAAGCGGCTCGGGAGTCGGGACCTGCGCCGGGGACGGCGCAGGCCGGCTCGGCGCGTCGACCCCGCCCACCCAGTCTCCCACGGCGCTCAGCTCGGAGAGCATGGGGATGTTGTCCCAGTCGATCGCGCCGAGCACGTTCGGTCTCGCACCGACGAGTGCGTCGTCGCGCAGCCGCACCGCCACGACACGCCCGCTCTCGAAGCGGTCTGCCAGGAACGCGATCGCCCGGTCGATGTCTTCATCGGGCCCCATCAGCGAATCGGACAGGCGGAGCAGCGCGTCGCGCCCCGGCCACTCGCTGGCGAACTCGCGAAGTCGCTGCAACGCCCGCTCGCGCGACCAGGTTTCGACGTCACGCGCAGCCACCAGCGCGAAGGTGCGGCCGCGGACGCGAGAACTGGGTGGCTCTGACACGGAGAGTCGTGGGTTCGGGAGGGGTCGGGGCTAGGCCCGAACCGCGGTGAGCTCTCGTCGAGGCCCAACGTGATCTCAGCGTTGCGCACGCCAACGCACTGGCGTCCAACGCCGAGAGAATCGAAGGTAGCTCACTGAGCCCATCCGTCGCAACGGCCCCGCGGTCCAGATCTTCCGTCACCGCCCGTCACCGCCCGTCACCGCCCCCGAGGGTCATGTGCTTAACGCTCGATTGGTCGGCCTGGTTCCGCCGCCGAGGCAGCACCAGGTGCGCTACTTCGGCGTGTTCGCGAACCATCATCACCTGCGCGAGCGCGTTGCACCGCAGCTCTGTGCGGCGCTCG
>JBBQJI010000148.1:0-7898 GCA_038325765.1 Nannocystales bacterium
CAAAGCAGGCGGGTGCGCCACTGCTCGTACAGCTGCTCGCGACGCGAGCGGTCGCCCCGGCCGGTCCGGATCTCCTGCACCGCCGCCTCGATCGGCGGCAGATCGCTCGCGCGCAGGAGCGAGCCGATGCGACGGAGCTGACGCGCCCGCGCGTTCTTGGTGAAGCTCCGGCACGCGATCACGGCCTCGACCAGCTCGGGGCCAAGCGGCACCATCGCCAGCCGCCCGGGCTCGAGCCCCACCAACGCGTTGGCGAGCAGACGCACCGCCCGCATCCGGATCGATCGCTCGCGATGGCTCTCGCGCCCGCTTCCCGCCTCTTCGTCGTTCTGCTCGCGCTCGCTCACCGTACACCACCGTGACGCCGTGGATGACCCACGTCGACCGGTGCGCAGCGTAGCGGATTGCCGGCCGCGCGGTCGGGATCCCACCGAGCGCCCGATGCGCAAGTCCGGCGCCGACGCGCACGCCGGTGGCGAGGCTCAGTCCTTCTGGGGGACCGGCCCGGTCCCCTTTCCACCGGGCAGAGCCCGGCGGAACCTTCCCCCTCCCAATCGCTTTCGCTCTCTCAGTCGACGACCCAGAGCACCGCGGCCTCGAACAGCGTCAGGCCGTCGTCGAGGATCGTGACCGCGCCGGGGCCCTGGTCGGCGTCGTAGCCGAGGCCCACGCGGCGACGCGGGGCGAGGAAGCCGCCCAACATGGCCGCGTCCTGGTCGAACGCGAATTCGACGACGTCGCCGGCCTCGCCGGGCAAGCTGGCGACCTCGATCGCGCCGGCGGGCGGCGCGGTGAAGAACGTCCCCGATCCACCGCCTTGGATCACGTCGACGACGCCGACGAGGCCGCCCGCGAGCGGGTCGGCGACCGCGAGGATCTCGACCGAATCGATGATCGCCGCCGTCGCCTGCGGCGCCATCCCCATGTCGTCCCAGACCAGGCCCTCGAGGCAGATCGTCGGAACGATCACGTTCTGGTAGGTGCCGCCGATGTCGGTGGAGGTCGCGGTCTCGGAGATCACCACCAGCGTGTACCCGTTGGCATCGGTGAGCACCGCGTCGGTGTCGGCGACATAGGTGATGACGAAGCCGAGATCGTCGAGCACCGTACTCAGCCCCTGATCGTAGGTGTTGTCGTTGGTGCCGTCCTGGGTGACGAGCAGCACGCACGACGGCTCGCCGTCCTCGTCGCAGTCGCTGCCGGGGACCACGCCAGCACCGGGCGTGTCGTCGCCCCAACCGTCGCCGTCGTCGTCCTTCATGCAGGCGTCGGGGTCGTCATTGGGGGCAGCGCCGGGGAACGTGGTGGCACTCGCGTCGTCGCAGTCGTCGTCGTTGTCGACCGTGCCCGGCGGCGGATCTTCGCCCATCGGCACCCCGGTGCATTGATCGGGATCGCCGAAACCATCGCCGTCGGCGTCGATGCACCACTGCGGCGCTGGCTGGCAGGTGTTGTCGTCGCCGCAGTCCTGCGAGATGCAGTCGAGGTCGACCAGGCAGTCCTCGCCGTCGTCGCACGTCGATCCGCAGCTGCCACCGCAGTCGAGGTCGGTCTCGTCGCCGTCCAACTCGCCGTTGGCACAGCTCGGATCGACGCAGACGAGCGCGTCGGGATCGCACGTCATCGAGATGCAGTCGTCGCCGTCGAGACAGCCCTCGCCGTCGTCGCAGTCGGTCTTGCACGAGCCGCCGCAGTCGACGTCGGTCTCGTCGCCGTTCTGCATCCCGTCGTTGCAGTCACCGTCGGTGTCCGTGTCCGTGTCCGTGTCCGTGTCCGTGTCCGTCGTGCTGTCGGTGTCGGTGTCGGTGTCGGTGTCGGTCGTGCCGCCGGTGTCCGAGGTGCCGTCGGTGTCCGTCGTGCTGTCGGCGTTGGTGGCGCTGTTGCTGTTGCTCGCGCTCATCGACACCGAATCGGAGTCGGTGTCGCTGGCGCTCGCGCTCATCGACGCCGACTCCGTGCCCGAACCGTCGGCCGACGCGAGCGCGGGGCACTGCTCGGCGTCGCCGGCCTCCTGCAGCAGGCCGTCATCGAGACAAGGATCGGCGCAGGCTCCGAGGCCGAGGACACCGAAAATGACGATACGCCGGGGAGAAATCAGTGCAGGGGTCATGGTGAGGTGTGGCCACCGACGGGCGGCCCGAGATGGGCAGTATACGCGGATGCACCGCGGCGCGGGCGGGGTCGATACGCGGTCTGACCGCACGCGCAGCTCCGCGCGAGACCGCCCGCGCACGAGCACGCACTTCAGACCCGCGATGTCGCGCGGAACGTATCCAGCACCCCTGCGTCGAGGCTCTGCACGAGCACCGGCCGGCTGAAGGCGAGCAGAGCGTCGCGCAGCGAGAGTGTGCCGAATCCCGACTTGTCGCTGGCGCTGAACCCGAACACGTCGGGACCGCGCTGGCAGACGTCGTTGAAGTTGACGCGCGCCACGAAGCGGGTGAACCGCCGCACGAGCCTGCGTGCGCCGGCGGGCTGGCCCCACACGGCCGCCTGCTGGCCGAAGGGCGAGCGGCGCTGCCACTCGAGCACCTCGTCGACGTCGTCGAAGGCGGCGATGGGCACGACCGGCCCGAACTGCTCCTCGTGATACAGGCGCATGTCGGCCGTCACCTCGGCGACCACCGCGGGTCGCATCAGCGAGAAGCAGCCGCGACCGCCGCCCGCGTTGCGCACCGTCGCGCCTTTGGCGAGGGCGTCGTCGAGCAGCCCGTGCATGGCGTCCAGCTTGTGGTCCTCGGGCAGCGGGGTGATGAAGACGCCCGCGGTCCACGGCATGCCCAGGCGCAGGGCCTGCGTGCGCATGACGACGCGATCGACGAACGCATCGAAGATCGAGCGGTGGACGAACACCATCTTCTCGGCGGTGCACCGCTGACCGTTGAAGCCCAGGGCACCCTTGGTGATCGCCGCCGACGCGGCGTCGAGATCGGCGTCGGGCAGCACGACGGCGGCATTCTTGGCGCCGAGGCCCAGCACCTTGTGCAACGTGATCGGCACCGGGTGCGCGCGGAGGATCGCGTTGGCCGCCGCCTCGCTGCCGATGAACGCGAGCGCACGCACGATGCCCGAGGGGTTGCCCGCGACGTCGGGAACACTCGCGCCGATCACCGCCGGGATCACGACCCGCCCCTCGCCCGGCAAGAGGCTCACGACGCCCGCGGGGAAGCAGTCGCGGAACGCCTCGAGCAGCAGCAGGTTGGACAGCACGCCGATCCGCGGGGTCTTCGCGACGACCACGTTGCCCATGAGCAGCGCCGGGATCACCGTGGTGAGGAATTCGTTGAGCGGGTAGTTGAACGGCGCCACGCACAGCGCCACGCCCAACGAGCGACGATGCGTGCGGGCGAAGTGGGCCTCGCCGCCGGCGGTGCCGGTCTGCACGACGAGGTCCGCGGCGCGCAGGTGCGCAAGCTCGTCCACGGTGCTGCGCATGTACTCGACGCTGCGCGTGACCTCGGCCTTCGCCGCCGTCCACGGCTTGCCGATCTCCCACATCAGCATCGTGGCGATCGGCTCGGTCCGGGCCTCGACGGCGGCGGCGAACGCCATCACGGCCGCCATGCGCGCCTCCACCGGCTGCGACGGCCAGGGCCCCTCGCCGTCGCGCCACGCGACGACGCCGGCGGCCACAGCCTCGGCGGCATCGGCGGCGGTCGGGCACGCTTCGTGGCCCAGTAACGTGGTCGTGAGCGTGCGGCCGTCGCGGGTCGCGACGCGCGATCGGACCGGCCGCGGTGTCCCGGGATGCACACGGATCTCGCCGCCGACGAGCCATCGCGGACCGTGGGCGTCGGGATCGATGCGGGGATGCTCCGCTGTCCCGGCAGCGTCCGGGAACATCGCGATGAGGTCGTCGTCGTGCCAGTCGCCCATGCCGGGCATGGTGACACGGCGGGCGCCGGATGCTCAGGGGTTCTTCGGGCGAACCGGATTCTTCGGGCGAACCGGATCGTTCGTGCAGCCGGACTCGTCGTAGCTGCAGTCCACCGCGCAGGCGATGACGCCGCCACCATAGCCCAGATCCATGCACGTCGAGTCGCCGAGCGCCTCGCCGTCGCAGGCCTCGAGGCCATCGATGACGCCGTTGCCGCACTGTGTGCAGCCCGAGACGTCGAAGGCGCACTTGCCATCGCACGCCAACGTGCCGTCGACGAAGCCGCCCTCGATGGTGGTGCAGTCGTTCTTGCCGAGATCCTTGCCGTCGCACTGCTCGGCCTTGGTGTTGATCACGCCGTCGCCGCAGCCGAACGTGACGCAGCCGCGGGTGTCGTACAGACACTCGCCGCCGCACACCAGCGTCCCCTCGTCGAAGCCGAGCGACACGCAGGTCGCGTCCGCGAGCAGATCGCCGTCACACTCTTCGGGGCCCTCGATCTCGCCGTTGTCGCAGATCGAGATGAGGCAGTCCTTGGTGCGGAACGCCGAACAGTCCTCGGTACACGACAGCTCGCCGGCGAGGAAGCCCTGCGTCTGGCAGGTGACGTCGCCGAACTCGAGGCCGTCGCAGGCCTCGTCGTCATCGAGCATGCCGTTGCCGCAGAGCGTCCCGGTGCTCGACTCGTCGGCGCCGCTCGTGCTCGTCGTTGTCTCGGTGGTGCTCGTCGTGGTCTCGGGGGCCGTCGTGCTGGTGGTGTCGTCACCGGTCGTCGACGGCTCGCTGCCCCCACATGCGGCGACGAGCACCGTGACCATCCAGAACGAACTCGAGCGCGGATTAATGAATAGGGCGTCCACAGGCGCAGCCTACCGCAACGCCGGGGCGACGTGAACGCCGCCGGTCCCACGCGAGCGCAGGGCCGGCCGGACCGGCGGGCGCCGGCTGCTACACTGCCGCCGAACGCATGACCAACGACGCCCACGCCACGCCCACCGCTGCTCGCCTCGCGCCGCTCTTCGACGAGTCGATCGCGACGCCGACCCATGCCGAGCGCGCGCGGACCCTGGTGGGCCGGTGCAAGACCGGAACGCTCTGCACGGTGTGTCAGGATCCGCCGGGCTACCCGTACGGCTCGTTCGTGACCATCGCGTTCGAGAGCGGCCACCCGGTGTTCCTCATCAGCGGGCTGGCCGAGCACACCAAGAACCTCATCGACGATCCGCGGGCGTCGCTCATGGTTGCCGAGGGCGGCGCCGACGATCCGCTGGCGAATGGCCGAGTCACCCTGATCGGCGACTGCACGCGGGCCGCCGATCGCGACGCCGCCGCCGCCGCCTACCTCGCGGTGCACCCCAACGCCGCCTATTACGCCGACTTCGCGGATTTCGGCTACTGGCGGCTGCAGGTCTCGGCGATCCGCTACATCGGCGGCTACGGTCGCATGTCGTGGGTCAGCGCCCACGATTGGTGCGCCGCCGAGCCCGACCCGCTCGCGCCTCACGCCGCGGGGATCGTCGCCCACATGAACGACGATCACACCACCGCCATGCCGCTGTACTGCAGGGCGTTCTCGCGGGGCACCGAGGTCACCGAGGCCACCATGACCGGCATCGACCGCTATGGCTTCGAGATGTCGGCGAGCACCGCCACCGGTCCGCGACCGATCCGCGTGGCCTTCGCCCAGCCCGTCGACACGGCGAAAGCCGCCCGCGGCGCCCTCGTAGCGCTTCTGCACGAGGCGCGGGCCAAGCTCGCGGCGGGCTGACCCCGGCGCGCGCGTTGCATCGGACGGCCGTCACGTCCGCAGCCCGCGGGCCCGCAGCGCGTCGATCGCCGGCGCGATCCCGCCGCCGAACGCATCGCCGCGGAGCACCACCACGTCGCCGCCTGGCCAGCGGCAATGCAGCGCGCGCGCCGACGACGTGAGCTGCATCGACGACGCGAACACGACCTCGCCCAGCGGCGCGAGCGGCCGGCCGGTGGCATCGAGGATCATGCCGCTGGCGAAGTCGAGCTGCAGCAGTGGCTGCAGCGGCGCCACCGTGCGTTGGCGATCGCGCCCGCGCACGATCCCCACCGCGACGTAGATCAGCAGCGCACCGAACACGGTCGCCGCGATCCCGAACGCGATGATCTCGCCGATCACCAGCTGCACGATGCCATTGCCGGCGAGGACCAACCCCACGAGTCCGACGACGAAGGCCACCACGTTGCCGCCGGCTCCCGGCTGGCGCCCGAAGATCCAGCGCGCCCCGTCGTCGACCAGGACACCGTCACCACAGCGGACGAGGAGGGTGGACATCGCCCCAATCTACCACCAGCGGCGCGCCACGGTTGTGGGTAGCCTGGTCGCCGTGCGCGACGACGACCCGTTCATCCCCTACTCGGCCCCGAGGCTGCCGGCCGAGCAGATGATCGCGCAGGGCCGCGCGTTCTTCGAACACATGGACGCGCGCCGCAGCGTGCGGCACTTCAGCTCGGACCCGGTGCCCAAAGAGGCGATCGAGTATGCGATCCGTGCCGCATCGACCGCGCCCTCGGGCGCGCACATGCAGCCGTGGACGTTCGTCGCCGTCGACGATCCCGCGACCAAGCGGGCGATCCGCGAGGCCGCCGAGCAGGAGGAGCGACGCAGCTACGAGACCCGCATGTCCGACGAGTGGCGGCGCGCCCTCGCGCCTCTGGGCACCGACTGGCACAAGCCCTACCTCGAGACCGTGCCCTACATCGTGGTCGTGTTCGAGCAGAGCACCGGTGTCGACGACGAGGGCGGGCCGCGCAAGCACTACTACGTGCGCGAGAGCGTCGGCATCGCGTGCGGCATGTTCATCACCGCGCTGCACACGATGGGCCTGTCCACGCTCACCCACACGCCGAACCCGATGGGCTTTGTGACGCGCATCCTGGGCCGGCCCGCGAACGAGAAGCCGTACATCCTGTTTCCCGTCGGCTACGCGGCAGCCGACGCCCAGGTCCCCGCGCTGGAGCGCAAGCCGCTCGATGCCGTGTGCGTGTGGAATCCATGACGCCGATCCGCGTGTTCGCGTATGGCTCGCTCATCTGGCGGCCGGGCTTCGCCGCGCTCCGCCGCGAGCGCGCCGTGTTGCCCGGGTGGGCGCGGCGGTTCTGGCAGGCGTCGACCGACCATCGCGGCTTTCCCCACGCGCCCGGTCGCGTGGTCACGCTCGTGCGCGACGATGTCGCCCGTTGCGAGGGGTTCGCGTTCGAGATCGACGCCGCGTCCGCCGACGACGTGCTCGCCGCCCTCGACGTCCGCGAGAGCGGCGGCTACGAGCGCACCCGCGTGGCGCTGCAGCGGCCAGACGGCGCCGCGCTGGGCGATGCGTGGGTGTGGATCGCCCACCCCGGTAACCCGCACTGGGCCGGTGGCGAGCACGACGACGCCGTCATCGCGCAGATCCACCATGCGGTCGGGCCGTCGGGCGCGAACCTCGAGTACGTGCTCGCGCTCGCGGACGCGCTGGTTGCCGAGGGGATCGACGATGACGAGGTCGAGGGTCTGGCAGCGCGGCTGCGGGCGCGGTGAGGTGGGCCGGAGCGACGGTTACGGCGCGTCTCCGAGGTCGTCGAGACGTAGTTCCATCCTGCTGACGTTTGCCGAGAGCATCCCGTGCATGCGCCGAGCGCTAAGGCGCGGCGCAGCAACACCTGAAGAAACGGTTCGGATCGGACACGTCGAGCGGCGCGGCGCAGGCAACATCGAGGCCTCTACGCGCATCGATGTCACTCGATACGCACTGATCAAGGTCCAACCACGTGTGGGCGGTGTGCCCCAGGCAGCCCTCTGGGAAACACACTCCACCTTCGTAGTTACCCTCGCACACGTAGTCGCACGTGGTCCCTGGAGAGGTACCAAGGGGCGTGGATCGGCACCTGAGCCGGGCGTGAGCTGATCATATGGATCGGTGTGTGGTTGTAGGTTGGTGTAGGGGTGGCGAATGAGCGTGGAGGGGATCATGCTTGGGCGACCGGGGCCGAGGCGACGTGCCGAGCAACA
>JBBQJI010000149.1:0-7883 GCA_038325765.1 Nannocystales bacterium
AGGTCGCCGCGTGACGGCGCAGCGCGGGTGCGACCTCGATCGGCAGCGTCGCACGCATCGCATCGCGTACCACCGTCTTGCCATTGAGTTGGGCGCGCAGCTCCAGCTCGACGGTGCCGGCCTTCTTGGCGACGACGGTGAACGGGAACCGTTCCTGCGCGCCGGCGCCGATCTTCGCGCTCGGCGTCGGTGGCTTCGTGATCGCGATGAGCTCGGCGCCGCGCACGATCACGACCTCGATCGCGACCTCGCCGTCGCCACCGCCGAGATTGTCGACGAGCACTGCGAGCTCCGCCTGGTCGCCGGGTCGGAGCATGCGGGGCATGGCAGGGCGCACGACGAGCGGCGCGGTGAGCTGGATCCGGGCGTCGTTGTGGCCGAAGCGACCGAGGCCGGGGCCCGACTCGACGTCGGCCGACGCGATCGCGGTCACGCGGAACGTCGACAGGTTCTCGGGCATACGGCCCTCGACGACCGCGACGCCGTTCTTCACCTCGGCATCACCGACGAAGAGCGGCGTCGCTTCGAAGCGCTTGCGCGCCGGCGCAGTACCGATCGCACCATGGCCGCCCGCACCGGAGCCACCGCCCGAGCCCGAGCCCGAGCCGTAGCCGTGTCCGTACGTGCCGCCCTCGAATGGATCGTCGCGTACGGTGTACGGCCGCAGCACGTCGGAGTACGTCTCGATGAACGCGTTGTCGACGTCGCGCCGCGGCGCGAAGGTCGACACGAAATCCGGAATCCGCGGCTCGACCATCGCATGGATCGCCTCGTCGACAGCCCAGAGTGCGACGCGTCCATCCACCGGCCGATCGTCCGCGCCCTTCACCTGCACCGTGATCGACACCGGGTCGCCGGCGGCTGCGGTCTGCGGGGCCTCGACGGTGACGCCGAGTCGGCGATGCTCGGGACCCACCGCGATGTCGAGCTCGTCACGCCAGGTGTCGGGCGGCTCGCTCTCGATCGCCGAGCGCGTGACCACGAACGCGCTCAGCTCGACGCCGGGCACCCACGCATCGGTCACCGGCAGCTCGATCTTCGCGTCGCCATCCTTCAGCTCGAACGGCACGAGCTTGCGCAGCCCACCGTGCGAGAACGCGAGCACACCCGGCCCGGTGACCTTCGGCGCGAGCATCGTCACCGTGAGCGTCTGCCCGGGCTTCGGGTCGGTGTTGTCGACGCTGAGCTGTAGCTGCGTCGGTCGCTCGGTGCGTGCGGCCGGCTTGCGGGCCTCGTGCACCCAGAACTGCTCCTCGTGCTTCACCGCGCGGCCGTCGATCGTCGCGGTCGTCGTCGCGACGTATCGCCCCGGCTTCAGCTTCGGCGCGGTGCAGCGTACGTCGGCACCGGTCGTCGTGGTGTCGAGGCTGCAGCGATGGACGCGGACCACTCGCGTCTCGACGTTGCCCGCCTTGGTGCGGTGCTCTTCGTACTTCGAGATCCCGACCGCGGCTTTCTGAGCGACGCGACCTTTACCGTTCGGATCGACCGCGCGCAGCTCGAACGCATGACTCGTCTCGCGCAGGAGCGGATGCACGACGAGGTAGCGCGACGGGTGCACGTACCAGCGCGTGCTACCGCCGACCTCGGTGAACGACGCGTCCTGGATCGCGAGATCGGTGTCGCAGACGAGATCCAGGCCTGCGGGCAGCACGTCGGTCGAGTAGACGTAGCGGGCCTCGCCGACGGGACCCTTGGTCGTCGTCGTCTCCAGCATCCAACGCCACTGCTCTTTTTCGTCCGTGTGTGGCCGCGCGACGTGCCAGCCCGTCTCGACACCCGGCACGCTCGCCCGTCTGCGCGAGCAGTCGGTGTACGCGCGCTCCTTGCTGATCGGCACCGCGCCGCCGAAATAGTAGCTCGCGTGGGCGACGACCTCGACTGCCGCGGGGCGCACGACGTTCGCGTTCGCGACCTGCGTGCGCACCTCGAATGCGGGCACCTGCACGTCGCGGACCTCGAAGGACGCACTGGTCTCGCTGGCCTTCATGAGCGAGAGGCCGCGCCCGCGCTCGGGGAACTTCGCGCGCGCCTCGTAGCGCCCGAGGCTGCCGTGCTCCGGCAAGGGAATGCGCGCCCAGTACTTGCCGTGCTTGGTGAGCGCGACCGTGCGGCGTGCGACGACCTCGTCGCGATGATCGAGGATCTCGATCTCGATGGGCGCGCCGGCCTTCGGCCGCAGGAGCCCGTGGGCGCTGCGCGTCGTGCTGACTGCCGCCCAACCGACGACCCAGACCGCTTCGCCTGGCCGATAGAGTGCGCGCTCCGTGACGACGCTACCGATCCACTGGTCCTCGCCCCGATCGCGCCACGACTGCGGAGCGGTCGCCGCCTCGCCGATCTTCGCGAGCGCGAGACCGTCCTTGCTGCGGGCAACGAGCACCGCGTCCACCGGCAATGCCCGATCCGACACGAGATCAGCGAAGCCGGACTTGTCCGTCACCGCGCGATGCACACGCTTGCCGCGCGTGTCCTGGATCTCGACGGCGACGCCAGCGGACGGTACGAGTGAGGCGTTGTCGCGGATCTGCACGCGCGTCGCGGCGGCCGATCGCCATACCGCGAGGCCGTGCTCGGTGACCTGATACAGCCCCCGCGTGACGGTCGGCTTGCGGCGATCCTTCGCGACGTCGAGCACGTCGAGCGGCACGACCTCGACGAGCAGCGGACGCTTGCCACCCGCGAGCGCGGCGACGTCGAGCGCGATGGACGACCACGCGTACCGCCCACTCGGTGCGAGGTCGATCTCGCGTTCGACGAGATTCGTGACGTCGGAGGGGAAGGGCGCGACGTCGAGATCCTGGTTCTGCAGCGCGAGCCAGGCCTTCTCGCTCGGCACCGCGGCGCGCAGAATCGCCTTTCGGACCCAACGCGATTCGAGCCCGACGGTCGCGGGCAATCCTGGGCGCAGCACGCCGCTCGTCGCGACGAGATCGACCTCGGGCGGTGGCGGCACGAAGCCGACCGTGCGCGTCAGCTCGCCGATGAGCTGCTGCCCGACGCGGTCGCGGATGCCATTCGGCACGACGACGCGGTAGGTTGCGCCGATCTCGAAGTCACCCCAGATCGAAACCTGGTGGCCGTTGTGGACGGTGAGGTCGAAGCCGGGCGGCCGCGGCGTGACGCGGATTCGCTTCAGATCACCGGTCGCCACCGGCGACGAGAAGCGAACGTCGAGCCCGCCGTGACCGCAGCCGTCGTCGTGGTCCTCGCTGCACGCGACCTCGAACGTCGGCCCCTCGGTGACGCGGAATCGCTTCGATACCGGCGTACCGATCGGCCCCGCATCGCGTGGCGCGAACTCGGCGTCGACCGTGACCTCGACCATGTGGTTCGCGGGCCAGTGCGTCTTCGGGTGCACGTGGATCCCAGTGGTCGCCGACCACTCGAGCTCCTTTGGGAGCCGGTGATCGCGATTGCCGGTGAGTAGCTCGACCGCGACCGGTCGCGCGGCGGCTGGGCTCGACCCGACCGGCCACGCGCGCGCGCTGACATGGCTGCGCAGCGCGGGAGTCTTCAGCTCGAGCTCCGACGTGATCTCGACCCCGACACGCCAGTGCGTCGTCTTGTCCACCTCCACGCCGATGGGCTCGTCGTTCCAGACCCAGTACTGCGTCGGGCCTTCGTCGATCTCGAGCGTGACGACGGGCGGTCGCGTGTCGAACGTCCAGCTCTCGTCGATCTCCACGTTCGATCCGTCGTCGCGAAGTACGGTGCCGCGCGCCCGCATCTCGTAGTGGCGGCCGAGCTCGAACGAGTCCGACGAGTCCGACGGCATGAAGTAGGCGCGGTACGGATCGATCCAGATCGTCTCGCCGCGGACCGCCGGTGTGACCTCGAAACTCAGCGCCTCTGGCTGGGCACGCATTGGCCTCGCGAAGAGCACGAACGGCTGCACGCCGGTGTCGACGAGCCCGCGTTTGCCGACCGACTTCGGACCGATGGCGGCGATCGCCTTCGATTTCGGTGGGTCGTCGCGATCGACCGCGGGCGCAGTGCCCGCGATCTCGACGCGCCCGACCACGGTGGCGTCGGGCAGTGCATCGCTGCGCGACGACGCCAGGGGACCGCTACACGACAGAGCAACCAAGGGGACAAGCGAGGCGATGCGCATCATTGGGACGATGGCACGACAACGACCGGCCGCGGGAGTTCCGCGCGGGTCGTCCTCGGAGCGCGCCGAAGCCCGTGACTATGCGAGCAGCTCGTCGACGACGGTGCGCGGCAGGCTCGGATCGCCGAAGTCGTCGATGTTCCCGCCCTGCGCGTTGCGCAGGCCCGCTGCCGACCCGATCGTGTTGAGCACGCGCGCGTGCGTGAGCTCGTCACCGGGGTGCAGGAACTGCCCTTGGCGCAAGAAGCCCGACGCGCCGCCAGCGATGACGAACGGGTAATTGCGCGAGGAGCGAGCGGGCCCGTTGCCGTTGTCGTTGCACCAGACGGACACGAAGCCGCGCTCACCGAGGAACACGGCGAGACCGATCGCGAGGTCGAGGATGGCAATCTCGAGCCGCACGGCCCCGTGGCGGAGCCCCGTGCCGCTCTACTCGACCTCCGTTGATGGGGCGTCGTCGTCGTCCGGCGCGACCCGTCACCGGATGTCCCGGGACATCCCAAGACGACCCTTGGGCCGTCCCCTGATCCCTGCCACGAAACTTCGTCCCGCTTGGTGGTCACAGTCACCCCGGCGGCCCTCTGCCAAGTATGAGCCGCAAGACGCTCGTCTCCTGCCGTCACCGCTTCGCACGCACCCTCGCGACCCTCGCGCTGGGTACGTCGTTGGTCGCCTCGTCCGCCACCGCCGCACCGATGGCGGCGAAGCCCGCGTCGATCCCCACGGCCGCACCCGCGGCAGGCCCCGCCATCGTCGCCGGCCCGTACAGCGCCGTGAAGGTGCCAGTGCCAGTCGCTAGGGCTCGCGCACACCAGTTCCGCCCATCCAACACCCTCGGCGACCTCGAGATGGACGATGGCAACGGCGCGCCGTTGGTCGCGAAGAAGCAGAAAGTCCACGTCGGGACGCCCAAGCTCGACACCGCGCTGTTCAGTGGCACGTTGCATGCGGCGCTGAAGGAGAATGTCCGCGGCTACTCGATGGTCGTGCGAAAAGACGGCGTTCTCGCCTCGCACGTGATCTGGGAGTACGCGAAGAGCCCGACCGAGGGCAACAAGGGCTGGACGATCGACACGCGCATGCACGTCGCGAGCGTGAGCAAGTTGCTCACCGCGATCACGATCGTCGATCTCCTCGACGAGCAGGGCATCTCCGTCGACGCCAAGATTGGCCCGTACCTGCCCGACTACTGGACCGTCGGCAACAACGTCGCCGACATCACGTTTCGCGAGCTCATGCGTCACCTCTCGGGGTTCGCGTCCGACGACAGCGACGGCTCGTTCCCCGCCATGAAGCGCGAGGTCGCCCGCAACGTGCCCAAGCAGCCCGAAAAATCCCACTACGCGAACGTGAACTTCTCGCTGTTGCGCGTGCTCGGGGCGACGGTGTCGGGCTGGGTCCCGCCCGAGACCCTGTGGGATTCGGAGATCAACGATGCGATGTGGGACATCGCAACGACGCAGTGGCTGCTCTCGCGCACGAACAGCAAGGTCCTCGCGCCTTCGGGGGTCACCGCGATGAGCCCGATTCCAGCCGGCGATTCCGCGTATGCGTACGAAAGCCGCACCGACAATACCGGCTGGAACTCCGGTGACGTCAGCACCCAACTCGGTGGCGTCGGGTATCGCCTGTCACCGAACGAGGTCGCCAAGGTGCTCGGCACATTCCGTCGCGGCGGCAAGATCGTGTCCGAGACCGTCGCGAAGTCGGCAATCGAAGGGCATCTCGGCATCAACGGATCGATCGATACGCCCGCCGGAAAGGCCTACTACCGCAAGGGCAAGTGGGGCAACGCCGAGCAGTCGGTCGCGTATTACATGCCTGGAAACATCGAGGTCGTGCTGTTCGTGAACTCGCCGATCGGGACCCAGGACGCGACCATGCGCGGCACCGTCGAGAACGCGTACCTCAACAGCTTGAAATAGGGGCGCGAGCGATCGCGGGAGCACGAGCAACTTGCTCCCCGCCATCGCCGTGGTCAGCGCGTCCAGGCGCCGCCGAAGGGCCGCGGCGACACCACGTACGCCGCCTTGGTCACGTTACCGAGCTGCTTCCGGGTCGCGTCGCTCGACACTCGCTCGGCGCTTTGTCGTAAGGTCGCCCACGCATCGCCATGGACACCGCCAGCGACGACGCCCTGACCTCCGACGACGATTTCGACGATCCGTTGTTGCGCGAGCTCGCGGCCGCGCCAGCGGTCGGTCTGCGCGAGGCCTGCCTGCCCGCCGACACGATGATCGGCCAGAGCTACCGCCTCCACCGCGTGATCGGTGCCGGTGCGATGCGCGTGGTCTACGACGCCACCGACCTCGTGCTCTCGCGACGGGTCGCGATCAAGGTCCACCAGATCGGCCGCAGCGATCGCGCGGCTCGGATGTGGCGGGAGGCGCGGGCGATGGCATAGCTCGCCGATCCGAACGTGGTCACGGTGCACGAGGTCGGCACCGACGGCGAGCATGGCGTCATCGCCATGGAACTGGTCGAGGGCAGCGACGCGCGGGCGTGGGGCCGCGCCACGGTGCGCGGATGGCAGGAGATCGTCGAGGTCTACCGACACGCCGGTCGCGGGCTGGCTGCGGCCCACGGGGTCGGCATCATCCACCGCGACTTCAAGCCCGACAACGTGGATCGCTTCGTTGTGGCGAATCAGCCCCTCGCCGCTGCCGTCGTCGGACGGCAGGCGACGCAGCATCGCGTCCGCGATCGCGATCCACTGCCGACCCTCGGCGTTGCGGCCGAGCCGGTAGCCGATCGCGAACCCGAGGTTCGCGGCAGCGTCGAGCGCGACATGGTCGCGACCGATGCCGAGCGCCATGGTGAAACCGGCGCGCATCGCTTCGACCGCGTCCTCGAACTTGCTCGCACGCATGGGCGTCACGCCGTGCAGCGCGTGCGCCTGAGCGGCGAGTGCAGTCGCACCGATGGCATCGGCATCGGCATCGGCATCGGCGACGAGCGCCGCCGCGTCCGCGATCACCCCGTCGTCGTTGCCGGTGCGCACGGTCGCGGTGAGTCGGGTCAGTCGACGCCGGAGCTCGCCCGCGGCACCCTCCGTGCTCAACACTACTGCGGGGAACGATCGTCGGGAATTTGGACGGGAGGCCAAGGTCTAATCCAAGGGGGTCATGAAGACGCGGAAGCCGGTCCTCGCAGGCGATCCGAAGTTCGATCCGAGGCACGGCTCGGAGAAGCGACTCGAGGCGCATCTTGGCGAAATTGGATCGCTTCTGGGCGACAAGCGTCGTCGCGAGAGCTTCGCGATGTACGCGTGCGGGTTGTTCGGCGAGGGCGACCGCAAGAGCGCAGAGCCGGTCGCGGCGCGGCTGTACGGCGACCCGGACCGGGTCGAGAAGACCCACCAGAAACTCCTGCAATTCCTCGCGCGCTCGGAGTGGAAGGACCAACCGGTCCGCGTGCTGGCGGCTCGGTACGCACTGAAGCTCATGCAGACGCGCGGGGCGATCACGCATTGGATCTTCGACGACACCGGGTTTCTCGAGCAGGGCAAGCACTCGCCGGGCGTGAAGCGGCAGTACACGGGAAGCGCGGGCAAGGTTGCCGACTGCCAGGTCGCCGTGAGCCTGACGCTCGCCAACGGGCAGACCCAGCTGCCGATCGACTTCTCGTTGTTCTTGCCCGAAGACTGGGCGGCGGATCCCGATCGCTGTCGCGCCGCGAAGATCCCGGCCACGATGGTGCACCGACCGAAGTGGCAGATCGCGCTCGACATGATCGACGTGGCGCTCGCCGACGAGATGCCGCGTGGCGT
>JBBQJI010000150.1:0-7786 GCA_038325765.1 Nannocystales bacterium
CATGCCCGCAAGCCCCGATGATCCGTCGTCTTCGGACGAGGCCGTCGCCGACTTCACCGCCACGCGGCTCGAGCTTCGTCATGGCGAGCACAGCCGCCGCCGGATCGGGCGCGTCGTGCTCGAGGTGTGCACGGGCGCCGACGCTGGCGCGACCTTCGACCTCGTCGCCCCGCGCGTCGCCGATGGGCGAACCTACGATGTCGGCTCGACGCGGGTGGTGGCCGGGCGCGCGCGCGAGCACGACGTGGTGCTGACGGACACGTCGATCAGCAGCACCCACTTCGAGTTGGTGATCGCCGCCGATCATGTCGAGATCCGGGATCTCGGCAGCAAGAACGGCACCTGGGTCGGGCAGGCGCGCCTGCTCGGGTCCGCGGCGCTGACCGACGGTGCCGAGTTCGACGCGGGCCGATGCCGCATGCGCCTGCTCTGCCCCGACACCATCGACGTGCCCGTCTGCGCCGACGCCCACTTCGGCGCGCTGCGGGGGTTCAGCGTCGCGATCCGAGAGATGTTCGCGACCCTCGCCCGGCTCGCCCCCAAGCCGATCACCACGTTGCTGCTCGGCGAGACCGGCACCGGCAAGGAGGAGGTCGCGCGGGCGATCCACGACGCTTCGGGTCGCCGGGGCCCGTTCATCGTGCTCGACTGCGCCGCGCTGCCCAGAGACCTCGCCGAGGCCGCGATCCTCGGCCATCGCAAGGGGGCGTTCACCGGCGCCATCTCCGACCAACCGGGCGCGTTCGAGGCGGCTCACGGCGGCACGATCTTCATCGACGAGGTCGGCGAGCTCCCACTCGAGCTGCAGCCGAAGCTCCTGCGCGTGCTGCAGCGCCGTGAAGTCCAGCGCGTCGGCGAGCACCACGCGCGCGCCGTGGACGTCCGTGTGCTGTCCGCCACCCATCGGGACCTGCGGCGGGCGATGGCCGAGGATGGGTTCCGCCCCGATCTCTACTATCGCATTGCGCAGTACGTGATCGGAATTCCCGCGCTACGCGAGCGCCGCGAGGACATCGTACCGCTCGCGCGATACTTCGTGGATCAGGTCGCGACCCAGACCGGACGACCGCTGTCGATCGGCCAGGACGCCGCGGCATGGCTCGAGGGATTGCGATGGGAGGGCAACGTGCGGCAGCTACGGTTGGCGGTCGAGTGTGCCGCTCACCTCGCCACCGGCTCCGTGCTGCGGCGCGAGGACATCGTCGTCCACGATCTCGCGCCCGCGAATCTCCATCCCGAGCTGCCGCTCAAGGAGGCCGCGGCGCGCGTGACCGATGCGTATCTTCGGCAAGGCTGCGAGCGAGCGCTCGCGGTCGCGGGCGGGAACATCGAGCAGGCCGCGCGGCTGACCGGGTACTCCGCGCGGGGGCTGCGTGACGTCCTCAAGCGCGTGGGGCTGCGCTCGGCCGACGACGACGGCTGAGCACACGCGGCCCACGAAACGCAACGGCCTCGGGCCCGTGAGCCTGGAGATCGATCGGGGCGAAGCGAAGCACGGCGTCTCCGCTGCCTAACGGATCGCCTACTTCAGGCGGATCGCGGCATAGGGAAACTGAATGTAGGTGTATCCGAGTGCGCGCGAGAGGAAACGATGCTCCCGATGATTCGAAGACAGCAGTTCAGCGTTTGCACCACACGTCTCCAACGCGACGAGAAGGTCGCCGATGGACCTGCAGAACGTGCCCTCCCACGGGACGTTGTTCGTCCTGATGTACTCTCGCGCGGCGGCAACATGTCGTGATAGCTCGTCGCTTCGAGCAGCACCATCCGCGGTCCCGTACATAGTCAGCAAGTCTTGCAAACGAGAGCGGTGGCGCTGAAACACCTGGTCAATCGAACAAGTGGTGTTCGCGCGGGTGCAGCGGGGGATTCTGGCGGTCCAGCCCCCATTTCTGTAGACGGGGGCCTCGGTCGCACGCGTACAGTGAAGCGCGTCAATCCGCTCGGAACAGAGGTGGGTTAGCGTCGCCCACGCGATCACAATTTCTGAATCGAGATGGGTCAGTAATAGCGACTGGAGTTGGGGCCAGTTCGGCAGAGGTCCATTGCCTGACAGGAGGTCCAGGTGGCGCATCAACTGAGCGAACATGAGTCTGGCGCGGCGGCCTCCAGAGTTGTTCGCGCGGGCGGCAGCATCGCGGAGGCTGCCGCTCTTCGCAACCTTGTCGGCCAACAGTATCAAGTAGCTGATATAGTTACCCTTGAGTTCGACGAGCGAGAATCCAGCGTGACAGGAATGCGGAGATTGCGCGATCGCAGTCTCCGCGGCTCTCACTACAGCGCTATCGGCGACGCGCAGGTGAATGAGGATGTCGGTGTCTACGAGTCGGCGTGTCATCGGCCGGACGCTGAGTCCCCCGGCTCGCCGCGATCAATCGAAACCGAGGCAGTCTCACTGCCGGCGATCGCTCTCTCGAACTCCGCCAACAAAGACTCGTCGTCGTGGTCTGCACCCGTCAGAAGGGGTCTTGCCTCGAGTAGCTCGGCGCCTACGAACCGGGCGACGAGCATCTCAGCTGCGCGCAGAGGGCATGCACCTCCCTGCACTACGATCATCGCCCTACGCACTTCCGTTCGCTGAACATGGCCGAGATCGGCAAGGTCTCTGTGTCGCACGGCCTCGATTAGAGCGCCGAGCACGACGCGGTACCCAACGCCGAGGGGAGCCGCGGCCTGCGCGAGCACCGTAAGCTGGCGCTGCCAATCATCAAACGCGTTCGACGCCTCGACCGGGGCAAGCGATTCATCGAGCGCCGCCTCGAGATCGTAGAGCAATGTCGAGTGGGTCGATTGTGTGCTCTGCCGCGCGCGTGGAGCGGCACGATGACGTACGTGCGGGTCCGTATTGTCGAAGTAGTTATTCGACCGCGAATGAAGCGGGATGACGTTGGAGACCGTCATGACGACCGGCGAGTCGTCGCCCGCGAACGTGCCGTCCGAGATATCGAGTTCGGCTTCGTCTTGTTGGAACTCGTCCACTAGAGCCTCTCCAGGATCGGCAGAAAATTCTGCCGCACGGTTGCCACTGCCTGCTTGACGTAGGCCGCGATGTCGACCTTTGGAGGGTCGCTTTGAGCACAGTCCACGTCGAGTTTTACAGCGTACTTTGGGTTGCGCCCGTACTTCGCCTGCTCGCTGAAGAGACGATTGCGGTACTCTCGTTGATGCTTTGGGAGCTGTTCTGGTCGCTGGGTCATCAAGGGCGTTGGTGGCAGGCCTTCATGTCGAACAATACCGCCAAGTTCGACACGGTACTCGAGTGGCCCGTCGCTGAACACCACGACCGTCTGTCTCGCCTTCACCTGAAGGCTCGAGAGCTCGTCTGGGATCATCGGACGAAGGATAGCCGACCCCATCGCAGCTTCTGCGTGCTCGGTGCTCCTCTTGGGAAGAAAAAAGATCAGCCTCAGCCCGATGCGAGTGTATTCGTCTAGGCCGAGATTGGCGTTGATCACCTTCCACGCAAGCACGCCATCGGCGATAAATTGATCGGTGTCGACCGCAAGGGTACGTCCATCGCCAGTGAGCGCCGTTCGAACGAGGTCAAATTTCACGTTGCTAAAGGCGACACGCGTATTCGTTGACAGCTTTGTCGCCGCCGTCGCTTGTGACGAGAACTGGTCCCACATCCACTCAGGGTCCATCTGCTCCAACTCGACAAGGGTTTGGCCGCTGCGATCGAAGTAGGCATGTCCTCGGGAGTAGCGGACCTCCAGGATTGCTTGATCGAGGACGGGTGCGTCTGGGCGGCTCATGGCGGCTCGGCGAAGACCGGGGCTGGCAAGCCTAGCACGGCCCACGCGCCCAGCGGCCATGCTAGGCGCTTGGGCCCCGCGCGCCCCCTTGCCCCCCCCCTGGCCCCCCCCCTTGCCCCCCCCTGGCCCCCCCCCGCCGGTGAGGACCGCGTCGGGTTGTTCGGGCACGCGAGGGGGAGTTCGCGGCTGTTTCCGCCACACCGCGCGTGCCGATCTCTGGAGATCTGCCCAGGAAGAGACTGCGAACATCGTAGGGAAATCGGTCCGGCGCTGTGCCTTCGAGCGCGTATTCTTCCCGGCGGCGCAGGATTTCGAGGAGCCCGGTCGGTTCGGCACCACGCGTGAGGAGCTCGGCCGCCTCGAGCACGGCGGTCTTCCCGGCGTTATTCGCGCCGACCAGCACGTTCACGCGGGACAACGGCCCCACGTCGAGGTGGTTGAAACCTCGAAAGCCCTGAATTTTCATGCGGCCACCAACCTGCGCGAGGATCTGCGCACGACCGCTCGGCTCCACCCGGTTCGGTGTGGCGTCGCCGCAGCGCGCGCGGCGATCCGCAGCAGCACCGGCGGCGTGGCCCATCGACGTCGAGCAGATCGGCGTGTCGCTCGCCGAGGCGTGCAGGGAGGTCTCCCAGCACATGCTGGTGCCCCTCGCGACGGCCACATCCCCTTCACACCGCTCGCGAGAGCCCTTCCCCGCCCGCAACACGCCTTCACACCCCTTGCGAACGCGATGCGGAGTTCGGCAACACGCCTTCACACCCCTTGCGAACGCGATGTGACCCCCGCAACACGCCCTCGCACCCCATGCGAACGCGAGTTCACCCCTGCAAATCCCGTCCACAACCGGTGCGAACGCGATGTGACGCCCGGACATCGCTCCCACAAGCGATGCGAACGCGATTTCGCGCTAATCCCGCCGCTCCCCATCCCCGCCGTCCGTTCGATCACAGCCACCCTGCGCGCCCACGCGCGCGCTCCTGCGCGGCCTCCCCTTCCCTGTTGCGCGATCGCGCGCCGCCGTGGCACCCCGAGTTCCGACCAAAGAGTTCCCAACATGCCATCCAAGCTCATCACCGATCGCCAGAAAGCGGAGCCGGCCGTCGTCGCGGCCGCCCATGGCTGCGGCTCCGCGGCGTTTGCCTCGGGCATGGGCACCAGGCCGGCGGCGGCGGCGATGTCGACCAACGCGAGCCTGTCGTCGGGCCACTCGATGTTCGGCAGCGGCGCGCCTGCATCGCGCGGGCACTCATCACGAACCCGCGCCCGTCGGGATTGAGCGGATGTACGCCCTCTTCGTCGTCGATGACCACGCGCCCGCCATACGCCCGCGCATGGCAGACCGGCATCGCGGCGAACGGCGCCGGGGCGCTGGCAGCGTTCCCCTCCCGTTATCCGCCATCCCGAGCCACCCCGACCCCGCCCCGACCCCGGCACCCGGGTCGCCTCGACCACCCAATCGCCCCTACACCCACAGACTCCCACCACCCAGCAGCGAGTCCACCGGGCTCCGCACCGCGCTCGGACCCCGGTTCAGCACGTGCGTCTAACGTCAGTGCCCGGATGTTCTCACAGCCGATGGTCACCGCCGAGCAGGTCGCCGCGCGCGTGCTCGAGGCGATCCACAGCGACCAGACCACAGCGACCAGACCGGGCTCGACCTCGAGATCCCCTATGGCTCGCGCAAGCTCCGGCACGTTGGGCTATGTAACTAATGCCGAGCATCGGGCGATTTCTGCGGCCATGCTCGAGCGCAATGGCGCGGCCGCCAAGGCCCGCTACCCCGAACGCCGCGGCAAGTGATCGGTCACTGGGGTGGACCGCCCAGCGAGCGGCGCAGCGCACCACCGAGCAGGCCAGCGCCAACGTCCTTGGCCGACGGCGGCGCGAACTCGGGGTGCTCGATCGTCCCGCGCACGCGCACCGGCAACGCGGTCGTCCACCTCGCGACCCCACGGTAGACACCGCCGCCGAAGGTCGGCAAAAGCGGCATGAGATCGGCATGCAGATCGAGTTCGCCGTCCAACGACACGCGGCCACCGATCGGCAGCGACGCCGCGGTGCCCTCGGTGGTCACGCGATCGAGCACGATCCAGCCGTCGGCCAACGCGAACGTCACCGCCGCCTGCTCCAGAGGCCAGGGCTCGTCGGGGCGGCCGGCCAGCGCCGCGAGGCCGAGCAGCAGGGAGCCGCGCGGCAGCACGACGTCGTGAAGCTCGACCGTGCCCGCGCCGACCAGCGTCGGCCGGATCTGCGCCCAGTGCACCCCTGCCCCCGCCAGCGACACGGTGGCGCCGACACGGCCCGTAGCCGCGGTGGCGTCGACGCCAGGCGCCAGCGGCGGATAGATCGCCGCGACGACCCGGCGCACGTCGGCGTCGAGATCGACGTCGGCGACCGTGCCCTCGAACCGCCAGTCGCGTGCGCCGCCCAGGAACACGCGGCCCGATCCGGCCACGGTGCCGCGCTCGCCGATCCGCCCGCGCAGATCGTCGAGGGAGACGTCATCACCGTCGGCGCGGACGATCGCCGACACCTCGCGCACCGGCAGGCCGTGCAGCCCGATCTCGGCGATGCCGAGCTCGGCGGTGGCGCCCGGCGATCCCTCGCGGTTGGTCAGCAGCATCCGGAGATCGACGCCGTCGAGCGGCAGTACGAGGCCGCGATCGAGATCCTCGAGCACCACGCGCGAGGACGTGATCGCGACGTCGAGGTGCAGATCGACGGGCGCACCGTCGCCGCGGCGGGGCCGGATCAGCCCGGCGAGGTTGGTGACGCCGCCGCTGCGGACCAGGCGGACGTCGAGGGCGCTCGCATGCACCACGCCGGCGAGCTCGCGATCGAGCAGGCGCGCGAGCTCGACGTCGATCTCCAGCGTGCCGGCGTGGAGCAGCGGCGCACCGGCGAAGCCCGGCGGGTTGGCGATCTCGACCTCGCGCAGCGTCACGTGGCCGCGCGCGTCCACCTCGAGCGCGCCGATGCGAACCTCGCGGCCGAGCGCCTCACCGAGGATCGCCTCGAGCTGCGCGCGGGCCCCATCGTCGCGGGTCAGCCACCACCCGATCCCCGCCGCCGCGAGCACGGCGACCAGCAGGAGCAAACCAAGCGCGCGGTGCATCTGCAACGATACCACCGGGCCCCGGAGGCCATGCCCGGCCCCCGACGGCGGGGTTCCAAGTAGGGCAGCCACGGCGCTCGAGCGGCTCGAAGCGGGTATCCCGGGGGACGCGGGCGTGGGTCGTACTCGAGCGTTCTGAACTGCGAGCCGGCGCACACTCGCCCGTCTGCGCGAGCTGCTGGGCGATCCCCTTCTGATCCGCACCGCTCACGAGATGGAGCGCACTCCGGTGGCCGAGGATCTGCGCGAGCCGCTGCACGAAGCGCTGGTCCAGCTCGATGCGCTGGTGATCGAGCGCGAGGCGTCCGACCCGGCCACCTCGGCCCGCAGCTTTCGCGCGGAAATCACCGACCACGCCGCGGTCGCCGGGCCGGGCCTGGCCTGGCCTGGCGGCTTCTCCTAGAGCGGCGAACGGTTCGGAAGCGTCGTGATTACGCGGCGTTGGCAAACTGGATCGCTTCGAGGTTGATGGTGGCTGCGTGACGTCTGGCGTCGAAGAGGTTCTTGCGGACGCCTTTGTATCGCGCGCGAGTACCTTGCTTGCGGGCGTGATGCGCGAGGCGATGCTCGATGGCCACGCGCTTTCGAAGACGTTCGCGTCCGTCGGGCGTCGCGATGGCAAGTCGGAGCTTTTTCTGCAGTCGCTCGTCGGCAGCGATGCTGACCGAGCGCCCACGGTCCTTCGCCGCGCCGGTGCAGAGGTTTCGCAGCTTGCAGGGGCCACACACTTCGGCGGGAAAGTGCACCGTGGTGCCGAGCTGGATCTTCTGAAACTGGTTGGCCGGGCAGAGAATCGTCATGCGACCGAGATCGAGCACAAAGTAGTTTTTCGAGAAGCGTTCGCCCTCGCGGATGTGCCATGGCTTCGCTACGATCGGCACGCCGCGGTTGTGAAGCGCGAGCACGTTCTCGC
>JBBQJI010000151.1:0-7751 GCA_038325765.1 Nannocystales bacterium
GTCAGCGCGAAGACCGACTACGGCGGCAACCGGACCCCCGCGAGCTCCTCGCTGCTGGCCGGCGTCTGGCTGCACGACGCAGGGCGCTTCGTCCCACTCGCCCGGGGCGGCACGCTGGCCCTGCTGGATCTGCCGCGTCGCCGTATGATTCGTGCCGAGACTTCACTCCGCGAGCGGCACTGCGACTACGAGGTCGGCTTGGACCGCGTCGCGTGGGTCTCGACCGACCCCGACCCCGCGGTGCAGGCCAAGGTTTCGGCCGAGCTGCCGAGCGACGCCTCGAAGACTCCGCCCAACGTCTACGGTGGGAAGAGCGTATCGATGGGCTTCGCAGGTGACAGCATCCGCATCGATCTCGTCTGGGATGATGAGCTCGGGACCGAGCGAATCGTCGTGTTGGGCGCCGACGGGACGGTCACGCGACCGCGACCGGGGCCCGCCCTCACGGGCACCTGGATCGACGTGCTCGAGGAAGGCGGGCGCTTCGACGCGGCCGCCCCCGAGGGCTACGAGCTGGCTGGCCTCAGCCTGAGGGTCCCCGGACGCGCCGACCCGATCGTCCTCGACCGCGACTACGGACACGTGTTCGCGACCAAGGCTCCCGACGCGCCGGTCTTCGTGATGCAGCGCCGCTTCGACGTCAACGACAGCGGAGGGCGATCGGAGCCGATCCACGATGCGACCGTGGCCCGCGTCGACTTGGCGGCGGGCGCCACCGAACGCGTCGCCCACGGCGACGGGGAGGGTTGGGTGGTGGTCGGACCCGACGACGCGGTGTACATCGAGACGGGCGGCATGACGCAGCGCTGGGCCACCGTCGACGCCGTGACTCCCGAGCCCACCATCCCCGGGTTGCACCTGGCGATGCCGGTGGATTCGCCCAACTGCATGTGCTGCGGCTAGCAGCCTGGAAACCTGATTCGCAACAAGAACAACACCGCCCTCGTCGCCCCTGGCTTCGTTGCCGATCCTCGTCGTACGCCCAGTACGATCCGCGCGGCGTGTTCACGTCGGATCTGGGGCGACGTGTGGGGCTGGTCGGTCCGCGGGCGTGATCCGCAGCCGTCGCGGCGATCCAGTGCGGCGGCGCGCAATCCTGCGGGGTCCGGGCGTTACCACCCGGATGTGAACGCCACGTCGCCCCTGCATTCGCTCCTGCTCGCGTTCGCAATCGCCGGCTGCGATGCCGCGGACTCCCCGAACGCCGCGCCCGCGCCCGAGCCCGAGCCCGCGAAGAGCGAGGCTCCGCGGGTGGCGGCAGCGTCCCCCGCTCCTGCGCGGGCCGATGCCGCCGCGCAGTCGCAAGTCGCCGGGGGTCGCCTGCTGCCGGCGCACGACCATCCGCCCACGCCGGCCGCCGCAGCGCCCGCGCCGACCCTCGTCGCGCATCGCCCCTCACCCAGCGGAGCGATCGCGGTCGAGATCGGCGATACCCACCGCGCCGTCGAGCCCGTCCCCAGCGCCACCGCGGAGGGCCTGTCGGTCACCGTGCACCGCTACGTGATGCCCAAGCGCACCGGCGACGACACGGAGGACTACTGGATCCAGTTCCAGGCCTGGGGCGAGATCACCAACGAGTCGTCGCAGACGTTCGAGACCGCCTCGGCGCGGCTGGTGTTCTACGACGCGGGCGGCGCTGCGATCACCACCGACTCGATCGCGTCGGCGTCGCAGAAGGACGTCGGCGACACGGCGCCGGGCGAGAACGTCTACGCCGACGTGCACTTCGTCGCGCCGGGGCAGTCGGTGCCGTTCCACGCGATGCGCAACCTCGCGCAGATCAACGGCGAGGTCGCCTCGTTCGCGATCGTGCCGCGTCTTGGCACGGCCGCCCGTGGGCCGCTGCCCGGCGGCGTCGCGGTCGACGTGAAGGACGCGATCCAAGGCGAGGGCGGGGCCGCGAGCCGCGTGCTGTCGGGGACGATCCGCAACGACGGCACCGCGCCGTGCCGCGATCCCTACCTCGTCGTGGCGCTGCTCGACGACGCGGGGCACATCGGCGCCACCGAGACGATCATGGCCAGCGACGACGTGCGCAAGGCGGTCGCGATGGGCGAGAGCGTCGCGTTCTCGGGCAAGATCCAGCTGTACGACGACAACGCGTGGAAGCGGGCCGCACCGCTGCGCACGTGGGTCGACTGCAAGCCGCCTTACTAGTCCCTACTGGTCTTTGGCGATGCCGGCGTGGATCTGCGCCGCCCAGGTCTCGAGGCCGCCGAGGGTGCTCTGCACGAGCGCAGGGCTCTGGGCGAGTTGCCGCATCTGCGACTCGAGCTGCAGGCGACCGCGACGCAGCCGCGTCTTCACCGTGCCGACCGGAGCATCCACGCACGCGGCGATCTCGACGACCGGCATGCGCTCCCAGTACAGCAACTCGAGCACGACCTGGCACTCGAGCGGGATCCGCCGCAGAGCCTCGAGCAGCAGCTGCTGCTCTTGGCGGGCGTGGATCACCTGACTCGGGCTGTCGGCGAGATCGCCGATGCTGACCTCGCCGAAGTCGATGCGACCGCTCGGACCACGCTGCGCGCGGTAGTGGTTGAACAGCACGTTGCGCGCGACCGAGAAGACGAAGGTGCGGAAGCCGGCCGCGCCCCGGAAGCGTGCGCGGGCCTCGACGCAGCCGAGGAAGGTCGCCTGGACGAGGTCGTCCGCGGCCGGACCGGAGGCCTTGTTGGCGAAGAAGCGCGCGATGGCCTCGTAGTGGCGGTCGAATAGCGTCGCGCCGGCGACCCTGTCGCCGGCGCACCATGCCGCGAAGAGACTGGCGTCGTCGCTCACCGCGGCATCATACCCATAGCGGCCCGCGCACTCATGGGGCTGCATCGACGGTGTCGAGCCACGCGTCGACGGACGCGGCCCGGCGGTCCCAGCCGCCGCCGCGGCCGGCCCAGCGACCGCGCGCCGACTCGGCGAGCGGACGAAAGACGGACGGCGGTGCGCCCGAGCTCGCGAGCGCGCGGGCGAGGGCGAGCTCGTGGTCGGCGCGCGTGGGCATCGTGCATGCGGCGGCAGCGTCGCGGACGGCCTCGAGCACGGCGACCGCCTCCGTCGGGGCGACGGTTTCGGCGGCGAGACCGAGCGTGGCCACCAACGTGGCTCGCTGCACGCGACCGCAGCTCGGGGCAGCGTCTGTGGCATCGGAGTGAGCACGGTCGAGGGCTCGGCGCGCGGCCACGAGGTCGCCGGCATCGAGCTCGACCCGCGCCAGTAGCTGCCACGCGGCGGCGACCACCGGATCGGCAGCGCCGAGCAGCGCCTCGGCCGACGTGACCACGGCGAGCAGCGTGTCCCGGGCCAGCGTGAGATCACCTTGCAGCGTCGCGACGACGCCGAGCCGCATCCTCGCGAGATACACCTTGGGATGATCGGCCCCGAACACGCGCGCGAAGCCGATGTGCGCGGCCTCGGCGTGCTCGCGCGCCTCGACGAACCGGCCCCGTTCGTACGCGACATCCGCGAGGTTGAGCTGCACCGCGGGCAACTCGGCGTCGAGGTCCGAGGCGGCACAGGTCGCGGCGGCACGCACCAAATCGGCGTGGGCGAGATCGAAGCGCTCCTGCGAGGTCGTCACGACGCTGCGGTTGGACAGCAGGCTGACGAGATCGGGATGATCCACCCCGTCCTCGCGCTCGCGGATGGCGATCGCCGTGTCCATCAGCTCCAGGGCGCCCGCGAGATCACCCGCGAGAAACCGCAGGTGGGCCAGGTTCGACAGCACGGGCAGCTGCAGCGCGTTGTCGGGGCCGAGCGACTCGACGTAGCGGCTGCGGGCGAGCTCGAGATCCGCGGTGGCTGCCTCGAGCTGGCCGAGCTCGAGGCGCATGAGCCCGCGGTTGATCATCAGGCGCGTGCGCGCAGGGTCAGCCTCGGGCAGGCGCGCTGAGTGGGTCTCCGCGGTACGCGCCCACTGCTCGCCGTCGTCGCGGCGACGCTGCTCGTTGCCGACGTACTGCACGAGATCGGTGGCCGCCCGCAACGCGAGCCGATCGATGCCTCCGGCGAGGGCGACGTCGTACGCCTCGTGGGCCCGGCGCTCGGCGGTGCGGTGATCGCCGCGGGCCGAGTCGGTGGCGGCGCCGAGCAGCAGCGCCTCGGCGAGCAGCGCGGGATCGCCGAGGGTACGGGCGCGATCGATCGCCGGAGCGATCGTGGTCGCCGCGAGCGCGTAGTGTCCCGCGGCGCCCGCGGCGATCGTCTGGCGGACGGCCGCGCGGACCTCGGCGACGATGCTCGCCTGATCGGGGCGCGAGCGCGACGGCACCGCGCCGCGACGACGCACGGCGACGCAGGCATCGTCGGTGAGCATGGCCGCAACCGGGGAGCCGTCTCGCGCGGACGAGACGGCGGATTCGATGCTGGCGAGGGTATCGTCGAGACAGCCGCGGCGCAGATCGAGGTCGTCGCCCTCGCCACGGCACACCGCGAGCGCCTCGACGCGCCACGCCGCGACGTGGCGATCGATCGCGGTGATCTGCACCTGCGAGGGCTCGTCGGCGCCGCGACGCGTTGCGGCCGCGGCGTCGCGATCCCACACGCGCTCGATCGGCGCCGTCGCCTGTTCGCACGGATCCGTGCGCTGGGCGAGCACCACGACGACGCCGAGCACGGCCGCTCCCGCGACCGCCGCGGCGGACTGCCACCTGCGCGGACGCACCGCGATCCGCAGCGCCGTGCGCAGCGCCTCCATGTCGGCGAAGCGATCCTCCGGTGCCACCGCGAGCCCGCGCGCGAGCACCTCGCGTAGCCCACGTGGCAACGTCTCGGGGAGCTCGGGCGGCCCCTCGTGCATCGCCGCATCGATCGCCGCCAGCGTGCTGCCGGGAAACGGTCGCCTGCCGACCAACGCCTCGAAGAGCGCCACCGCGAACGCGAACTGGTCGGCCCTCGCATCCACTGCGCCACCGCGGAGCTGCTCGGGTGCCATGTACGCCGGCGTGCCGAGCACCGCGCCCGTCGCCGTGATCGCAGCCTCGATCCCGCCATCGGCAGAGCGGGCGGCCTCACCCAGAGCCGCCAGGGCAGCGCCGCGGGCGAGGCCGAAGTCGAGCACGCGCACCCGCCGGTCGCGACCGACCATCACGTTGTCGGGCTTGAAGTCGCGGTGCACCAGGCCGGCGCGGTGCGCCGCCGCGAGCCCACGCGCCGCCTGATCGTACGCGTCCACGATCGCGGCGAGGTCGCGGCCCGCCGCAGGGTCGCGACCCAACCGCCACGTCCGCAGCGTGACGCCGTCGACCAGCTCCATCGCCACGAACACGCCGCCGTCGTGATCGCCGACATCGTAGACCGTGACGATGTGCGCGTCGGTGAGCCGCGCGAGGATCTGGGCCTCCCGCCGCAGACGCTCGGCGCCGCTGGTGCGCGGCCGCATCACCTTGATCGCGACCTCGCGGTCCAACGTGGGATCGCGGCACGCGTACACCACACCCGTGCCGCCCTGGCCCAGCTTGCGCAGTACCTCGTAGCGACCGATGCGTTCGGGCGCTCGCGGTTTCCCGTCCGCGCGCGACACGTCGCCGAACAGCCGCGCGCGCATGTCGTCGCGCACGCGCCGTCCCTGCGCGGAGTCGAGCGGCCGCGGGGCCACATCCGAGAGCTCGGGTGGCGCCGTGGCGTCGTCCTCCGGATCGGAGGTGTCGGGACCGTCGGACATTCGCCGGTGTCGATCGTACCAGGCGCCACCGGGAGCGTGAACGATCACGTCGTCACACGAGCGACGCCGACAGCCCGGCGAGCAGTGCCCGTAGGTTCGCGGATCGCATCTTGCTCGCAGTGGCCACCGCGTGGATCCGTGGTCCGGGCGCCGCGCGCTCGCCGAGCACCTCGACCAGGCGACCGCCGTGCACCTCGGGATCGACCATGAAGTCGAGCACCTGCGGGCGATCACGACATCTTCGTGGCCGGCGATGATGCGGGCGCCAAGGCCGAGGTCACGGCGCTGCTGCAAGGCGGCTTCGGTTGGCGACACGTCGTCGACCTCGGCGGCATCGAGGCGGCCCGCTCCACCGAGGCCTACGTGCTGCTGTGGGTGCGGCTTTGGGGCACCCTCGGCACGCCGGAGTTCAACATCCACGTCGTCCGCGCGGGCTGACTGCCGCCGCAAGGGTCACCGCCGCCGCGCGCCGCGAGCCGGCGCCGCGAGCTCGGCGATCTGCTGCCGCAACCAGCGGTGCGCGGGGTCGTCGTGGGTGCGCTCGTGCCACAGCAGCACGATGGAGAAGCCCGGCAGCGGCAGCGGCGGTGGCACGACCACCAGCGGCACGACCGCAGCGAACGCGAGGGCCACGCGCTCGGGCAGCGTCAGCACCAGATCGGTCTGGGCCACGACGAACGGTGCGGCGAGAAAGTGCGGGGTCATGAGTGCCACGCGGCGCTGCAGTCCGAGCTCTGCCAGGGCGAGGTCGACCGCGCCGCCCGGTCGGCCGCCGGGCGCGATTAAGGCGTGATCCATCGCGGCGAAGCGCTGCGGCGTCCATCGCCGCGCGAGCGCCGGGTGGTCCTTCCGCACCACGCACACCAGGCGCTCCGCGAAGAGCGCCCGCGTTCGGATGCCCGGCCGGTCGTGGGTGGACCGGTCCACCCCGATCCCCAGGTCGCAGGCGCCGTCGGTCAGATCATCGGTGAGCTCCGCTCCGCCGATGTGGATAGCGATGTCGATGCCCGGCGCGACAGCTCCCATGCGGCGCATGAGCGCCGGCAGCAGCACGAACTCCGAGTAGTCGGCGCCGCCGACCGTGAAGCCCCGACGTGCGGTCCACGGGTCGAAGGGTCGCGGGCGCGCGACAGCCTCGCGCACCGCCTCGAGGGCGACCTTCACCGGCGCGGCCATCTGCTGAGCACGCACGGTCGGCGTCAGTCCCCCGCGTCCGCGCACCAGGAGCGCGTCGCCGAGCGCCTCGCGGAGCCGCGCGAGCGCGTGGCTCGTCGCCGACTGTGACAGGTGCAGGCGCCTCGCCGCCTCGGTGACGCTCCGTGTGCTGAGCAGCGCATCGAGCACGACGAGCAGGTTGAGGTCGAGCCCCTGCAGATCGACGTCGTGGGACTCATGCACCGCGTGCATTCTACATCTGCATCGCATGCACTGTACGGATGCTCGAGCGATGCCCCCGTCGTACCGACCATGCAGAGCCTCGGGATGAGCGCCGATCTCGCGGCGCTGTACCGCGAGATGATCGGGGCGATCGCGACGGGCCGCGTCGCCTTCGAGGGTGGTCATCGCACCGTCACCGGCACGACGACCGTCGAGACCGTGCTGCGCGGCATGCTGGGCCGCTGACGTCCGACCACTTTGCGCCGGCCGCCCATCGGAGACATCCCGGGACATCCCCGACGCCCCTACACCTTATCCGCCTCACGCACCGGCGTGGTCGGCGTCACCTCACCCCCTGCGCGCGCAGGGTCTGACCGACTGAGCGGTGGCTGGTGGACTAGACCCTCACCGCAGGTACGCGCCGCAGCGCAGGTCGCCGTCCGCCACGTCCTTGCCGCCCTCGGGCGCTGGGAACGCCTCGCGGTCGCACATCGCCGCCAGCAGATCGAGGATTGTCTGCGCGGCGTCCTTGCCCGAGGTGAACGTGATCTCGCGATGCATGCCGGTGCCCGGCTGACCGTTCAGGATCTTGAGCCACACCTCGTAGCCGAGCTCGCGGGCGTAGACGCCGGCCGAGCTGCCGTCGAGGGAGATGCCGCGACCGTCGCCGCCGTGGCAGCCCGCGCAGCGGTCGGCGAAGATCTTTGCGCCGCGCGCC
>JBBQJI010000152.1:0-7658 GCA_038325765.1 Nannocystales bacterium
ATGCGATACGCCGAGATGAAGTCGCGCGGCTTCATGATCGGCTCCGGTGTGGTGGAGGCCGCCTGCAAGACACTGGTGGCGCAGCGACTCGAGCAGAGCGGGATGCGATGGAGCGCGGACGGTGCCCAAGCCATCCTCACCCCGCGCGGCTGGGACCAGAGCGAGCGCTTCGACGAAGCATGGGCGCTGCTGGTCGCCAGGTTTCATCTCGAGGTCACGGTCCTCGACAACGTCATCCCACTCAAACCGCAGGCTCAGCCGGGGAAGCGCGCGAGCGCGTCACGATGAGGTCTACACCCAGGAGGGATGATTGCGCACGGATCGGGATGCCGCAACCTGGGCATGCGCGAAGCGGGCGTCCGCAAAGAGCGTGGCGCGAATGGTGCCGGCGCGAACGGAGCCGGCGCGATCACGCCGGGGCGAACAGCCACGCCATCGGGATGGCGGTGATCTGTCCGTCGAACGCGGTCGTCTCGGTCCCACCGTGCAGGATGATCCCGCGGACGAATCGCCCGCCCAGCGCTTCGCGCAGCAGCCGGAGCCCACGCGCGTCGTGACTGGTGGGCGTCGCGGTGGCCTTGATCTCGATGCCGACGATGCGCCCCTTGGCGTCTTCGAGCACGAGGTCGACCTCGTGCCCCTCGTGCGAGCGGAAGTGAAAGACGCGAGGGGGCCTCTCCAGCGCCGAACACTGCTTGACGATCTCGAAGACCGCCAACGACTCACACAGGGCGCCATCATGGACGCCGGGACCGCCTGTCCCGTCGGCGCCCAGCAGGTGCGCGAGCAGGCCCGAGTCGGAGATGTAGACCTTCGGCGACTTGACCAGGCGCTTGCCCAAGTCGGCATGCCACGGCGGGATCGAGTGGATGAGGAAGACTGCCTCCAGCAAGGCGAGGTGTCGCCGCAGCGTCGTCTGCGGGATCTGGGCGGCGCGCGCGATGTCGGCCACGTTGAGCGTGGCGCCGCTGCGCGAGGCCACCAGTCGCAAGATGAGGGGCAGCGTCGCGACGCTCGCGATGTCGGCGACGTCGCGGACGTCGCGGGCCAGCACGGTCGACACGTAGGACTCGAACCACGCCGCGCGTCGGGCCGCCCGCGGGCGCGCGACGACCTCCGGATAGCCGCCGATGACCGCACGCTCGCGCCAGTTGATGGCGACGGCGGGACGACCTGTCGAATGCGCGAGCCGTGTCGAGAACACCGAGGCCACCAGCGCTGAAGGGACGTCGGATCCGGCCAGCTCGATCTGCGCGAGGGTCCACAGCGGCAGCACCTCGATGCGTCCTGCGAGCGACTCCGAGACGCGCGGCAGCGTGAGCACGTCCGCCGACCCCGTGAGGATGTAGCGCCCCGGCGCGCGCCGACGATCGATGCGCGCCTTGATCGCGGGCAGCAGTGACGGCGCCTTTTGGATCTCGTCGATCGCAACCGGCCCCTGGAACGCCGCCAACCACCCCGTCGGATCGCGGGTGGCCGCATCCAGCGCGCTGGCGTCGTCGAGGGTGACCGAGGGGACCTCGTCCCCCACGAGGTCCGCGACGAGCGTCGACTTGCCCGACTGCCTCGGCCCGACGATCAGGATCGCGGGCGTGTCGGCCAACGCCTCGAGCGCACGGCTGCGGATCAGGCGGGGATACACGCCGCAACGGTACCGCTGTGGCGGTTGAAAATCCACCGCGCGGTGGCGGATTTTCAGCCACTCGCGGGCGGAGTTTCCACCGCCCCGGCAGCCTCCGAGTCTCCCCCGCGGGGGTCGAACGAGCCCTGCGTCGTTGTCGGAGCGGCGCGGGTGGCGTACGGTCCCGGGATGCGTAGTGCAGCCGGTGCACGCGGATCGGTCATTGCGTACCTCGCGGCGTGCTCGCCGACGGTGCCGAACGACACTACGGCGGGCTCGTCCTCCTCGGGGGACAGCGGCTCGGCCGAGGCGGCGGATGCCTCGAGCACCTCAGAGTCGTCCGCCGACACGAGCGGCGAGGCGTCGTCGACGGAGCCTGACGCCACGACCTCGTCCTCGAGCACCGCAACGGTGGACACCTGTGGCGACGGGGTGCTCGACGACGGCGAGACGTGCGACGACGGCAACACCGACGACGGCGACGACTGCCGTGCGGACTGCTCGCTGCCGTTCACGATCGAGTGGACGGTGACACACGACGGCGACGCGTCGGGCAGCGACAACGCGCGCGACGTTCTCACCGACGAAGCGGGCAACATCTACGTCGTCGGCTCCGAGGGCTCGGGCAAGGGCGGCGGCGACGTGTGGCTGCAGCAGTACGCGCCCGACGGCACCCCGGGCTGGACCTTCCGCTGGGGCGGCGAGGCCGGTGGCGTCGACATCGGCAGCTCGGTCGCGCGCATGCCCGGCGGCGACTTCGTGATCGGGGGCCTCACCACGGGGGATGCGAGCGGGTTGGACGTGCTCGTGATGCGCGTCGATGGCGTCACGCACGAGCTCGCGTGGGTGTCGATCGTCGACGGAGCAGCGGCGGGGCCGGGCAACGACGACGACGACTATACCTCGGCGGTCGCAGTCGATCCGGTCACGGACGAGGTCGTCGTTGCAGGGTCCATACACGAGACGGGCGATGGCGCCGATGTGTGGGTTACGAAGTACGCCGACGACGGCACGCAGCTGTGGACCGCGACGCACGACGGACCCGTGACGGGCGACGACACCGCGCGCGCGGTGCTCGTCGATGTCGACGGAACGGTGCACGTGCTCGCGAACCTCGAGACGGAGGACGACGTGCCGCAGGGCTACGTGCTGGCGTACGACGCAGAGGGTGGCGCGCAAGGCGAGCCGCTCGAGCTGGGCGTGATGGTGTCCGACGCGACGCGCGGGCCGAGCGGCGACATCGCCGTCGTCGGTCAGACGTTCTCGGTCGCAACGTCGGTCGACATCTCGACGCAGCTCTTCGATGCCGCGTTCGCGCAGACCTGGATCTCCGAGTTCGAAGGCGTGGGCGCCGACTTCGGCGGTGGCGTGGCGGTCACGGCGACGGGCGAGGTGATCGCCGTGGGCGAGGCCACGCGACCGGGTGAGCAGCGCAACGGCGTCGTGCTCGCGTACGCCCCCGCCGACGGGGCGCCGCTGTGGCGCGACGAATACGGCGACGCCGAGGCGCTGCTCAATGACTTCTTCGCGGCCGTGGCGGTCGACGGCGACGGCGACATTGTGGTCGTCGGTTTCACCACGGTGCTCGGCCAGGATCTCAACGTCATCGTGCGGAAGTATCGTCCGCTGTGATCGCAGCCAGGCCGGCGACGTCGTCGGTCACTGCGCGGTGAACACGAGCTGATACTTCGCGTCGGCGGGCAGCTTCGGCGAGGTCATCCGCACCGCCATCGTCACGCCGCCGTTCTTGCGCGCCGAGAACACGTTGATGCGGTCGCCCTGGTCGGCGTGGAAGCTCTGGTGCAGCGCGTCGCCCTGCATCGCGAGGCGCATGCTCGAGGCTTCGCCGGTGGGGTCGCGGACCTTGCGGCTGCCACCGCCCAGCGGCGCAGAATAGTCGCGGCCGTCGATCTCGACGGTGACGACGTCGCCGTCCTGCCGGATCGCGACGCTCTGGGGCACCACGTTGGCCGCGACCAGACGTCGCCTCGCGGATCCTGCGCACCATCGCGTTCATCTCGCCGACGACCGCATCGATCGCGGTGCGGACAGAGTAGTTGCCGCTGTGGTAGCGGTACTCGCCGGCGAGCGCACCCACGCCGTCCGCCGCCGCAGCTGCGCTCGCGTCGGCCGCGACGGTCGAGGGCTCGACGACGGAAACGGTCACGTGATCCGATTCGCCGAGGGCATCGGTCGGCGTAGCCGGCTCGGGCGGCGCACAACCCACCAGCAGCATGGTCGCGGCGATGGACACGGATTCTCTTGCAGGAAGGGGCACGACCCCCTTAACAGAGCACGACACCTGCCAGTGACAAGCGCATCGATTGTGACCGAGTGGGCGGCGTCGCTGCGGATCGTCCGGTCCGTAGGCGCTCAGGTGAGGCGATTTGGCGCATGATCCAGCGGCGCGCGCACGGCGGTCCCGCGCCCACTTCCTCGCATCGTGCCCGCCGCTGGAATTGCGCCTTCGCGTCGCAGCTCGATCCGCGAGCGCGTCGAGCCCCCGCCGCGTCCGCGCCTCGAGATACAGCGCGTGGCGGTGATCGTTGGGTGATTCGAACGGCGCGAGCGCGTCCCAGATCTCGTCGGGCGAGGCCGCGACGGTGAATCCTGCCGCGACCGCGGCGAGTGCAGCGATCAGATTCGCGGTCTGCTCCGAATACCAGCGATCGATGGTGCTCAAGCCGGGCCGATCGTTCTGGTGCGACAGGTCGTGGTGGTTGGAGCCGTTGACCGGAGAGAGCCGGTTGTCCGCGGCGTTGCCCGCCCACATGAACGTGATCGTCCGGGAGATGTCGCGCTTGAACGCGTCGACGATGATCGAGAACATCGCGGCGCCGATCTCCGCGAGCGCATCGGCCGATCCGACCGCGGCGCCGAACTCGCCGGGGATCGTCGGGGGCTCACAGCTCGGCAGGAGGCCGCCTTGCTGCATCTCGAGCTGGCGGACGGCGTCTTTGTGGGCATCGCGGTCGGCGCGACGCCAAGCCGGCACGTGCTGGCGGACCCGCGCGAGATCGGAGCGAACGAAATCGAGGACGCTCCGACGCGAGCGGGCGCGGGCACTGGGCTGGCCATCTGGGTTCGGATCGAGATCGGCGAACAGGTGATCGAACGCGGCGGTGGGGTTCGTCTCGGGGTAGAGATGGCTGGCCGCGCCGAGGTCCACAACTCAGAACCCGTCCGCAACGAACAGGCGCCAGCCACTGTCGGCGAGTTCGGCGTCCTGCTTGCGAAAGTCCTCGTAGTCCATCCCCAACGCCAGCTTCTGCGCGGCGGTCGACTTCTCCCAGATGGCAGTGAGCCGCACCTTCTTGCCGACCTCGTGCGTCTCGAGTCGCTTAACGCGCCACCCGGCGGCAGCGAGCGAAGCTTGCTTGCTGCCGAACGCGCCGTGGTCGATGCCGATCGCGACCTCCTGCGCCTGTGCGCCCTGCCGCCACACCGCCGTGTACTTCGTCGCGGTGCCGACCGCGAACGGCTCGAGCAGATGCAGGCGCCACCCATCGGCGCGCAGATCTGCGTCCATGGCGTCGAAGCTCTTGCGGTCGCCCGCGAAGATCTGCTTCTCGTCGCCGGTGCCCTTGCGCCACACCGCCGCCACGCGCTGCGAGCCACCGATCGTGTACGGCTCGAGCAGGTGGACGCGCCAGCCCTGCCGTGACAGCTCGGCGTAGCGCGAGTCGTACGTCCCCGCCGTGATGCCGAGATCGACGACCTCCTCGACGCTCGCCGCCTTGCGCCACACGATGCTGTACAGCGGCTGACCATCCTCGACCTCGACGTCGATGCTCTCGACACGATAGCCCTGGTCACGGAGGGCCTTGTGCTGCTTCCGAGCATCGACGAGGTCCCAGCCGTGGACCTGATGCTGCTGGCCCATCTGCTTCGTCCAGATCGCGTTGATCGCCTGCGTCGGCGTCCGCATCTCGGCCCACACCGCGCCCATGCCGATCTTGTTGCTGCCGTACTTGATCCAGCCGTAGCCGCCGTCGCCCCAGCCTGTGCCCCACGAGTTGCGCATCAACCACGCACCGCGCGTGTCGTCCCAGCCGACGAGCACGATCATGTGCGCACCGTTGTTGCGCTGCGGCTCGTACACCAGCGGCTTCGTCTCGTTGAACGTGCCGGTCCCGTCGTGGCCGCCGAACGCCGAGCCGCTCGGGATGTGCATCTTCGTGTAGATCGGGCCGTGCTCGACCAACGCGCGCTTGATGTCGGCGGTCGGTGTCGGGTCGAGCTTGTGCTCGGGCGTCTCGTAGTCCGGGTTCACGGGCACGTACTCCTGCGCAAAGCGGTACGGCGTGCTCGTCGAGAGCTGACACGGACCGCAGTTGCTCTCCTTGCACTGCGGCCCGTCGCCGTCGCCGACGTACTGGTTCGCGGTCTCGAACCAGACGCCCGCGAGGCGCTTGCCCGGCGTGTTCGGCGTGCCGTCGCACTTGCGACAACCGCAATTGACGAGGTCCTGCTCCGCGAGATCGACGACGTCGCGGTGCTGCTTGAACCACATCGCCTCCATCACGCTGATCGTGCCGAACGCCCAGCAAGTGCCATACGAGCCCTGGTTCTTGATCGGCGACATGATGCCTTCGTCGCGCCAGCTGAACCGCTGACGCTTCCACGGCGCTGCCGCCTGCGCCTGGGGCATGTCGGCCTCCACGAGCAGCCCGGGGTTCGCCTTCGCGATCGCGGTGTGGCGCGCGAGCTTCCGCGAGGCGGCCTTCTTCGCGGCTTCGAAGCGTTGGCGGCCGTTGGGGATGACGAGCTGCTTCTCGTCCTCCGCCGACAACAGCCGCGGCATCGGCTTCGCCTGCTGGGCCTGGGGCTTCGGTGCGGGCGCAGCGGTGGGCGCGGCGGCGACACCCGTGGCATGCAGGGCGATTGCGAGCAAGGCGGCGACACTGGTGAGGCGCATGGTGGATGGAGACCGCCGGGGGACGGTGTGACGAGGGGGGTGCTCGGGCAGTCGCAGCGGAAGTCCCGGTGGCGGGGACCAGACCCAAACAGCCCCTCACCCGGGTGGTTGACGCAGAGGATCGAGTCACCCCGGCGCGTCGGCAGCCCCACCGCCGAGCAGCACATGCCAGGTCACGCGCGGCCGGGACCATGTCTGGCATCCGCCCCGTGCGCGGGGGCGTGTCACATCCGCGGTTGAGCGTCGCACGACCCTGCCGCGATCCACCCGCGCTGCGTCACCCCCCCCACAGCCACCATCGGCACGAACGCCAGCGCGACCGAGTTCATGCAGAACCGCAGCCCCGACGGCCGCGGCCCGTCGGGAAACACGTGTCCGAGGTGCGAGTCGCATCGGCGGCACCGGATCTCCGTGCGCACCATGCCGTGGCTCGAGTCGCGGATCGACGTGGTGTGATCCGGATCGAACGGCTCGAAGAAGCTCGGCCAGCCCGTGCCCGACTCGAACTTCGAGCTCGAGCGGAACAGCGGCAGCCCGCACAGGCGGCACGCGTAGACGCCGTCCGACTTGTTGTCGAGCAGGCCACCGCAAAACGGGCGCTCGGTGCCGTGAGCGAGCATCACGCGCCGCTGCTCGGGCATGAGACCGCCCGCGAGCGTCTCGCGCTCGTCGGGCGTGAGCTGCGTGATGTCGTGACCGGAGGAGCTTGAGCGTTTTGAACTGCGAACCGTCGCAGGGCGGGCGAGCCGCGAGGGCAGTTGGGAGCCGTCGAGGTAAGCGGGCCCACGGTACAGCGGAGAGAGTCGGCGTCGAGCGAGGGCGACGAGCGAGGGCGACGAGGTTTGCTGGTGCGGTGCGTGTCGTGGGGCGGCGAGTGCGTGGTGGATGCAGGGCCGACGCGAGGAAGTGGGCGCGCGAGGGCCCTAACCGGCGCGAGCGGCCCTGCGGTGCGATCACGCAACGAAGAGAACCTGTTGGCCCACCGTGGGCAGCCGAGGTGGAGGCCTGGCGCCGTGTAGGAGCGTGGCGATCTCGTCGACGTCGGTGACGGCGCGAACGATCCGCATGGGACCGTTGCAGCGCGTGCAGACCGAGACATCGATGGCGAACACGCGCGCG
>JBBQJI010000153.1:0-7499 GCA_038325765.1 Nannocystales bacterium
GCGACGTAGCTGCGTCCGAATGCCCTGCCGCCGCAACGAGACCCCACCCGTCGCGTGGTCCCCGGGCGGGTCGTCGAGATGACGCCGCAGGACCCTGCCGAGCCCGGCGCCCTCGTCCGAGCCGACGCCGATCGCGACGACGTCCTCGCACCCGCTGCGTCCGCCCGGCTGCAGCCCGCCGGCACCGCGTTCTTCACGGTCGCGCTGTCGCGGGCCGAGGTGCTCGCGCGGCTCGCTCCGCCGCAACCTCGTCCGCGGGTACTCTTCGCCGAGCGCTACGAGCTACGCCCCACCGAGTCGGGGGCGAGGGCGAGCCGAGATTGCAACGGGCTGTTCTTCGCCAAGGCCGCCGTCGAGATCGATCTCGTCGCCATCGACGACATGCACACGCACATCGACATCCGTCCGGTTCGCGGCTTCGGTCCCGTCGAGATCGCGGTCGTCGTCGTGCCGCTCCTGGTGCTCGCCGTGGACGCCCTGGTCACGATGCCGCTCGTCGCGGGGTATCTGCTGCGCGCGCTCGCCATGTTCGTGCTGCTGGCGACCGGGGCCAGGCGGTACCGGGCGCGGTCCGAGCGCACACGGCTGGGGCGCGAGATCCGGTCGCGGCTCGCCGCGTTCGTGGTGCCGGATCGGGGGCTGACGCTGCCCTACCGCTCCAGCCCCGCGAAGCTGCCGGCGGGCGGTACCGACGGGCGCTGAGTTCGTCCGCACACGTCCGTAGGCAGAGGCGGACCCTGCAGCCCGCGCTGCGCGTCCAGCCGCATGGTCAGCCCGCGGTTGGTCCGACGTAGAAGAGCATCCGGTAGTCGACGCCGTCCTCGATGTTCACGAACCCGTGGCGCTCGTAGAACCGGCGGGTGTCGACATCGACCTCGTCGACGTTGATGTGCATCTCCGGTGACCCGTGGTCGCGCACCAGCCGGCGCGCGTCGGTGAGGATCGCCGTCCCGATCCCGCGGTCGCGGAGCTCGGGCGCGACGTACAACTCCTCGAGCTGGGAGACCGGCCCGTCGAACCAGATCGCCGGGCGCAACGTGACGAGCGCGAACCCGTCGGTCTCGCCGGCGAGAAGCGCGATCACGTCGTCGCGCCCCAGCAGCCTCTCGAAGCGGCTCGCGAGCACGTCGGCCGAGTCGGTCGGTGACTCGAACTCGGTGTTGAACGCCCACAGGAGCCGGCCCAGGGTCCCGGCGTCGGCGGGCGTGGCACGGCGGATGGTAGGCTGGGGGGAGTCCGGCATACCCCGACGATATCGGCGTGCGCGCGTGTTGGCACCGCGGGACGCCATGGCGTTCGAGTTAGCCCGTGAGGCGGTCCCATCCTCGCGCAATCATCGGAGGGGCAAGAAGGACGCGCTGCGCGAGGTCGCCGTGCGTGCCCGCAAGGAGCGTTACACTGCGGAGCGTGAAGCGTTGCATCGCCATGATGGGGCTGGTATCCGCGTGCGGACAGTCCACGCCCTCGTCGCACGCACCTGAGCCTTCGCCGGCGTCATCGCCCTCGCCGGCGTCATCGCCGTCGCCCTCGGACGCACCGCCCCCCGCTCCCGAGCCGCTGACCGTGCAAGCGCTGTTCGGGCTCGCCGGTGGCGCGACGCTGACGGAGCTGCGGGTGGAAGCGGAGGAGGGCCCCTGTCGCGTCGGGCTCGAGTACCGACACGGCTCGAGCACGGACGTGCACCGCTCGTTCGAGGTGTGGAGCTACGCGCCGACTTCGCCGGCAGGGGTGACCTGCGAGCCGTCCGAGTCGAAGAACATCCCGCCTCTGTTCCACGCCGTCGAGCAGCTCGCCGGCCTCGGTGTGGGCCCGATCGCGATCCATCTGAGGCTCCATTCGCACCCGGAGTTGCTGCAGCGCTACCTCGACGCGACGGCGCCGCTTGCTCCCGACGCAGCCGAGGCGGTGGTCGCGAAGCATCTGTTCGACCGCGAGGTGTTCTCGCCGTGGCAGCCGTTCATCGACGGACTCGGCTACCGACTGACCGGCGTCGAGCTGTTCCGCCTCGAGGCGGTGAAGTCGCCCACGGGGGCCCCTTCGCATCGCATGCCCGTGCGCGTGTCGTTGATCCTCGAGCCGAAGGGCCCGCGCGTCGCCCGTGGTGATCGTTCGGTTGCGCCGCGGACGATGGCTTCGGTGTTCGCCATCCCGTTCGACATCTCGAGCATGATGGTCGAACTTCGTGGGGACCTCGGCGCGTGCGCGCCGACGGTCGGGGTGGGCAACGGCCGGGTGCAGATCGGGGGCGACCCCGAAGGGTGCAGGCTCACCGAGGCGAACCTCGCGAAGGATCTGCCGCCGCTGTTCCACGCGGCCTTCGAGCTCGTGGGTCCGCAGGCCCGAACGACGCTCGTGATGACGACGCAGTTCACGGTGCTGCCGGTCCTGGAGAAGTGGATCCCGGTGAGCGACGAGCCCCCGGAGCGCGACTACGCGAAGCTGAGCGCGCGGATGAGGTCGGCTGGAATCTTCGCGCACCTCGATCCGTTCTTTGCCGGCATCGGGTACGCGCTCGATCGCGTGAGCATCGAGAAGCTGACCAGCGAGCGCGGCGCGGCGCTCCTGAAGCTGTATCCCTCGCTCGCGAGCACGGGCCTCACGGCGAAGGACAGGACTCCGGTCCCGCTGATGACGACGCTCACGCTCGTCCCGCGATAGTCGTTGGAGAGGCGCGATAGCTCTCGGCGCGTCGGATCTGGCGGATGTCCCGACGCTTCACGGTCGGTAGCGGCGCACCCAGATGTCCGACGCCGAGCCCAACCCCGTGCACCCTGCGACGACGACGTCTCCGTCTGGTGCGATCGCGACCGCTTCGAGCCCGCCGTTCGCCCCCGCTGGCGTGTGAAGCCGATCCCAGATCGGCGTGCCGTCGCTCGCCAGGGTGCGAGTCCACGGCACATCATGGCGCCGACCGACGAGCACGATCGTTCCGTTGTCGCCGTACGCGACATCGTTGACTTGCGGCTCACCGTCGAGCTCCACCAGCCACGCGTCGGTCGTCACGCCCTCGGTGTCGAACACGCGCACCACCGGCGTCTCGCCACCCGCCGGAGCATCGTACGACACCAGCACGGCCGCACCATCGGCTCGCACGGCGCCCGAGATGCCCCCGTCGTCGAACGTCGCGCCCGACTGGGTCTGCACGACGATGCTGTCGGCGATGGAGCCATCGGGCGCGAGCCTCGCCAGCATCGGCTGCACGGAGGGCTCGAGCGGATCGTGGAGCGCGAGCACGAGCCACGTCGCGTCGGTGGCGACGTCGAGATCGAGGACGCTCAGCTCCAGGGAATCCGGCGCAGCGAGCATCACGTCGAGACCGTGCACGCCGTCGAAGCTCCACGGCTGTACCAGGGGTGGCGCCGCGTCGCGATCGACGGCGAGCCACAGCGCACCGTCGACGATCCCGAGCGCGCGGCCCTGCGCCCCAGCCTGTCGGCCGTCGGACCAGGTCTCGGTCCACATCTCCGCGCCATCGGAATCGATGCGTCTCAACCACGCATGCTGGCTCCCCTCCGTCGTCCATCCGGCGGCGTATGCGTTGCCGTCGACGTCGACGGTGAGCGCGAGCGTGCGATCGTCGTCGTTGCCCGCGCCGACCATCGTCGAGTGCCACGACCATCCGCCCTCGACATCGAGACGCCCGATCCAACCGTCGGTCTGCAGGCCGACGTCGCGGACGAACCCCGCCACCCACGTGCCGCCGTCGGTCACCACCACACGCGCCGCGCAGTCGTACTGCGAGGCGGCACCGCCGTACTCGGCCGACCACACGATCGCGTCGGTCGGCACGCAGTCCGAGTCGCACGCGTCGTCGTCGTCGTCATTGCCGTCGTCGCAGCCCTCGTCGGAGTCGAGTTCGCCGTTACCGCACAGCGCAGCCATCGGTTCGCCGGTGCTCTCGCTGCTGCTGCCGGACTCGTCGCCGGTGCCCGTGGTCGACGCGATCGACGTCGACGAACCCGGATCCGACGGATCGGTCGTCGGGGTGAACGTCGTCGTCTCCGTCGGTGACGTCGACGAGTCGGACGACGCATCTGCAGTCGAGGACGATGTCGAGACCAGGCTCGAGTCGTCCGTTCCGCAGCCGATCACGAGCCCGACGGCGCAGCAAATCACTCGCATGGGCGCACCTCGATGATCGTGTAGGAGTAGAGGTCATCCTTGATCGTCTCTTTCAAGAGCTCGTCGTTGCCGTCGCCGTCGATGTCGACCACGGTGTCCCCCACGCCGGGGTCGCCGAGAACGCCCAGGAGAGTCACCGAAGGCGCCGTGGGATCGTGCGGTGTGTCGAAGAGCTCGGCATGACCGCCGACGTCGCCGACCAGAACCGCCGGTGCGCCGGTGCCGAAGAAGTCGCCGACCTCGACCGTTCGCATCGACCCGGTCAGCGTGCGTTGCACCGGCCCATCCGCGCTCCCGTGCCACAGGTAAGTCCCGTCCTGTGGCGCCTGAACGCCCGTGGTCACGAAGTCGACGCGATCGTCGCCGTCGAAGTCCGAGGCGCCGGCGAGGCCTTCCGCAATCACGGGCGTGTGCGCGCCGGTTTGCTGCGAGCCGTCGACGAGCCGGATTTCCCACATCGCGGACGTGTACTCGAAATCGAGCGGACTGCCCGACGCGTGGGCCGCGAACACGCCGTCCGCGACGGGCTCGATCGTCTCGATGAGCATGCCGTCGAAGACGTCGCCGAGGTCCGCCGTGATCGCGAAGGTGCCTGCACCGTCGTTGGTCCAAAGCTGCACTCTGCTCGCCTCGAAGTCGAAGTACTCGGCGAGCACGAGGAGGTCGACGTCGCCGTCGCCGTCGGCGTCGACCCAGGTGTCTCGCGACGTCTCGGGCAGGGCGAGCGGCTGTGGCTCGCCGGGGATGCCCGTGGAGATGTCGATCCACGTCGACGAAGTCTCGTCGTTCGCGACGAACACCACGTCGTCGGAGCCGTCGCCATCGATGTCGGCGAAACGCGACACTGCGCCTGCCCACACGTGACTGTCACCCACATCCGCGAGGCCGGTCGCGTCGACGTGGTGCTGCGTCACCGTCGCCTCCATCTGCTCGATGAGTGGGTTCCACGTCGACACGACGGTCCACAGCTCGAGGCGATCGTCGCCGTCGACGTCGGCGAGTTGGGCCCGTTCACCGAGGCCCTCGAACGCGCCCGCACCGATCGTGGAGGTCTCGAGACACCATGCCGCAGGTGCATCACCGCTGCTGCTCGTGTCGGTGCTGTCGACGACGTCCCCCGACGACGCGTCGCTCGAGCTCTCGGGGCTCGACGTCTCGGTCTGCGACGCGCCCGCGGTCGAAGTGTCGTCCGTCGAGCCCACGTCCGCGGCTACGCCCGGTCCACAACCACTCGCCAGGAAAACTAGCTTTATAGCCGTTCGATCTACTCAGAATAGCTAATAAAACAAACACGGAGCGTCAAGAGTCGCCGTGGACGAAGGCGAGGTCGGCACGACATCGTGCCATCGCACGGCACGCTGCACTACACGAACTCGGCACGAACTCGGCACGAACTCGGCACCTCGGTCGTTCGGCGCGGTCGATCAGTGCCGAGCGTGTGCTGTCGCTCGTCGGTCAGGGGCAAGTCGCTCGCCGCGAAGAAATCTCGCCGTGCCCAGCGATCGAAACCTCCGAGGTCGACCACACGTGTCTGCAGATGTCTCTGCCCGCCGTCGACTCCCCCGTCTCGCTCTGCCACACAGATTCCCCCCACGCGACGGGTCCTCGAACGCCGCGGCCGCTGCTGTGGGCGCTCGCGTCGCTGCTCGCCGGCTGCAGCCCTCCGGAGCAGGTCGAGGTCGGCACGGCGGACGACGACGGGACGGCGGGCGTTGCAACCACCGGGTCATCGAGCGACGCCGGCGACGCGGACAGCACGACGCCGGGCACCACGGCAGCGGACACGACTGCACCGGAGACCACCGCGTCGAGTGGGGAGGACACGGGTCCGGTGGACCCGAGCGTCGCGGAGGGTTCGAGCGGCACCGACGACACCGGGACGACGGGCGACGAGACCGCCGCCGACGGCTGCTGGGATCAGTCGGGCTTCTACGACGCCTACGACGACGGTCTGGAGTTGGACCCGTTCGTCTGCCCCAGCCTGCCGGTGCCCTGCGACACGGTCGTCCTGCACTTCTTCGGCCCGAGCGACTGCGAGGCCGGCACCTACACCTTCACGGTCGACACCATCGCGGCGTTGGACGAGGCCGAGGCTGCGGCGCGCTGCGTCCTCGAATCGATGCGCGACGGTGAGGCGGCCGTGCACGAGATCGAGCTCCACAGCGGCTACGAGACCATCGAAGGCCGCTATCTGGTGCTCGGCGCCGGCGTGGTCACCGAAATCTCGTGGATCACGGATCTCAGCGGCCCGTTGGACCAGCGTCTGCTGGCGCCGCGCGACCGGGAGTGGTTCGACGCCTGCCTCGCGGCGCCCGACATCCACGGGTTGGTACCGTGTCTGTGGCCCGCGAGTGTGCCGGGCCTGCAGATCTCGGGAGCGACGCCGTGCGGCGACGGGCCGTTCGGACCCGTGGATCTCGATGCGTGCATCGGTGAAGATCCGACGTGTCCGTGAGCGGGAAGCCCACGCTATCCTGCGCTCGATTACGACCACTCGGCGCAGCTTCGCGCTCGGCAGCGCCGCTTTGCTCTGCGCCGGCTGCCGCGGCACCGCCACGGCCTCGCCCGCGTCCACGCCCCCCGGCCCCGACCGCGCGCTGTTCGACGGCGACGGCCGCCCGTCCACGCTCGCCGCGTTCGCCGATCGCAGTGCCACCGCCGACGTCGTCGCCTTCGGCGAGCTCCACGATCACCCGGTCGCCGCGGAGCTCGAGCGCGCGCTCGTGGAGTCGCTCCTCGCCGATCCGCGACCGTTCGTGCTGGCGATGGAGTTCCTCGAGGCCGACACCCAGCCGGCGATCGACGCCTACCTCGCGGGCGAGATCGACGAGGCGACGTTTCGCGAACGCACGGGACGCAGCGAGGGCTACGACGCGTCGCATCGGCCGCTCGTCGAGGCGTGCAAGGCCGCGGGCGCCCGCATCGTGGCCGCCAACGCGCCGCGGCGCCTGGTCACCGCCTATCGCAAGTCCGGCCTCGCATATGCGCAGTGGCGCGACACGCTGAGCGCCGAGGAGCAGGGCTGGCTGCCCGCCACCAGCGTCCCGCCCGACGACGAGCACTCGCGGCGGTTCATGGCGCTGATGGGTCCCGTGCGCGGGCCGGCGTTCTTCAAGTCGATGGCGCTGTGGAACGACGCGATGGCCGAGTCCATCGTCCGCGCGCGCGCAGCCGACGGCGATCCGGGCTCGCGCGTGATGCTCGTCGTCGGCGCCCGCTGCTCGGCACCCGTCGGGCGCGCGTGGTTCCCAGCTCCGATGCGCTCGGCATCGGTGCCTCCGCACTGGGGGCGGCCTTCGCAGCGAGACGGCCCTGCACCGGCCCTGCACCGAGGTTGGCTCGGCGGTTGTTCGCCTGACCACGCGCCCCAGAGGCGA
>JBBQJI010000154.1:0-7497 GCA_038325765.1 Nannocystales bacterium
CCCGAGTCACCCTGACGGATGGCGCTCGTTCGAGCGGACGCAGGGTCTCGGCGATGCCGTCGTTCCAGCGGTCGCTCTGTGCGAGAGCGCGTAGATGCAGCATGCGGTCGCCGGATTCACACCTTCGCGTCGCGCCTCGCGTCCCCTCTGGCGGGAGCTGCACCGTGCCCACGGCCCGGCGGTTCACGGCCAGGTGGCCAGCCAGCGGGCCGGTTGGCCAGCCAGCGGGCCCAGTGGCCCGGAGGTAGGCCCGTGGACAGCCGCGGCTACGGGTGACGGTTCGTGGTTGCTCGGAGATCTCGCGGCGATGCGCTGGCCTGCGGGTCGCATCGCCCCCGCGGCTCGCCCGCCCTCCGCCGGCTCGCAGTTCAAAACGCTTAAGCACGAGCCCGGGGTCGCGCGCGAGCCAGTGGAAGATGCGCTCGAGCCGAGTGAAGCTGTCACCGCCGGTGTAGAAGGTCTTGCCGCAGGCGTCCTTGGGCAGTGGGTGTGCGTGTAGACCGAAGCGTTTGCGGTACATGGTCAGTCGTCCTCGTGGTGTTGGCCGGAGAATCGGACTCGCTCGTAGTGCTCGCGCTCGATGTCGCCGAGCACGTCGATGCCGGTGGGCTCGAGCGGTGATTCGGCGACGGGTTCGATGAGCTTGCGTCGACGAAGCGAGTTGCGATGCAGATCGAGTTGCACCGTGTCGCAGACGAAACGACCGCCGACGAAGACGCGCGGCAGCGCGGCCTCGTCGCTCGGGTCGAAGCGCAGCTCGACATCACCCTCGAGCTCGGCGGCGACTTCGAGGAAGCCGCCGCCCCAGCGCACCGTGCCGTCCTTGCGGACTTTCCGTTTCGCGCGGTGCAAGAAGATGTCGTCGAGATTCGCTTCGCGCGGCACCGGACGGATGAAGCGATCGTCGTCGAGCAGATGCGCACGCGGCTTGCGTTCGGTCGTCGAGTTCACGCGCTCGTGGTAGACCGCGTGCAGCCACGCCCAGTGCTTCGCGTTGAGATCCGCGAGCGTCATCGGCTGGGCCGGCAGCTCGTCGCCGACCTCCGCGCGCCACGTGCGATGGAATCGTTCGATCGCGCCCTTGGCCGCGGCGTCGCGCGCCTTGGTGTGGCGCAGATGGACTGCCAGCTCGGCGCAGATCACCCGCAGCGAGTCGGCGACGTACGCCGACCCGAGATCGACGTAGTACGTGCGCGGCAATCCGTGGCGCATGAAGGCTTCGCGCAGGCCGTGCTCGTGATCGACGGAGCCCTCGCTCGCGTAGAAGCGCGAGTGCACGCAGAAGCGCGTCGCAGCATCGAGCTGCGTGAGTAGGTACGACTTGACGAGGCGACCGCCGTGCACGACGCGCGGCCCGTGCATCGCGTCGCCCATCCACAGGTCGCAGGCGCGCTCCGGCAAGAATGAGCGGCGTTCCTTCGCCGCACCTTCGCGGGCCGGCATCGTCGACAGACCCGCCGCCCGCAGCACGCGGTGCACCGTCGAGCGCGTGAGCAGAGCTGGCTCGACCTTCTTCGCGCGCTCGAGCATCTCGATGATCTTGCGGATGCTGCGGCGCGGCTTCTCGCGCTTGCAGCGGATCACCAGGTCGACGATCTCGGGACGCAGCACGCGACTGGTGCCTGCGTCCGCGCGACCGCTGGGCATCAGCGCTGCGAAGCCACCGCGCAGGTACGCGCGGTACCAGGTCTCGATCGTGCGCGCGCTCAGTCGCACGAGCTCGCCGTCGGGTTTCTCGTGCACGCGCTCCGCCGACATCGCGAAGTAGCTCTGCCGATCGCCGTGACGAAGTCGTGCGCTCACCAGCGGACCGAGCACGCCCAGTCGCCACAGCGCGAGTTTCTGCCGCTCGTCGGTGTCCACGACCTCGATCTGCCCGAGGTCTGGCGACACTTCGGGTGGGATCACCAGGCCGCGCGCACCGGCGTCGGCATTTCACGCGTTCACATCACGCGCACGCCGGGTGCGAGCCGGTGCACGAGCGATGCATGCTCGGCCAGCCGGCCGAGTCCGCCGAGTGCATCGATCACCTCGCGATGCGAGGCGTCGTGCCCGAGCTGCGCGGCGATCTGCGCGAGCGTTTCGCCGGCGACCGCGAGTACGCTGACCAGCTTGCGGCCCGAGCTCTGCTGCCGCGCGCGCCACCGTTGTCGCGTGCGCCGCGGCACCGTCACGCGATGACTCACGGCGCCGCCGAGCACCACGCCGACTACCGTCCATAACCGCCACAGAGGCCGCGCGAGAAATCTCGGAAGCACCAGCCACACCGCGTCGCACGCGGCGCAGTTGAAGCGCAGCACATCGATCACCGGCGGCCAGTCGGCATCACCCTTCGGCCTGCGCTCGCGGTAGTCGTGCACGTGCATCCGCGCGTGCCCGCACGTCGGGCAGACCTTCGGCCGACACCCATCGGCATCGACCAGCACACGTTCGTGATCGTCGAGCGTCCGCACGTGCTCGGCGAGCAGCGTTCCGCCTCGTCGACTGGACGGATAGCTCGCGTCCAGGCATGGTGGAGACGGAGGTCGGGGGCGGGATGGTCTCGCCAGGTGTCGTTTCTTCACAACTTGGAATGCCGCCCGACCTCCAACTTCGTCCACTTTCCGGCACTCCGCGCCGACCATCGTCTCGCCCTCGACGCGGGAGATCGGGCCCCGCGATGCCGCGCCTTCACGTGGCGAATCCGGCACAGCCGACCATCAGCTCACGCGTTCAACTCGCGACGGTACACTCGAGCGCTGGACGGCGAGCGGAAGGACGAGAGAGCGGCGACGCTGAGGCCGGACCCCGAAGTGCCGGCCAAAGGGAAGCGACGCCAGTTCACCAACGAGTACAAGCGGCGGATCTTGGCCGAGGCCGATCGCTGCGGACCCGGAGAAATCGCTGCGGTGCTGCGGCGTGAAGGGCTGTACTCGTCGCACCTCGCGACATGGCGAGGAGCCCGAGATCGGGGTGAACTCGGCAGCGCGATGCCGAAGAGGCGCGGACCGAAGCCGAAGGCGGTCGACCCGACCGCGAAGCGGATCGCGGAGCTCGAACGCGACAACGCGAAGTTGAAGGCGCGCGCGGAGCGGGCCGAGTTCCTGGTTGAGATGCAAAAAAAATGGCTGCGCTGCTCGGGCATCCGGTGCCCGAGGAGGACCCGAGTTGACGGCGATCGTCCGCGAGGCGGCAGCCGTCGTCGGCGAGCGCGAAGCATGTCGCGCCTTCGGGATGTCGCGCTCGAGCTATCGGCGATGGTCCGCGCCGATGTGCAACCGGCCGGCGCGGCGGCGATCGGGTGGCCGAGCACTCTCGCCGGGCGAGCGCGCCGAGGTGCTCTCGGTCTTGCACGAGCCGCACTTCGCCGATCTGCCTCCTGCGCAGGTGCACGCGTCGCTTCTCGAGGCCGGGAAGCACCTCTGCTCGGTCCGCACGATGTATCGGATCCTCGATGCTGCCGGTGAGAACGCCGAGCGCCGCGATATCCGGCGCTATGCCGACGTGGTGAAGCCCGAGCTGCTCGCCTCGCGCCCGAACGAGCTGTGGAGCTGGGACATCACCAAGCTGCATGGCCCGACGAAGTGGACCTACTACTACCTGTACGTGATCATCGACGTGTACAGCCGCTACATCGTCGGCTGGATGCTCGCGACCAAGGAGAGCCAGACGCTCGCGGCGAAGCTGATCCACACGACCTGCCTGAAGCAGGGCGTCGAGCCGGGCACGCTCACGCTGCACGCCGATCGCGGCTCGTCGATGAGCAGCAAGTGCGTCGCGTTCCTCTGCGCCGATCTCGGCGTCACCAAGACCCACTCGCGCCCGTACCAGTCGAACGACAACCCGTACTCGGAGTCGGGCTTCAAGACCCTCAAGTACAGGCCCGACTTCCCCGATCGCTTCGGCAGCATCGAACATGCCCGCGACTTCGTGGTCGACTTCGTCGCCTGGTACAACCACAAGCACCACCACAGCGGCCTCGCCATGTTCACGCCCAACGACGTGCACCACGGCCTCGTCGAGGAGAAGATCGAGCTTCGCGCCGCTGCGCTCCGCAAAGCCTACGCGCAACACCCCGAGCGCTTCCCCAACGGCGCGCCCACCGTCAAGCGCCCCCCGAAGGAGGTCTGGATCAACAAGCCGACCCGCAACCCCAACGCCCATCCTCAACCTACGCCAGTCATCCACTGATCTCCGAACCAACTGGCTTCAAACTTGTGGACACGTTCCGCAGAGTCTGTGCACCCTGCCGATCATGGGGAGAGTCGGCGGTTGCTTCATGACACTGGCGCTGGTTGGCTGCCGACAGGACGCGGCGGGCGACCCGATGTCAAGCGATGCGGCCGAGGCGGCGGACGTCGCGACGGCAAGCGCAGCCAGCACGGAGGACGGTGTCTCGTCGTCGGGCACGCACTCGACCTCGACCGAGACCGACTCCGGCACGACGACGGACGCCGATCCCCGGTGGGAGCATGTGTTGGACGAGAGCTGCGGTGACGGCGTCATCGAGCCGGGCGTCGTGTGCTACATGCCGGTCGCGCTGCCGTATCATGGCTCGCTGAAGGGGGTGGTTGGAGTCGATCTCGACGGGGACGGCGACCAGGAGTTGCTCGGGCACTCGACGGCGGTGACGGGCATGCCGGGCACCGGCGGGTTGATGCAGCTCGAACTGGACGGTACGCAGTGGCGCGAGCTCGCGTTCGGGCCCGGTCTCGGGATGAGCGTCGCGACCGAGCTCGACTTCGACATCGATGGCGATGGCCGCAACGACGTGATGACGACGTCGCAACAGAGTTCGACGGGCCGGTACTCCTGGCAGCTCGTACGGGACGGAGCGCTCGGCGAGTCCGAGAGCGACGAGGTGTTCGCCGATGACGGAAAGGTCATCACGTCCAGCGGTTTTCGCTCGATCGACTTCGATGGCGACGGGTTTCCGGAGTTCCTGGCGCTGCTGTTCGTACCGAAACAGGGAGCGCTCTACCAAGCGCAGATGTTCCGACGCACCCTGGGGCAGTGGCTGCCGCACGGACCTCGACAGATGCCCCACATCCCGTGCGGCGATCTCGGGCAAAGCGTTCGCGCCGACTTCGACAACGACGGGGACGAGGACATGTTCACGTTCGACGCGGCAAGCAGCTGCGACCCGCACCCGGCCGAGTACGATCCCAGCTGGTACCGGTACAACGTCTTCATCAACGATCAGGAGACGGACACCCTGCTGCTCGCCGGTGACGCGCCGATGGGTGCGAAGCCGGATGGCGGGGTGCTCTCGCGCGACTTCGACCAGGATGGCAATCTGGACGTGTACGTCGGCATCGGCGCCCACGAGGACGGCTCGGCGGTCATCCACTACGGTCGCGGCGACGGGACGTTCGCGGATCCCGAGAAGGTCGCGGTCGACGCGCTGCCGGAGGGGTGGAGGATGCAGTCGCCCCGCTCGATCGGCAACCTGTTCGGATCGCACGACGGCTCGATGATCGTCTACAGCGACCACGACGGCGTCTACGCGATCTACGCCTTGGAAGCGCCCGTCCCGGATGCCATCACGATCCCCATCATGCCGGCGGCCACACCGCACGGAACCGGCGACTTCAACGGAGATGGTCTGCTCGACTTCGTGGTCGAGGATCCCAACGACCCCTGGTCCTACATCGCGATGATTTCCTGGCCGTGAGCCTCGCAGGCTGACCCCTCGATCTTCCTGACCCCCGCGGAGACACGTCACCATGCTCGGCCTCAACCTTGCTCGTTTCCGAAACCTCCTACGACTTGCTGTCGCCTCGAGCGTCATCGCCTCCTGCGGCGATGATGCGGGTGGGGGCATGCTCTCGACGACCGACGGTGGTGGCACGGTGGTCGGCACGGAGGACGGCGGAGGCGACGGCGACCCATCGGGCGCGGATTCCACGGGTGATGGTGGCGACGGCGCAAGCGAGAATCCATGTGATGTGGACCCAGCACTGATCGGCGGCGGTTATGAGGTCGTCCTCGAGGAAGTGGAGAACGTGGACGTCGACGTCGCCTGCGACAACGCATACCTGATCGGGACCACCGGCAACGCCCTGAATCCCCAGTTCGACAACTTCACCGTCTATGTGTACCGCCCGGCCCTGCCCGGCGGCGCATGGCCACCCGGGGCGCGGCCTGCGTTATTCTTCTCCCCGGGCGCCCGGCAGAACATCGTCGAGCTCGACGAAAACGATGAGCTCGAGCATGAACTCTACCCCGACATGCTCCGCGCCCTGGCGGCGCAGGGGTTGGTCGTATTCGCGGTGCAGCCCCCGTTTCTCAACCCGGATCTGGGCACGCTCAACTGGAGTTCCGCCAAGCGCGCCAACATGCTCGCGTGCGCCATGCTCTTCGCCAAGCATGACGCGCCCGGCGGCTGGTCCCAAGGTGGCGACGCACGTATCTCCGAGGCGGCGTTGCTGTCGGGCCACAGCCGCGGCGGCGCGGCCACCAACTTTCTCGTCAGCAACTTTGAATCCCTGCAAAACGTCATCCTGGGCATGAACGACTACGAGCTGTGCGGCGCGATGCCAATTGCGCCGCTTTGGGAACCCGAGGTCGAAGACGTGGAGACGTCGATCACCGTCAATCGTGCCGACTCGGCGCCGTACTTGGTGCTACAAGGCGCGTTGGACGAGGATGCACTCAACGGCGGTCCTGCGAGCTACGACTCCATGGTCCGCGAACCCGAGGTGGACGTCGATTCGGCGCTGCCTGGCGTCCAGTCGCCGGCCGTTCGGATCTACGACAAGGCGGAGCTGTGGATCCACGGCGTGGACCACAATGCATTCGGCGGCTGGGTCCAGCCCTGGTTCGGCGCGACACGCGCGAGATCCATAGCCGCCCACTACATGCCCGAGTTCGTCCGATGGCAGCTCGCGTCCGACCCGCTCGCCCGGGCCGCGTTCATGAAGCTGATGAGCCCGAACCCCGACGAAGCGTCGTTTCCGCCATGGCCGACCACGGTCGATGTCGACGCGCTGTGGGACGACCTCCCTGGCTTTGACCTCCTCGACCGGCCGCTCGTCTTCGCCAACTACGTGCAGCGGGCCGGTCAGTTTCCAGACGAGGCGCGGTATCTCGTGGATGCATGGGGGCGCGTCGATGCCAACGACGCGCCGCTGCCCTACGGTTGCGCGACGGGAGCGATGGGCTACCTCGGCACGTCGACCGCCGGGTTCCCCGTCTGGCGCACAGACGGGCTTGTCAACGCGCAGGCGTGTCACGGGACGACCGCCGACATCCTCACGCAGCCCGGACGGATCTATCAGAATGTTCACGAGACCCGGGCGCTGCAGGTCTCGTGGGGAGAGGATCTAGGCTCCGGGGGCAGCATCCTGTGGGAGCTCGATGATCCCGAAGACGTCGCCGAACTCGACGTGTCGGATTCACACATCTGAGTCTGCGGGTCGGCAACGTCGTCGACGTCAGCGACAGCGGCGCGTGTGCAATCGCGCGCGCCGATGATTTCCAGCTCGAGGTCGAGCTGCTCACCGAAGACGACCAGGG
>JBBQJI010000155.1:0-7472 GCA_038325765.1 Nannocystales bacterium
CATGTTCGGGAAGCTGGGCTGAGGGCACCTGGCGGGGTGCTTGACGGTGATCCGCATGTTCGCGGTGTTGATGGTGCCCGTGGGCATGTCGTTGAAGGTGACGGTCGCCTTGTACTTGCAGTCGGTGCAGACCCTCAGCACCGGCGTGCCACACCCTGTCACTGCGAGCGCGGCGAGCACCGCTGCGGTCGCGATCCTTCGCGTCCATGAATGTTCCATTGCCTTGATCCCCACGCGCTCGAGCGATTGCCGTCCTGACATACCCGCCATCGTCTCCCAAGCCGTCCGCGGCGGCAAGGAGCAATGCGGCGCGGAGGGGGTTCTCGTACGATCAGGGCTGCCACAGGCGGATGCTCGCGGTCCAAGCCTGGTCACGCGCGCGGCCGTCGAGGACCGCTGCGCGGAACCACGCCGGACCGTCGGCGATTCCGGAGTGCCGATAGAGGGACTCCGACATGTCGCGCGCATCGTTGTCGCGCAGCACCGTGGCCGATCCGACGACGTTGCGCGATCCGGCGAGCACGAACGCCGTCGCCAGGCCGAGCCCGCCGACGCCGCTCGCCGCGGTCTCGCACCCTGACAGCACCACCGTCTCGGGTACGGGCGCGGTCGTGATGATGTCGCGCACCGTGAGCACCGCCTCGCCCGCGAGGGGCAGCGCCGCATCCCAGGCGCTGCGGCCATCGACCAGGCCATGGCCCGCATAGTGGAACCAGCGGACCTCGCCGAGCTGGGCGAGGACCTCGAGCAAGGTCGCGTCGGCGCCGAGCAAGGTCTTGACCGGCATGCCAAGCGCCACGAGGGCGTCGGCCACGACGACGGCCTCGTGGCGGGCGTGGGGCAGCCGACCGATGCCGACCATGTGCGTCGCAGGATCGGCGACAACCAGCGCTCCGGTGCCCGGGCTCGGATCGGCGTCCAGGCCGAAATCGACCGCCCAGGTCACGGGCACGTGGTCAATGAGGGCGTGCTCGCGCCACGGCAGCTCGTGGAACGCGACGTCGAGCAGCGGACCCATCGCGAGAACCCGAACCTCTCGGGCCGCCGCGATCTCGGCGTCGAACGGATCGAGCAAAGCGTGGCCCAGCGCCTCGGGCGTCGTGCCGAGCGCATCGATGGCGAGGACGACCGTCGCCGAGGGGCTCTGGGCGATCCCGAACCACCCGCGGCCCGCCGGATGGAAGTACAGCCACAGATCTCCGGGGCGGGGGCCTGAACCGTCGCTGGGCGGCGCCGAGGTGTCGGCGCGGGAGAGGATGTCGAAGGCGCGACCGTGGGCGGCCTGCATCGCGGCCCGCAGCGGACCGTGACTACGCAACAGGAACGCGCGCGCGTCGGCCGGCATCGCCCAGGCGTCGGTCAGCTCGGCGGCGATCCGATCTCGCGCCGTCTCGTACTCGGCGACGGCCGCCCGCCACTCGCTGCGCTCGCGCGCCGACAGGGCCGTGAGCTGCGCCGCGCGACCGACCGGCCGCAGCGTCCGCCCTCGCGAGCGCCGGGCAACACGCGCGGCCTCGTCCTTCCGGCCCTCTCGCACCAACAATGCTATGGCCCCGGCCGCTCCGGCGTGGATACCCAACGAGGTGTCGTCTCGTGGGGGCTGGATCCCCGCACCCGCTGTCAGCGCGTCGACGACACGCTCGGCGGCGAGGTATGCCCGCAGTGCGGCGGCCCTTTGTCCGCGCCGCTCGGCCACTCGAGCGCGCAGCAATTGGTGTCGCCACTCCTCCAAGTCATCCGTGTCATGAACCTCGCGAAGATGGTTCGCCGCCACCTCCAGATCGTCCTGTCCGAGGGCGAGCTCGACGTGGGACAACACGAGGTCCGTGACGCGGGAGGCATCGACGGCATGTCCGTCGAACCACTCCAGGCGACGCTTCGCATCGGCCCAGTGTCCGCCGAGCAGCGCCGATTGGACCGACAGCCCGTGGGCGAGCGCTCGTCCGTCCTGCCACTCTCGATTGTCACCGACCTCGCAGCGCACGGCGTCGGTGTCGAACCTCGCGACCGCAGCCGCCACCGTTGGCTCCGGATCGGCGGTACTGGCCCCGAGAAACCGCGCCTGGACGAACGAGGACCCGATGTTCGTGAGATTCGCGGCATCGACACAGGCCGTTTCCGAGCTCGACGGTCGGCTTCGCGAGTAGAACCGCTCCAACGCGACGACCCGCTCCGCCTCGCGCCCGCGGAGCGCGAGTTCGGCGATGACCCGCGCGCCCGCGGCCCCCTCGACGTCTCGCAGCCCCAGTCGCCGCGCGCGGGCTTCCGCCGCTCGCAAGAGTTCGATGCCACGCCATCCCTCCCCAGCCCTGAGCGCCTCCGAGGCGAGATTCATCTCCAACTGCACCAAGTTCCTGCCATCCACCACGTTCCCGGCGTAGAGCGACGCGAGCTCCAGCACCCAGCCGGCCTCGTCCGAGTCCGGACCGAGCATGTGCAGCAGAATCCCCGCGTTGTACACCACCACCGTCGCGTCGCCCGCCTCGATCGCCGCAGCGAGGGCCCGCCGCCCGAACTCCGCACCGTCCCTGCCGAGATCCCACGTCATGACCGACGCGACCCACAGCGCCTCGGCCTGCTCCGCCGTGCCCATGAGCGGCAGCGCGGCCTCGATCTTCCCCAGCACCACCTCGAGCCGCGGCCCCCGCGTCGCGTCATTCTGATCCGGAAGCGTCGCCCGGATCGGTCCGAGCACCGGATACACCGGCGCAGGCAGCAGCTGCAGCCGCCACGGCACCGCCCCCGCGCGTCGGATCGTCAACGCCGTCGCCCCGCGCGCGATCGGCACGACGTAGTGCCAACCGCCGTCGATCTGTTCGGACTCACGCGGCGTCACGACGTCCGCATCGACCGCAATGTCGACGTGCGCATCACCGTCGACCCACACCTGCAGCAGCGCCGGCTCACCAGCACCATCGGGCTCGCGCAGCGCACACGTCTGCGCCGCCTTCTCACCGCCCTTGCACCCGGCCACCTCGACGCGCAGCGGCACTGGGTCGATCGCGGTCAGCACGGCGCCCGTGTCCATCGCCACCTCCGCCGCCGGCTCACGCGCGCGCTCGCGCCCACACGCAACCGCGATGGCGGCCGCGACGGCCACCCACACGCAACCAGTGCCCACGCTGCGACCCATCGCTCGGCCACGAGTCTACCCCGCCCGCCCAACCGCGCGCGCTCGACTTCTCCCCGAAGGCTCGCCACCCGAGCTCCCCGACCCCCCACGCAACGACGCCGCGGCCCCCCTCCGGGAGTCGCGGCGCCTTCGTCCTCTCGCCGAGCCCTACTCCGCAGCCGGAGCCGTCTCGCGGATCGTCCCCGGCACCTGGCCGGTGTCCATGTCGACCTCGAGCATCTCCACGTTCAGGCACAGCGCCTGCAGCTCCTTCAGGAGCACGTTGAAGCTCTCCGGCACGCCCGGCGACATCGTGGGCTGGCCCTTCACGATCGACTCGTACATGCGCATGCGGCCGACGACGTCGTCGCTCTTCACCGTGAGCAGCTCCTGCAGCGCATACGCGGCGCCGTAGGCCTCGAGCGCCCACACCTCCATCTCGCCCAGTCGCTGACCGCCGAACTGCGCCTTGCCGCCCAGCGGCTGCTGCGTGACCAGCGAGTAGGGCCCGATCGACCGCGCGTGGATCTTGTCGTCGACCAAGTGGTGGAGCTTGAGCATGTACATGATGCCCACGGTGACGTTCTCGTTGAACGCCTCGCCGGAGCGACCATCGAACAGGATCGCCTGGCCGCCGCGGGGCAGACCGGCCTTCTCGAGCGTGCTCTTGACCTCGGTCTCGAGCGCACCGTCGAACACCGGCGTGGCCATGTGCACGCCGCGTCGCAGCTTGTCGGCGAAGCGCGCCACGTCATCGTCGGACAGCGAGTCCACGAAGCGATCGGCCTCGGGGTTCTCGTAGATCTTCTTGACCTGCTTGCGCAGGACGTCCGAGTTGAAGTTGGTCTGCAGGTAGCGATCGATCTGGTTGCCCAGCTCGCGCGCCGCCCACCCCAGGTGGGTCTCCAGGATCTGCCCGACGTTCATGCGCGAGGGCACGCCCAGCGGGTTGAGCACGATGTCGACCGGGGTGCCATCTTCGAGATACGGCAGATCCTCGACCGGCATGATCCGCGAGATCACGCCCTTGTTGCCGTGACGACCGGCCATCTTGTCGCCGACCTGCAGCTTGCGCTTGATGCAGACGTAGACCTTGACCATCTTGATGACGCCGGGCGGCAGCTCGTCGCCCTTGGTCAGCTTCGCGATCTTCTCGCGGAAGATGGTCTCGATCTCGTCGAGGTCCTTCTCGAGCCGCCGCGCGAGGGCCTCGACCAGCTCGGTGTCCTCGGCGGTGGTCAGCGCGAACTGACCCCAGAACCGCCGCGGGATCGCGAGCAGCGCGTTGTCGTTCAAGGTGACGCCCGACTCGCTCAGCACCGCACCGGCGTCGTCGACCAGCTTGGCCGCGGTGACCTTGCCACCGAGGATCTCGCGGATGCGGTTGTAGTAACCGTCCGAGACGATGCTGACGTTGTCGTTGCGATCCTTGATCAGCTTGTCGCGCTCGTGATCCTCGATCGACTGGGCGCGGGTGTCCTTGTCGACGCCCTTGCGGGCGAAGACGCGGGCGTCGATGACGATGCCCGACACGCCCGGCGGCAGCCGCAGCGAGGTGTCGCGCACGTCGCCGGCCTTCTCGCCGAAGATCGCCCGCAGCAGCTTCTCCTCGGGCGACAGCTGGGTCTCGCCCTTGGGCGTGATCTTGCCGACCAGGATGTCGCCGGCCTTGACCTCGGCGCCGACCGACACGATGCCCGCCTCGTCGAGGTTGCGCAGGGCTTCTTCGCCGACGTTCGGGATGTCGCGCGTGATCTCTTCTTTGCCGAGCTTGGTGTCACGGGCGACGCACTCGAACTCTTCGATGTGCAGCGATGTGTACACGTCCTCGCGGATGAGGCGATCGGACACGAGGATCGAGTCCTCGAAGTTGTAGCCCTGCCACGGCATGAACGCGACGAGCACGTTCTGGCCCAGCGCCAGCTCGCCGCGCTCGGTGGCCGAGCCGTCGGCGATGACATCGCCCTTTTTGACCCGGTCGCCGACGCGCACGATGGGCTTTTGGTTGAGCCCGGTGTTCTGGTTGCTGCGCTCGAACTTGACCAGGTTGTAGATGTCGGGCTTGGCGCCCAGGATCGAGCGGGTCTCGTCCTTGGTCGACACCGGCTTGACGACGATGCGCGCACCGTCGACCTGCTCGACCACACCGTCGCGATCGGCGACGACCGTGGTGCCCGAGTCACGGGCGACGTGCTGCTCCATGCCCGTGCCGATGAGCGGCGCGTCGGGACGCAGGCACGGTACCGCCTGCCGCTGCATGTTGCTGCCCATCAGCGCGCGGTTGGCATCGTCGTGCTCCAGGAACGGGATGAGCGACGCGGCGACCGACACCAGCTGGTTGGGCGAGACGTCCATGAGCGTCACCTCTTGCGGGGCGACCATCACGAATTCCTCGTTGTAGCGGCACTGGACCTGCTCGTTGACGAGCTTGCCCTTGTCGTCGGTCTTGGTGTTGGCCGGCGCGATGTAGTGGCCCTGCTCCTGCAGTGCGGAGTAGTAGGCGACGTCGCCCGTGGCCACGCCACCGTCGACCGAACGGTACGGCGTCTCGATGAAGCCGAATTCGTTGATGCGCGCGTAGGTCGACAGCGACGCGATGAGGCCGATGTTCGGACCTTCTGGCGTCTCGATCGGGCACACGCGACCATAGTGGGTCTGGTGGACGTCGCGGACCTCGAAGCCTGCGCGCTCGCGGGTGAGACCACCGGGCCCGAGTGCCGAGAGACGCCGCTTGTGCGTGACCTCGGACAAGGGATTGGTCTGATCCATGAACTGCGACAGCTGGCTGGACGCGAAGTACTCCTTCACGACCGCCGACACCGGCTTGGCGTTGATGAGATCCGCCGGCATGAGCGCGTCCATCTCCTGGGACATGCTCATGCGCTCCTTGATGGCGCGCTCCATGCGAACCAGACCGATGCGGTACTGGTTCTCCATCAGCTCGCCGACCGCTCGAACACGGCGGTTGCCGAGGTGATCGATGTCGTCGATCTGACCACGACCGTTGCGCAGCTCGACCAGGTACTTGACCGTCTCGAGGATGTCGCGCTTGGTGAGGACCTGGGTCGTGAGCTCTTCGCCGAGGTTGAACTTGTGGTTCAGCTTGAGGCGACCGACGGTCGACAGATCGTAGCGGTCGGCGCGGAAGAACAGCGAGTCGAACAGGTTGCGCGCCGTCTCGAGGGTCGGCGGATCACCGGGCCGCAGGCGGCGGTAGATCTCGAGGATGGCCTCCTCGGAGCCGGTGAGCTTGTCCTGCAGCAGCGTGTCGCGGAGGAACGGGCCGACGTTGAAGTCGTCGATGAAGAGCACGCGGAAGCTCTCGACGCCCGACTCCGACAGCCGGGCGATGTGCTCCTCGGTGATGTCCTCGTTGCAGTTGAGCAGGACCTCGCCGGTGTTGTCGTCGATGGTGTCCTCGGCGGCGACTTTGCCGCTGAGTTCCTCGACGTCCATCGGCAGGCGCTTGATGCCCGAGTTCTTCATGCGCTTGATGTGCGCACGGGTGATCTTGCGGCCCTTCTTGACCAGGACCTCGTTGGTCTCGGGGTCGATGACGTCCGACGTCGCGCGCTGCTGGAGCAGCAGGTCGTAGTCGATGCCGCGCCAGATCTTGACCTCGCCGCCCTCCTTGTCGACGAAGACGGTCTCCTTCGAGTAGAAGAAATCGAGCAGCTCTTGGGTGGTGAAGCCCAGGGCGCGCAGCAGCACCGTCGCGTAGAGCTTGCGCCGGCGGTCGATGCGGACGTAGATGAGATCTTTGTGGTCGAACTCGAAGTCGAGCCACGAGCCGCGGTACGGGATCACGCGCGCGGAGAACAGCTTCTTGCCCGAGCTGTGGGTCTTGCCGCGGTCGTGGTCGAAGAAAACGCCGGGGCTGCGGTGCAGCTGGCTGACCACCACGCGCTCGGTGCCGTTGATGATGAAGGTGCCGTGCTCGGTCATCAGCGGGATTTCGCCGAAATAGACCTCCTGCTCCTTCACGTCACGGATCGACTGGGTGCCGCTCTCGTCGTCGACGTCCCACACGACCAGCCGCACGACGACCTTGATCGGCGCGGCGAACGTCATGCCGCGGGCGCGGCACTCGTCCTCGTCGTACTTGGGGCGGTCGAGGGAGTAGCTGACGAACTCGAGCGAGCTGGTCTCGCCGAAGTCCTTGATGGGGAAGACGCTCTTGAAGACGGCCTGGAGGCCGACGTCATCGCGCTCGTCGGTCGGCGTGTCGCGCTGCAGGAACTTGTCGTAGGAGCGCTTCTGGATGTCGATGAGGTTGGGGATCTCGACGATCTTCTTCAGTTTTCCGAAGTTCTTGCGGACCCTGAAGTTGTTCTGAATGACCTGTGGCATCGACTCTCCT
>JBBQJI010000156.1:0-7293 GCA_038325765.1 Nannocystales bacterium
CACCTCGTCCGCAACCTCGGCGCCCTCGCTCGACACTCTCTCTCTGCGCTGGACCGTGGGCCCGCTTACCTCGACGGCTCCCAACAGCCCTCCGGCTCGCCCGCCCCCCAGCGGTTCGCAGTTCAAAACGCTTAAGCACACGATCTCACGTCGATGCACCTGCGGTACATCCGATCGGCTTCGGACCCGAAGTGGTGCGGTTTCGCCGTGGTACCGTCGGCCATCGGAACTGGCAGCCTGATGCGAAAGCCGACGAGCATCACGAGCCAAGGGGGCGAGCAATACTGGTTGCTCGAGGACAACGCGCGGCTGCGGTGGGACCTCGATCGCGCGCGCGCGACGCTGCACGAGGCGATCGAAGAAGACCCGGGCGCCGGCGATACGATCCGACAGGTCGCGAGATCGCTGGGGTCCGTCGACGGGGGCGTAGACGCGGCCATCGATGCGGTTGCCCAGGCGATCGCGAGCGGAGCGCTGGTGCCGTTCGCGATCCCCGAGCCGCCACGCGGGCGGCCCGTGGTGCGCGGCGGTGCGCTCCCGGACGACTGGTCGAACCTGCCGCTTTTGTCGGAGATGAGCGACGCGCCGGTCGTCGAACCCGGCTGGTTGTCGATCGAGATCGTCGACGACCGCGGTGCGCCGTTGGGCGCGATCGAGCTGACGATGGTGCAGTGCGACGGGCGTCGCGACCGTGTGGTCTGCGACCGAGCCGGACGGTTCCTCACCCGCTCGGTACCGCCGCCGGGGCCGGTCCGGATCGAGTGGCCGCCGACGCTCGCGCGCACTGGCCCGCCTGCCATGTCGATGGCCATGTCGATGGCCATGTCGATGGATGGGTTCGTCGTGGCGGACGACGACATCCAGCTCCCTCGGCGGCCCGAGGGGCCGACCATACTCACGAGCATCAACCGCCACCATCGCTTCGTGGTCGAATCGGTCGAGTGCGCGTTCGACTTCGAAGAGGTGACGTTCGGCAACGAACGCGCGGTGCTGCTGCCCGTCACCGACTCCGAGCACCGTGTCGACCGGCCCGACGACGTCGTCCGGGGCCTGTCGGCGATCGCGGCCGTCGTCGAGTTCGCGCGCAACAACCCGACGCACGCCTTGGTGCTCGTCGGACACGCGGACGCGGTCGGTGGCGGAAGCTCTGCGGCTGCAATCGCGTTGGCGCGGGCCGAGAACGTCCGGCGCTATCTCGTCGGCGATCTCGACGGCTGGGCCAGCCACTGCATGACGGTGTACGCGGTCGAGGACGTCCAGCGCATCCTCGCCTGGGTTCACGCGAGCTTCGCGTGGGACTGCGATCCCGGGCCGCCGGACAACGATCTGGGGCCGAAGACCACCGCTGCGCTGCTCAGCTTTCGGAACCGCCACGCGCTGCTCTTCGATTCGACCCCGAGCCCCGACCAGGCCGTGAACGTCGGCGACTGGCGCGCCTTCGCGAACCTATACGACCTGGGGCTCGAGTCGATCCTCCGCGCTGACGCGCCGACGCCTCGCGGCGGATTCCGCTGGCTGCAATCGGAGTCGGCGATCGCGGATGCCGATCATCCCCGCCGCCTCGTCCCGGGCGGCGTTGGCGATGGCACCGACCGACGCGTCGAACTCGTGTTCGCCTCGCCCGAGACGCAGGCGCAGCTGGGCGGCCGCGACCTCCTCACCGCCATTCACGACGCCCGCAATCCTCTGCGCTACATCCCGCTCGATCCCCAGCGAACGCTGTTCGTGATCAAGGGCCAGTTCTTCGACCCGCTCGTCGGCGCCGACGCGCCGCTGCCACGTCATCGTTGGGCGCTGGTGCACGCGGACGCGGTGCTACTGGAGGGCGACGCGAGCGACGCCGACGGGGTCTCGACGATCCTCGAACCGGACGCGCCGCTCCCCGACGGCGAGTTCGAGCTGCGTCTGGTGCCGATCTTCGAGGGAGAGGTCGGTTCGGACGCAGAGCTGTGGATCGACGTCGAGGCGAGGCGATGGGTGACGACGGACCAGATCGGCGACGGCTCGCACCGCTGCATCGCGGCACAGAAGCTGCTGCGTGTGCCGCAGTGGTCGACGCGGACCAAGGCCGAACGTGGCGGAGGCTTCGTCGCCGGGTTGCCCAACAGCGGCAGCTTCGCGACGACGGGGCTGATCCCGAGCGACGAGCTGAAGCCCAAGGGAAATCGCGCCGCGCCCTGGGTGATGCAGATCGACCACGGGTGGTTCCGCTCGCACGTCCAGCTGACCTACTACGATCCGATCGCACGCGCCGACCGCAACATTCCCCAGGGGCTCGTGCTGGTCGCGAAGGCCGACGTGCTCGATGTCGTCGGTGGCAGCAGCACGCTGCTGCCTGGCGGCGCGATCTACATCCTGTGTGCCGGCGTGGAGCCGACGTTCGAGAAGCTCTACTACCAGTTCGAACTACCGGAGGGCACGTGGTTCAGCTACGCGGACGGCGCAATGGTGGCCTTCCCTCCGGGAGAGGCGCTGGACTACGAGCGGTTCGGCACGCACTACTCGTTGCCGTCGGCGTGGGGAGGACCGACGCAAGATGCGTGGATCGGGCCGGGGCCACCGTCCAGAGCCCGTCGCAGGCGATTCGCGGAGCTGCGACATGCTGGCGCGACGAGCGATGCGCCGTTGTGTTTCCACCTGGATGACATCGTGTTCACGACCCACCGAGCGCTCTTCACCGAGCGCGACGGCACGCCTACCCTCCCCAGTCCGCGGTGTTGTCTGCTCGACAACCTCATGGCCATCCGGTCCCCTTTCGAGGCCGGAGGGCACGAGTTTCCGTGGTCGAGCATGGTCGTCGACAGCCTACCGCTGCGTGCAGAAGATGCATTCTACGTACGCGGCCAGGGCTCCGAGCGGATGACCCGAGCGATCGAGTACGCCGGCAGCATATTCACCGCCATCGAGCACCGTGTGGGCGGAGCGCTGGGGCTGAGCCCGTTCGTCGGCATTCGCGCTGCGAAATTTTCGAAATCGGTGCCGCTTCGCGACGCAGAACTCCATCTCCTGGACGTACGGTGGTTGCGGTACGAGCACGACGGCATTGCGGCAAAGCTTGCCCATCTGCTCGTGCATGTCCCGTGCTACGTCACCGCGCCGGAGGAGGATGATGCCGCGGACGGGCGGAACGCTGCGCGCACTGTTGGGGTTCCGCGAGCCGAGCGATTACTACTCGACGCGGCACTGCGTTGGGATCAGAAGCACCCCGCGCATCCGGGCGGCAACACTCCGAAGAAAGACTACGTCATCGTGTCGGAGCGCGGACTCAAGGAGGAGGGGACCGTGATCAAGGTACGGCATCACTTCGGCGCGAGCACGCAACTCGAGCGGGTCGATGCTCTCGGTGAGATGTCGAAGAAATCCTGCCTCACCATCGCCGTCCATCCGCAGGCCGGCCGGGCCCACGCGCCGAAGGATTTCATTCATTTGTACGTCATTCACGGCCAAGGCCGCCCTCTCCCCACGGACCCGCACGCCAAGATCCGCTCGCTGCTCTCATTTGAGCCAGACAAGGACTGGGTAATCACCGACAGACTCGACCGTGTAGCCGGCAGCGACCATACGCTTGCTCACGAGCTGGGACACTCCATGGGACTTCCGGATGAGTACGCCGAGCGACTCAAGTCTCCACACGAAACACCCGCTAGAATCCCTGCCTTCGAAGCCCGAGTCCAACCCTTCTATTTCGACAGGGGCTCCTTGATGAACTCTAACATTGTACCGCGACTTCGCCATCAATGGGCGTTCGCCACGAGAATCGAGCAGGTCGGCGAACTATTCGCGACCACAGGGCATTGGACCGCACAGGCAGGCCCCTTCGCCGTCGAGTACAACGCGCATCACAGGCACCTGCGCTACGTTCTGCCCTCTGACGTCTTGAAGTTCGGCGACAGACCAAGCTACGGCCAAAGCCACGACGCCACACTCGGCACTTGCGACATCAGCCTCTTCTTGACTGGAAATGATGAGTCCACGTGCGGGCCCATTATCTTGGACACGGGCTTCCTGTCGGAGCCCATCGATGCGGCGATTGTGTTCAGTCCCAAATTCTGGCTCTCGTTCGACGGCACACTGCGGAATGCTGAAGATCGCTGGGATTTCCTCTACGAGAGGATGGCGCGTGAATTCTCCGAGCGCTCGAGGTCCCCCAAGTTTGTTCTGACCTCGCCCCAAGCAAGCTCACTCCGCCGCGTCTTGGTACTCTTGAAGCCGCGCTTCGAACTCGGCTCTGACCCCAGCAAATTGTGGCCAGGGGATGAACTCGAGCAGCGCACGTCCGCCGATGTCGAGGTTCGCGTCTGCCGCAGCATCAACCCCCGCATTCGCAAGGCGGACGCCAAGCCGCATGTCCTGATGCTCCACAAGCACGACGTCGGCCGATTTCTGATGCGCTACGCCCTCGACCCTACGGAGGCAGTATTCGAAGCGCGAGACAACCGAAAGATCGACGCCCAGGATCTGCGTCCGATCCAGCGCTGGTTCGAGAACCTCGTCGGCCGCGCGACCACCCTGGAGGCACTGTGACACTCCCCGGCAGCTACGTCACCGCATTCGCCGACCATCGGCGGGCATCCCGCGTCGATGTCGTGGCCGGGGTGTACCGAAGCCTGGAGCCGCTCTTCCCTACGGAACGGCACCACCTCCCGCCCGGCCCACTGTCTGTCCTCGTCGACCTCCACAGCCCGCGTTGGGCCCTCGACTATGCGGATCGCTGCTTGGTGGTCGACGGGTCGGGCGCCCGTTCGCTCTCGTCCGAGGATGCACGCTGGATCGCGGCGTTCGATGAGGACGGGTTTCGTTTCGGGAACCGCGTCTGGTCTTCATTGGCGGCTGACTACGACGAACTCTGCCCCTTTGACCTGTTCGACGTCCCCGGCCGCCAGATAGTGGCGCGGCGCCACGCTCACCTATGGATCACTGTCGGCATATACGCGGTTCCGTTTCGTCAGACGGTCACCAACATCGCGGTACGCGCCAACGGGGCGCATGCGGACGATGAACTCGCGCCGCGCTGGCGCCAGTCGCAGGATGGTGAGGGCGCGGCCGCGATCAGCGACGACGACAAAGTGGGGCTGCTCACCCTCGATCGACGGCTCCGCGTCTTTCGTCATCCACGCGTTCCCGAGGCCCGTGAGCCCGATCTCGTCTTCGAGCGCACGATGGACAATGACGTATACTCTATCAGCGCCATCGACGAGGGGTTCGTGGTTGTCGGCGCGGTGGAGTCCAGTCCTGCGCCGTTCGAATTGCGCCGCGCGCGACTCATGGGCGAACGCCGGCTCCCGATCTCATCCGCATGGCAGACTCAGGTGCGCTTGATCGATGCGACCGGTGAGACGAAATGGACCGCGCACGTGCGCTTCGCGGTCGCACAGCCACCCATCGACATGGGCGGCGGGCGGGTCGCCGTCGTCGGACGCGGCCTCGCCTGTATCGACGGCGGACGCGTCCTATGGGAGTGGCCGGCCGACGTCGACGTGTACGCGACGTCGTACGCCGACGGGACGCTCGCCGTCGCTGTCGGCCCACGCCTGCTATTCGTCGACCGCAATGGTAGCTGCCACACGACGCTCGACGTGCCTGGGGGCCTGGTGATCGTCACCCCCCCGGCCATCGGTTCGGATCGTTCGGTCGCCGTGGGCACGGCGGGCGATGCTTTCGTGACAACTCACCGACCCAACAGCTCAGGATATGTCAATCGCGATGAGTGAGTCTCTTCAACCGCGAAGGTGGTGGCTAGTCGGCTCGAGTTCCGGGCTCCTTCTCGTGGCCTGTGGCCACGCGGGTGCCCGACCCCCAGGGAGAGGTCCTGCGCTTCACTTTGATCGGTACGCAGAGTTCGAAGGGATCTACAAGCCCCATCAGTTGATTACGGGCAACTCTGGTCGCGTGCTGGTTGTTGGAACAGGAGGTTTCGCACTTGCGACTCAAGACGTTTGCAACATCATCGAGAGGGACGCCGGCGTAGCGCCAATCGCGGTCACGGATGCGGGTCGACTCCTGCTCGGTGCAGATTGGTACTCCTGGCACGGCAGGAAGTTGGGCAGAGTCTGGATGCACCCGCTCGAAGGAGGCTTGGGCCGCGAGCTTGCCGTATCGCGGGCCGGCGGCGACTGGATCACGGTCGCCCTGGTCGCTCCCCTGCAAGAAGGCACGAATCTCATCGCCTACGGCATACTCCCGGGCGGTCGGCGTCGCTGGTCGTATGTAGTAGAGGGCGGAGGCGCCGGTGCGATCGGATCCGGGGGTCGCGTCGTCTTGGTAGACGGTTACGGGAGACTGGTTGTCCTTGCAAACCGTCTTGACGGCCACAAGCGTCCAGCGGTGCTCGTCGACTCCAAGACCTCTCCCGATGCATACATGGTGGCGTGCGACGAGGACGGGATCCTCCTGCTGTGCGCCCCCCACGACGCCGAACAATACGAAGATAGCGCGGGGCGAGTCGCGGCCCAACCCTACTGGACCCCGCGCGGCAACTGGGTCACCTCCCTCGTCGCACTCGACTACGACGGACGCGAACGATGGCGGGCAGAGATCCCGTTCGCGGGTCTGCAGGCGGTGCGACGCGGCGACGGCTCCGTCGTGGTCGGCGGGATGGGCGTCGCCGTCGTGAAGGACGGAAAGCTTCGCTGGATGCGTGCCACCGAGGTCCGCGTTCACGTCGCACTGCATCGCCGGGACATCATCGTCGCCCACGGCACCACCATCCTGCGCGTCGATGCGGTGGGACGCATCTTGGGCTCGGGGTCCATCGACGACGAAGCCGGGGCATGCCTGCTCGAGGTCCAGCCCGACGGGACCATCTGGGTGGTCACACCGCGTGCGGTCTGGCGTGGGCGGTGAGCACTCCTGTCGGCGACTTGGCGACTGGTGCCCGCACCCCGTCGCGCTAACCCTTCCCTGCTCGCCCGGATACCACCCCGCCTCGCCTTCGATGTCTCCGTCTGCCGGCGCCGCAACGGGCCCATGCGGGTCGTTCGCGCCGTCACCGACGTCGACGAGTTCGCCGCGCTGCTCCACGGCGCCAGGCCTCCGCCTCGGCCGCCGACTCCGAGCCAACAGTTTCTCTTCGTTCCGTGATCACGCCGCAGGGCCGCTCCCGCCGGTTGGGGCGCCCTCGCGCGCCCACGTCCAGCCGTCGGCCCCGTTGGCCCTGCCGTCCACCACCACGCTCGCCTCCCCACCAGACGTCCACCTCGTCCGCAACCTCGGCGCCCTCGCTCGACACTCTCTCTCTGCGCTGGACCGTGGGCCCGCTTACCTCGACGGCTCCCAACAGCCCTCCGGCTCGCC
>JBBQJI010000157.1:0-7279 GCA_038325765.1 Nannocystales bacterium
CCACCTCGTCCGCAACCTCGGCGCCCTCGCTCGACACTCTCTCTCTGCGCTGGACCGTGGGCCCGCTTACCTCGACGGCTCCCAACAGCCCTCCGGCTCGCCCGCCCCCCAGCGGTTCGCAGTTCAAAACGCTTAAGCACGCGGCTCGCGGAGATCTTCGCGGACCTTCCGGTCGCGCTCTTGGTCGAGGAGTGACCGGCGAGCAGCGGCGGACAGTGGCTCGAGGACGATGCCGAGCGGCGCGGTCGAGACCCATGCCGCTCGCGTTGGGCTTGACGGTGACCGCGGAGTGTGGGAGGTTGATGAGGCGCGCGTGGGTGCGTGCGGTGGAGGTCAGGATGTCTCGTCTCGTCTCGTCTCGTCTCGTCTCGTCTCGTCTCGTCTCGCCTCGTCTCGTCTCGCGGTTCGAGCCGGGATCCTGACCGCCATCGGAGGGGCGGGCTGTGACCCGGCATCGAGGAACGTTGGTGACGACGCATGGGAGGAACGCGAACCGCCCGAAGAGCGAGCGGCCGGGAGCGAGAGCGGGACTCACCTCGCCGCGCTCCCTTCCTCGGAGGCCCTCGACGCGCCAGCATCGAGGATGCCTCACGCCGGGGTCGCCGACGACGATGTCGACGTCGCGTCCGTCTCACCCGGTGGCGGTGGCGTCACTTGCTCCGGTAGCACGCTGCCGTCGTGCTCGGGGAGTCTCACCGGCCCGAGCTGCGCGTATCCGTGCGACACCGGATCGGCGTGCAGCTTCCGCTACTACTGCCACGGCGACGACCGCATCGCGGGCATGGCCGTCGTTCGCTCGCGCCTGTTCCCGCTTTTGCCATCGGCCAGCCCGATGGCCGCCGCTTCTGCATTCGAGACTTGGGCCACGCAGCGCGAGGTCGATCTCGGTTTCCCCGACGGTTTGACCACGACGCTCTTGCAGTTCGCGCCGGCCGACAACGCGAAACTCACGCAAGGCGCGCTGAATCTCTACCGGATCCGCCAGTTCTACAGGGCGTCGACGTCCTTACCGTCGCTGCCGGTCATCGGTGAGGGCTCTCTTCTCACGCTCGAAGCGAGCCCTGCGGGCGTCGTGGCCATCAAGGGCACGATCATCGATCCCCGCCGTCGGTACGCGTTCTCGGCGAGTCAAGCCACGAGCGCCAAGGCCGTTGCGTCGATCAGGCAGCACACGAGCACGAGACTCGGCGTGCCCATCGCGGAGATCACCGTGAATGCACCCGTGCGCGTCGCGGTGCCGCGCGTCGAACAGATCGGCTGGTACGGCGTCGCCTACCGCGGCGGTGAGCTGCTCGCCCGCGTCACTGTGAGCGCCAATCCAGTGCCGGCGACGTTGCCAGTGCTTCACTTCAGCAGGGGGATCGTCGAAGACCTCGCAGCTACCGTGCCGATCGAAGTGCGGACGCAGGATCCGACGAGCGATCCATTCGAGGAACCGTTCAGCGAACTCGATGTTGACGAGCTTCCGGACGGCACGCCTCTCTTGGGTTCCGTCGACGACTCTAGCGGCGACACGCAGCTGGCCGATGGGTCGATCGTCCTCGTCGATGTTCAGGGTGGCAACGTCGACAACCTCCTCGTCTCCGGCACCTTCTCGCGTTTTACGAGCGCCACGGACACGTTCGCAGCGAGTCAGCCCAGCAACGCGTTCTACGCCCAACGCATGTACCACCTCCTGCGCGGCGGCTACGCGATCGTGCACCAAGTCGCGGTCGGCAAGTGGGATTCCGCACTGCAGCACTACGGTCCGTCATTGACATCCGGCTTTGCCGCCGGCACGTTCGCACCGCGAATGATCGCGCTGTCCGATCACAAGTCCTTTGGTCCCGCAGCGGCGTACCAGCCGTATGGGATCAAAGATCCAACGGACTTGGCGAGGTTCCTGGTGGAGTTCCCGGAGGTCGTTCACCGGCCGACGTCCGCGGACATTCCGGAGATCGTGGGCACCATGATGCTTCCCGACCCGTCGGTCGACGTCGGCATCCTCTTTCACGAACTCGGGCACGGCGTCGATGTCTTTCTCGGCCCTGGAAACGCCCGAGACCATGCGCCGTCATGTCAGCTTGGTTCCGTTGGCTGTGACGAGGCCTGCGACGAGGACACAACCGACGAGGCATGGCCGCTGGACGAAACCGTGGCGCAGATGGTGTCGCTGTGGATGGTGCGAAGGATGTTCCCGGAGCTGCCACATGGCCAGTGCGATCTGCTCGCCGGATACACCTCGGGCGGCACGACAAATCAGTCGCTTGTGCACAGTCCCGAGTGCCTCGCGGCGGGCGATGAGATCAACGTGTGGCTGCGTGACGACGACCCTGCATGTAACGACACGACCCTCTGCGATAAGCCCAATAGGCAGGCTGCTCCCATGTTCGGCTTCCCGAACAACTGCCGCACCACCGATGGCTACAACACCTTCAGCATCCTTCAGGCGTGGTGGAACACGCTCAACGGCAAGTACTGCGAGCCCACGGCGCCTTTCGACTGTATCGACTACGCGCCGCAATGGCCACCGGGCTGCGGTGCTGGGGGGGGAGCCCCCGCGTGCGTCACCGCGGACGAAGCGGCCGGGCTGGCGCTTGTTTACGCGCTGCGGACCAACGCGCTTTCCTACGTCGAAGTCTTCGACGCGATGTCGCGGTTCGTCGCCTGCAACTACGGAGACGAAGCCTATCTGGTGTTCAATACTGCTCTGTGTGATCACGGCATTCGGCGATGCGATGCCCCACTTCCGCTGGTCTGCGAGACATGTGGCAACGGCATTCGTGAGGGCGGGGAAAAGTGTGACGGACTCGATCTCACCGTCGACGAGCTGGGGGTCGTGCCAAAGTGCTCCGACTTCGGGTATGTCGACGGCGAGCTTGCATGCGATGCGACGTGCGAGTTGGATTTCTCCGACTGCGAATCCCCTACGGTCGACACCAGCGCGGGGGCGGACGAGACCGGCGACAGTAGCGATGATGCTGACGGCGGCGAAGAGGGCACCGGCGTCACGTCAGGGGGGGACGCTGGCCAGGTCGGCGAAGACGGCTGCGCATGCACCACGGGCCCCGGTGGTGGGCCGGGGGCGACTTGGCTTGCGTTGGGCTTGCTCGGTCTCCGTCGGCGCCGGCTCGCCGCCGCCGCTTTCGCGATTGGGGCCTCGGCATGCGGCCCTAGCGGCGCCAACTTGGGCGGCGGCGCCACATCGATGTGGGAAAGCTCGTCATCGGGACTGACCGACGTCGAAGCATGGCCCGAGCGATGGTATGGCCAGTACTACCAGGCCACGTCTATCGACTGGAACCACGATGAAGTGGAAATCGCGCTTGGGGTCGAGATCCCATCGTCCACGGCGGGCCACTACTTTTACAACGTGCGCCTCGAACCCGGCGCTGTGAACCTCGACTATTTCACCGCGACTGGGTCGCGGAGCGGCACTTCCGTCCTGAAGCCGTCGGTCGACACCGAAGGGCTGGTCATCCTTCCAGACGAGGGCGAGGACGAGATCGACTGGGCGCCGAGCGCCCACGTGCGCGCGGAGATCCGTCCGCGCACGGATTGCTCGGAGCTGGAGCTGGCGCTGACGATCGGCGCGGGTAGCGAGCCGTTCGTAACCACCCTCCGACGTGGACGACTCTGCCTCGTACGTCCGGTGGATCCCGATTTCCCCCCGCCGCCCGGTCCTCACTACCCGAGCTACTCCGTGGTCGTCGGCATGTGCATCGACGATCCTTCGCCGACGACCTGCGATCCGATGTAGAGCGCGACGAGGTGGGTCTGTGCTTAAGCGTTTTGAAGTGCGAGCCGGCGGAGGGCGGGCGAGCCGCGGTGGCTGTTGGAGCCGTCGAGGTAAGCGGGCCTACGGTTCAGCGGAGAGAGTCGGCGTGGAGCGAGGGCGACGAGGTTTGCTGGTGCGGTGTGTGTCGTGGGAAGGCGAGTGTGTGGTGGACGCAGGGCCGACGCGAGGAAGTGGGCGCGCGAGGGCCCAAACCGGCGCGAGCGGTCGCGCGGTGCGATCACGCAACGAAGAGGAGCTGTTGGCCCACCGTGGGCAGCCGAAGTGGAGGTTTGGCGCCGTGGAGCAGCGTGGCGATCTCGTCGACGTCGGTGACGGCGCGAACGACCCGCATGGGCCCGTGGCAGCGCCGGCAGACGGAGACATCGATGGCGAAGACGCGCGCGAGGAGCGAAGCCCACCCGATGCGGGCCGGCGCGCGCGCCTTCGGCAACGAGGTCCGCGGCTGCCACGGCCGCAGGCCGGTGGGATCGAACAGCAGCACCTGCATCGGAGCTATGGCGACCGCCGCACAGAGCTGCGGTGCAACGCGCTCGCGCAGGTGATGATGATTCGCGAAGACGCCGAAGTACCGCACCTGGTGCTGCCTCGGCGGCGGAACCAGGCCGACCAATCGAGCTAGGAAGCGCAACGGTTCGAGGTCGACATGCGTGGCACCCGAGCGGGTGACCAAGTGAGTGCCTACCGCGTCGAGCGTGAGCGTCCATTTGTACTCGGTGCCTGCCGGGCCCTCGGTGATCGTGTCTGCGTCCGTGGCGAGCGCGGCCGGATCCGACTCGAGCCGCCACCGGACGCGGGGAGTCACGACCTCGCTGGTCTGGTACGGGTGCCCCGACGGGAAGATGCGAAAGATCGGATTGCCTTGGCCGTCGGCCGGCGGATCGATCTCGAGCGCGGACACGTTCGCGCGTACGAGTTCGTAGGTCACGCGCACACCGTCGGGCACCACTCCGGGGTGCGACGAGCGAATCGCATACCTTGGTCGCTCGGGCAATGTCATGGACGATCCGTGCCCGAGACGAAACAAAAGCGAATCGGCGATGGAACGCCGGCCCGCGCGAGAAGCAGCTCGGTCGTCCGAGCGGCGGCCGACGCGTCGACCATCGCGCGCACCGCGGCGACCGCCGAGCCGGCACCGCAGCCTTTGATCGGCCCGTCGTACGCATCGAGCGCGGCGCGGACGCGATGCGAAGGTTGCCGCAGCACGTGCTCGACCGCGGCGAGGTCGGAGGCCCCGCTGTACCGTGGGCCCGCTCACATCGACAGCTCCCAACAGCCACCGTGGCTCGCCCGCCCTACGCCGGTTCGCAGTTCAAAACGCTTAACCACCAGACTTTCAGCGAGTGGGTGGAGACCCACGTCCTACGGATCTGATACCGTGGAGCCGCCCAACAAGCCGATGAAGCTGACGGCCGGACCGGAGCACGTGCACGCGTCCGCGACGCATCGCGACCGTGGCACGCTCCTCGCGGCCGCAGCTTATCGCCCGCTACGTTGGGCAGACGAACGATGCGGCGGAGATGGTTCGAAATGAGGGCGCGGACTCCTTGCTTCCTCGTTCGTCTGGCCGCGGTGGCGTGGTGTTGCGATCGCGGTGCGCCCACGATGCTCGTTCACCGAAGGAGTCATGTGCCCATGACCGCCCATGACCCTCCGGAACGTGTTCTTTGGGGTCACTTGACCCCTTGCGCGGCTGCTCGCAGACTGCCGCGCGATGCCGGCTTTCCCGCGCGCCCCCGAGGTTTTCCCGCCGGTCGTTCCACCGACGCGCGCGGGCGGTGACCTCCCGATGTTCGCGTTCTGCCGCCGTGGGTCGGTGGTGGCGTGGTCGCAGCCGGACGGCTTCGCGGCGCGACAGGAGGTGCGGTCGGTGGGCTTCGACTGGGCCGATGGCGAGCACCTCTCGCTCGACCTCCGTTACGTGTGGGAGCCGGACGGGGCGGCACGGCGCGCGAAGGTCGAGGCGGTGGTGCAGGCGCAGGCGGCGCTGCTGCGGTCGGCACCCGAGAAGATGGCGCGGTCGAACATGCCGCTGCAAGACTACGTGGTCGAGCTCGACGAGTGGACCGAACTGCCCACTGCCGATGGGCCGGCCCGCGTCCTCCGATTTCGTCGTGCGTTCACCGACAAGCAGCGCGGCCCGGTGGTGAGCAGGCGAGAGTTCGGCTATCTGACCCGCGAGATCTCCCCGCGTCTCACCGTTGTGGCGAAGCTGAGCTCTCGGTCTGGCGGCGCGCTCGATAGCACCCCCGCCACCGACTTGCTCGAGCGCTGGCGTCGATGCCTGCTTGCACGCGGTCCGGCGATCCAGGGCCCTGACCTCGCGTGCTGGCTGGACGTCTTCGGCTTCATCACCGAGGACGCCCAGAAGGTCACCGTGGACTGCGTCTCGGGTTGGGAGGTCTCGGAAGCATTCGCCGAGTTTCGCTTCGGCGAGGACGTCCGAGCGTGGCTCTTGCCGCCGGTCGATCGCAGCCGGTTCGATGTCGACGTCGAGATCCGCGAGACGGTGCGCCGCATCGGCAACCTCGCAAACGAGAGCCCCGGCATCTCGGTCATCAGCCGCGACGTGCCCGTGCCCGGGCTCGATCTGCCAGTGTTTGCGAGCTACGAGGTCGAAGCGCTCGCGGAGCCGATGGACGAAGAGCCCTGGGACGAGGACTACGCCCGCCCGTTGGACGCGCTCGGCCGTCCGTCGGGCTGGAACCCGGGCCGCCTCATCCGGACCGTGTTCCTCTTGCTCGACGAGGACACGGTCGTCGGGCTGCGCATGGACCTCGGCGGGCGGTTGTACGACCGGCTCGAGGCGTTCTGGGCCGACGTCTGCGCGCGCTGCTGGATCTGGCGGGAGGCTCGTTGATGTCGTACTTCCTGCTCGCGCGCTCGGGTCCGAACACCGTCGACCTGCGGATCGTGCCGGTGATCGTCATCCCAGGGATCATGGGCTCACGTTTGCGGATGTCCGATGCGAAGGCGCCCACTTGGGACGTGGACGCTAGCGTCGAGATGTTCGCCTGGCTGGACGCGGACGTCGTCGACATGCGGCGCTGGCTGCACCACGACGAGAGCTCCGCGACGCTCCTCACCGACGGCCCGTACACCACCGAACAGAACGCGCGAGGCTGGGGGACCATTTCGAGCACGTACTACCGCGAGCTCCTCCTGCATCTCGAGGACGAGATCGATCTTGGTCCGGCGATCCGCTGCCCGGTGTACGCGTTCGGCTACGACTGGCGCAAGAGCAACGGCGACTCCGCGGCGCGCCTGGCCCAGTTCACGCGCGCCACCCTCGACGCCGAGGGCGCCGAGGAGGCGATCTTCGTGACCCACAGCATGGGCGGTCTGGTCGCGCGCGCGGCGATTAAGCGCGACGCATGGCTCAAGAGCCGGACCATCGGCGTCGTCCACCTCGCGCAGCCGGCCTGCGGCGCGCCGGTGGCCTACCGTCGCCTCTACGACGGCGCGGGCTTCCTGAGCGATGGCTGGAAAGTTGCGTGCTTGATG
>JBBQJI010000158.1:0-7196 GCA_038325765.1 Nannocystales bacterium
CGCCCGTCGTCGTCGCTGCCCTTCTCGAGCCCTTCTTGGCGCTGCGCTTCCTCATGCCACGCCCTCACTCGCGCTTCCCCTCGCGCCCAGGCCCTCGCCAATTTCTCCCGGCCGCGCGCTCATCGCTGCTCACCGGGCCACTCCGTACTCACCCGCGCGCCCAAATTCCCACTTCAAAACGCTTAAGCGCCCCTCGCGCGCCCACGTCCAGGCGTCGGCCCTGCGTCCACCACGCACTCGCCTTCCCACGACACACACTGCACCAGCAAACCTCGTCGCCCTCGCTCCACGCCGACTCTCTCCGCTGAACCGTAGGCCCGCTTACCTCGACGGCTCCCAACAGCCACCGCGGCTCGCCCGCCCTCCGCCGGCTCGCACTTCAAAACGCTTAAGCACGAGAATCTGCCGGGCGGTGGTAGCGCAAACCTCTAGAGAAGCCGATCGACGTGGCAGAGGGAACGCCTCGGGCGTTGCAGGGAGATCAGCGCCTCACCCGTGGCGACTGCATCGCCGTGGAGCTTTCGCGCACGCTCACCTTGCCGAGGCGCCCGCTCCGGAGCAACGCCTGGTACAACAAATCGGAGACCGAATTTGCCACATCACGGTCTGGCGCCCGAGGCCGTCGCTGCACGCGCCAAGCGACACCAGCGAACTCCGACCGCGCCTGGCTTGGCCCGCATCAACGGAAGTTCTCGATGCTGCAAAGCCCCGTCTCGTACCGCAACGCGTCGCACTCGGCGACCGCCTCGCCAAGCTCGTCATCCAGCTCTTCGCAAGTCAACGCCGGGTAGCACTCCAACTGCCGCTTGCGGAGGTCGCGACAGGGCGGCTGCCAGTTTCTATTCTCGGAGCAGCGCTTGGTCATCTCGTCGTCCACCTCGTCGAGCCGGCCGCAGTCGACCGCCGCCTGGTACAGCGCTTCGCAGATCGTGTACGCCTCTTCGTCAACGGTCTCGCGCTCGGGACCGCACGCGCAAACGGCGAGCAACAACAATGCAGCGGGACTGCGCACGGGTTACTCTCTCGATCAGTTGATGGAGTACACGTGGGTGCGGGTGAGCGTCCCACGCCTCAACGTCACAGTGAACGAGCTCGTCGACCAAAGGCTGAGAAGCGCTGCCTCGACCTGGGCTTGCGTCGTGACGGGCAGCCCGTTGACCGTGAGCAACCGATCGTTGGTGCGAAAACCCAAACGGTAGGTGACATCGGACGTCGCGACCTGCAGGAGCTGCAGGCCCGCCGGCGCCCCGGACATGGCGGGGACGAACACGCCGTACGCCGACTCGGACGCTGCGATCCCTAGATTCTCGGTGACCTCTTCGAGGTACGCCACCGAGATGCTGCACTGCCCCTGAGATGTGCAGACGATCTCGCGACCGGGGTTCAACATCGTGCCCGTGGTGCCCGCCGCTTCCTCCGGAATCGTGATCGTGCAGTCGGGCTCGAGCCCGACCTCCGACCGGCGCCAGATGGGCATCGTTGCGGAGTAGCTTGCAGCCGCGCAGGTCGTGGTGACGTAGTTCGGGTATTGGGCCAGGTGTGCGACGGTGCATCGCTCGTAGACTGCGTCTTGGATGGACTCCAAGGCGTTGGCGTAGTCCGAGTAGTCCGGGTCGGCCGGGACGGGTGGCGTGCCGTCGCGCCATTCCTGCATCTGGGAGTCGTCAGGGGTCGTGAAGCAGGTGCAGTCGATCGGGTAGTCGTTCTTGGGCGGTGTCTCGAGGTTCGAGACGAGGATCGGCTCGCCATCCAGCGGGTCCTCGTTGTAGGCAACCGCGCCGAGGGCCTGTCCGCACCAGTCGAAGCCGCCGATGATGACCTAAATGCCGGTGTCGTGGGCGATGCACCCGCCCATGCCGAGCGCGAGCGGCAGCGCCGTCCACCGAGAAAGACGACTAAGACGAGGTGGTAGCGCGGGCGTGATCGACATCGTCGAGAGACTGGCGCGATCTCGACGTGTCCGTCAAGCGATCGTTCCCCGGATGCTGCGCGACGAACTCACTGATCGTTCGGCCAACGATCGGGCGGTTACCGATCGAGCACGAGCGCTCGGATCGGAACACGGTTGCGCTTCTCGCGCGCGTGTTCGCCATCGATGTCTCCGTCTGCCGGCGCTGCAACGGGCCCATGCGGGTCGTTCGCGTCGTCACCGACGTCGACGAGATCGCCACGCTGCTCCACGGCGCCAGGCCTCCACCTCGGCTGGCCACGGTGGGCCAACAGCTTCTCTTCGTTGCGTGATCACGCCGCAGGGCCGCTCGCGCCGGTTGGGGCCCCCGCGCGCCCACGTCCAGGCGTCGGCCCTGCGTCCACCACGCACTCGCCTTCCCACGACACACACTGCGCCAGCAAACATCCTCGCCCACTTCGCAAAACACGGGCCCGGCCTGCGGCCGACGGGCACTCTCGTGGAGCGTGATACGCTCGTCCCGCGCGAATCCGCACCATAGAAGATCATCCATGCAACACGCCGCTCACGCCTACTCGACTCTGCCCTTTTCACTCGGCGCCCTACTCGTGGCGGCGTGCTACAGCCCGAACGACGAAGTCGCCACCCCCACGGCCAGCAGCGATCAGAGCAGCAGCACCGGCGGCGACACGGACGACGCCGCCCCGACAAGTGCAACAGTGGGGACCGACGTCACTGCGGCGGGGTCGGCCACGACAACCTCGACCACAAGCGACCCGATGGACTCCAGCGGAGCCTCAGGATCGGAGTCATCCGCCGACGCGTCGAGTGGTGAGCCTGCGGACCCCTTCTGCGGCGACGGCAACGTTGACCCTGGCGAGGAGTGCGATCTCGGAGAAGAGAACGCACTCACTGCAGAGTGTCGACCGGACTGCAACCTCGCGCGCTGCGGTGATGGCGATGTGTGGCCGGGCGGCGAGGAATGCGATGATGGTGACGAAAACAACGTGCTTGAGATTGGGGCCTGCGCCCCCGATTGCTCGCGGGTGATTGAAGAGAAGATGATCACCGACGGAACCTGGATCACCGGTGGCGGCGACTTCGGGAACAACCCCGTCGCATTCGCCGATTCGACGTGCGAGCCCGGATACTCAGCCGTCTTCGCGGTCCCAGGAATTCGTGAAGCCAGTTCGACGCCGTATACTGGCGACGACGGGCTTGATTGGGTACTCCAGCCTTACACCGCGTATGTGAACTCGTCCGGCGAGCCCGTCTGGATTACCGACGCTACCCCCCTGCTTGGGGTACGCGACGGCGCTCCCGAGCCGCTCGTGTCGCCGATCTTCAGCTTATCCTTCACTCAGTACATTTCGGGCCTGAACGCGAACTGGACGACGTCCGCGTCGAACACGTGCAACGGGTGGTCAAGCGAACTCGCATCAGACATGGTTCGCTTTGGCGATGCGTCGAGCCTCTCCGACTTCATTGTCGATTCAACCACGGACTGCGAGAACTGGTCATTCTTCGTCGGCGGGCTGCCGCTGAATACCGTAGCGACGTACTGCGTTGAGCAGTGAGCCCGGCTCGCGACGCCCCGCGCGAACCTCCACCAGGACGAGCGGTCCGCCGAGCAGCGGCAACTGGGCCGTTGAGTCGTCGCGCGTGAGCGGCACGCACTTCAATCCGCCGTCGACGATGCGGTGGAAGGTGGAAGTGGCCGCTACGCTGCTCGCGCTGCAAGACGTTAGGCACTCCGCCGCGTTGAACAATCTCGATCCACACGTCGACACGTCTCCCCGGTAGCGAACGCCGCGCTTCACGTTCGCGGCGCCGCCCTCAACCGAACTGCGGGAGCCGTGCGATCCGCGCCAGCCCGTCGGGCGGCGCGTCCGCGGCGAACCCCGCCGACGATCGTGCGAGCCGTTCCAACCACCGGCGGTCCAGCGGCGCGGCGAGCTGCGCGGGATCGACGGCCGCGATCGTCGTCTGCGGCTGCCGACCCGGCGCCGCGGCGCCGAGACCCACGGCGAAGCCCGCGAGCAGCAGCGAGGAACGCGTGGCCGTCGCGGCGCTGTAGGTGTGCACCGTGGCGCCATCGCGGCAGATCCGGCGCAGCGCGGTGAAGGCCGCGACGGACCACAGCTCCGGGTTCGCGCGCGGCGAGAACGGATCCCAGAAGACGACGTCGACGGACTGCGGCGACTCAGAGCGAAGCGCGACCATCAGGTCGTCGATCTGCACACGCCAGCGCGTCCGCGGGGTCTCGTGCACGCGCTCGGCGATGAGGCCCTGCGCGGCGACACGCGCATCGGGTGGTTGCTTCGGGGGTTCGCGCGAGCGCACGGATCGCGTCCGGGTGGAAGCGTCGAAGTCGACCCAGCTTGACGGAGGGGAGCGTGCCGTCGGCCGCGCCGTGCTCGACCCACGAGAGCGAGACACGGAGGTACTCCGCAACGTCGCGGGACGTCCACAGTGGTTCGTCGGCGGTCATGGGTCGGCGAGCCTCCGAGCGATCGCCCGCAGGCGCGCGCGTTCCTTGCGATCGTCGTCCTCGGAACGGGCGCCCTCCTTCATGAGGCGGTTTCGGGCGGAGGCCGGCAGCGACGAGAACCAGAGCAGCGGCTCCGGCGTCTCCGTCCAGGCCTTCGCGATCTGCTGCGGCACGTACCCGCCCGCCTCTAGGAGCGACAGCGCCGGGACTCCGAGCACGCGCGCGAGCTGCTCGACCAGGCTTCGGTTCGGGACGAGCTTGTTGAGCTCGATGCGGGCGAGGTAGGACCCGGTGATGCCGACCTGCTGCGCGACCTCGTCCTGCGAGAGCGCGAGCTGGAGGCGGAGCTGCCGAACGAGGCCGCCGAAGCCGGTCTGAGGGTTTGCTGTCCGTCCCATTGTTTCCGACCGCACTGGTCGGAATACATCTGGATGCCTGGGCTGTCAACCCGGCGCTAGAAAGTCTTTCAAAGGCGGCGCTGGCACCCGCCTGGCCGCGGCTGACGCTGGCCACCAGATCGGGCCCGGACCGCCGGGCGGCAGTGGCGCCTCGAAGCCGCCGCGTGCCATCGGCCGCGCGGCGGATTCACGACGCCTGCCCGGCACGGTACGAGAAGGAGACGATGGCCGAGGTCAGGTTCAAGTCGAAGGGGCCGCGCGTGACGGAGCTGCAAGACGCGTTGCTCGCTCGCGGCTACTCGTTGCCGAAGTGGGGCGCCGACGGAGACCTCGGCGCCGAGACTTGGTCCTTCTCCTCGAGCCCGACCACCTCAGCCAAGCCGAGGCCGATCGGCCGCACTTCCAAGCGCCGCGGAGTGCGTCACGCCGGCCGCACCACTCGCGATCGACTCCACCCCCCGGCTCGGCGTCACGAACGCGTGCGTCGCCCGCCGCAGCGCATCGTACCGCGCCCGGCTCACGAACGCCCGCGCGTTCCACCCCCGCAGCGGCGCCCCCGCGACATTCACCAACATCCGTCGCCACCCGGCGTCGACCGAGTCCACAACGAACACCGCGCCACCCATCCCGAACACCCCGCGACTCGGCCACGTTGCCGCGGGCGTCCACGACCCGCAGCACGTTGCCCTCGATGTCGAGCACCTGCCGCGTGATCGCGTGGACCCAAGGCTCGTTCCCGTTCAGCGTTTGTTGGGTCCAGCTGCTCGTGGGAGTTCCTCCGCCACCGACCAGTCCCACGTCGGGGCGGCCATGAAAGCCGTGGAAAATATGCTAAGGGGAACAAGGAGGCCGTGATCGTTGTCAAGAAGCACGTCGTCGCGCCCTCCGAAGAGCGAGAGAATCATCTGGCCGGCCCGGAATACGTTGCAAAATCTCAGGTGATAGTAGCGCTCGTTCGGTCCATGCATCTGAACTGCGGGTTTCTCTGCCTCGCCATAGTACTTTGCGATATCCGGATCTTCGGTGAGGTCAATGTGCTCGTCTCCTTGTCCGCTCCAAATCGTCCGTTCGTCGCTTGTGAAGGAGTAGCTCAAATGCTTCGCTGCGCTCGCAAGCGCTTCAGTCGACAGCTCGGCAGGTGTGATGATAAATGCATCTCTCATTCGCTACTTCCTTCGTCCGCCGGACTTGAGGATCTCGATCAAGCGATCGACATCTCGCGTCAACTCGAAGCCCAGGGCATCGAGGGCCCTCTCAACCTCACCGCTCACGCGCTTCCTGGGCGACCCGGCGAGTGCGTTGGCGTCGAATACGGCGACGGGTAGGTCCACGAGTTCATCCGTGGTGGCGGCCTGCCGCGGCAGGCCCTTTCCGCGTCCCGTCTTGACCTGTACGATGCCAATGTCGGTAACCAGGTCGAGATCCGTGATGGGCTGGCCATCGGGCCCGGCGATTTTCAGTCCCTCGAGGTGGTCCCTGACCACGACGCCGCGGGCCTTCAACGCGTCCGCCAACTCTGGCACTCCAGGGTCCCGTGGCCTTGCCGCTCCGCCCTCTGCTGCGGACGCCTCGCGGGCGGCTCTAACGGAGCCCTTTCCGCCCTGCGCGTAGAGGGCGCCTCGTCGCGTCATCGCCCTCGCGAGGCCTCGGGCTCCGCCCTTCAGCAGGGATGCTCCGCCGAGGGAAACGACGTCGACGGCGAGGAACGCGGTGTTTACCGCGCCCCAGGCGGCGGCCTTGACCCCTGCGCCGACTTCCCCGCGGTCGAATGCATCGGCGGAGTCGCGAAAGTCGTAGATCGCGTCTTCGCCGGAGGTGAACGGAAGGAAGCCCCAGATCGCCGGCCTCTGCGGCCGTGGCGGCGGCTCATAGGCGGTGGGGGGGGCGCTCGACGGACCCTTGAGCGTCGCGTCGAAGTTCGCCTCCACCTGGGCAACTTGCTCGGGCGTCAACGCGAACTCGGACAGAACGCCCGGGGTCAGCTTGCCGCCACCAACCGCGACCAGGCGGACGCCATCGAGGCCCTTCTCGATGACTGCTCGCTCCTGATCGTCGATCCCGCTGAATCCAGTCTGGATCGCTCGCGCGGCGAACTGCGCATCGGTCTCGCCCTTGTTGGGCGTGAGACTCGCAACGGTGACCGTGTCATCGGCCCGGTGCCCGCCAGGGTCGCGCAGTCCGATCGGGTTCCCCCGGACGTACGCGTACCGATTCACGCCATCGCCGAGCCCAATCGGATCCGCGGCCGTCCACCGCCCCAACCAACTCGCGTAGTACCGCGCCCCGAGGTGGTACAGCCCGGTCTCCTCATCCCGCTCCTTCCCGATGTACCGGTACCGCTTCGCGCTCACCTCGATCGCGGAGTCGTTTGCGGCGTAGCTCGAGGTCCCGAACGGGT
>JBBQJI010000159.1:0-7091 GCA_038325765.1 Nannocystales bacterium
CACTGCACCAGCAAACCTCGTCGCCCTCGCTCCACGCCGACTCTCTCCGCTGAACCGTAGGCCCGCTTACCTCGACGGCTCCCAACAGCCACCGCGGCTTGCCCGCCCTCCGCCGGCTCGCACTTCAAAACGCTTAAGCACACTGCGTCCTTGGGCGAGCGCACCGCCGATGTCGGAGGAATCGGGCCTCGCGCAGACTTCGTCGGTTGCCCACGCCGATGGACGGCAGTAGCCTGATGCCGTCATGCTCGTGAACGATGGGCCTGCATCCGGCATCCGGCATCCGGCATCCGGCATCCGGCATCCGGCATCCGGCATCCGGCATCCGGCATCCGGCGGCATCCGGCATCCGGCATCCGGCATCCGGTGAGCCGGCCCATGGCGAGCACGCCCTCGAGGGGGTCGTGACGATGGCGCAGCGCGTGGGCCTCGCGCTCGCGTGTGTGCTCGGCTGCGGCCCCTCGGCGGATTCTGGGCCACACGGCAGCGGCGAGGGCGACGGCGATGCGTCGTCGACCACCGGCCATCCGCTCGGCTGGTCGTGTGGCGACGGCATCGTGGTGACAGGGGAGTACTGTTTTCGCGAGTACACGTTGCCTGGGCTCGCGGTCCTCGAGATTGGCGTCGGCGACCTGAACCACGATGGTCGCGACGAAATCGTCGTGCAGACCCGGGACGACATCCGCAGCTACGCGGTGCACGACGACGGTCGCTTCGAGCTGTTGCAGACCTGGGGCGAGGGGCTGACGAGCGGCAAGCCGCTCGTGGTCGGCGACTTCGACGCCGACGGCCGTCGCGACGTGCTGCGTATGGACGTGCGCCGCGCCGACTTCTATCGACAGCGTGCGGACGGCTCGATGGAACTCGCCATCGATATCCAAGCCGACTTCGGCCCGCAGTCGCTCGGGTCTCCCCCCCTGGTGTTCGACGCCGATCTCGACGGACACGAAGACTACCTTCATTACGTCTGGGACATCGAACTCCAGTCCCCTGCCGGACGACGGGCTGGCCACCACGTCGAGGGCGGAGCTTGGGTGCCGGCGGGCACCGGAATCGAGTGGTGGTCCACCGTCTACAAGGGTGTTGTCGCCGATGTGGACGGTGACGGCAATGCCGAGCCGATTTTGGTGGTGTGGCCGGAAGAAGCGCTGGACCCGGATCCGATCGTCCCACCGGCGTTCGACTGGAAGTCGGTGCACCTCGGACACGTCAAGCCCGACGGAAGCGGGCTAGAGCTCGGCGCCAAGCTTACCCCGGGCTTTTACGCGACGGACATCCGTGTCGGCGATCTCGACGGCGATGGTCACCTCGACGTCACCCTGTATGGCGAGGCTGATCTCATCTACGAGGAGGGCGCATCGTCGCACGTCATCTACTGGGGTCGAGGCGACTTCACGTTCGACGGGCCCGAGCCCCTCGGGGAGACGCGCGGCACGATCTACGATCTCGACGGCGATGGCGTCGACGAAATAGTCGAAGGATCCGAATTCGTCTGGCGCCACGTCGACGGAGCTTTCCAGGCGTTCGATCAGCCGCAGCCCTTGATCGACGCACGGTTCGGTCGCCGCTGCGACCTGAACGGCGATGGAATCGAAGACTACGTTACGAGCGAAAGACCGTGGGCTGGCGACCCAACGATGAGCGGAGAGACGGCTCTGATTGTCACGATGTCCGATCCGTAGCGCAGACTGATTTCCGCACTATGAAAACCTGCGTGGGGTTCCCACGCTCATCTCGGACTGCGGCTGCTTCGATGCCGCGGGAGGGCGAAGTCATGCCACGACACCACTCCATTATCTCGTTCGCGGCGCACGGACTGCTAGCCCTCGTTGGATGCCAGTCCGATCCAACTGTCGTGGAGCTTGATTCGACCGGCAGCGGCGAGGTCGGTGGAGCGGAAGCCGGCGAAGGGACTGCCGATACGACGAGCGCGGATGGAACCGGTGGAGATGAGTGCGCGCTGCCGGCAGGCGGGTACTTCGCCGCTCAGAACGAGGGCGTGCTGGTCCCTGACGGCCCTGACGGCGAAGCACTGGAGCTGGGACTAGATCCCGGGCTTGACCCCGAGGATCCCGACGCTCCCGAGGAACCCGAGAACTGGGGCCTGTGGGCCCCGGGGCGACTCTGCGCGGATTTGAACCCGGTGGATACCGAGCAACCAGCCGCCGTGGCACCGCGAATGCAGTTCCGCATCCACCGCCCGCAGACCGCAGCAGGCACGACTCCCGGGACCTGGCCTGAGGGGCGGTTCCCGGTGCTCGTGTTTTTCCACGGCAACGGTGCCAACGCAGCCTTGTACGACCACATCTTCCGACCGCTGGTCGAGGACGGGTTCATTGTCGTGAACGTGAACGTCTTCGAGGTTGACGACACGGTCTTCGCCACCGAGCACGCTACGGCCGGGATGGCCTGCGCGGTTCGGTACGTAACGCAACAGGACGCATGGCCGGACTTCGAGCGCAGCGGTTGCGGCGTGTCGTTGGCCGGTCACAGCCGCGGTGCCCAGGCCGCGGTGCTCGCGATGGGCCCCATCGTGGAGGACGGCCTGGCCGAGATCACCGCGCTCGTCGCGATCGGCGGTCTCTACGAGCTCGCGGGCAGCGTGCCGGCGAACTTCACGGTCCCGCTGCTCGTGCTCTCCTCTGCGTCCGACGAGGACGTCCGAGACGACCCGATCACGCTCTACGATCGCTGGGGCGAGGAGTCGCCGGCCGCCGGCGCTCCGAAGGTGATCCTGCGCGCCTACGACGTGCCACATCTGGCGTTCGGCGGCTCGGATTCATTTCCGACGAGTCTCCAGCAACTCACGCGGTCGGGCCTCGACCTCAGCGACTACCTCGCGAAGGGCCACGCGATCGCGGCCAACTACACGCGCGCGTTCCTGCGGCGACACGTGCTCGAGCGGGACGTTGCGGAGTACGAGGCCCTGTTCACGTTGCGCAACTTCCCGCCGGAGATCGTCGAGCCGAGCTGGTGGGATTACCTAGTCGCGTACGACGAACTCCCGGGCGGGTTCGCGTGCGCGACCCGCGACGAAGCTTCGTGCGTGTCCGCTCAGGGCTGCGTGTGGGACGCTCCCGACTGCGAGAGCCAGGTGTGCGCCGGGCTGGGCCAGCTGGCATGCGACGAAGCGCGCGGTTGCGCGTGGGACGGCTCGGCCTGTCAGAACCAGCCCGTCATCACCGGCGCTTGGTCGGACCCGACGCTTCCCACCGCGGCGCGTGCAGTCGTCGACGACTTCGAGGGTGCGGTGCCGTTCGACACCAACCTGTCCGGACCTGGACTCGACGACGACCACCAGCTAGGCACCGTCGTAATGCTCGCCGGCGGAAGCTGCGAGCCGCCGGTCGGCGAGCCGATGGCCTGCACGAGCCTCGACACGCGCTCGTTCTTCAGCCAGGGCCACGACACCAACGCGCTGCGTCTCGCCGCGGACGGCACGACCGATGGGTACGTCCGGTGGTCGCTCGAAGGCATGCCCGGGCAGCCGGTCGGGCCACTGGATGCCACCGGGTTCACAAGCGCGCGCATGCGGGTCGGCGTGCGCTCGGAGCTCCTGGGTGAGGCGATCAACACCTCGACTGCGGGCAACTGCGCGCTCGTGGACGACGTGGCCTGGTCTGTCGGAATGCAGCTGGGTAGCCAAGACGCCGGTGAACGGCGTGTCGATCTGCGACCGCTCGTGCAGCAAGAGGCGATCTGGTCGCTCGCGGGCGCGTCCGCGACGCCAGTCCCCGTATGCGCCGCACACTCCTTCATGGAAACGATCGAGGTGCCCCTGCGCGAGCTATGCGCTGCACCGGGCGCGGCCCCCTTCGGAATCGATCGGCTCGACGAGTTCTCCATCCTGCTGCCCGCAGACAACGGCCCCGGCCAAGTTGTGCTCGACAGCATCGAGCTCGTCGCCGAGCCGGGCCGAGAGCAAGACGCCTGCCAGGCCCAAAGCGGCAGGTTCGCGTGTGAGGTCGGCGAGGGCCTCGAGATCACGCGCGAGGCGTGCGCGACCGCGCCGGGCAGCGGCGTGTGTCCGAGCCCCGCGGTCGTGCAGACGCCACAGTCGCCTCCCGCGGTCTCGGGCGCGTGGGGCGGTCCGTTCGACGGCTGGGTCGTGCACGTCCCCGCGGGTTGGGTCGACGACGTCGCGGATCCCACCGTCGGCGAGCTCGCCCTCGTCGCGTCGCTCTGCGAGCGCGCATGCACGCTGCACTACGCCGACGATCCCCACGTCACCGCCACCTGCGATGCGGTCGACGCCTTCGAGACGCCGACGCTGCTCACCGTCGACTCGGCCGGCTCGATCCCGCGGATTCCGAGCGCATACGAGGACGGGTCGGGGCTCTCCCCCTACGGCCCCGAGTCGCTGTCGTGCAGCCTCGAGTCAGATTGCTGCGAGGCCTTCGCGGAGGACGTCTGCCGCGCCGCACCGCAGCGCCCGACACCCGCCGCATACCCGCTCGGGCAGGGCGAGCAGTGGGTCGTGTCCGTCACCGGCGAGCTGTTCGCGAAATCCCTCGACGAGTTGGACCCCGTCTCCGCGTCGCTGATCGGCACGGTGGGGTACTCGCAGTGCGCCGACGGCAACGCGGAACAGGCGTGCCCGTTCTACCTGGGCTCGGTCCACCTCGAACTCATCGAGAGCCTCGAACTCGAGGCGCAGTGCGACGATCAGCCCGTCTCGCTCGTGGTCGACGCGGTCACGATCGACCTCGAACAGCCCGCGATGGGGATCGCCTTCGAGGACAGTGACCTGAAGGCGTTTCCGCCCGGCGCGCTGCGACTGCGCGGCCACGTGGAGGCTGGGCCGCTCGAGTTCGACCACTTGGAGTCGAATCTCGACCCTGTGTACTTCGAGGGTGGTGCGGGGTGGTTTTTGACACAGGGCGCCGGGGGCTTCGTGGTCGCGTTCGGAGTGCCGTGCAACGGCACCACGGCGGTCGTTTACGCCTGGGTCGGCTTCGAGGCTGACGCCGTCCTCGAGCACCCGCCGTCGATCTCGATCGCCATGCCCAGCACAACCACGTGTGGCGCGACCGAGCCCCTCGCGCTCGGCAGCGCCGCCGACCCGGACGACGACCTCGCGTCGTTGCGCTGGGAGATCGACGGTGTGTTGCTCGGCGACGCCGTCGATGAGGCCGAGATCAATGGGCCGCACGAGTTGCGCGCGATCCTTCGCGACGAGCGAGGGGCGACCGCCGTGGCCACGCACTCGATCGCGTGCACGCCGCCGTGACCCACGTGCCGATCCTCGCTCGCATCAGTCCACGTCGATGAGCGCGTAGGCGTAGATGCCCCGCGGATCGTTCATCCCCGCGAGCAGGCGCGCCTGCTCCTGGAAGTGGCGCATCACCGCGGCGTACGGCGAGCTCGCAAACGCGGGGCCGGGCCCCAGCTCGGCCGCGGCGCCGCCGAGCATGCTCTTGACCACGCGCTCCTTGAACTCGAGCTCTTTCTCGACGTACTCGATCCGATACTCCTCGCCGAGGCCGGCGCGGGTCGCCGCCGACGCGATCGCGTCGTCGAGACCGCCGAGCTGATCGACCAACCCCGCGGCGTGGGCGTCCTGGCCGCTCCACACGCGCCCCTGCGCCACGGCGTCGACCTGCTCGACGGTCATGTTGCGCGCCGTCGCGACCCGACCGAGGAACTCGCGGTAGCCGTTCTCGATGCTGCTCTGCAGCAGCCGCGACACCGCGGGATCGAGCGCGCGCTCGGGCGAGATGTCGGCGAACGGCGTGGTGGCGACGCCGTCGACGTGCACACCGAGGTGGCGCGCCAACGGCTTCTCGAACGTGGGGAACATACCGAAGATGCCGATCGATCCGGTGATCGTCGTCGGGCTCGCCCAGATCTCGTCGGACGCGGTGCTGATCCAGTAGCCGCCCGAGGCCGCGACGGATCCCATCGACACCACGACCGGCTTGCCGTCAGCGCGCGCGAGCTCGAACTCGCGACGGATCACCTCGGAGGCGAACGCACTGCCGCCGCCGCTGTCGACCCGCAGCACCAGCGCCTTGGTGTCCTCGTCCAGCCGCGCCTTGCGGATGAGCTTGGCCACCGAGTCGCCACCGATGGTGCCGGCCGGGGCCTCGCCGTCGACGATGCTGCCGCGCGCGACGATGACGGCGATCTTCTCGCCGGTGCGCTTGCGCGGCGAGTCCTCGCGCGCCCACTCGTGCTGTGCGCGCCGTCAGCAACAGCATGCGCCGGGCTTCAAGGCCCAGCTGCAGATGGTCAAGAACACCGCCTACGCGTGGCGACAGGCGCTGTACTTCTTGTCGCTGTGCGACCGGTCCACGCAGTGGCAGGTGACCGCGGGATTGGAGGAGCTGGTGTCTCGCCAACCCGAGGCGTGGGCCCAGCGCTTCGAGCCGATCGCCCGCGGGCTACAGATGACGCTCACCGGCGGTCGCTTCGACGCCGATGGTCGGGGGCAGGAGGATCCCGATGCGCGCCGGTTCCTCGGGTGGTCGGTGGGTCCCCACTGGCTGCTCGGCTGAGTTGGGGATGAACCGCGAAGCGGTTCACCCGTCCGACCAGCGGATTTCCGCAGCCGACGGTGAGCGCTACGTCTATGCCGACGCCGTCGTGGTCTGCGGCGGGGTGCAGACCGAGGCCGACACGACGGACGTGCTGCGCAACCCGAGCGTCGTCGTCAACTCCAAGTCTGCGTCGAGCACTACCGCCGCGAGTCCGACGGGTCGTGGCGGTACCAGCTGCTCGAGGCCGGCGATGCGATCCACCTGACCGGTGACGTCGCGCTGGGTGTCGACACGATCTACGCTGGCGCGTTCGAGCTGCCCGCGGAGTGAGCCCACGGGTTCCTCGGCACTCGCCACGCGCGAATGCTCGACCGTGGGCGCAGATCCAGCTCCGTCACGGGGGCTCAGAGCAGCCCGCGCCAAGAGGTGCCCACGGGGCGAACTCGCGCGGGTGTGCCCGCAGCGGCGACACCGCGCTCGCCGGTCTGCGCCACGATCGCATCGATGCGATCGACCAAGATGTCGGCGCTCGCCGGATCGTAGCGGGCGATGTAGTCGAGCGTCACGTCGCAGAAGCTGCACTTCTTCCAGTAGCAGCCGTGGGCGATCGTC
>JBBQJI010000160.1:0-7051 GCA_038325765.1 Nannocystales bacterium
CGAGAGCGGTGAGCCCACCCACCTTTCGGGGCCCCCACGGCCCACAGCATCGCCCGTGGCATCATCGACGGTTTCGCGACGGGGCTTCACCCGCAGCCTTGCGCTCGCAGCGACGGCCACGCTTCTTCGCCCGCCGGGCGCGCTTGATGTCGACGTCCACGTGCCAATCCGCGCGGTCACGCGCGGCCGGCGGCACCACTGGTTCGGCTACTACGACAAGTCACCGGAGGACCGCAGCGGGCGTTACGTGCTCGCGCACGCGTCGGACTTCGCCGGCAGACAACCGATGCCCGGCGAGGCGGTGGAGGTTGGCCTGGTCGACCTCGGAGGCGGTGGCACCTTCGTCCCGCTGGCGACGACAGCGGCTTGGAGTTGGCAACAAGGTGCCCAACTCCAGTGGCTCGGGCCGACGTTCGATCGGGAGATCATATTCAACACGTGGGAGCGAGGACAGCACGCCGCGGCCATTCTCGACACCCGCACTTTGCAGACCCGGCATCTGCCGCTCACGGTCTACGGGGTAGCTCCCGATGGAACCCAGGCGGTGACGACAGATTATGTGCGACTGCACCATCTGCGACCGGGGTATGGCTACGCCACGGGCAGCGCACCGATCACGATAGCTCGATCACCGAATCATGGCGGGATCTGGCGGCTCGACCTTCGCTCGGGTGACCACGCGTTGATCCTCAGCGTCCGGCAACTCGCGATCCGTAGGTCGGACCGCCGAATGCTCGGTGCCACCCACGTGCTCGAGCACATGACCTTCAATCCCGGCGGCACCCGCTTCGCGTTTCTCCATCGATGGAGGCGAGGCGGCGAAGGGTGGTTTGCGCGCGTCTACACCGCGAGGCTCGACGGTGGTGACCTTCGAGCGCACCTCGACAGCGGCTACGCTTCGCACTACGACTGGCGCGACGACGACGTCTTGTTGATCTGGGGGGCGATGCCGCCCTCACGGTCACGTGACTTATCCGGTGCCAGCGCGAGGGGCTTTTTCACGCTGGATGTCCGGACGAACGAGGTCGTTCCGGTCGGGCTCGGCACACTCACCGAGGATGGGCATTGTTCGTACTCGCCTGACCGTCGTTGGATCCTGATGGACAACTACCCCGACCGGGCGGGGATGCAGCGGCTGGTCCTCTACGAGGTCGACACCCGTCGACGCTACGATCTGATGCCGGAGTTCTTCTCACCGGCGGGATTTCGAGGTCCCGTGCGCTGCGATCTCCATCCGCGCTGGAGCCGCGACGGGACGCGCGTTTACTTCGATGGGTGCCACGAGACGCAGCGCCAGGTGTACGTGGCTGACGTGTCGACCGTGGTGGGAGTGTAGACCGGGCTGGACGCCGCCGCCTCAGCGCATCCGTGCGCTTGCGCGGTGTTGGAGCGAGCGTTTCGCAGCCAGCTCCGCTCGTGGGCGGGGCGGTTGCGGCAGCGGGCCGGCGACGTGGATGTCCGAGCGGGCCGCTTCCGGCCGCGACGGGTCAGCGTGCCGCGTGGGCGGACGGCGTTCGCCCCACCCGCGGGGACACGGCGGTGAGCGTGCCAGCAATGCACGTCGCGTAGTCCGGAGTTCGTGGGCGGCACCGACTCGGATGACGTGACGCCCGAACATGTGGCGTTCGGGCAGCTGCGAAGGGCCGCGACGGCGCGCGCCACCGGGCATCGCGCTTCGGATGCGGGGGCTTTCGCGGGAGCCGGAGGGCTGCGAGATCTCGCTCGACGTCGACCGGCCGCTCTCGCACGATCGCGCGGCTGTGCTGGAGGGGCCACGTGGTTGCGCGAGTGCGCCTTCCGCGGGTGGCGAGTCGCGCATGGGCTACGGCTGACGGCGCGTCGCCGGGCGTGGACCGTCGGTATCGAGAGCTGCGTGCCCGGATCGGGGCGGCGCGCGGCCTCAGCGCTCGGCAGGTTGGGCCCCGCGCGCTCCCGGGGTAGGCTGCGCCGTCGCCCATGCACTTTCTTGCCCGGATCTTCGAGAACCTCGAGCAGAAACCCGACCGCTGCGCGATCGTCGAGGTCCGCGGCACGGAGCTGCGGGGGCACGACGGCCACGCGCTGCTCGGGCTCATCTCGCGCGCGCGGGCGTTCGTGGCCGGCGCTGGCGTGCAGCCCGGCCAGCGCGTGGCCGTGCTCGCGCCCAACTCGGCGAAGTGGGTGTGTGCCGATCTCGCGGCCCTCGCGTGCGGCGCGATCGTGGTGCCGCTGTACGACAAACAGGAGCCCCGGAGTCGGCGGCCGAGGCGGAGGCCTGGCGCCTCGCCCGCCCTCCAGCGGTTCGCAGTTCACAACGCGTAAGCACGCGGGGCCTCACGGCGTCCGCGACGGAGGGGGAGCACGCGTCGTCGGCAGCAGTCTCGTGACGGAGACTTCATAGACGAGCGGGCGGGGGGAGCTGGTCGCGGCGGCGGGGAGGTGGAGCGATCTCCAGGTAGCGCGCGCGGGCCGCCCTTCGCCGAGGCGCCCGCCGCCGTTCGGCCGGCTGTACGCCGAGCGCTGCCCGTCTGGCCCGTGTGACGTCGTCCTGCAAGCGCGATGGAATCGGTTGTCGCCGAGGCAGGAGGCTGGGCAAGCTGACCCGACGGAGTTCATGCAGCCTCCCTCAGAGACCGCCACCGGCGACCCACTCCGAGCGCTCTCCGAGCGCACGGGGCGCTCGTGGCCGCACGTCGAGGAGTGCGCGAGCGCTGCGAAGCGCCGGCGAGGTGAGATCGCGGAGCAGCTCACGACCCAAAAGCTCATCCCTGCGGACTGCGCGTGGGTCACCTATGGGTCCCTGGCGCGGGACGAGTACACCCAGGGCAGCGACATCGACTGGACGCTCCTCGTCGACGGCGCGGCCGACCCCCAGCACCTGAACACGGTGCAGGCGATCTCGACGACGCTCGGCCAATTCGGCAAGGCGCCGGGTAGAACCGGGGTGTTCGGCGGCCTGGTATCCAGCCACGATCTCATTCATCGCATCGGTGGCGACGCCGACACGAACCAGAATACGACGCGCAGGATGCTGCTCCTGCTGGAGCTGCTGGAGTCCCGCGAGGTCCCAGGGAGCTCGGGCGTTCGAGAACGAGTTCTGCGCAATATTCTGCGTCGGTACCTCGAGGAGGACCACGGATACCACGAGATCCACGGATACGAGATCCGAGTCCCACGGTTCCTCCTCAACGACATCGTGCGATTCTGGCGCACAATGGCAGTCGACTTTGCTGCCAAGCGTCGCGAGCGCGCCGGTGAGGGCTGGGCGATTCGCAACGTCAAACTGCGACTCTCGCGGAAGCTAATATTCGTCGCTGGCCTCGCGATGTGCCTGACATGCGAATTGCGACCCCCGCCTTCGTTGCTCGCTGCATCGGGGACCTCCAAGGACTTCTACGACGCCCTTCAAGAGGTTCTCCTCGCGTTCGCGAATCGACCGCCGCTGGACACGCTCGTCGAATTTGCGTCGCACTTCGGCGCCGACGCCGTCGCTTCGGAGCTGGTGGACCAGTACGACCTCTTCCTCGGAATGTTGGCCGACAGTGAGACTCGGAGGAACCTCGAACAGATGACCCTCGAGCAAGCGGTCACCGATCCGACATTCAACAGAGCGCGCGAAATCGGGACTCGGTTCCAAGGCGCGCTGACGAAACTGTTCTTCGCCACGGACGAAGAACTCACCCGCGCGACGCAGCGCTACGGAGTCTTCTGATGTGGACGATCGGTTTTTCGACGGGTGCACTGGCGTTTGGCGACTACCGTCACGGTCTCGCCCTGCTGGCGGGCACGGGAGCGCGCGCGGTGGAACTCTCCGCGCTGCGGGAGAACGAGTTGCCGGGACTCATGGCCGGCCTCGCGGAGCTCGACCTGTCCTCCTATGACTACGTGTCCGTGCACGCGCCGAGCAAGCTCCAGACGATGCGCGAGGTCGCCGTCGCCGAGGCGCTGCGCCCGTGCATCGAGAGGCGGTGGCCGATCATCCTGCATCCGGACGCGATCGGCGACCATGGTTGCTGGCGTGACTTCGGCGACATCATCTGTCTCGAGAACATGGACAAGCGAAAGCCGTCGGGAAGGACCGTGGACGAGCTGCGCCCGCACTTCTCGGCGCTGCCCGATGCGCGCCTCTGCCTCGACCTCGGACACGCTCGCCAGGTGGATCCGACCCTCGGGGTCGCAAGACGCATCCTCGAGGAGTACGGGGACCGGCTCACCCAGATCCATTTGAGCGAGCTCGACGTGCGGAGTCATCACGCACCGCTGAGCATGGCGACCGTCTGGGCCGTTCGCGAGATCGCCCGCCACATCCCGGCGTGCCCGGTGATTCTCGAGTCGGTCGTCGCTGCGAGCGAGATCGAGGCGGAGCTGGCGATCGCGGCGCGGTGCTTCGAGACGAACGGCGACTGACATCCACGTCAACGTCGAAGCGCGACGTACAGCGCGAGCAGCACCTCCGCGTCCAACGCCGCGTACGCCACCTGCTGTCGACGCCGGTCGGGAAGCGCGGGAATTTGCGCGCGAGCATGCTGGGCGCGGCGGGCGAGGATGACCCGACGACTGCCGCCTTGGTGGCTCGGCCATTGGCCGAGCCCAGGGCAACCGAAGGACTCTGCCCCGGGGAACGAACGAGGCTCTCGCTCTGGTGATAGTAGGCCACGCGGTCATCACGGTAGAACCGAGCGTCCGGAGGGGGCGGAACAGATGATCGCGGGGTGTCCGGCGACGGTGGCGTGGGCGCTGCCGCGGGGCTTGGCGGAGGTGTGCGTGAGTGGAATCGCGGAGGCGCGGGCGCGGGTGGTGGCACCAACCAGCGGACCCTACAGGCGCACATCCCGGCCGCGCCTGCCTCCTCGACTGCGGCCCTGTCTACGCGGCTTCGCGGCCAGGCCACGGTTGATGCTTAGTTAGGGGGGCGAGGATCTCCCGATGGAGTATAACGAAGGCGATGCTGGACCATCCGCACCTCGACCGCCTGTTCAGCGAGAAGCCCGATCGCCTGCAGAGGATCGCGGACACCGACCCCTACGGCGACCTACGATGTTCGGCCGAGGGCCTGCTGGTGGAGGCCGATCGACTACAGCTTCGAGGCGTCGCAAAGCTCTCCGACAATTTCGGTGGCGCCCGGAAGTTCGAGAACCTCTTGTCTGAGCTCCGCGTGGGGAACATGCTCGCGAGGCTCGGGCTGTCCGTCGAAGTACTTCCCGACGAAGCGTTCGGTCCAGCGCCGTTGTACGCACCGGATCTCCACGTTCGCCGCGGGGATGGGCTCGAGTTCTTGGTCGAGGTGGTCAGCGGTTCAAGCGGAAGTCCGAACATCACCACTCCGCTTGATCGCGCGTTGAAGGCGGCAGGTCTGTCATTTCGGGTGGAGGAGCACCTTGGCGAGGCACTCAGCATCCCGGGCATCTCAGGGGCCGAACGCGCCAATCAGGAGAAAGCGATCCGCGAGATCGTTGCTGGCGTCATCCAACATCTCGCTCACCAACCCTTGTCGCAGTCCGGTGAGATCACGATCGATGGGCACCGCTTCATCTACGGCCCATCTCCGCTTTCCGAGGGGTACGCTGCCGGTGGCCTGACCGCATGCCACTCCATTCGCGATGAGGCGCACTCCGACAAATTCCTCCGTGACGTGCGAACGAAAGCCGAACGCCGAGCAAACCTACCCGAGGATCGACGCTCGACTCCGTTCGTCGTAGCGTACGACAATCGCGAGAGCGAGTTGAGTCCAGTGACCGCTCACTCGGCGCTCACCGGCTCGCGTTGCGCCCTCGCGGCATCGGACCCGGGTCTTCGTCAGCGTTGGCAACGCGAGCACGCCGTCACCAACCCGCGAGTTCTCGAGGCTTTGGCGAACCAGTGGGCGCCGTTGGTCATGGCTTGGAACTACGCGCCCGATTCGGATCTCAGGATCTCGAGGTACGGGGCCTATCTCGCGGATTCATGGGCGGCGGAGCTGAGTGGCGTCCTCGTGACGCACATCATCGATCGCGTGCAGTGGCTGCCCAACCCGTTCGCGCACGAGGCACTTGCAGAGCCGCGCCTCCTCGAGCTCGGGTTGCCCGTCTCCGTCATGGGCGAGTCGCACCCGGCGTGGCAGCGCTACCCTTGAGTCGTGCGCCGGACGACGGACGACTAAGCGTGGTTCGGCGCCGCGTGCGACCTGGGCACGCGCGGCATCTCATCCCACGTGCGTCCGTCGAGCACTCGGCCGGCGAGCTTCTTGTTGATCCCCCCCCACTGCTTGAAGAAGAACGGCACGTCGGCCCGGCGGCACTGGTCGCGCAGGTCGATCGCCCAGGCGGGATCCATCGGGCGCGCGTCGGGGCCCGATTCACCGCCGACGATGACCCAGTCGATCTCGCGAAGGTCGAGCCCATGCAGAGGACCGAGCAGGGGCTCGAGCGAGAGAAACTTCACCGCGGCCCCGGTCGCGCGCAGATCGTCGATTCTCGACCGGTACTTGCCGCTCTCGACGCTGACGCCCATCCAGATGTTGGGCGACCAGCCGAGGTGAGCGGACAGCTCGGCGAGACGCTCCGCGCGCTTGGTGAGCACCTGGAAGCGGTGCCAGTGGGCTCGGCGCATGACCTCGAAGACGCGCTCGATGTACTCGAGCGGCACAGCGTCGTGGAATAGGTCGCTCATCGAGTTGACGAACACCGTCTGGGGCTTGCGCCAGCGCAGCGGGAGCTCGAGCATCTGGGGTTGCAGCGTGAGCGCGAAGCCGTTGCGGTAGTTCGGCTGGCCCATGGCGTGCAGCCGCGCGGCCATCCGCTCGGCGTAGCAGTGCTTGCAGCCGGGGCTGATCTTGTTGCAGCCGGTGACCGGGTTCCAGGTCGACTCGGTCCACTCGATTCCAGATCCGTGGGCCATGATCAGACTCCCTTCGTGAGCAGGTGGTTGGCGATCTTGAGGGCGATCGTCGCGCCGGGCGTGGATGGCCGCCTGATCCCGATCATGCCGCCATGCGGACATCTGCGCAGAGGGAGGCGTGATAGTGGCGGAAGACCACAGGCCATCGGGCGGACACCTGAAGTGAGCGTGCGGTCATGATGCTGCGCAGTCCGGT
>JBBQJI010000161.1:0-6929 GCA_038325765.1 Nannocystales bacterium
GAGGACCTCGCCGAGCTCGGCGTCGGTCGGATGCAGGCCCGCGTCGGGGCGAAAGCGGTGACGCTGCACGTAGTCGAGCGCGTCGAGATCGACCCCCGAAACCCGGATCCGTTCGACCTCGTCCACGAACGCGGCGGTGTCTGTCGAACGCCTCGAGATAGAAGTGCGCGACGCCGCGGTGGCGGCCGAGCGCCGGGATCCAGAAGTATCGCGCCCCCTGCTGCGCCGCCTCGTCGTAGTGGGGTCCGGCCACAGCGCGGAGGCGGGCCTCGAACGCGGCGGCATCGGTGCTCTGTGCGATCGACGGGTCGAGATCCGCCATCATGCGCCAGTAGTGGCGGCCGCGGCGTGACTGCGTCCAGCTCACGTGCAGGCGTACCGACGGCGCGTGGGGGTTGGCCGGGTGGATGATCGTCGACAGTGCGGTCGCCGACGCGAGCTGGCGGCCGGGCTCGTCGTCGTAGTGGACCTGCGACACGTTCACCGACGCGCGATCGAAGATCGGGGTGTCGCCGACTCCCCAGCGCACGCCGCCGCCGATGCGGCCGCCGTCGCGCAGCCAGTGCGTCGCCCGCATCGGCGTGTCGTCGCCGGCTACGCGCGCCACCGCCTCCATCGCGTCGACCGTGCGCCGCTGCAAGCCAAGGACGAGCGACAGTGCGGCCGCGGCCGCGGCGCCCTGTGCACGTGTCATCGCTGTGTCTGGCGCGCTGCCGGACGCCATGGCGTCGGGTACCGTCGAGGCCGCCGTGGTATCGAGTGACGTGGCGGATGCGGAGGGCCTGCTGTGCCCGGCGGCGGTGGTGCCCATCTACGACGTGCGCGACCGTCTGGTGGTGCTCGGCGGTCCGGCCGGTGGGCACGTCCTGCACGGCGACTCCGCGGCGCTCGCCCGCGCCGTGCTCGAGCGCTTGTGCCGACCGTGCTCGCGCGCGGCGTTGGTTCACCACCTCGGTGAGCTCGCTGGCGCACCGCTCGACGGGCTGGCCGTCGTCGACGAGCTGCTCGCGCTGCTGCTCGGCCCGCCCGCGGGCCGAAGGTTCTTCTCGCTGGCGATTCGATGATCGCGGGCGGCTTCGGCATGTTCCTCGAGCGAACGCTCCGAAAGACGCACGGCCACGACGTGGTGAGGCGCGGGCGAAGCAGTTCAGGCATGGCTCGCCCTGACTTCTTCAACTGGACCCAGGAATCGGACCGCCTGGTCGAGGAGCGAAAGCCCGACGCCACCCTCCTGGTGTTCGGTGGCAACGACGTGCAGGGCCTCTACATGGGCAAGGGCAAGTGGATTCGCTGGAGCGAAGAAGGCTGGAGCGAGGAGTACGCACGCCGGGTCAACGCGCTCGCGGACACATTCGCCCCGGAGCACAAGCAGCTGTTCTGGGTCGCCCTGCCGATCATGCGCCCTGAGAAGTTCCGCAACCGGTGCGAGGTCGTGAACACGATCTTTCGCGCCGATATGGCGCTGCGTCGCAACGCGCTCTTCATCGAAACCTGGGACCTCCTCACCGACGACAAGGGTGCGTACGTGGACAAGATGATGGTCCAGGTCTCAGAAGACACGAAGGCCACGATGATGCGCGTGAGGGCCCACGACGGCATCCACCTTTCAACCGATGGCGCGGGCGTGGCGAAGCGTCACGTGTTGAAGACGATCCTGCCCATCCTGGACGGCATCAAGCCGTGAGTCGGTCCCCAGCCGCGCGCTACCGCGTGGCCGTGAAGGGGATGACGAAGCTGCACGGGAGCGTCGTTCCCAGGAGCGCTTCCGCTGCGCCACAATCCGCCCCTTCGCAGACGATCCTCCCCCGCTGAACCGCGTCCATCGCGTTGGTCGTGGTCGTTCCGTCGGCGGAGACCAGCACTTCCAGGCTCGCGTCGACCCCCGGCTGCGTGATGCTCTCGACGAAACGCTCGTCGCACTCGAAGTTACCGCCTCCGGAGAGGTCGCACTCGAACGGATCCGTGTCATCCCCGGGAACGATTCGGAACGTGCCGTCGCCGGGATTCTCCACCACGAAGTCGCCGGCGCCTTGGGACGGATTCTCCAGGAACGTGCAGTCGTTTTCCGTGGCTCCTTGGTCGATGTAGACCCACGCGCCCGCCTCGGGCCCCGCTCCCCCCTCCGTCGGATCGGAGTCGCCGCCAGAGCTCCCATCTGCACCCGAGCCGCTGCTCTCAGCCTCGCCGCTGCTCTCGGAGTCGTCGGTGGGGTCCTCGCTCCCGCCGGATGCGGACGAGGCTGAACCCGACGTCGAGCCACTCCCCATGTCGTCGTCATCGTTGTCCGTCCCCGAGATGACGCAGCCGGGCGCCGCGACGAGGGTGAGCACCGAGACGAAAAATCCAAGGAGCGAGTTTTTCTGCATGCCCCGGTAGAGAGACCCGATGTCCGAACGATTGCCCTCTCCGCGAGAAAAGCCGAGCGACTCAGTGGAGTTGTGACACCGCGCACGATTCCAAGGCTGTATCCAGGCGCCGCTGGTCCTCGGCAGGAACCCCCGGATCGTCAATGACCGTGGCAGGGAGGAGCACTGCGCACGCATCCCCCGGGCGTGCCTGACGTCGCGCCAACTCGGCCCGAGCGAGTGGCGCGTAGACCCCTTTGTAGACCCCGTTGGCGTATGCGGACGTCCAGCTTGGCTCAAACCGATCGAGCACCGAGGTCGCCTCTTCGAACCGGCCCAGCTCTACGAGAGCAAGCGCCTTCACGTCGAAACGCGCGGAGAGGTCGGGGTGCCGCTCAGCCCGAACCTGAGAGTTCGAGTCGACCTGATTCGCCCAGGCGAGAGCCGCCTGCGGATCGCCCCGCTGCAGTTCGAGCAACGCAAGCCCGTGGAGCGCCCACGGCTGCAGCCGATCCACCCCCGTATCCAATGCAAAGAACATCTCGCTCTCCGGCAGCGGTAGCTCGCGCTGCGTGAAGGCGAGCACGTCCCGGTAGATCGACTCGGCCTCGTCCGGACGCCCGGCAAGCCGATGGACGTCCGCGACATGCGCCTTGGTGTGGGCAACCCAGTACGAGTCGGCTCCCCACGCGGCGCTTCGGATCTCGAGCGCATGGAGGAAATGTTCCAGTGCGATGTCGAACTCGCCGCGGAACAACGCGATCTCCCCCAGGTTGCCTCGCGCCCCTGCCGTGGTGGGATGCGAGGGGCCCAAGACGTCGTTCCAGATCTCGAGCGCTTGCGTGTAGTGCAGCGCGGCGGAAACGTCATCCCGCTGCTCGAACTCGGCCTCCCCCAAGTTGTTGAGCCCAAGCCCCAGCCACGCATCTCGAACCCCCGATTCGCGAAGTCGGTCGAGCGCGTCGCGGGTCGCCGCCTCGTCCTCCCAGCCGCCCACCATGCTCCCAACCAGCGCGCGCAAGGTTGCCGCACGTCCCTTGAGTCGCGGAGCCTCGAAGCCCTGCAGGTGTGCATCCAACCGGTCCAGCCAGCGCAACGCCTCGTCGAATCTCGTCGCGCGATGGTTTGCGTTGGCCAGCGAAAGCAGAGCCTGTGCGGTGAGGTGAGGCGCATCCGCGGCGTCCGCGGCCAGCAGCGCGGCTTCCAAGGTGGCCAGGGTCGGCGTGTCATCGGACACCCCCTCTCGCAGCACGAGCGTGTCTCCAAGCTCAAGGAGAATGCGAGCCGTCACTGCGGGGTCCCGAACTTCGTGGGCGTCGCGGCGGGCTCGCCTCAGGGTCGCGAGGGCCTCGTCGAGCTTGCCCACGCCGCGCAGCGCTCGGGCACGCGCCACCGCTTCGAGCACGGCTCGGCGTTCTTCCTCATCCGGAGCGCCAAGAGGACGCGCATCCAGGACGCACCCCTGGGGGTCGGTCAGCAGCGCGAGCGCCAGGACCGACTCCTCCACCACCGCAGGATCGTCGGTTTCCAAGACGTCCAGGATAGCTTCCACTTCGATGATTCTCCGCTCGACGCAGAGCCGCCGCCGAAGCGAAGCCTCTTCGTTGGGCAGAGCACACGCCTGGGAGAGCACACCCTGAAGCTCCTCGACGTGTCCGTCGATTTCAGACTCGACACGCGTCCACGTCTGCTCCGCGAACGCCAGGCCGTGCGATTGGAACTGGTCCGAGAGAGCCTGTCGTCGCTGCGGACTCCACAACGACACGATGCGCTCCCGTGCTTCCCCGCACGGATCCACGCCTGCCCCGGACTGCGACGCTGCAGCCGCAGCGATGGTGGCGAGGGCAAGGACCCCCACGGTCACCGCACCGCGATTGGAGCGGGAGCCCCGGCGCCAGGCGGTGAGGAGCGCATTGAGGTCGGCGTGCCGTTGCACGGGCTCGGTCGACAGTCCGCGCTCGAGCGACTCTCGCAGCCATCGCGGAATCTTCCCGGGATTGGGCGGGTCCTGCCGATCGCCCTCGAGCAACGCGGCACGAATCTCATCCGCCGATCCCCCGGCGAACGGGCGCACGCCATAGAACAGCTCGAAGGCCGTCGCGCACAGTGAGAACTGGTCACTCAGCGCCGTCGCGACCACGCCCCGAGCCTGCTCGGGAGCCATATACGCCGGTGTCGCACCGAGGAACTGCTCGTCGCCTGCGTGTGCGGTCCCGAAGTCGGTGACACGAAGCCGTCCATCGGTGCCCACCAGCATGTTCCTCGGCTTCACGTCGCCGTGCACCACGCCAACATCGTGCGCGGCCTGAAGCCCGGCTGCCGCTTGGCCAAGCAGCGCCAGCGCGTCCTCCCAACCCAACGCGTCGTTCTCCAGCAACGTCTCGCCATCGACGAACTCCATCGCAAGAAACGCACCGCCCTCGTGCTCTCCCACGTCGTAGACCGCGACCACGTTGGGGTGACTCAGCTTTGCCAGCAGCTTCGCTTCGCGTTCGACTTCGCGGGGGTCGTGCGCACCGCGAAGCACCTTGACCGCGACGCGTCGCTCGAGCTTGGGATCCCACGCCGAGTACACAACACCCGCCCCACCAGAACCCACCCGGGAAAGCACCCGAAACCTCCCGATCGACACCGGCGCTCCGCCGCGACCGAACAAGCGCTCTGCGACGGATCCTCGCCAGTGCCGAGCCTCCAGGTCGTCTTGGCTGGGCCCCGATCCGAAGCGTTGTTTCAGCCCGTCGTCGGAGTCCATCTCGCTCACGACGACTCGACCACCTTCTTGACCGACCTCGCCCATTGGTCGATGTTCGCGTCGGTCGTGTCGAGCAGGGCCCCACCCGCTTCGAGGCTCTCGAGCTGCTGCGCAAGCAAGGCTCTCGCGCGGCGGATCCGGGTTCGCACCGTGCCTTCGGGGACCTCCAGAACCTCGCCGATCGCTCCCGCGGTCATGTTCTCCCAGAAGTAGAGCTCCAGCATGACCTGATGCTCGATCGGGATCCGTCGCAGCGCTTCGAGCAGGGCTCGTTCCTCCCGCTTGCGTGCCATCACCGACGGCGGACTCGGAGAGATTTCGACCAGCGAGACCTCGAGTGGATGGAACTTGTCCGCAGTCCGGCGTCGCATGCTCAACTCGCGATAGAGCTCGTTGCGCGCGACGACGAACAGATAGGTTCGGAACGAGGACCGCCCCTCGAACTGGTCACGTCGCTCGACGAGCAGCAGGAAAGTCCGCTGGATGAGATCGTCCACGCCATCGCTGACTTTGTTGCGAAAGAAGCGGCACAGTCCCTCGAAGTGTCGCGCGAACAGGTCCTCCCCGGACTGCACGTCGCCCTCTCTCCAAGCTTGAAGCAGCTCGAAGTCGGAGTCGGGCGCAGGGGTCGAGTCGGTCACTCACCGCGACGATAGCAAGCCAGGAGACGGCGCGTCGCTCGCTCGCTCGCCGAGCGCCCAGACGCGCACCACCGTGAGTCCTTCGTCGCGAACGGCGTCGAGCACGCATTCCATCGCAGCGCGGTGCGCCTGGCCGTGCATGACCGCGACGTTGGCCCCGAGGAAGTGCAACGGCGCGCCGCGCAAGACGAACTGCGCGCCCTCGACGCGGATGAAGTCGTCGGCGGGTTCGATGTCCGCCGCCTCCACACCGACGCCTGTGATGGCCTGCGCATGCGCACGATCGCCATGCAGCAGCGCCATCGCCGCGAGCAGACACAGCGACGCCGCTAGACCGCCCGAGGCTCGGCGTCGTGCTCGAGGGCACGCGTGCGGGCGGCGCCACGAGCGACCTGTATGCACTCGATGCGGCGGGCATCCATGTGGTCGTCAAAGGCGGCGCGCTCGCGGTACGCGAGCCACTCGCGCGTCGACCTTGCGCGGTGGCCGTGCCCGAGATTCCCGCGACCGGCGAGCTGCCGCTCGGAGACGAAGGCGGGGCCGATGATGCGGCCGGCGACGAGGAGGCGGCGCCCGATGCCATCGAGGACGATGAGAGAGCCGCTGACTCCGATGAGGCCATGCCGCCGACCGAGTCGCCGACGACGCCGAAGGACGAGCCGAAGGACACGCTGCCCGACGTGGACGACGAGCCCTGACGCGTTTCGGCAAACGATGCGCGCGCAATCTGTCCCAGTTTTCGATCGCGGCCCATCTCACGATGCGCGACAACCGGGGCACGTCGCGCGGCCGAGCGCCCGACAGATGTTCGGTGCCTCCGCACTGGGGGCGGCCTTCCCAGCGAGACGGCCCTGCACCGAGGTTGGCTCGGCTCGCGGCCAGGTGGCCAGCCAGCGGGCCGCGTGGCCCGGAGGTGGGCCCGTGGACAGCCGCAGCTACGCGGTGGCTGTTCGTGGTTGCTCGGAGATCGGGCGGCAATGCGCTGGCCTGCGGGTCGCATCGCGGCCGGGCCCGATGCCTGCGTGCTCGCCAGCGCGCGGATACCAGCCACGTCGAACTGCGACGTGCGACGCAGTCGCGCTGGTGCGTCGGCACTTGCCCGAGCTGCTCGCGCACACCGAGGCCCACGGCGTGAGTCTCCCGAGCTTCGTCGTGGACGAGCTGCGTGCGTTCGTCACCTGCGGCGACTTC
>JBBQJI010000162.1:0-6753 GCA_038325765.1 Nannocystales bacterium
CGCGGTGCTCCGCGCGCGCGACTCGACGTCCGGCACTGGTTCGTCCGCCCGCGGCTCGTCCTCGAGCCAGCGCGACACTCCCACCGACGCCGGTGGCCCGCGTGCCGGCCACGGCTCGGGTGCGTCGCTCGGATACCCGACATGCTCGAGCATCTTCTGGGCCACGCGCTTGTCCGTGATCTCCGCGATCGGCTTCATCGTCCCGCCGCAGCTCGGGCACACCAGCACGTCGATCGCGAACACTCGGTGCATCAGGTCGGCCCATCGGCACGGAGCAGGTTGTCCGGAAGAACGCTTCGCGTTCTTCCGCACCCTGCTAGCGCTAGCGCGTCGTCCAGCGCCTTGGCCGCGGTGTCCAGGCGCGGCCGTTTCCGCGACCACCGCCGCTCGATCCGCTACTCTGATCGCGCATGCCCGATGCATCGGACGAGGATCTCAACGCCGCTTGGATGGAGGGCGACTCGACCGCAGGCAACCGGCTGGTCACGACCCACGCGCCGGCCGTGCGGCGGTTCTTCGCCAACAAGGTCCGAAGGGCGCGGCGTGCTCAAGGGCGAGGAGATGATGACCCATCTGTCGCTCATCGCGCTGGGCACGACGCCGACTCAGAAGATCGCGCGCGACCAAACCGAAGCGCTCATCCACCGGGCGCTCGCGACACTGCCGTTGGACTTCCAGATCGCACTCGAACTCCACTACTGGAAGCGGTTGTCGGCGGTGGAGATCGCCGAGGTGGTCGGGCTCTCGCCTGCGGGCGTCCGGACTCGGCTCGTCCGCGCGCGCAAGCAGCTCCGGCAGGAGTACGAGCTGCTCAGCGCGGGGCGACCGCTGCCCGGGTTCGACGGCGATTGAGAGCCCGCCCCCGCGGCGGCGGGAGGGCTACTCGGGATCCCGCGCGCAGCGGAATCCCAGGGTCGAGAACGCGGTGCTTAAGCGTTTTGAAGTGCGAGCCGGCGGAGGGCGGGCGAGCCGCGGTGGCTGTTGGGAGCCGTCGAGGTAAACGGGCCTACGGTTCAGCGCAGAGAGTCGGCGTGGAGCGAGGGCGACGAGGTTTGCTGGCGCAGTGTGTGTCGTGGGAAGCCGAGTGCGTGGTGGACGCAGGGCCGACGCCTGGACGTGGGCGCGCGAGGGCCCCGACCGGCGCGAGCGGCCCTGCGGCGTGATCACGCAACGAAGAGAAGCTGTTGGCCCACCGTGGGCAGCCGAGGTGGAGGCCTGGCGCCGTGGAGCAAGCCACCAATCCCGCGAATGGCGCTGCGACCGCGGGCAACTGCACGGGTCGGCCGCCCAGGTAGCATCGGTGCGGATGAACTCGAAACCCTCGAAGCCTAGAACCGGGCGAACGCCCGCCAGTGAAACGCGTCTGCGTCGGCTCATTGCAGGCATTCTCGTAGTGCTGGCGGTCGCGAGCGCGATGATCGTGCTTGTTTGGTGCCGCGTCGACGGCACGGAGGGACATACGGCGGAACCGGCTCGGGCTGATGGCTTGGGCGTGCGACCGTCAGCATCGCGCCAGCCTTTTCGTCCGAACGATGATCTGTCAGCGCTCGCGCCGCTCTCGACTCGGATCGCTGGCGTCGTGCTCGACCCCGGGGGATCAGGCATCGCCAACGCCCGTGTGTGCGCCACGTTGCTGCACATCGGCCTCGACCCCACGCTGAGCGTCGATACATCGTCGTGCGTCGCCTCGGCGCAGGACGGCAAATTCACCCTGTCCGTCGGCGGGCGCGGACGGGCCGCACTCGTGGCGTTCGGGCCCGGACTCGTCGCGAGCGCGTGGGGCCCACGGCCGCGATTCCCGGTCGTGCAACTCGCGGGGCGTTTCATCGACGGAGTCGTCCTCCGCGTGCGCACTGATGGCGTAACCGTGCGCGGCACGGTTGTCGATCGCTTCGGCGGCCCCATCGCCGGGGCGATGGTGGTCGCAGGATCCGGAACCCGTGCGGGTATCCCGATCGGCGAACGCGTACAGGCGGATGATTCTGGGCGCTTCGCTCTGACGGTGGATCCCACGGTGGAGCGTGTGATAGGGGCGTTCGCGACTGGGTACGCCCCGGGCGGCGCTCGCATCATGCCGGCGGAGGGCGCGGAGGTGGAAGTCGTCTTGGATCCCGAAGGCCGCGTGGACGGTGTCGTGGTTGACGCAGACACCGGGGTGCCCGTGGCTGGGGTGCGGGTCGTCGCGCCCGAGGCACCGGTCCCCACATTTGCGACTTCCGACGCGCGCGGCCGCTTTTCACTGCGTGGCTTGCCCGCGGGTGAGTACATGCTGGAGGCGAGCGGGGAGGGACGCTTCGGCCGGGCGGATTCGCCGGTGGCTCTCGATGCCGCAGGGTCCGCCGAAGGCCGAGTCGAAGTACGCCCCGCCGGGCGCATCCTCGTCGCGGTCGAGGACGACCTCGGCCCTTGCGAGCTTCCGCGCTTCGAGGCCGTGCAGGGTGAAGTCGTTGCCTCGGTTGTCGCGCCGCCTGGTGAGGTCGCGCTCCACGTCACGCGACCCGGGGCGTGGGAGGTGTCGATGTCGTGCGAGAGCACGCGCTCGAACGTCGCCTCGGTCGAGGTCGTCATGGGCGCGGACGCGACGGCCATTTTGACCTGGCGGGAGGATCGCGGTGCCGCGATCGCCGGACGGGTGTTGCGCAATGGCCGAGGTCTCGGCGGCGAGCGGGTGCGGTTGTGGCGTGACGACGAGGTGCTGATTACCGCAGCGAGCGGCGACGACGGCGGGTTCCTCCTGTCGACAGTGCCCCCCGGCCGATATGTTCTCTCGGCAGGGACGCTCGATCGGCAGGCCTCCTCCGCGATCAACATCGAGGTCACGAACGCGAGCACCAAGCTCGATGGATTGGAACTCGTCAGCCCGGCCGTTGCGGCGGCGCGCGTGCGTGTCGTCCAACGCGACGGCGCAGCGTGCCCCAATGCACAGGTTCGAGTCCGCGGCGCGTTCGTCAGCCACGCCTGCCAGACCGATGACAGTGGCAGCTGTACAATGGTCGGTCTCGAGTCGGGACCGACCGAGTTCTTCGTGCCGACCGACGCCGACATCGAAGCACCGACCAACACCGCGGAAGCGCTCGTCACCGGTGTTTCGGACCTGGTCGGAGGCGCGACTGCGAACGTCACGCTGCGCATCCCCGAGACCCGCGGCACTGTCCGTGGAACCGTCCTGCTCGACGGGGCGCCGGTTCCCGGCGCGCGTGTCACCGTGCGACGCGAGATCGCCGACGACGGGGAACCAGACTCGCGACCTTGGGCGGCCGCGCTCACCGACGCGGACGGGAGATTTGACCTCGCCGGCCTTCCGCCGGCCCGTTGGACGCTCCGCGCCGTCGGCCCGACGGGCGCATCCGCGACGGTGCACAGCGTCGCGTCCGGCGAAACTCACGAGGTCACGATCTCGAGCGGCGAAGAATGACGACGCGTCGGGGGTCCGCGCGGCGGTCAGTCGGAGTGGCCGGAGGCCGCGCCAGCGCGGCTCGAGTTGTCAGCACGCGCGCATTCGCACCATCGTGATCGGATGGCCACGCGCGTCATCGCGCCGTGTGTTTCCCCGTCGACATCTCGTTGACTCGCACCGCCGACTCGCACTACCACCAGAGTGTCTTGCTCGATCAGACCTCGGATACTGCGATGGATGTCGCTGCCCGTGCCGCGCTGCGCACGTTGACGCTGCCGTCCACGTTTCGCGCGCTCGTGACGGGGCGTGAGCGCAAGAGTGAGACGTACTCGCGCGTGGCGTATCGCGTCGAGCGGCGCGACGTCGTTGCTCGCTTCACTCCCGCGAGCGGGACTCGGCGCACCGATGTCCTCGCGCCGCCGAACCCCGCGTCGGTGAATCCGTGGGCGGTCGATCCTGTGACCCTTCCGGCGCACTCTCGGACTCCTTGCCTGTGCCCGACGTGTCGCGGCGAGGGAAAGGCGAGCTGCGGGACCTGCCGCGGTGGCGCGCGCGTCGGTTGCGGCTCGTGTGGCGCGACCGGACGCGTGATGGGCCAGCGCGGCCCGAAGAACTGCCCGATGTGCCGCGGGCAGAGCACGGTGAAGTGCCCGGCGTGCACGCGTGGACGCGTCGACTGTTTCACCTGCGACGCTGGCGGCGTGGTCGTCGCGTGGCTCGAGATCGAGCGCGGCGAACAGGTGCACGTTCACGTGCATCCGCGTGATGGTGTGGCGTCGCTGCACGCGGACGCGACGGCGCTGGAGGATTTCGATCGTCCATCACGAGCGTTCCGCAATCAGCTCGTGGCGGATTCGGGTTGGAGCGCTGCCGCAGCCGTGGCGCAGCTTGAGCTGCGGCCGCACCTCGACGCCGTTCGCGATCGCGTGATCGCTCAACGCGTGCAGCGGTTCGAGTCGACCGTCCACGAGATCCGCTTCGCCACGCGATGGTCCGAAGGAATCGTGCGCGTCGCCGGAACGCCGCCGAGTGTCCTCGCCGACAGCAGATGGGCGCCGCTTTATCATCGCGTCGCTGGCGTGGCGGGAGCCGGCGCGCTCACACTCGTCGCGGCGATGCTGTTTCTCGGGCGGTATCTCGGGCGTGCCGAGTGGTTCGCCCACCACGGGAACGCCGGAGCGATCGCGTTGCTCGGGCTCGTGGCGTCGTTCGCGGCAGCGCTCGTCGTTGCGGGCTCGTGGCTGCCCATGCAGACGCGAGGTATCCCGCGCGTTGCGGTGCCAGGCCTCGTCGCGCTCGCGGGCTGGACGGCGATGTTGGTGCTGTGGTTCGTGGGTGGACCGGCAGTCGCGAGCGTCGATCGGGCGCTCGAGCGCGGTGACGTCGTCGCCGCGCGGCAAGAGGCGAACGCTCTGCTCGCGGTCGACTCCGACGACGCGCGACTTGGTGGGACGGTCCAGCAGATCGAGGCGCTCGAAGCCGAGGCGATCCGCACCGCGCACGAGGCAGAGGACGATGCACATCTCGCGCGAGTCCAAGCGGCGACGTCGCTGGTCGCCGCGATCGCGATCGTGCAGGAGCCGTGGCGAACCGAGCGGCTCGTCCCTTCGGCGATGAGCGCGGTGAACGACGTCGCTGCGGCGGAGCTCGACGCCGCGCTTGCTGCGAATGATGAAGGGGCACTCGAAGAGCTCGGGCGGGTCCTTGTGCAGTTCGAGTCTCCGCTCGCCCAGCGAGCGCATGCTCGTGCACGACTTGCGAAGGCAGCGGGATGTACGGCGGCGAAGGACCTCCGCTGTGCGGCCGAGGCACTGACCAGCTGGAAGGGGGCGGACGGAGACCGCGTCGCAGTAGCCGCGTTCGACGCGTTCGACGATCGCCGCGCGGCGCTCACGACAGCGCTGCGTCGCGAGATCATCGGGGCTGATGTTCGTGCGGCTGATCTGCCGAAGCGACTGGCGGCGCTCGAACAGGCGACCGACTACGCGCGACTGTACGAAGCGGTTGCAGACGTGCCGTCGCCGCGCACGCCGACGGAGCTCGCGGCGGAGCTCGCTCGTGTGCGCGGGGCCATCGAGGTTCAGCGCGGCAAGGATGAGGCGAAGGCGCGGAAAGAGGAGCCGGCGGCTGCGAAACGGGAAGCGGGCGAGCTTCGGCGGCAGGAGGCCGCGGAGCGAAAGCGTGCGCGGGCGAGCTCCCGCTCGAACGCGAGATCCGGTTGGTCGGGGAGTGAGCGCCTCATGTGCTGTGATGGGACGCGGTCTCCGTCCTGCACGGTGGACCGTGCGTCGTATCGAGGTTGCTGTTCGCACCACGGCGGGGTTTGTTGATGGTGGTCGATGGACCGAGCGATGGGGGCGTGCCACGGACGATGACTCGGCGCGGATCACTCCCTGCCAAGTCGGAACGTGTCAACGATTTTGAGACAGGGGAGAGGGGAATTCTAAGTAGCGATGGAGGTAGGTGCGGTGGTGGGCTCGGGCTCGGCGAGGGCGACGGCCTCGGTGTTGATCGGGTTGATGTGGACGACGGCGGGTGGCATGCGGACGCGAGGAGGCCCGTTCGGAAATCGGCTGGGGTGATCGCGGTAGGCGAGGTCGAGCGCGGCCTGTCTGATCACGGCGACATCGGCGACGCGGTCGAAGAAGAGGTCGGCCGGGGTGAAGAGGGCCAGGCCGGTGTGATGGTGGTCGTTGTTGTGCCACTCGAAGAACGGGGCCAGCCAAGCGCGTGCGTGGAGGACACCGGTGAAGCGGCCGGGGTAGTCGGGCTGGTACTTGAGGGTCTTGAAGTGGGCCTCGCTGAAGGCGTTGTCGTTGGAGACGCGCGGTCGGCTGAAGCTGCGTGAGGCGCCCAGCGAGTCGAGCAGGTGCGCGAGCGTGTCGCTTCTCATCGCCGACCCACGATCGGCGTGGATCTTCAGGCCTGGCTCGATGCCGTGCCGGGCGATCGTGTCCGCGAACAGCTGGGCGGCGAGGTGCTTGCACTCCTTCGTCGCGACCATCCAGCCGACGACGAAGCGGCTGAACAGATCGATGATGACGTACGCCATCAAGAAGACGCCCTTCGACGAGGTGGCCAGCTTGGTGATGTCCCAGGTCCAGACCTGGTTCGGCGAAGTCGCGCTCAGCCTCGGGATCGCGTGGACGTGTGGGGCTCGTTGGTTGCGTCGCTCCTTGTTCTCGCCGACCTCGGCGAGGATGCGGTACATCGTGCGGATCGACGCAAGGTGGACGCCACGGCCGAGCAGCGTCGCGTAGACCTCATGCGGCGGTTGATCGGCGAACTCGGGCAGATGGAGCGTGTCGAGGATCTCCTGCCGTTCCTCGTCGCTGATGCGACGAGCGTTGCGCGGG
>JBBQJI010000163.1:0-6735 GCA_038325765.1 Nannocystales bacterium
GCCGCTCACGTCCGACGCGATCGCGAGTCTCACGTCGACGCTCCGTCAGCCGCGCGGGCGCGAGACGATGCACCGTCGCCCCGGCGGGTTCGTGATCTCGGCGGGGGGCACGAGCCGCACGTTGGAGCTGCCGTTCGGGGCGACGCGCATCATCGGCGGCCGCCGCTCGCCCGCAGACATCGTGCTGGATGACGCGTCGGTTAGCGTGCAGCACTTCGAGCTGACCATCGACACGGCCGAGCTGATGCTGCGGGATCTGGGGAGCACCAACGGCACGTGGATCGGCGGCGTACGCCTCGAAAGCGTGGCGTTGCCGCTGGGGGTCCCGTTCATCGCCGGTCGCGTCCCCGTCGTGGTCGAACAGATCGCCGAGATCGAGCGCCCGGTCTCGAGCGAAGCACGCTTCGGCGATCTCGTGGGAAATAGCCCGCAGATGCGCGAGCTGTTCGCCCTGCTCGCACGCGTCGCACCGACGTCGCTCGATGTCCTCGTGCTCGGCGAGACCGGCACCGGCAAAGAGCTCGTGGCCCGGGCGCTCCACGAACACAGCGCGCGCGCAGCAGGCCCGCTGGTCGTCCTCGATTGCAGCTCACTGCCGGCGGACCTCGCCGAATCGGAGATCAACGGCCACCGCAAGGGCGCGTTCACCGGTGCGAGCTCGGACCACGTGGGCTGCTTCGAGGCTGCACACCAGGGCACGATCTTCCTCGACGAGGTCGGCGAGCTCCCGCTGGATCTCCAGCCCAAGCTGCTCCGCGTGCTCGAGCGCCGAGAGATCCGACGGATCGGCGAGACGCAGCCACGGCCGGCAGACGTGCGAGTCGTCGCGGCGACGCACCGCGATCTGCGGAAGCTCGTGGCCGATGGCAAGTTCCGCGAGGATCTCTACTTCCGACTCGCCGCGTTCCCGATGGTGCTGCCGCCGCTTCGCGATCGCGAAGGCGACGTGGCGACGCTCGCGGCGAGCTTCGTCGCGCGGTTCGCCGCCGAGGCGGGGACGCGCCGGACGCTCGGGCACGACGCGATCGACAGGCTCGCGCAGCATCCGTGGCCGGGCAACGTCCGCGAGCTTCGCGATGCGATCAAGGTGGCCACGCTGCTGAGCACAGGGAGCACGATCGGCGCGTCGGACGTGCGGCTCTCCGGTGAGCCCGGGGCGATGCCGCCTCCGCGCCCACAGGCAGGCGGCGCGGGAGGTGTCACCGCCATGCTGCCGCTCGAGGCGGCGCGGCTGGTGTGGCTTCGAACGTATTTCGTCGACCTGCTGGCGCATACCTCCGGCAACGTCAGCGAGGCTGCGCGCCTTGCCGGGGTCGACAGGCGGCAGGTGCAGCGCTGGATGTCACGGCTCGGCATCCGCTGAAGGAGCGACAGCGATTGGGGGGTGGAAGGGGGACCGCGGATCCGGCCGCGGATTCTGGCGGTGTGCGCAAGCCCGCCGCCAGTGCGGCCGCGATTGGCCATTCGGCCAGTGGATGGGTGGTGGCCTGCGGCAGCTTCGCCGCACCTGCGGCAGCGCGGGGGGGCGCACCCGATCGGTTCGCCGGCATGTCGGGCGCCGCGGGGTGCGTGACCACTTCGCGGCGGCGCCGAGATCGATCGGCGCGGAACTTGCTCTGCGATGTCGGGTGCAGGAATCGCATGACTCGATCGAGACGACCGAACCACGATGTGGCCGTTGCGGACGGGTTGCCGGATCGGCGTCGGCGAGGCACTGTTGCCGACGAAGGCGTGGGGATCGCGATGAAGCATGGCGCTCGCGGCGGTGGCGGTGCGGCGAGGTTGACTGCGGCGGCACTCGCCGTGATCGTCGCGCTGGACTGCAGCGATGTTGCGGCGAACGAGGCACCTGCCGAGTCGGCCGCTGCGGTCGACCCATCCCGCATCGAGCCGTCCCGCGTCGAGGTCGAGGTGATCCTCGAGAGCGACGATCCGGACACGAAGCGGCGGATCGGCGACGCGATGCGGGCGACGATCGAGGCGCGGATGGTGGAGTACGATCGGCAGTGGGGACCACGGGCGCCGGGGGATGTCCTGCTGCGGGTCGTGGTCGACGAGACGGCGACGGACCAGGGCTTCGTGGGGCTGCTGATGGTGCGGCGGCTCCGGACACGCGGCTTCGACCAGATCCGGTGCTCGCCGTGTGGCGGTACCGAGTTCGTCGCGGAGCTCCGCGTGGCTCTGGATCGCACGGCCGCCGCGGTCGCGCGCATGCCCGATACACCGGTGCCCCCGCCGGAGCCGAGCCCCAGCGCCGAGGGCGCGGCGGATCGCCCCGCACCCCTGCCGCCCGTCGGGCCGTGGATCCGCTGGACCGGCTACATGGGATTCGGCGGGATGTTCAGCACCGCGCTCGGGGGCGCAACGCTGCTGGTGGGCGCCGGATTCCTCGGCGCGTCGGCGGCTCGGCCCGAGCCTCGGTGGGCCGCCGGTGGGGTCGGCTTGGCGCTGGCGATCGGCGGCGGCACAATCTTCGCGGTCGGGCTGCCGATGTTCGCGGTCGACATGCACCGCTACCGCAAGGCGCGACGTGCCGCCCGGGCGAGCGCGGCCAGTTTGGCGTGGGCACCGTGGAGCGCCGGGCGTTCGGGCGGTCTCTCGCTGCGGGGGCGGTTTTGATGCTCACGCAGCTGCCACCTGTGATCGGGGGCTGGACCCTGGTCAAGCTCATGGGCGAGGGCGCGATGGGCCAGGTGTGGAAGGTGCATCGGCTGACGCAGACGGGCGCGAGCGTCGTGGCCGTGATGAAGCTGCCGCTGGCGGGCGGGGTGGGCAACGCCGACGCCGGGCGCCATTGGCTCTCCGAGGCCCAGATCCTGCTGAAGTTGCAGACGTGCAGCCACGTGGTGAAGGTCTACGACGCGGGCATCGACCGCGGCATCTACTACTTGGTGATCGAGTACGTGCACGGCACGGATCTCGCGAAGCTGCTGCGGCTGATGCGGAAGGCGCAGCGGCCGATGCCGATCGCCGCCGCGATCTGGTCCGGCGCCCAGCTCATGCTGGGCCTCGCCGAGGTGCACGGGCTCGCGATCGCGAACGTGCAGCAGAAGATCATCCACAAGGACGTCGCGCCGAAGAACACGCTCGTCTCTGCCAACGGCGAGGTGAAGCTCGGCGACTTCGGGGTCGCGACGGCGCAAGATGTCGCGCTCACCAACGCGGGCACCTTGCGCTACATGGCGATCGAGCACTTCCACGGCTATCCGAGCCAGCTCTCCGACGTGTTCTCGGCCGCGGTGACGATGTGGGAGATGATCGAGATGGCGCCGTACCGGAGCAGCGACCCCGACGTCGTGCGCCAGGAGATCGCGGCCCGGACCCCACGGCCCATCACCCGGCCCGGGGTGGTGCCGTCGATCGAGCGGCTGCTCGCTTCGGCGCTCGATCCCCTCGAGCGCAACCGTCCGACCGCGATGGAGTTCGTCGAGTCCCTCGAGGCCGGCGGCGGCTACGTGCCCTGCGAGCGGATCGTCGGCGGCCTGGTGCGCGCGTTCGTGGCCGGCGCGAGGAACTCCGGACAGACCGAGGTGTTCGAGAACCACGCGGTGGTGCAGACCCCGAACCTCGTCGGTCTGCTCGCGGCCCGCGACACGCCCGGTGGGGCGGTGGACACCGCAACGATGTTGGCCCAGGCCCGGGGCCGCCGGGAGCACCGCGACGACGACGATGCGCCCGAGGTCGGGGCTGGGGCCGCGCCGCCCCTGCTGGCCGGCCTGGTCGCGCAGCTCGTGCCCGTCGGGCCTGCGCTCCCGGTCGCGGCATCGGACCCCGACGGAAGGACGCTGCGGCTGGTCGAAGGCGACGGTGTGCCGCTGGCAGCCTCGGGGCCCGCCCCGGTGTCCGGGTTCACCGCCTTGGTGTTTCCGGAGGAGCCCAGCGTGCTGCGGCGCACCGATGCCGTGCCCGCCGCGCTGCGTGGCGTGCCGCGGCCAGAGTTCGCCATACCGGACGCGAAGCCGCCCGTGGGGCCGGACGCGAAGCCGCCCGTGGGGCCGGACGCCGAGACCCGGACGACGCCGGGGGGATGGGCTGTGCCCGGTGCCCCCGTGACGGGCGAGTGGCGGCCGCCCTCGTCGGGCGTCGTGGCGATGGGCGAGGAGCGCACCGAGAGCACCGCGGATCGCTCGCGGCGCCTCGCGAAGCGGCAGTTCGCGATGATCATCGGCTTCGGCGCGATCGGCTCGGTGGCGTTCGCGATCGTGTTCGGCATGCTGGTCAGCCGCTGGTTGCAAAGTGAGCGCCGGTCCGAAGCAGCAGCAGCGGCGGTGACACAGACGGCCGAGCCGGTGGGCGAGTCGCGGCCGCGGACGCCGGCGGCGAGCGAGGTGGCACCGCCGAGCGGTCCGCGGCTGCAGCCCGTCGCGGTGGCGCCGGCCGCTGTGGCCGAGGCGGCGCCCGAAGCAGAGCCGACGCCGGCACCAGCGCTGCCGCCGGAAGCACCGCCGACGCCGGCACCAGAGCCGCCGCCGGCACCGGCAGCGGCGCCTGTGCCCGAGCCAGCACCGACCACTCCGCCTGCTGCAGTCGAGCAGCCACCTGCACCCGCAGCAGCCCGCCCACGCCCGGCGCCGCGTCCGAAGGTTTCCGTGATGATCTACCGCGACTTCATCGACGGCCTGGAGCTGAAGGTCGGACGCCAGAAGTTCAAGATCACCGAGGACCGCAAGGTCGACATGGTGTCCGGCACGCAGCGCATCGAATGGCGCGAACTCGGGACGAGCCCGTGGCGCGATGTCGGTGAGGTGGACCTCGCGCTGGACAAGCGCCACTCCATGCACTTCGGCGCCATCGGCAAAAATGGTTTCAAGCACCGCGCGCTCGAGGGGACACCATGAACGACGTCAGCGACATCCCGCTGCGCGCAGAGAAGCCCGTTGTCGGCAGCGGCCCCGTGTCGCTGCTCCCCGATGGGGCGCTGGTCGCAGGAGGGTCCATGCGCATCATCCACGACGTGGCGCATGGCGCAGGCGGCACGGTGTACAAGGCGCAAGAGATCCTATCGGGACGCTTCATCGCGCTCAAGGTGCTCGAGGGCAAGGCAGAGCACCGCGCCGACGCCGAGCCTCGGCTGCTCGCCGAGGCCCAGTACGCGAGCGCGCTCGGGCCCCACGCGAACATCGTGCGACCGGTGCGGTGGGGGCACCTCGCCGAGGCGGGCGCACGGCCGTTCATGGCCACGGAGTTCGTCGACGGGCCGACGCTGGCGTCTCTCGCCGATCGCACGGTGCCGGTCTTGCTCAAGTGCCGCGTGCTGCAGCAACTCGCCGCTGTGCTCGCGGCGCTGCACGCCCGGGGGATCGTGCACCGGGACGTGAAGCCGGACAACGTGATGCTGGCGCGCGAGCGCGGACAGATCGTACCCAAGCTGACCGACTTCGGGCTCGCGGGGGTGATCGCCGCGGTGCGGCCACCTGGCGACGTCGAGCTGACCGGGCTGCACGACCGGCCGGGCACCAAGCACTACATGGCGCCCGAGCAGTGCATGGGGATGCCGCTTGGGGCGTCGTTCGACGTGTACGCGCTGGGCGTGACCGCGTACGAGCTGTTCACCGGCGCACCACCGTGGGGTAGCAACACCGGCCTCGAGGTGGTGATGCGCAAGTGCGATCCGAACCAGCCGAGCTTCTCGCTGTCGCGGTTGGAGATGGATCTGCCCGGTGACGTCGGGGGGATCGTGGATCGGGCGCTGCTCTTCGATGCAGCGCACAGGCCGAGCGCGGCGGAGTTTCGGGAAGCGATGGCGGCTGTCGTGGCACGGCTCGAGGCGGGGCTGCCGGAGGCGGGGGTGAGCGGTGCGCAAGCGCCTGCGGATGCGACGCAGATGATCTCGAAGCAGGCCGTCGCACGGCTCCTCGCGGAGGCGCGGGCGGAGGCGCCGGCGGCCGACGCGACGCAGATGGTCTCGAAGCAGGACGTGGCACGACTGCTCGCGGAGGCGGGGACACAGGCGGGGCAGGGGCACGCGCAGGGCCAGACGCTCGCGCAGGGCCAGACGCTCGCGGCGCCCGCTCTGCCGCCAGTTTCCCGAGTGGGAGCACCGCCACGGCGGCGGGCCGACCCGGAGCGCCGTGTGGATGTGACCGAGCTCGGGCCGCGGGCGGGATCGATCGCAGTCTCGGACGTCTCGGACGAGGCGCCGACCCGCGCCTTCACGCCGAGCCCCGCCGAGTTCACGCAGACGATCTCGAAGCAGGCCATCGCGGAGATGATCGCCGCCGGGGCGGCGGCCGGGATCGAGACGGCGCCGGCGCTCGGGCACGAAGGGATGCACCCACAGCCTGCTGCGCCGCCGGCAACCCCCGTCGGCGCAGCTCCGCGGCAGGCGGCGGACCCGGAGCGGCGCGTCGAGGTGACCGAGCTCGGGCCGCGGGCGGGATCGATCGTCGTGTCCGAGCAGGCGCGGGCACGCAGTGGGGATACCGAGGTGGTGATCGAGGTGCCGGCCGGGCTCACGCAAATCGTGGGCGAAGCGACCGTGGCCCAGGTCATCGCGGCGGCGGCTGCCGCCGAGGCGGCGCGGGCTGGGGTGGCCCAGGGATCCGGGCAACAAGAGGCGCCCGCGGCCGCTGAAGTGCCGCGGGCGGTCGATGGCGGCGCACCGCGGTGGTGGATCGCGGGGGCCGTGGCGCTCGTCGTCGTGGGGGTTTTCGCACTGTGGTGGATCGATCGCGCGGTCACGCCGGGGGCGAAGGGCACTGAGGTTTCCGGCGCGGCGGTCGTGGAGCGCGAGCC
>JBBQJI010000164.1:0-6559 GCA_038325765.1 Nannocystales bacterium
ACCGCACCAGCAAACCTCGTCGCCCTCGCTCGACGCCGACTCTCTCCGCTGAACCGTAGGCCCGCTTACCTCGACGGCTCCCAACAGCCACCGCGTGTCGCCCGCCCTCCGCCGGCTCGCACTTCAAAACGCTTAAGCACACCCGCTCCAGTGCAGGTCTTCGTACTTCTTGTAATCTTGGAGAGCGGCGATGCGATCGACGAGCTGAGCCATGTTCGTCTCGGGGTTGAACGGACGGGCATCGTAGCAGGTCGGCGAGCTGCACGGCGAGCCGGGTGGGCGCGGCCGCAGCCGTCGCGCCGCGAAGCCGTCTGCAGCGGCGTTTCGCGGCCGCAGGACGTCGATGCGGGCCCGGCGACGTGCAGGCGTGCGCGTGGGGCCGCCGGGGCGCTACGCTCGGTCGGTGGACGACGAGCGCACCCGTGGGCCGACGCGGTGGGCCATCGTACCGTACGAGCTCCCGCCGGCCCTGCGGCCGTGGGTGCGGCGCTGCGTCGGCTTCGCCGAGCACGGCGGCGGACCGTCCGTGCGGCGCGAGCTGCCGACGCCGCGTGCTGTGGTGATCCTCGAGTTCGGCGCGCCGCTGGTCGTCTCGGATCTGCGGCGGCACATCGAGCCGCGGACGCACCGCCGCGGCTTCGTCGCCGGCGTCGACGACGGCTTCACCTTCACCGCGCACGGCGGCAGTCAGTCGGGCATCGAGCTGCAGCTCACCCACGAAGGGGTCGCGGCGCTGTTCGCCGTGCCGGCCGATGCGCTCGCCGGTCGCGTCGTGGATCTCGACGACGCGTGGCCGTCGCCGCTGCGCGATCTGTCGACGGTGTTGGCGGCGCTGCCCTCGTGGCCCGAGCGCTTCGCCGCCCTGTCGCGCGCCCTGCTCGCGCATGGGTCCACGCGCGCGGTGGGTTGCCGGTCCGAGGTCGCGTGGGCGTCTGCGCAGATCGTGGGAAGCGGCGGTCGCTGCGACATCGCGTCGATCGTGCGGGCGCTGGGGTGGTCGCACCGGCGCACGATCGCGGCGTTCCGCGAGCACGTCGGCGTGCCGCCCAAGCAGCTCGCACGGATCGTCCGTTTCGACGGGGTGGTGCGAAGGCTACGGGCTACGCCGGCGGCGGAGCACCGATGGGCGGAGCTCGCCGTGGATGCGGGGTTCGCCGATCAGGCGCACTTCGCCCGCGAGTGCCGGCGCATGTCGGGGCTCACGCCGTCGGGACTGCGGCGGTTGGTGGCGAGCGTGCCGACTGATGCGCTCGCGGGCGGAACTTTAGATCCCTGGGGTTAGGGGCTGAGTCAATTTCCTTCAAGCCGCCGCGGCGCGCGGGCGCTAGGGTTCGGTGATGTCCACGAACGCGACCGTCATCGATCTCGCCGACCGCACCATCATCCTCGACCCCGCGTTCGGGGCCCACGTCGTCGAGGGCGGCGCGGCCTTCTGGGAGGCGCTCGCCCGCGGCGAGCATCCGGGTGCGGACGAGGGGCGCCTCGTGGTGATGTTCGACTTCGACGGCGACTGGTCGAGCTGGGAGATGCACCCCGAGGGTGAGGAGTTGGTCATCCTCGTCGCCGGGCGCACGCGCTTCGTGCTCGAGACCGAAGACGGTGAGCGCGAGCTCGAGCTGTCGCGCCCCGGGCAGATGGTCGTGGTGCCGCGTGGCGTCTGGCACACCGCGCGCACCGACGGCGCCGCGCGGGTGCTGTTCGTGACGGCGGGCAAGGGTACGGAGCACCGCGAGGCGGCAAAGCGGGCGGAGAGTGGGAAAGCGATGCCCGCGGTTCGCTATGCGGCGAGCGGGCTGGGCGTACCTTCGCACATCGAGTTCGGGGCGCTCCGTGGGGCGCCGAGCGCAGAGTTCTTCGGCGCGCTGTTCGGCTGGCCGATCCACGCGATGCAGGGCGACAACTTCTCTGCGCAGACGCCGAGCGGCACGATCGGATTCCATCCCGACGACGATGCGTGCAACGCGGTGCCTTACTTCGACGTCGTGGATCTCGACGTCGCGATGGAGCGGGTGCGGGCGCTCGGGGGGACGGTGGCGGAGCCGAGCCCGGAGGAAGGATCGTTCGGTCGGTTCGTCGCGTGCACGGATCCGCAGGGGCTTCCGTTCGGGCTGCATCTGCACGGGTGAACGGACGACCGTGCGCGGATCTGCGGCTGGGCCACCCACCCGGAACGTTCAGTTCGATTCGGTGAAGGTAGACCCGAAGGCTCCCGAAGATAACGTCACGATCGGTCGCGCACTCGCGCGGAGGGGTGAGTATCCCGAACTCTTTTCTTCTACCCCGAGATCGGCATGGCAAAGGAGGTCCAGCTCCAGCGTGAGTTCGGGGGGAGTCTCGAGTTCGAGGCCAGCGGGTCCGCCTCTGTTCAGTGACTGAGGGCGGACTGACGGATCACTGACCCGATCTCTGACCCGATCACTGACCGCCGGCCCCCTCTTGCGGGAGGGCGGCCGGTTTGCCAGTCTCCGCGCAGATGGCCAAAGCCCTTTCTTTCTCGACGTCCGCGGTGCCCGCGATTCTCCGTCTCCTCGCCGACAAGGCGCCCCACACGACGCTGAGCGAGCTGCTCGCGGATCCGTCGATCGGCACGCAGGCGCGGAGCCTGACGCTCGCCGACCTCGCGCGTGCCCTCGGCGGCGCGAGCCCGGTTGGCTCCTCGAACGGAGCAGCCTCGGCCGAGCGCGGTCGCCCCGGCCCGAAGCCCGCCGCCGCCCAGGAGCGCAGCGCCGCTCCGGTCACGCGCCGTTCGCCGAGCGACAAGTACGACGCTGCGGTGCTCGTCGAGATCCTCGCCGCGCCCGAGCCCATCGGCGCGGTGGCGGTGCGCGACAAGGTCGGCGGCAGCCCGGCGCAGTTCCGTGCTGCGGTCGAGCGGCTGATGGAGCAGAAGAAGATCTCGAAGTCGGGGATCGCGAAGGGGACTCGGTACCGGGTCGCTTGAGGGTGAGGCGCGGCGGGGCGGCCGGTCGCGCGCGCCACCGTCGTCGCCGCTGCGGCGTGCCGCACGGCCTGGGCGTCCGCCGGGCAGGGGCGGGTGCCGCGACGACTGAGCCCGTCCAGGGCGATCTGGGCGGCGCCGGCGTGGAGGTGACGCCCACAGCGATCGACTCGCACAGGGGCCAACAGGTGCGAGTTCCGTCGCCTGTCGACGGCCTGCGAAACTCGCATGCTACGTTCTGCACGTGTCCGCGCCTGCGCCCACGCCCAGCGATGACCGCCGCCGCTTCCTCGCGCGCGAGGTGCTCGGCATGATCGACGCCGGCATCCTGACCGAGGGCGACCGCGTCGAACTCGTCGAGGGGGAGCTGCTCACCGTGAACCCGCAAGGCTCCGATCACCGCGCGCTCAAGGATGAGCTCAACCGCCGTCTGCTCGTCGCCTACGCGCAGTCCGACGTCCACGTGCTCAACCAGGGCCCCGTCGTCGCCGGCCCCTTCGGGCTTCCGGAGCCCGATCTCGCGGTCGTGCGCGGGGCTGAACGCGCCTATCTGCACCGGCATCCCACGGGGGCAGACCTCGTGCTCGTCATCGAGTTGACCAAGACGTCGCACGCCCGCGACCGCGCCAAGGTGAACGACTACGCGCGGGGCGGGGTGCCCGTGGTCTGGTTGCTCGACCTGCGCGACCGGGTGCTCGAGGTATTCGCGGACCCCGACCCCGAGCTCGGTCCCTACCGCTCGCACGAGGTGCTCGACGAGGACCACGACGTCGCGCTGCCCGAGCTAGCGCTCCGCCTCGCCGTCGCGAGCCTGCTGCCGTAGGCGCGCGCGAGCGCTGCCGTCACCCCACGCCGGCCCTTGGCCCAGAGCCCACCGCCCCAGAGCCGCGCCAATCACAGCGTATCGAACGCCGTCAGCTCGACATCCAGGTCGATCACCGGCGACAGCACAGACGTCGCCGTATCCACCAAGAACAGCGTCTCGAGTTGGTCGCCGTCGTCGTCGCCGAGCAGATGGAGCTCCCCTTGCGCCGAGCAGTCCAGATCGCGAGGGAATCCGATCCCGCTCTGCTCGAGGATTTCATAGGGAAGCAAAGTCTCGACCACACCCCCGACGAGATCGATCTCGGCGAGTTGGAACGTGCCCTCGCCGGCGACCGATGTCAGGTAAATCGTTCCATCGGGGCACCGCGTCAGATCGTCGACCCTTTGATTGAATGCGATCGGCGGCGCCTCCATGTCGATGCTCGCCGACCCGGTGCCGAAGTCGATCGTGCCGAAGAAGAAGGGAGGGATCCCCCCATTGGTGCTGATCACCACGATTCCCTGGGTGGAGTCGAGCGCGAGGACGTTCTCGATCGTGCCATTGCTCGACAGTCCACTCACCTGGATTTCCTCCGCGGTGCCGTCGATGTCCAGGAATACGAGCCGGTTGCTCGGACCCGCGGCGACGCTCGACACGACGAATCGGCCCGCTTCCATCGGTGACATCCCCGTGAGGCGTTCTCCCGGCTGCAGCGCGACCGAATCATCGATGATCGTCTCGTCCCCGGTATCGAGGTCGACGGCTGCGAATACGAGCTGACCGAGCTGCGCGCGCGCGGTGTGGACCACTGCGTCGGGCTCGACCGGCCCCCCGGTCGTGGTGTCCCCGGTCTCGGACGTGCTGGGTTCGCCGGTCGTATCGGTCGTGCCCGCGTCGCAGCACGCTCCGGGATCTCCGGTCGAAGAACCGTCGTCGGACCCGCTCTCCCCGGTGGTCGTGCCGATGTCACTGCCCTCTCCGAGGGATTCGCTGGCGCTCGGAGCGTCCGACGTCGACGTCGCGGAATCCGGGACTGCCGCCGTCCCATCGCTGCACGCTGAGAGGATGCTGATGCCGACGAGTAGAACGATGGAGCTCGGTTGCATGGGATTCCTCTCCCTCGATGAACGACGAGCGCCGCTGTAGCGCGGGTTCGCGCCGAACGCCCACGCACCCCCTGGGCGCGGGCCGCGGGGGTCTGAAGTGGGTTCCCGTGGCGAAGCTCGCCTCGAGCGCCGCGGAAGAGCCCTGGATCCTCTGGACTTCCGAACTCCGCCCGCGTCCCCTCGCCCCAACCCCGCGATGCTACGCTCGCGCAGTGTCGACCCCTTCCGATCGCGCACGCCGCCGCGCCGACTGGACCGGCGAGGTCGTACCTCTGGGCGCTCCCAAGCGAGGCATGTACGCATCGCTCACCCCCGAGCAACGACTCGCCGCCCTCGCCGCCCTGAACGAGCGCGCCTGGCGTGCGAGCGGACGCGCGATGCCGGATCCGCTGCCGCGGGCGCAGTGGCCCGGCGAGGTGTTCGAGATCGTCCGCCGTGGCTGACCTCGACCTGCCGCAGGACTACGCGGACCTTCTCCATGCGCTCGTCGCCGCGGGGGCCGACTTCCTCGTCATCGGGGGCTGGGCCGTCGCGGCCCACGGCCACGGCCGCGCGACCGACGACCTGGATGTACTCGTCCGTGCTGACCCGAGCAACGCCGAGAAGGTCATGCAGGCGCTGCACGATTTCGGTGCTCCGATCGCCACCCACGAGGTGACGGCCGAACTCTTCAGCGAGCCGCGGCATGGCTACCGCATGGGACGAAAGCCGCTGCTGATCGAAATCCTGACGCGGATCGATGGAGTGACGTTCGATGAAGCCGGGAAGGACGCCCTGACCGTGTACGTCGGCGGCGTGCCGGTGAAGGTGATCGGGCGGCGTGCCCTGGTCGCCAACAAGCGCGCGGCGGCGCGGCCGAAGGACCTCGCCGACGTCGCCGCGCTGGATGAGCCAGAGTCGATCTAGCGCGCCGTCCCCGGCGCGGAATGCCCGCGCGGCGCGGACGCAAGCCCCGCGCCCCTCCCAAACACCCCCGCGCGAGTTCGGCTATACCCACCCCGTGGATCCGCAGCGGACGCGTCGCACGCACCTCGGTCACGTGCCGACCACGTGGCTCCGGCCGCGCCGCCGCGACGTCATCTGGCGGCTGCTCGTCGTCGCGCTCTACGGCGCGAGCATGGTGACGATCGGTCGCTCCCTCGAGCCGTTCGACATGCGTCTGTACGTCGCGCCGGACGACGTGGCCGCGGTGCTCGAGGCGATGGGCGAGGCGGGCCGCGCCGAGTACCGGCTCTACGCGTTCGCCGATCTCGGGTTCATCGTCGTCTACTCGCTGATGTTCGCGTCGTGGCTGAAGTTCCTGCGCGTGCGGGACGGCCTGCCCCACGCGCTGCCCACCGCGGTGGTGCTGCTGCCGGCGCTCGCCGATGCTGTCGAGACGATCGCTGCGCTCGGGCTGCTCGCGCAGTTCCCCGATCTCGACAGCGGCTGGGTGCTCGCCCTGTCGATCGCGACGCCCCTCAAGTGGGCCATGCTCGCCGGCCTCTGCGCGCTGCTGCTGTGGGGCGAGCGCGTGCGGTGGCGGCATCGCGACGACCCGCGTTGAGCCGCGTGGGGTTCGCACCCACATCGGCCGCCACCGCCCCACCAAACGTGCATACCCAACGATCCCAACCCCGATCCGACGGCGTACGTCGGCGTGGACCGGGCATCATCGCCTGGAGCACGCCATGGACACGAAGCCCCACACGCAGCCGGTGCCGCCCTCCG
>JBBQJI010000165.1:0-6523 GCA_038325765.1 Nannocystales bacterium
TCGCGGCAGTACCGCCCGGCCACCCACGACACCAAGAAACTCGCTCGATGATGCGGGTCGCCTCCGCCGGCACCGCGATCGCATCATCCGACGTGCGCGACTACTCGGCCGTCCGCGCTATCCCACGCGCGCGTCAACACCTCATGCCACGCCTCACTCACGCTTCCCCTCGCGCCCAGGCCCTCGCCAATTTCTCCCGGCCGCGCGCTCATCGCTGCTCACCGGGCCACTCCGTACTCACCCGCGCGCCCAAATTCCCACTTCAAAACGCTTAAGCGCACAGATCACAGATCCAAGCGGAGCACAGATCACAGATCACAGATCCAAGCGGACCACGTCGGCACCTTCGTCGCGTGGATCCGGCACTCGCTGCACGACGATCTTCTTCCTAGCATTCCTGCCCACCGTATCGCCCGTTGCTCGGATCCATCAGCATCCAGCCTCGGGGAAGCTGGTGGCCCCCTGGCCGGCCAGATCGGGCGCGAGCGGCCAAGAGTCCTGCGGAGCCGAATCGTTGGCGCAGTAGCTGCAGGGCGAACGATCGTATAAGCAACGCGCCGTGCAGAACGTCGCAGTGCCCGACGCGTTGGGGAGTTCGGTGCGCCACGGGTCGAGCTCGGAGCCGAGGCGCGGCTCGGTCTGGCGGGAGACGTCGGGCCCTTCGTCGCACTCCTCGAGCGGTTGTCCGTCGATGCTGAGTGTCTGCAGGACGCCGTCGCCACTGCCGGTGCAGACGAAGGTGCAGGTGTCGGCATCGCAGCTGGCGACGCCGCCAATGCCGGTGCTGTCACACACGCGTGCTTAGGGCGAAGGCACGGCTGGGTCGCACTCCTCGCCGACATCGGCGTCGACGTAGCCGTCACCGCACACGACCACGGGATCGAGCTCGATGATGCAGGAAGAGCCCGCGATGGTGGTGGCGACGGCCGACCACGCCCACCACGCCCCGAAGAGCAGCGCACACACGTCGGCATGGTGGCATGCGGCGGCGCCATGCGCCACGGGCCGATCTTCGGCAGGGACGAGGTCGCGCGCTTTGTCGTGGGCGTGTCGGGCTCGAGCCGCGTCGTCGCCGAATCAGTCGGCGGCCTCCAGCATCGGTGGCGGCGCGCCGGCCACCACCAAGAGGCGATCTGCGATGAACTCGAGCTCGGCTCGGCGCGCCGGAAGGGCTGCGGCGTGGCGATCGTGGGCGGTGCGCAGGCCGATGAATGCGCCGCCGCCGAGCAGGCCGAGCACGACCGCGACCTCGAATCCACCGCCCATGGATCCGAACGCCTCGGCCACCGGGATCGCCAGCGCGCCGCCGAGGAATCCCAGGCTGGTCCAGCCGGCGGCGCGACGACGCAGACGGCTGCCGAGTCGGCGCCACACCAGGAGCTGGGTCCCGTCGCGATCGAGATCGACGTGGACCTCGAGCGCGGGCGTCGACCAAGTCAGCCCCGCGCCGAGCCGCACGATCTTGCCGCGGGTCCCCTCGAGGCGATCGAGCTCGCGGGTCAATCGATCGAGTGCGGCCTCCGAGAGCGGCTCGCCGATCGCCCTGCGCGTCGACAGCGACGTGATGGTCCCGTCGCCGCGTTCCTCGGGTGGGCGGGCGCGGCCGTCGGCGATCGCCGACCCGTTCACCCGCGCGAGCGTGTCGGCACCGATCGCCGAGGTGCCATCTGCCGCCCACGGATCGTTGGAGACCAGTGCGCCGCGGTCCGACGACGTCGACGCGGCGATGCGGCGATCGGGGACGAACGAGCGGCTGGGCAACGCGTCGAGCTCCGCCGCGCCGACGGCCTCGATGTGCCCGTCGAGGATCGCGACCAGCGCGTCCATCGACGCGAAGCGCCCGGCAGGTTCGACCCGCAGCGCGCGCTCGAGCAGCGCATCGAGCCACGCCGGCACCGGATAGCGCGGGGCAAAGGGCCGCACGCGGCCGCGGACGATCGACAGCGCCAGCGCCTGCGGATCGTCGCCGGCGAACGGTCGCTCGCCGTAAACGGCGAAATACAGTGCGACCGCATAGGAGAACTGATCGCTGCGGGCGTCTGCGGCCTCGCCCAGGTACTGCTCGGGTGCCATGTAGGCGGGCGTACCGATCACCTCACCCGCGGCACTCAGCGCCGTGCACGTCGGATCGGCACCCGTCGCCAGCAGGGGCGGGCGACCGACCTCGACGGGGCTCCGCGTCGGTGCCTGCGCCAGCCCGAAGTCGAGCACGCGCGGCCGGCCGTCATCGCCGACCAGCACGTTGTCGGGCTTGAAGTCGCGGTGCACCAGCCCCACGGCATGGGCCGCGCCCAGGCCGCGACCGGCGCCGGCGAATACCCGCAGGATCTCGCGCAGCGTCCGCGGCGCGGCGAGCCAACGCCGCAGATCTTCGCCGACCACGTACTCCATCGCGATGAATCGCTGGCCGGCATGGACGCCGACGTCGTACACGCCCACGACGTTGGGATGGGCGAGCCTCGCGAGCGCTCGCGCCTCGTCGGCGAGCCGCCGATCGTCGGCGCCGGCGATATCCGCACGCAGCACCTTGATCGCGACCTCGCGCGCGAGCTCCTGGTCGTGCGCGGCATAGACGATCCCCATGCCGCCGTGGCCGATGCAGCGCAGCAGGGTGTAGCGACCCACCGTCGGCAGTGCGGTGGGTTTGTCGAAGAGATTGGCGTGGACCGTGGCACGCAGCCGCTCGAGCTCGAGCGGGGCGATCTGCGGCGGGCGCACGGGCTGGGGGGTGGCGGCGGTTCGATCGGGCATCCGGTTCGGGGCCTGATGTACCCGGTGGTGCCCGGCGGGATTGCGTCGAACCGGAAAAAGCTGGGGAGGATCGCCCAAGCCGCGAGCCACGCGCGGGGTAGAACAGCCGCCTCTGCATCGGAGCTGTGTCGGCCGCCGCGGGGAGCTGTGGCGCGACGCGAGCGCCGGTCGCTCAAGTTGAAGCCCCGCTCGCCGATACCGGGGACCGAACACAGCGCGCCACAGGCGGCATGCGTGACCGAGAAGACTTCCCATGAGCACCCATCTGGCAGTGGAATTTGCGCAACCCGATCTCCTCGACCCCCTGCTGGCCCTGGACGCGGCCGAACTGGATACGCTGGAATTCGGCGTCATCGGCTTCGGCTTCGGCGCCGAAGCCGTGGTCCGCGACTACAACGCGTTCGAATCAAAACTGGCCGGCCTGTCGAAGGAGCGCGTGATCGGCCACCCGCTGTTCACCGTGGTCGCCCCCTGCATGAACAACTTCATGGTCGCGCAGCGCTTCGAGGACGCCGCTGCCGCGGGGCAGTCGCTCGACCTGACGTTGGACTACGTGCTCACACTTCGCATGCGCCCGCAGAAGGTCCAGTTGCGCCTGCTGGCCGACCCAGGCGCCGAGCGTCGCTTCCTCGTCATCCGGAGGCTCTGATGTCGCTCGAGGCCGGCGATGACCTGGCGCAGGAACACGAAGCGCTGATCCAGTTCGTGTACATGGCCCCGGCCGGCCTGGTGCAGGCGCGGAGCGACGGCGAGATCGTGATGATGAACCCGGTCGCCGCGCAGCTGATGATGCCGCTGTCGCACGACGGCGACCTGTCGAACCTGTTCACGGCGCTCGCAGACATCGCACCCGACCTGCGCTCGCGCCTCGCTGCCTTCGCCGCGCGGCAAGGCATGGTCTGCGACGGTTTACACCTCCCGGTACCCGGCGCCGACAAGGGCGAGCGGCGCTTGTTCGCGTTCACCCTGATCAAACTCGACGACACCCGCATCATGGCGATGCTGCAGGACGTCACGTGGCAGGCCAAGCGCGAACGCCTGCTGCGCCAGCAGGAGGCGTGGCTGAGTGCCATCCTCACCGGCGTCGCCGACTACGCGCTGATCAATCTCGACGCTCGCGGCTGCGTGACCGAGTGGAACGAGAGCATCGGCCGCGTCACCGGCCAGGGCAAAGAGGTGGTTGGCCGGTCGATGGCGGTGTTCTACCCCGACGATGCGATCACGCCCACACGCGTGCAGGACCGGCTGCACGAGGCCGACCATACCGGCTGGAGCATGGACGACGGCTGGCGCCTGCACGCCAAAGGCACGCGTTTCTGGGGCAGCGCGATGATCGCACCGCAGCGCGCGTTGGTGGGTGACAACCCGCTTGCCGTGGAGCTGGGTAGCGTGGCCGAGCCGGGCTATTGCCTGATCGTGCGCGACATGTCCGGTGACCGCGAAGCCGCCGAAGCGGCGCGCCACGCCGCGGTGTGCGACCACCTGACCGGCATCGGCAACCGCCGTGCCTTCTTCGACGCGGCCGAGACCGAACTGCGCCGCTGGCACCGCTTGCCGCGCCCAATGTCGCTGCTGCTGATCGATGTCGACCACTTCAAGAAGGTCAACGACACCCATGGCCACCCGGTCGGCGACGCGGTGCTGCGCCACATCACCCGGGTGATGGGCGAAACCTTCCGCCAGATCGACGTGTTGGCGCGCATCGGCGGCGAGGAGTTCGCGGTGCTGCTGCACGCGGCCGACCTGGCGAACGCGCAGGACGCCGCCGAACGCTGTCGTGCCGCGCTCGAAGCTCAGCCGGCCCCGACCGACGCCGGCCCGGTGGGCTGCACGGTGAGCATCGGCATCGCGACGATGGATGAAGCCACCCCGACCGTCGATGCGCTGCTCAAGCGCGCCGACGAGGCCCTCTACGCCGCCAAACACGGCGGCCGCAACCGAGTCTGCGGGCCGGCGATGGTGCTTGCCCAGTCGGCCTGAGTGCCATATCAGCCATCGTCTCCTTCCACGCCGTAGGCTCAGGTCGCGGGACCGTCGAGGCGCTGGCGGATCCCTGCGGCCCAGGTGTCGAGTCGGGTCTCGGTCGCCTCGGCACCGGTGACTCCCGCTAGCAGATCCGACAGCTCGGCCAACAGCAGCTGTTTAGCCCGCCGCAGCCGGGTCTTGGCGGTGCCCACCGGAATGCCCACCGCCTCGCCGATCTCGGCCGCAGTCATCGCCTCCCAGTAGTGCAGCTCGAGGGCAACCTGGTGGTCGATCGGGATCCGCCGCAACGCGCTGAGCATCATGAGCTGTCGGTGATCGTCGGCGATGACGAGGCTCGGCGAGTCGCCGAGATCCGCGATCGAGACGTGGGCGAAATCGATGGTAGACGGCTCGCGGTAGCGCCCGCGCAGGTGCTTGCCGAGTACATTGTGGGCGACCCCGAAGAGGAACGCGCGGAAGCTGCCATCGCCGCGGAATCGCGCGCAGGCCTCGACGCAGCCCAGGAACGTCTGCTGGATCAGATCGTCGTGGTCGCGCTCGATCTTGTTCTGGAAGAAACGAGCGATCGCCTCGAAGTGACGGGCGAACAATGCCTCGCCCGCGGTCCGATCGCCGGCGCCCCACGCCGCGAGCAGCTCGCCGTCGCCCAGCCGGATTGGGGCCCAGGCGGAAGTCATGGGGCCCAGCGGTCTCGGCCGGGGCATCGCTAGTCGCATCCCCGCAGCTCGAGTGAGCGGCGACGATCCAGGAAGCGAGGGCGATCGGCATGACACATCGGTGCGTTCTCTAGCTTCGCATGGCGGTGCAGATCCTTGACTGAATGGGAGTTATCTGGTGCAGGCACATCTGTCAACAGAAGATCCATCGATTCCCCCAAGTTCTGCCCATCTGGGTCATGTCCCGGGGAGACACCTACCGGGCTTCAACGTTCGTGTTGGTCTCGGTTGGCCTTCTATGTGGAGTTTGGTGTGTTCTCGCCGCGGGCAGGCGTCTGCTGTTCACCTTGAGCTTGACGCTCCCGCTAGCTGATGTTCACGCCGAGTCGTGAGAGGAATTCCCCGGACGCGGGACCTGTGCCCCCACGCACGGCCCGCCACGCCGCGCAGCGCCCGGGGCAGTGGTACCGGGGCCGGGCTTGCCCCCGCCGGCCTGGACGCGCGCGCAGCTCGGCGATATCGGCATCTTGTCGCTCGACCCGCTCGACCAGCGCATCGCTCGCGCGCAGCAGCTCGAGCCCGACGTCGCGATCGGCCCGCAGCTCGCCGGAGGCCAGGTTGACCACCACGCCGGCCGCGAGGGACGCGAGCACGGCGAGCGTCGTCGTTTGCTGGGAAAGTGCCCTGGACAGCAAGAGTCGCAGAAAACTCGGATGTGACGCGACGGCCGATTTGCGCTGCGCGCGATTCTTACGGAAGTAGGCGAGTTCTCGCCGGCCCTCGCGTCCGACCTCCGTCCAGCGGGCTGGCCGTGGCCCGCCCGCTGGCCGTGGTGGCCCGTCCGTTGGCCGCCAGGGTGAGCGCCTTCGACGGCGGGCGTAACAATCGCGCCGACTTGCTGACCGGCCGAGAGCGGCCACGGGGATGCAAGGGCGGGCGAGATGCCCACGTGCGTGAGGCCGGTCGGCTACATGCCGCGCCAGACGCAGGAGTGCGACGCGGCGGTGCTGGTGCGTCAGCACCTGGCGGAGTTCCTGGGGCGCTGCGATGAGCGTGCGGGGCCGCTGCCGGAGTTCGTGAAGGGCGAGCTCGAGGGCTTCGCGGGCTGCGGTGACCTCGAGCTCGGCTTC
>JBBQJI010000166.1:0-6427 GCA_038325765.1 Nannocystales bacterium
GCTGGTGTGGGCGAGGACCCCGGCCGAGTCGATCGCGTGAGCGGCCGCATCGAGATCGAGTGGCTGCGGAGCGCCATGTCGACGCGGATGGCGAAGAGGCGAGTGCACCTCGACGTGACCCCTGCGAAGATGAGGTTACGAGCGCCCTCCCCTACCGCGTCGTGATGGGTGTGCTCCCGCGAGGCCAGGCGTGCTTCGGGGTGGCACTGCGTGCACGCAGCGTCGCCATCGGCTCCGGCGCGCAGCTGAGCGTCGGGCGGGCCGTCGTGCATCGAGTGGCACGACAGACACGAGAGCTCACCGCCGCCGTGACAGCGCGACTCGATCATCGCGCCGTACTCGCGACCAGTCACGCGCACCATGCCGTCGGGCCAGTAGCGGTCGACGAGATAGTCGGCGTCCTGCTCGAGCACGGCGTCGAGCTCGGGCGTGTCGGCGCGCAGCGGATGGCGCACGAGCGTGCCCCAGCTCGCGATGCTCGCCGCCGGCGCGTGGGTGGGACCGTGGGCGAGCCAGCCGGCCTCGTCGTGCTCGAGCGAGATCGAGTGGCACTGCGCGCAGATCTGCGAGGCCGCGTCGGGCTCGAGCTTCGTCGGGTTCACGATGTCGGCATCGGCTGCACCCGCCCCGCGGCTCCACGGCGCGCGACGGCCCTCGGCATGGGCACGCCCGGGCCCGTGGCACGACTCGCACGCGATGCCGAGCTCGACCACGCGTGTGTCGATCGCACCGGTGCCCGCGCGCCACCCGGGACTGCCGGCAACTGCATGAGAACGGATGCACACGCGATTCCAGGTGTAGTCGGCGGCATCGTCGGCGGGTCGCAGCAAGGTGGCCTCGTTGGGCACGAAGCGCTGCTCGTCGACCAGCCACGCCCACGGCAGCGCATGCAGGGTCTCGCCCGTGGACGACGGCAGCCAGTACAGCTGCATGTGGTGCGAGCCGGTGGTCATCACCACCGGATCGATCTGCGTGCGCCCGCTGACGACGCGCTCGACCACCGGCCGCTCGCCGTCGTGACGCAAGCTCGCGCCGTCGGGCAGGACGACGTCGTCCCAGCGCGCGAGCATGCTCTCGCGTGAGGCGAGCTGGGTCATGCTGCGGTGGTGGCTGTGATGCCAGCTCTCCCACGCCTGCGGGTGGCAGCCGCGGCATGCCGCCGAGCCGATGTAGCGATCACGCGCGCGCAACCCCGGCGTGAACCGAGCGCGCTCGCTGATCCACGCCCGGCTGTCGTGCAGTCGCTGCACGCGGACCGACGCCGCCGTACCGGCCAGGGCCGCGGCGACGAGCAGCATCGAGGTCACCACGCGCATCGTCGCTGCCCAGGGTACAACCACCCCAATCGATGCGACGTGTACGTCGTCCGCGCCGCCGCGGCCCTGCTTGCATGCGACGTCCGCAGGGCTATCGAGGGCACGGCGGGTACGGGCGGCTCAGCTCGTGCAGAGGCAACCCGTGTCGCCGTAGAAGCTATCGTACCCGCACCCGAGCGTCTGCGGGTGGTAGCCCGCCGGGCAGTTGCTGAACTCGTCCACGCACTGCTCGGCGTCGCACGCCTCGTCGCTGCAGAGCTGCGCCTCCCAGACCCCGGCGGTGCAGCGCATCTCGCTCAGCGAGTCCTGGCAGAACGTGCTGCCCTCGACGCACGGGAACGGGCCAGTGCAGTTGCAGAAGTACGCCGCAGTCTGTTGGTCGTAGCCACATTCGCCGAAGAGCCCGTTCGCTTGGCATTCCTGCTCGCAGTCCCTCACGTTGAGCACGCCCCCGTTGCATTCGGCGAGCACATTGCCGCCACCACAGAAGCTCTCCTTGCACGTGGCGGTCAGCTGATCGCAGTAGCACTGGTGCTTCTCGCCGGTGGCCACGTTGCAGCCGATCGCCGTCGAGAAGCCCATCGCCGCGCACGAGTCGTCGCACGACACCGGCATCGTGGACTGGTCGGCCACGTTGCACACGCCGAGCGTGTTCTCGTCGAGGCAGACATTTCCACCGAGTTCGCACGGATCGCCTCCGGCGGTGGTCTCGCCCCCGTCCGCTCCGGTCGTGGTCTCCCCCCCGTCCGCTTCGGTCGTGGTCTCGCCCCCGTCCGCTCCGGTCGTGGTCTCCCCCCCGTCCGCTCCGGTCGTGGTCTCGCCCCCGTCGCGGCACATTCCGTCGATGCACAACTGCGGGCCCTCGCAGTCGGAACTCTGCGTGCACGGCTCGCCCTTGCTCGGGTTGTCGCCTCCGCCACAGCCGAATGGTAAGGAGCAAGAGAGCAAGACAGCCAGCATCCGGCGCATGGTGATGGGCATCGTTGTCCTTCTCGGCGGTTCAGGGGTGACAGAGGTCTAGATGATGCAGTGCGCGTACGCGTTGCTCGTAACGGGTCCCGGACTCATGAACGTGTTGCACTCGAGATGAACTTGATTGAGCTCGTTGACCGGCCCTTCGTAGTCTGGGCACGGGCACGCGAGTCCGCCCGAGTCAGGGTAGAGTTCGCAGTTACACGCCAGTGTGGCCGGGTCGACGCACACGGGGTGGGCCCCGCACTGCTCGTGGGGATCATATCGGCACACCTCGCCCTCGGGGCACGGTTCCGTCAGGCAATCCTGCAGACTCCACGGGTACGGAGGAAGCGGGGGACCCCACCCATCGCAACTCTCGGCCCCCCCGGAGTCAGACCCGGACGAGCTCTCGACCCCACTCTCGGTGCTCGACGTGCTCCCGGTCTCGACCCCGCCATCGATCCCGGACTCAGCGGTGCTCGACGTGCTCCCGCCGGTCGTGAACTCCGACGACGCCGAATCCCGTTGCTCGGGTCCGCAGCCGGCGCTCACGACGGCCGCGAGGACCCACGGGACCAATCGCTGCTCATTCATTGAATGCTGCTCCCCTGAGCTTTGTGGTGGCCGCTCCGTCTCGATTGTCGGCCCAGATGGCGTGGAATCTCGACCCAAAGCCCACAACGGCGTCCTCGTAGTCGCCCCACCACAGATTCCCGGTCGTGGCCGTCTCTGGCCACGGAACGGTGGCGCCGATGGGCGTGATCCGGCCCATCGTGTACTCCGGACCGGCCAGCGGACCCGATCGAATCGAATAGCCCCACATGTCCGATTTGAGCGGCATGACGTTGGCGGTATCTCCCACGTTGGGATGGACCAGCCCATTGGTCTGGGAATCCCTCGTATCATGGAAGGCAACGGCGAATCTGCGAGTGCCGCTGGACTTGACGCCGACCGCGGGACCGTACTGATGACAGAACGTCTCACCCACGGGCGGTGCACCGTTGACGAGGCAGCTCGATCCGGATGGCGGTGGGTTCGGACAGACGGCGGGGTTGCAGATCGGGGTCCATTTGAAAAATGCGTTTGCGTTGCCGAGCTTGTCGGGGGTCATCTTGGTGATCACCCGGGTTCCGACGAAATTCCCTGCCGCGTCGTCGACATGGCGGCTGTAGGAGAGCATCAACCGGTCGCCACTCGGGTCGTAGATTGGGCTGACGATCGCTCGGTTCCCGCCCAGTGGCGTTGCGGAAAGGCAGTACGGCCAGGCCTCATCGTGGTCGATCTGCAGGTGGGTCCACGTCGCGCCATTGTCCACCGACTTGGACAGCCACCAGGTAACGTCTGCGTTGGCCCAGTTTGTCGAATTGCTGCAATCCCCCAAAGAATCGTCTCCGACGATCGTCGGGTAGGCCAACCAGATGGTGGGCGGCATGCCAGCCGACGCCGCAGGCTTGATCGCCATCGTCGCGTGCTTCTGGGTTACCTGCAAATCGCCGGTCAGGTCGATCGTCGCACCCGGGCTGATCACTCCGCTCGACGAGACGGCCACCGGTCGCAGATAGATGTGATCGTCGTTCCACCACCAGACCCAGGCCGTATGGTTGGTGGGATCCCACTCCACCTTCGGCCCGTCCGTGCAGCCCCCCGAGCTAAGCTGGTCCGACAACAGGGCAACATGCCCCGCGGCGGCGGAAGGGAAGGCGTTCGGCGCCCCCGTCCACATGGCGACGTCACGCCATGCGGTGCCGCAGGGACCCGGGTCCGTCTTGTGCAGGGAAACCGCCACCATCGCGACGTAGGGGCTACCTTGCGACCAGGACACATCTGTGGACCAGGTGTCGCCGAGGCAACGCGTTAACGCCGAGCCGTCGCTGCCCGCAAAGCCGGGCAGTGGCGTGGCACGGTCGTCCGTAGACGTGAACGACGTGCCGCCGTTGGTGCTGTAGGACCATCCGCATGAAGGTCCGATGGTATTCGAGTTGAAGCTCACGAACAGCTTGTTCGCGGCCGAGAACCCGACGGCAGACGTCTCGTTCCCGCCCTTTCCACCTGGTCCCGCGGCCGGTGTTGCGAGAACGCTCGCACCGACCGCGGTCAGCCGGTACGCGTCGTCCTGGTCATCATCATCGTCGAAGGTCTCGGCATCGGACGCTTCGCAACCGAAGATGCTCGCGCAGCCGATCAGAGCGACCAACGCAGCACGCGAGGCGAGGCACACCATTTTCTGACGCTACTCGCAAAACGCGCGAGCCGCAATCGAACGGCGCCGGGCAATGGCGCTGCGCCCTGCGCGGCGTCGGGGCGCGTCGGGGCGCGTCGGGGCGCGTCGAGTTTCCCATGCATAGTCCACGGGCTGGACGCGCGCCGCGCCGCCGGAGCGATCGCCAGCTCAGCCGACGCGCCAGCACGCTGACGCCGCCCCAGCCGTTTGCGGCGGACCATTGACGGACACCCGTGCGCGAGAGCGACATCGATCCGGCACCGCCCCCGCAAATGCGCGGTTTTCTTGGTCGGCACGGAAGCTGCTGAGAGGGTGGTCACGAGGTTCGAGATGCCCCAGCTCACCGCCATCACGACCGACTTCGCCGACCTCGAGACCCGCCTGTTCGCCTACGACCAGATGGGCAGCACCCGCGCCGCCGACGCGTTCGTGCGCGTCGAGGTGCTCGGCGCCCACGCGCTGCGCCGTCGCGGCAGCACCGATCGCTATCCGGTCGCCGCGCCGCGCCTGCCGGCCGTTCCCGGCAGCCACGCCGGTGGCGAGACCATCGTCGTGCGCAGCAACGACGCCGCGCTCGCGCTCGCGCGTTGCAGCCGCGCCGCCTGATCGCGTCAGGTCATCCGGCGCAGGAATGCCTGCAAGCTGGTGAGCTGGAGCGTCGGATTGGTGCGCCGCACGTGCGCCAACGATGCTCGCTCGCCGCCGTACGCATGACCCGGCAACAACACGGTTTCACCGGGCAGGCTCGCGAGTCGCTCGTTCAAGGTGCGGTACATCTGCTCGGCGTCGCCACCCGGGAAATCGACGCGGCCACAGCCCTGCAAGAACAGGGTGTCGCCGGCGAGCAGCGCTTCCTCTTCGCCATGGGTGAGCCCCGCGACGCGGAAGCACTGCGATCCCGGGGTGTGTCCGGGCGTGTGCAGCAGCTCGACCTCGATATCGCCGATCTTCAGCTTGTCGCCCGAGCTGTGCTCGACCAGGTCGCCCTTGCCGAGCCCCGTGATCGAGCGAACACCCTCGGCCTCGAGCGCGTGCACGTGGGCCTTGCACGGGCAGCGACCGATGAGCTCCGCGAGCCCTTCGATCTCGAAGCCGAACATCGAGCCGCCGACGTGATCGGGGTGGTAGTGGGTCACCAGCGCGCCGACGATCTCCATGTCGTCGGCCTCGGCAGCGTCGACGATGCCGGCGATGTCCCACGCGGGATCCACGACCATGCACTGGCGGGCGTCGCGATCGCCGAGCAGATACACGAAGTTCTGCATGCCGGTCGCCATCTGGTCGCCGCGACCGAAGTCGCGACCGGAGAGGAGCTGTCGCAGGTAGAGCTGGGCCATCCGCGTCCTACGGCCGCCCCGGCGGCAGCGTGTCGAGCACCGCGCGCCGGTACTGCGGCATCGGCCGGCGGGCGTCCTTGTCGTTGCACGCCAGCACCACCAGCACCGTGATGTTGTCGTCGCCGCCGCGGCGGTTGGCCAGGTCGGTGCACAACCGCGGGAGGTCGGCGTACCAGTGGTCGCGCGCGAGCTCGGCGATCTCCTCGGCCTCGATGTAGTTCGACAGCCCGTCGGAGCACAGCAGCAGCGCGTCACCGAGGTTGACGTTCAGCGGGATGACGTCGGGCTCGACGTGGCGCTCGAAGCCGACGGAGCGCGTGATGATGTGCTTGAGGTCGCTCTGCGCGGCCTCCTCGGGGCTGAGCAGACCAGCCTGGACCTGCTCGTTGAGCCACGAGTGGTCGTTGGTGAGCTGGCGACACGTGCCCCCGCGCATCAGGAACGCCCGCGAGTCGCCGACGTGCTTAAGCGTTTTGAAGTGCGAGCCGGCGGAGGGCGGGCGAGCCGCGGTGGCTGTTGGGAGCCATCGAGGTAAGCGGGCCTACGGTTCAGCGCAGAGAGTCGGCGTCGAGCGAGGGCGACGAGGTTTGCTGGCGCAG
>JBBQJI010000167.1:0-6320 GCA_038325765.1 Nannocystales bacterium
GCGAGGAGATTACCGCCGAGGCGGCAGCGGCACCCGCGCTGGTGCCGCCTGTGCCAACGTAGCCAAACGGGGGACCGCGGCCAGCGAGTCCCCCGAACAACGTCCACAACGCGGCGCGCGCGGTCATCGGGGAGCGCATGGACGGTCCGCTGGGAGCCCACCGACGCGGAGCCGCGCCGGGACGCCTGGCCCCTCGTCCATGGACCGCGGACAAGGGCCGGGGTCCGTCGGACGCGAGACGCCGCGTGGTTCCGCGGGGCATGACGCATGCACCTGAGATGGCGCGTCCATGCCCCGAAGCCCCGCGCTCCTGCTCTCCCTCCTGCCCACGCTCGCCTGCCACGTCGAGTCTGCCGATTCCCCGGCGGCGCTCGCTGACGAGGTCGCGACCCTTCGCTTGGAGATCGATGCGATGGTCGGCGCCGAAGCCCTCGGCGCGAGTGCGACCGCAAACGCCCCGCCGTGGGAGCTCCTGCGGGTCAACATCGAAGCGTTGTACCAGCGCGCACCGCGGGAGATCGCGCTCCCCGAGCAAGTAGATGGAATCGGCGTCCTCGCCGATTCGGGCGCCGGTGATTCCGACGCCGAGGCGCTGCTCGAACTGGCGGCTGCGCACCGCGACACGCCGACGTCGAGGGGCGATCTCCTCTTCCACGTGCTTTTCGTCGACGGCTACTATCTCGACGACGGGGTGCGGCAGGACAGCGGACTCGGCGTATCGCTCGGCGACACTGGCACGATCGCCATGTTCGCTACCATCATCGGCAAAGCTCCGCTGTCGGGGTTCGTCGAACAGACCACGCTCGTCCACGAACTCGGCCACGCGGTCGGCCTGGTCGATAACGGCGTCGACATGGTCGACGACCATCTCGACGCCGCGCACGGCCACCACTGCGAGAACCCCGACTGCGTGATGTACTGGCTCAACGAGGGCGCTGCCGGTCTGCGCACGTACGCCCAGCAGCACGCGAGCCGGGGGGACGTCGTCCTGTTCGACGACGCATGCCTGGCCGACGCCGCGTAGCGGCAACGACAGCGGAGTGATACCGGCCCGCGCCGGACCAGGGGAGGCCGCGCCGTGGGTTTCCTGGGCGTGAGCGCGCGCGTACCGCGCTATAATTCACGACCGCCCCGACCACGACGACCGCTGCGGCGTCGCGGTCCGGTTGCCTTCGTTACATCCCGCCGCCCGCCAGCTCGTGGCCACGCACAGCGTCACCCGCGCGAAGCAGGACTCGCGTATCGTTTAACCATGTGGCGCCCGATACTCGTGGCGACGGCCCTGGTGTCGGCCTCGTGCCGCGAGGACGACACCCCTGGTATCGATGATGCGGGCGAGTTCCCGTCGCCGTACGACGACGACAGCGGCGGCGACGTGCCGATGCCGACGCTCGGTGCGGAGCAAGTCGGCGGCGTCGCGATCGCGGGCCTGCGCGAGTTCGCATCGTTGCAACCGCAGGTCGTGACGGACGCGTACGTCGCGATCGCAGTGCACGAAGACGGCTGCCCCGAGGAGTTCGAGGAGTACTATGAAGCAGGCACGACCGTGCAGCTCTGGTACTCGGACGGCTGCACGACGACGCTGGGCGTGTCATTCGCCGGCGGCGGCCGCTACGAGACGTTCACGTCCATCGACGAAGCGGGCCACGCGACCGAGGGCGCGAACCTCAACGCCGAGGGTGCATCGTTCAGCGTGGCCGCGATGGATGGTCGCTCGCTGATGCTCTCGGGCGCGTTCGCGTGGAGTCGCGGCAGCGGCGAGGACTACACCGACGCATCGATCGAGATCCTCGGGCGTGCGACCGCCGATGCCACGACGGCCGCAGGCAATCGGATGCTCGATGGCAGCATCTCCGCATCGGGCTACATGTTCAGCTACGCCGACGCCGACATCAAAGCGATGGGCGGCGAAGGTGCGTGGTCTGGCGCGGGGCTCGGCGACGCACGAGCGTTCGCGTTCGCGGGCATGCAGGTCTACTCGCTCGGCTGCGCTGCGGAGCCGGCAGGCACGCTGTCACTGCGCGACGGCGAGGGCTTCTGGCACGACGTCGTGTTCGACGGCATCACGATGGCCGCCGAAGGGCCCGAGTTCCACCCTGAGCTGTGCGACGGCTGCGGAAACTACCTTGCCGCCGGCGAGCCAGGCGGTCAGGCATGCGTCGCGCAAGGCGAAGTCACTGCGATGCTCGCATGGGAGCAGTGGGCCTGGTGACGCTGCGCGGCATCGTGCTCGCGTCCAGCCTGGCTGGCATGTCAGCGGGCATCGCCGCGTGCAGCGTGCCTGAGGACGACGGCCGGATCGCGAGCGCCCTCGATCCGGTCGCCGTGCTAGCGCGCGCGAGCCTCGATCTTCGCGGTGTGCGACCAACCGCGAAGGAAATCGACGTGATCGAGGACGATCCCACGCAACTCGACGCGATGATCGCGGAGTTCGCCGACGATCCGCGCTTCGGCGATCGCATAAAAGAGATGTTCGCGGGCGCCTGGCGTACGCGGGTCGACGACTATCCGCTGCCCGAAAACACCTACGACGAGGCGAAATCGGCGCAGATCATGGCCGCGATCGGCGAAGAGCCTCTCGATTTGATCGCGTACATCGCGACCGAGGACCTGCCGTACACGCAGCTGGTGCACTCGCCCGACACGTTCATCGATCCAGTGTTGCTCGAGCTGTGGCCACTCGAGGCGGTGACCGACGACGGCGCCGCAGCGCCGCCCAACACCGTCCGCGCGCGTTACGTAGATGGGCGCCCGCACGCGGGCGTGCTGTCACACAACGCGGTGTTCTGGCGCCACTCGTCGACGGTCGAGAACGCGAACCGCGGGCGCACCAACGCGATGTCCCAGGCGTTGCTGTGTCAGTCGTACCTCGATCGACCGATCGACTTCCCGACCGACCTCGATCTCACGGACTCGGAGTCGATCCGCAACGCGATCGCGACGAACCCCGCATGCCAGGGGTGTCACTCGACGATGGATCCGTTCGCGAGTTACTTCTGGGGCTTCATGTACGGCGATCCCAATGCGCCTCAGGCCGCTTACGCCGTCGAGCTCGAGCGAGCGTGGCAAATGCACACCGGCGCTGTACCGGCGTTCTTCGGGGCGCCGGGCCAGCGCATGGTCGATCTCGCGGAACACATCGCGAGCGACGAGCGCTTCATCGGCTGCGCGGTGCGTCGCGTGTACGAGGCGATGCTCGGGCGCGGCGCGACGATCGAGGACGAAGGGGCGCTCGCGGGGCATCGCGAGGCGTTCCTCGAAGGCGAACTCACACTGCGTTCGCTCGTGCGCTCGGTGCTGCGAGACCTCAGTTACCGCGGCGTTCGTGCGACGCCGCGTTTCGGCGGTTCGCCCGAGCCCGTGCTCCGCAAGGTGAGCCCCGTCGACGTGATGGCACGATCGATCGCGGCGCTCTCGGGCTATGCGCTGACCACCGGTGGACGTCCGACGACGCGGCTGGATGCAGGGCTGCGGACGATCGCGGGCGGTTCGGATCGCGGCGATGCCACCAACGTGTCGACCGGCGCAATCCTCGTGCAGCGCCGCCTCGCCGAAGCGGGTGCGATCCATGCGGTCGATGCCGCGCTCGCGGGCACCGACGGCGGCGGCACGCTCGCACCGTGGCTCGCCGATGTCGATCTGCAGGCGGCGCCCCAGCCCGACGCGCTGGTCGAGCTCGCACGGATCTCCCGCTCGCAGATCCTCGCTCCCGACGACGACGAGATCGTCGCACTTGCAGCGATGTGGACCGAGGTCGCGACGATCTCGACCTCGCGCGACGCATGGATCGCGGTCGTCACCACAGCCCTCGCCGACCCCGACCACCTGATCTACTGATGCTCACCCGACGCACATTTCTCGGATCTGCCGCAGTCGGCGCCGCGCTTTTCGGCGGCGTGCGCACGGGTATGGCAGGCAAGGCCGATCTGCGTGGGCGGTTCCTGTTCGTGCACGCTGAGGGCGGCTGGGATCCGCTCTGCGTGTTCGCGCCGCTGTTCGACGCGCCCGACATCGATCTCGAGCCCGAGGCGGCCCCGTGGACGATCGGCGGCCTCGCGCTCGTCGATCATCCCGCGCGACCGACGACGCGCAGTTTCTTCGAGCGTCGTCACGCCCAGGTCGCGCTGCTGAACGGCGTGTCGACCCGCAGTGTGAACCACGAGACGTGTCAGGTCGTCGCGCTCACGGGAGGCACCTCGGTCGATAAACCCGACTGGGGCACGATCCTCGGCCACGCGGGACGCGAGAGCGCCTCGCTGCCTCATCTCGTCATCAGCGGTCCGGTCGTGCCGGGGCGGTACTCGGTGTTCGTCGCGCAGGCTCGCGGTCGACTGCAGCAAGCGATCGACGGCTCGATCCTGCTCGACAACGATGCGCCGCTGAGCCTGCCCGCGGCCGCGCCCGCCCGCGTGGTCGATCAGTTCCTCGAGCGTCGTGCAGCCGCGCTCGTCGGTATGTTGCCCGACGAGCCGCGAGCCGCGGACTACCGCGAGGCGCTCTCGCGCTCCCGTGCACTCATCGATGGTCGACTCGAGCAACAGCTCGTGAGCGGTGAGGACTTCCGCGGCCGCGCGGCGACGGCGATCTCTGCGTTGTCCGCCGGCATCTGTCGCTGCGCGAGCGTTGGTACCGATTTCCTGTGGGACACGCACGAGGACAACAGCCTGCAGACGGGCCTCTTCGAGGCGTTTTTCGCCGATCTCGAGGAGCTGCTCCGACGCCTGCAAACGACGCCGGGACCGAACGGCGGCGTGCTCGCGGACGACACGATCGTAGTCGTGACGTCCGAGATGGCGCGGACCCCCGCGTTCAACGGCACCGGTGGTCGCGATCATTGGCCGTACACGTCGATGATGCTGATCGGCCCGGGCATCGTCGGCGATCGCGTGTATGGCGGCTTCTCGCCGCTGTATACCGGCGTCGGCGTCGGCCTCGGCGGCGCGCCCGATCCGGCGATCCCCGGCATCTCGGCGGAGTCGCTCGGCGCCACGCTGCTCACGCTCGGTGACGTCGATCCGCGGGAGTATCTCAGCGACGCCGCGCAGCCGATTCCGGGGCTGCTCGCGTGAGGGCGCTGCGGGTGGCCGTGCTCGCGCTGGTCTTCGCCGCATGCGTCGCGGCCCGGGATGAAGGCACCAGCTCGAACTCCACCGGCGCGCTCGACTGCGAGACGTCGTCGGTCATCACCTACGACACGTTCGGTCGCGGCTTCCTCGCGGCGTACTGCAACGGCTGCCACGGCGGCGCGGTCGCGAATCGACGAGGTGCGCCGGGCGACGTCGTGTTCGACAACGCCGAAGACGCGTCGATGCTGGCCGATCGGATCGCCGTCCGCGTGCTCCAAGCGGACGACGAGCTGCCTCCGATGCCACCGGGCGGCGGGGTCACGCCCGACGATCGCGAGCGCGTCCGCGTGTGGCTGACGTGCTTTCACTGACGTCGGCCGACGAAGCCGCGAAACCAGGTCGCGACCGCGTTCGTCACCCACCCGTCATCACATACGTGTGCACGCAGCGGCCCGGGCCAGCCCTACCTCTTCGCTCCGCGACTTCATGCCGGCGCCTCCCGCCGATTTGCAGCCTGCGCGCGAGCGGCGGCGCCCGTGCCGCTTTGCGGCGCACGACTGCGAAGTAGAATGCGCCCCAGCCCACGCTCCTCCGTTCGACACTTCGTGCTCATGCGTCCGTGGCATCCCCGCTTACCACTGCGGCTGCCATGCTCACGGCGACGAGCACCACGCGGATGCGAGGAATCGTCGACGATCGTTCGCACTCGACGTCACGCCACGCTGACACGACCGTAACGACGTCGTCATCGACTCCGCGCTCCGTTGCCGGAGCTGTTGCGGCGTGCTACCCGACGGATAGACATGAACGCCTGCGTTCCGAGCTTGCGTGAGATCGTGCATCCCCGGGGCGCGTTGTTCGGTCACTACGAGCTGCGCAGCGGGCTGCAAGCTGACCACGTTGGTGAACGCGTGGCCGGTGCCTGCGCAACGCGTGCCCGACGCTCCTCGCTCACTGCCGGTCGCGGTGGAACCGTGCGCTCCTTCGACTCACTACTCCACGCCAGGCTCGACCACCGCAGATCCGCGCACGCTCCGTGCGCGAGCAGGAGTCCCATGAACCAACCCGCCGAATTCTTCCCGCAGCTCGTCTTGCTTCGCACGAACCGCATGGAGGGCGTCCACCCATGACCGACCGCGCATTCACCTGGGCAGGAGTCCTCGGCCACCTCGCGTTCACCGAGGACAACGGCGGCCGCAACGGCCTCGCTACCACCGCCGTGGTCGGCGGCAACATCGTCCGCCTCGGCGGCGT
>JBBQJI010000168.1:0-6307 GCA_038325765.1 Nannocystales bacterium
CTCATGCCACGCCCTCACTCGCGCTTCCCCTCGCGCCCAGGCCCTCGCCAACTTCTCCCGGCCGCGCGCTCATCGCTGCTCACCGGGCCACTCCGTACTCACCCGCGCGCCCAAATTCCCACTTCAAAACGCTTAAGCGCCCGCTGGTGAGCTCGAGGTTGCCTGCAACGAGCAGGGGGCCATCCGGCGCGGACGTGATCGACACTGGCCCGTCGCGCGTCGCGAGCGGCTCCGATTCGGCGGTTGCCGGCTCGCCGCTCGCCGTGAACCCGGCCGCGGCGTGGCTACCGTCGCAGTACGGCTTGTTCTTCGACGCGCCGCAGCGGCACAGCGTCGCGCGGAAGCCGGCAGGCGCCCCGTCGATCACCAACTCGCCGTGCAGCGCCAGCGGTCCGTTCTCGCGGACCCGCGCGAGGTTGACCAGCGGGGCCTCCTCGTTCGGGCCGCCGTCCAGGCGCTCGTAGCGGATCGCGCCCGACGGGCAGGTGTGCGCCAGCAGAGCGACGCCCTCGGGGGTCGACGCGTCCGGGTGGATCCACTCGCCCTGGACGTTGGGCACGAACACATCGGGGCGGGACAGCACGCAGTTGCGGGAGTGGATGCACAGCTTGGCCTCGAACTGGATGAGGACGTGCTTGCCGCGGACTTCCTCGATGTCGCCTGCCATGGTGGCGACGAGCCTAGCGTGGCCGCGCAGCGGTCGTCGAGAACGCATTTCGGGCGGGCGTCGAGCGGCGGACTCCGTGAGGGCGGCGGCGCGAGATCCCCGCCAAACCTCGAGCGCGACACGCACCTTCTCGCCTCGCGCGAAAAGTTGTAACCGAATGACGAGGCGTAGCTACTCTCATTGGTCGCGAACGCCGTTCGCAACTCGGCTCGAACGATGCGACCCCCGGCAAGACTCGCCAGCGTGCTCGCGATCCTCGCGACGGTCGCTACGTCGACGCAAGTGTCGGGGGCCGTCGCCTCGTCCGCATCCCGGGACCCGTCGGTCGCCGAGGCGCCCGAGCTCGAGGCGCCCGAGCTCGAGGCGCCCGACCTCGACGCGCCGTCGCCCGAGCGCCGAGCCCGGGAAGCCTATGCACGTGGGGCCGCCGCCTACGCCGAAGCGCGCTTCGAAGACGCGCTCGCGGCGTTTCAGGAGGCGTCGGCGCTCGTCGCGTCGGCGGACCTGTTGTTCAACATCGGCCTTTGCCACGAGCAACTCGAAGACGACGTCGCTGCGATTCGCACGTTCGAGGCCTACCTGTCGGCGAAGCCGGATGCCCCCGACGCTGCCGCCGTGCGCGCCCGGATCGGACGTCTCGAGCGTGCCCGGGCCCGCGCCGCCGCGAACGCGAACGCGGCACCGCCGACGACCGAACCGACCGACGTCCCGCCCCCACCCGCGACCGAGCCCACGCAGCCGCGACGATGGCGCCCCCTGATGGGGCTCGGCGTCGCCAGCCTCATCGCCGGTGCGGGTCTCGTCGCGGGTGGCATCGTGCCAGCACGCGCCGCGCGGCGCGACCGGCGTGCGATCGACGTCGTCAACGGCTCGAATCCGGAGCGGCACACCGCCGCACGAACGCGTGAGATGCAGGACGACTTCGAGCGCGCGCGCGTCGAACAGATCGCGCTGTGGTCTGCGGGCGGCGCACTCGCCGTGCTCGGCATCGTGTTGACCGCCGTCGCGGCGCATCGCCGCAAAACCCACGACGTCCACGCGTCGGCATGGCTCGTCCCCGGCGGGGCGGGCATCGGCTTCGGTGTGAGGCTCTGATGCGAGGACTGGTTGCGGTCTGGATCGCGCTCGCGGGGTGCGCGGCGCCCGACGTGGACTTCGGACGCAGCGGCGTGTTCGCCTGCGAACCCGACGCGGACTCGCCGTGTGAGAACGACGGCATCTGCGCGGCTGGCCTCTGCTACCTGGCCGACGAGCAGCCGCGCGTCGAGATCATCTCGCCCGAGGTCCCCGCATTCTCCCGCTACGAGCCCGGGGCGAGTGCCATCCCGGTCGCGTTGCGCGTGGTGTCCAACGCCAACTTCGGGTCGGCCGACCCCGAAGACGGCCCGCCGGGCTCGCTGCAGATCACGGTGGACAGCGTCGTCGTTGCGCAGGCAGACAGCGGCGACCCCATCAGTGGGCTCGACATCCCGGTCTCGATCACCAACACACCCGGCCCCCATCGCATCGCCGTCCAGCTCCTGCGAACGGATGGCACGCCGTACGACAACGAGGCCGCGCGCGCACGCCTGGCGTACTTCGTCGTCGAGGACGACCAGGCCTATGTCGCCGTCACCAAGCCGTGGCCGGGCGACGAGATCCCAGGTCGCACGCAACAACTCGACGTCGAGGTCGCGACCTTCAATTTCGAGATCGTGCCTGCGGGGCTGAGCGCGAGCGAGGGCATCGGCCACGTGCACATGCACTACGCGGAGGATATCCGCACCTGCTACCTCGAACGCGTCTGTGATGCCCGCGCCGCGGCGATCATCGACCGCGCCGCAGACAACGGCGTCGGCATGGGGCTCGCGCTCTTTCCGTCGACGGAGGCCGAAAGCACGACGGTGAGCGTCGTATTGCGCGGCGTCGATCACAGCCCCTACCTCGTGCCGTTCTCGGACTGCAACGTGTTGGAGCCCCCCGCATCGTGCAGCGTCATCACGGACACCATCGCCATCGAGCGCACGGCGGACTGATGAACGCCGAGCCGAAGCACACACTCCTGACGCGGGCGGGCCCAGCCGACGTACCGCGGCCGCAGCCGCCGCAACCGTCGGCGATCGTGACCCGGGTGCCCGCGACGCACGAGTCTTCGCCGACGGTCGAGCTGCCCCCCGGCACACCGGTGATGGGCACGATTCTGGGCGATCGCTACCGGCTCGAGGCGCCGCTGGGCCAAGGGGGTATCGGCACGGTGTGGCGAGCGACGCACACCGTGATCGGCAAACAGGTGGCGGTCAAGCTGCTGCTCGTGGACCCGAACAGTCGCGGCGCGGCACACCAAGCCGCGCGACTGCTTCGCGAGGCGCAGTCGCTGTCGCGGATCCACCACCCCAACGTCGTCGACGTCATCGACCACGGCTACGCGGACGACGGCCCGCCGGTCATCGCGATGGAGCGCATCGAAGGTCTGTCGCTCTTCCAGGTCCTCCACCGCGCGGATGGCATGCGCCCGATCTGGGCGTGGATCCGCGACGTCGCACTGCAGCTGCTCGAGGGACTGATCGCCTGCCACGAGGCTTCGATCGTCCACCGCGACATCAAGCCGGAGAACATCCTGATCTCCGAGCGAACCGGGACGACGTCGAGCACGGGGACGTGGGTGACGCTCGTCGACTTCGGGATCGCGTTGACGGACGAGCCCTTGGCCGACAGCCCTCGGCTCACGCGCGCGGGCTCGGTGTTCGGCACGCCGGTCTACATGAGCCCGGAGCAAGCCGCGGCGAGCAAGGTTGACCATCGGACCGACATCTACGCGTTCGGCTGCGTGCTCCACGAAATGCTGTCGGGGACGCCGCCGTTCGTGGGCACCGCCAGCCAGGTGCTCGCCGCCCACCTCGCCAGCCCGCCGCCGACGCTCGACAAGCTCGTGTCGCAGGGCGAGTTCCCGCGGCCCGTGCTCGGGATCCTGGCGCGTTGCCTCGCCAAAGAACCCGAGGACCGCTTCCAGACCACGCGGCAGCTCTACGACGCGCTCGCCGACCCGCGCCTTTGCAAGCCGACCGGCCGCGCGCGCCCCGGGCTGCCGCGACTCGTCGGCGTGGTTGCGGTCGCGGCGATCCTCGCCGGCGCCGCGGTGGGCTGGAAGTCTGCGTCCTCGGATGGCCCCGACGATGCGTCGGCCGTCGACGCCGACGCCGACACCGGCGTGGACACCGGCGTGGACACGGGCGCCGAGCAGGTGGTGACCCCCGTCGCCCCCAGCCCGGACGGAGCGGCGGCGCCCACCCCGAGCGCGACGCCGCACGTTGGCGAGGCGCCGGCGGTGCCCGCGACGCCAATGCCCGACGCCGAGATCACCCAGACCGAGCCCACGGCCGCGATCGGCTCGAAGGCATCGCGAGCAACACGCGCCCCTGCGCCGCGAGCCGCCCGTCCCAAGCCAGCCGCTGCGCCCGACCTCGGACCGCCCGCAGCCGCGTCGAGCCCGGCCCTTGCCCCGTCACCGACGCCGGCCGATCCGCGAATCGGCGAACTCAAGAACCCGTTCTCCGAATCGGGAGGCCAATGATGCAGACCCATCCACCGTGGTGTATCGCGGTAATCGCGATCGTCGCTTCCTCCGGCTGTGCCGATCCCGGCGACGACACCGCTGTGGCCTTCGATCCGGTCGATGCCCCTCGCGCCGTCGTCGATCGCTTCTCGGACGATGCGGCGACGATGTTCCGCCGCTCCGCGATGCCCGGGCTGCCGGGTCCGGGGGAACCGATCGATTTCGACGCCGACTTCCTCGTCGACGGTCTGGGTCCATCAGGCCAACCGATTTCGTACTACAGCCTGGACGTGCAGGTCGGCCGCGTCATGCCCGTGCATCGCATCGTCGACGGGCAGGGCGTGCCCGTCCCCGGCCAGCTGCCGATCGTTCCGGCGATCCCGGGGGACCCCGACTACGCGGACTTCTGGCAGTACGTCGACCACGAGGCCCCGTCCGACTACGTCGCCAACTCGATCAACGACGCGGCGCGTCTGCTCGCCGAAGACTGGCCGCAGACGCGGAGCTTCGAGGCGCTCAATCGCCCGCTCGTGCCCGAGGGATCGACCGCCCTTCGGCGGGTCGTTCGCCAACCGGACGCGTCGAGCACAGCGTGGATCCACGGCGAAATCGTGACGTTCTCGAGCTTCGACGAAGCCCCGATCCCGATCCTCGGTGAGTTCGTGCCGTACTCGCTCATCTTCGTGTGCTTCGACGTCCCGCCGAGCCCCGAAGGCGCGCCGCAGTCGGGGTTCTGCGCCGAAGCGGACGGCCGCACCCACAACGTGCTCGAGTCGGTCCCCGGCGACGCGCTGTACTCGCCGCTGTGGGACGTGCGGGTGTACGACGCCGCCGACTTCGACGCCGTCCTCGATCTCGACGGGGCACTGGCGGCGTCGGCGATCGCGGACCTCGCGATGGTCAACTGCCCGCTCGCGGGCCCGTGAACCACGCCGCCTGTGCCTCGCGTCTGCAAGGACAGGCGGCCGTCGACCCACGCGCGCGCGAGCACGAGCAGCGCGCCCTCCTCATCGCGCTCGATACGACTATCGAGCAGATCCGCAGCCTCGCGCAGCCGTCGCGAATCGGTATCGCGTAGGCGCGACACGGCGTCGTCGAGATTGCGCGGCACGAACGAGGCCTCCGACGGGGCGGCAGGGACGGACGACCACAGCTCGAGTGTCGAGGTCCCTTCCGAAAGACGCAGGATCAGGGGCAAGCACCCCGAAGTATCACATCGGTCCCCCAGCGTCGTCGACCGGCGCTGCTCCCGCGAAACCTCCAGCAACGTCTCGCCCCGGCCTCGCACCCCGCGAAGGCCCGTCCGTGACGAGCGGCGCCCAATCCAGGAGCACGACGACACCGGCTCCCGGTTCACCGGCCCCGATCGCGCGGCCGTAGCCAGCGTTTCTCGCGGAAGTAACTGCGCGACAGTGCAGAGACTTCGCCCGAGAGGGCCCACAGCACCACGAGGTTGGGCAACACCGCGATCCCGAGCATCGCGTCACCCAGCGTCCACGCGAGCGACAGCGGCAGCACGGCGCCGACGAAGTGCATGCCGACGTAGACGACGCGATACGGGGCGACCGCGCGGGGACCGAACAGGAAGTTCGCGCAGCGCTCGCCGTAGTAGCACCACGAGATCCCGGTCGAGATCCCGAACAGGACCACAGCGATGAGCACCAGGTGGTGGCCCACGTCGACGAGCGGCGCGAGGCCGATGCGGAACGCGAGCATCGTGAGCGGCGCGCCGCTCTCGGCGGCGTCTGCGTACAGCCGCTGCGCGGTGCCGTCGGCCGCGATCGCCGTCTTTGCCTTCGCATCGACGACGCCCGTGAACGCGATCGTCTGCGCCTCGTCCGTGTGCAGCCGCTCGACCGGCGCGTCGTGCCACGCGAGCTCGACCTCGCCGACGACGACGCCGTCCTGCCGCGCCACCGCCGATGACCCTCTGGGCCTTCGGCATGAATCTCCACGCAGCGACCACCGCCGACGGTCGCGACCGCAAGCAGCTCGAGCGACCATGCCGCTACCTCCTGCGCCCGCCCTTCGCCCACGACGCCGTCACGGCCCTCCCCGACGGCCGCGTGCGCGTCTCGTTCAAGGCGCCCTGGCGCAGCGGCACCGCC
>JBBQJI010000169.1:0-6178 GCA_038325765.1 Nannocystales bacterium
CATGCGCAACCACCACGCCCTCATCATGAACTGGTTCGAGGCCCGCGGCGCCATCTCCAGCGGCGCCGTCGAAGGCCAGAACAACAAGCTCAAAGTGATCACCAGACGCGCGTACGGCCTGCGCACCTTCAAAGCCACGCAAATCGCCCTGTACCACTCGATGGGCGCACTTCCAGAGCCAAAGACCGCCCACACATTCTTCTGACGACCCAGAACTTTGAAGGCGGAGACCGGCAGCGATGCGCGCGTGTCCCCGCTCTCGAGCGCCGCGACGAGCTTGCGCCTTGCGTGCATGTTGCAGCCGCACTCGATGATGTCCTCGCGCGCGAAGCTCTTGTCGAACATCGTCGCGGCGTCCGCGACGGTGTATGCCTTGCGCAGCTTCAGCAAGTCCTCGGGCCCGATCTCGCCCGCGCGCTGCCCGAGCTTCTTGCCCGTGCTCGCGTAGAAGTAGAACGCCGAGTCGTCGCCGACGCAGCCCCATAGGCTGCCGATGCGCTTGCCGCTTCCGACGCGCTTGTTGGTCTTCGCATCGCGGTCGAGCACCGGCAAGCCAGTGCCATCGATGTGCATGAACTTCGCCTCGAGCGTGCGTTCCTTCGCCGCGCGCACCACCGGCGCGAGCGACTCGGTCGCCCACGTCACTTGGTCCGCGAGTGTCGAGACGGGCAGCTCGGTGCCGAGTCGCTCGAACCGATCGCGCTGCCGATGCAGTGGCAGCCCGTCGCGGTACTTCTCCACCAGCAAGTTGGCGACGAGTGCACAGCCCATGCGCCCGCCGGCGACGACCTTGTCGCCCAGTGGCGCGCGCACGACCTCGGCCTCGCAGTCCTCACACGCGAGTTTCTCGCGGCTGTCGACGCGCACGATCACCTCGGCGGGGATCAGGTCGAGCACCTCGGTGACGTCGTGCCCGATGCAGCGTCGATCTTTGCTGCACCGTGGACACCCACGCTCGCCGCTCGGCACGACGAGCTCGTTGGGGATCCGTCGCAACCCCGGAGGCAGGGGGCGACGCAGGGGTGGCTGTCGCGGCGGCGGTGTGCCACCGCGCGGCTCAGGTGCGGCTTGTTCGGCGGTCTTACGCAGCTTCTGATCGGCCTCGTCGCGCACGGCGTCGCCCGAGTTCGCAAGGCCTTCGAGCAAGAGGGCGAGCTGTGCACTCGACACGCCTTCGTTTGCACGACGAGGCGAGCGGATCTCCGCGAGCCTGCGCTCGAGTTCGCTGTTGCGCGCGACCAGCTTCGAGACGATCTCGAGCACGGCGTCGAGCTGGCCATTCTCCAGCAGGCCACGGACCCGTCCGCGAAGACGCCCAGGCTCGCCCGCTCGCGCACCGCGACGCGGCGACTGACGGAGGCTCGGTGCGAGTCACCGCACCGGGTATCGTCGGACCGACGACGCTCGCCGACCGACGCAGGAGCTCGAGCGCCGGTCGACGCCGCGGCAGAACCGATGCGATACTCGGCGGCACGTGCCCCTGATCCTGCGGCTGTCGGAAGGCACGTCCACGCTCGAGCTGTGGTCGTCCCAACCCGCCGACGCGCGGCAGCATCCGTTCGAGCCCCGCGATCTCGTCGACGCCGTGTCCCGCCTGCGCGATGCGGATCCTCGCCGGCTGCGTGATGCGGCAGACCTGCTCGGCGGTCGCACGGAGCACGACGACGAGGGCGCGCTGCTCGTGCTCGCGCGCGCGTGGGTCGACGGCCGGTTGTCCTTGCACACCCGTCCGCACGTGGTCGGTCGCACCGATCCGATCGAGTCGAGGATCGTGGACCTGGCGGACCTGGCGGATTCGGCCGAGACGAGGCCGCGGGAGTCCAAGACGTCGTGGTTCGAGGTGCGCCTGGTCGACGAGATCGGCGCGGCGATCTCGGGCATCTCGCTCGAGCTGAGCGTCGACGGCACCCGCCTGCGCCACGACACCGGCGAAGACGGCAAGGTCCGCGTCGAGGATGCCGAGCTGAGCACCGCGTACGTCGACATCGCCGATCCAGCCCAGCTGTACGAGGAGCTGGCCAACCGATGGGCGCAGGTTCGGAGCGGCGAGTGGGTCTCGGAGCAGAAGCCCGATCACACGTTCTTCCCCGCGAACGCCATCCCGCGGGGCGTGCGGCTGGCGTGGGAGACACCGCATACGTTGGTCGTGCAGCCGCGCGTCGTGCTCGGGCGGCTCGGCGGAGTGCTGTTCGACAGCAGCAAGTCGTTCCTCCTGCCTCAGGCGCTGCCTTGCTTGCAGCGGATGAAGCGACTGTACGACGCCAACCCGGGCTCGGATGTGCTCATCGTCGGCCACACCGATACCACGGGCGACCCGAGCTACAACGATCCGCTATCGCTCGAGCGTGCACGCGCAACTCAGGCGTTTCTCGGCGACGATCCGGCGCCGTGGCACGCTTGGTACGAGTCGTCGCATCCCATCGCCAAACGCTGGGGCGCACGCGAGGACGGCCTGATGCTCGACGCCGTGCTGGCGCGCGGCGGCGACGGGGCCAACGGCTCCCCCACAGGATCCAAACTCCGCCACTTCCAGCAGACGCGGGGACTGACGGTGGACGGCATCGCGGGCCCGCAGACGCGCGACGTGCTCGTTCGCGAGTACATGGCAATCGACGACACGACGTTGCCAGCGGACGTCACCGTCACCGTGCACGGTTGCGGCGAGAACTTTCCGCTGGGAGCGGACGGGCAAGCGGTCGACCCGGGCGCACCCGACGGGTACGAGGACGCGGTGGATCGCCGCGTCGAGCTGTTCTTCTTCGACGCAATCTTCGGCGTCTTGCCGCCGCCCCCCGGCGACAATTCGCCGAAGGACAGCCTCGAGTATCCCGAGTGGCGCAAGCGTGCCGTCGAGACCCACGAGTTCGTCGCAGGCGGCGAGTACACCAAGCTCGTGATCGACGATCCATTGTTCGGTCCGGCGATCGGCATCGACGTGGAGGTGACGTACGAGCTGGCGGAGCCCGAAACGATCACGACCGACGGCAGCGGGGCCTTCGTGCTGCGCGCGACCCGGGGGCGCTGGGCGGATCTGCGATACACTTGGCAGGGTCGCGACGTGGCGCGGCGGGTGTTCACGGCGCTCGACGATGGCGCGTCTCGAGATGGCGCGTGGCAGCGGCTCGTGCACCTGGGCTACGCCGTCTCGGGGGGCGAGCCGCCCGACCCGACGCCGCCCCAGGACGACGTGCTCGGCGACGCGCTCATCCTGTTCCAAATCGACCACTCCCTCGATCCAACGGGCGAGCTCGACGACGCCAGCGCCGACGCGCTCATCCGCGCGCACGACGAGGATCCGCGCGCGTGGCAGGATCGCGACTGGGAGCTACACGACGAGCCCGAGGCCGATTCGCCCCGGCCCAAGGAGATGGTCGCATGAGAGCCGTGGGTCGAACGCTGCGCGCCGCGTGGCTGGAGTACCAGGACACCCGCGATGGGATCGTGTTCATCCACGCGGCTACGGCCAGGCTCGGCTTCGAGAACGCCTTCTCGAGGCTGCCTGCTGGCGCGGGCGGCCGCAACACGCGGGCCGCGGGCAACCTGCCCGACATGGCGATCAAGGTGCACCGTCACACGCGGAACGAGACGGCGTTCCAGGCCTTCATCGCCCAGCCGAGCCAGTCGCACGCGACGGCGTTGCAGACGTGGATCAACAGCCCGGCGGTGTCGGGCGCCGATCTCGTCGCGGATCCGGCCGCGCCCGACCCGATCGACTGGCTGGTCGTCAGCGGTCACGGCTCGGGCGGCAGCGTGTGGGGCGACGGCTCGGGCAACCACGCCAACCTCGAGGTCGCTTCGTCGTACATCGATGGGATCGGCGTCGACCGATCAGGGCGGCTGAAGTGCCTTATTATCCCGTCGTGCAACAACGTGAACCGGAGTCTGGCCGGGATGTGGTTGTCGCTGTTCGATCACGCGAAGCCAGTGCACCTGTTGCTGGGATACGAGTCCACGTATGCGGGCGGTGCCACCGGCGCCCGCGTGATGGCGCGCTTCGTCGACAAGCTCGCGAAGAACCGCTCGATGCCGCTCATCGAGGCGTGGCGCGCCGCCAACAAGGCGAGCCGTCAGCCGTGGGCGGCGCTGGCGGCCAAGGGTGGCGAGACGATCAACCTCGACGATTGGGTCAACGATCGCCTACCCGCGCTCGCGTACGTCAAGGACCTGCTGCACTTCGGCGAAGACCATCCCGGTGGCGAGCCGGCCAAGCTGCTCGACGATCGCTACGCGGTGAGCTGGGTGATGGCCGACGGCACGGTGCTCGACATGTACAACAACGGCGTTGCGCACCCGACCAAGGGTCTGTTCGACGGCAAGCCCGGCAAGATTCGGATCAAGGCCCTCAAACCGCAGTTCGCGTTCGTGAAGGGGAGCGAGGCGTACCTCGCAGTGCACCTGTACCGGCCGTCGAAGCCGCTCGACATCAACAAGCTGTTGAAGTTCGATCAGGCGCTTCTCGACCCGCACCCCGACACCGGTAAGCCGGTGGTCAACCCGGAGAAGGGGCGGACCGGCCGCCCCGAGAACGAGCACGACGTCGACGCGTTCCGCATCGCGTTTCCCGCCGACAGCGACACCATCGAGCTGGGATTCACGGTCAAGTCGGATGCCACGAAGTCATTCAAGAACGACGGACCCGGCGGTACACACGGACGGTTCTTGCTCGAGTTCGCGCCGACGGGCAACTGGACGCAAGGCGCGGACTACTTCTATTGGTTTGGCACCTCGTACGCCGCGACGGCGGGGGCGCTGCTCCGGAAGTGAGGGCGCTGCGGCAGCGCGGCCCGCTCGCGTTGGCGATCCTGGGCGGGTGTGCCGATCCGCAGCCGGTGCCTACCCCGCCGCCGGGCAGTGAGGAGGCTGCAGTGGAGCAGGCGCCCGCGGATGCACCCGCGGCCGCGGAGCCGGTCGTCAGTCCGACTCCTGGGGTCGTGCGGGAGTCGGGACGGACGACCGTCTTGGCCGCGGCGGAGATCGAGCATCTCGCGGTCGCTCGGCGCGGGTTCGCGTGGGTGGAGGGCGGCAGCGTGCGCGCGCTGCTCGACGGCGACGAGTCGCCGCGCGTGCTCGCGACGATCGTCGATCCGCACGGGCTTGCCAGCGACGGCGATCAGGTGTGCTGGCTCGGCGACGAGACCAACGGGTGCCACGATCTCACGAGGGACGTCGCGATCCCGCTGCCGCGCGTGGCGGGCCCGGGCGATCAGGAGGCGCTCGCCTTCGGCGACGTGCTGTACGCGCGCAGCCGACCGGACGGGCTGTGGCGGATCGAGGGCGAGCACGTCGAGCGACTGAGGCTGCGCCTCGACTCGGAGTGGCGGTTGCTGCCGGGGCTCGGCGCTGCGTCGAAGGTCGCGTTCGTGGTGGCGATCGAGCCGCGGGCTGCGAAGTGGTGGTTTGTGCGCGTGCCGGTGCGTGGCAAGGCGGAGCGGATCGCCGCGCCTCGGGCGACGAGGGAGGGGCGCTGGGCGGTCGACGGTCGCGGTGCGCTGGCGTGGATTGGGGATGGGGGCGGGGTGATGGTCGTGGACCCGGGGAGGGTGACGGCGAGGGTCGCGGTGCACGCCAACGCGGATCTGACCGACGTGCAGCGGCTGTGCTGGTGTGGCGCCGACGTGTGCACGATCGCCGGTGGGGTGCTTTGGCGGCACACCGCGGGTGGGGAGGCGGTGAAGCTTGCGGAGGGGGTTGGAGAGGTCGGTCGGGTGTCGTGCGGGTTCGGGCGCGCGGCGTGGACTGAGCGGGGTGGTGGGGTTGGGCGGCTCGTGGCGATCGCGGGGGCATGAGTTGGCGGGGCTCGTGCTCCCAAGAAGCGGGCGATGCGGTCGAGGCGTACCCCGGGAACTCGGCGCATCACGACGCGAAGCCCCACGCAAGCCATGGCCGCGAAGCATCACCTTCCCGGTCGGCGACAACGACGGCGTCTCGCAGCACGGGCACCGCGCAGGCCGACACGCATCGACCCCAGGTGGCGACTCTTGTCCTCGGCGTTGATGGTCTTCAGATGCTGCTCCGCCAGGGACTCGGACGAGCGGTGCGCTTAACACTACTGCGGGGAACGACACGCAGCGCGAGGAGGCTGGGATGATGCGCGGCGACAAAACGGACATCGCGGAAGCCAGCGGATGAGGAAGCTGGCGACCGCGATGCGGATGGTAGCGAGCGAGTCTGCGAAGTG
>JBBQJI010000170.1:0-6157 GCA_038325765.1 Nannocystales bacterium
TTGTGGGGCGCCCGGTACACGAGCGCGGTGGTCGGTGATGCGGTGGCACCCGCACCAAACAACGGCCGGCTCGGATGGGCGACGCGGGATGGGGCGGTGCACCTGACGCACCGCGTCGACGGTGGAGACGAGGTCTTCGCGGCGCCGCTGGTGGGCGAGCCGCGGGGCGTCGGGATCATGGACGGGGAGCAGGGGATCATGCTGGTGGCGGACGACCGGGATCTGTGGGTCGTGGACGTGCGCCAGCGGGAACTCGAGAGCGTCGGGACCGGGCCGCTGGAGTCGTTCTCGGTGGGGGCGGAGGAGGTCGCGTACGTGGCGGCGGACCTCGGGCTGGTGGGGAGCGTGGCGTGGGGGGATCGGTCGAAGGGGGAGGTTGTGCGGTATCCGGAGGGTGGGTTTGCGCGTGGGGTGGTGGTGCGGGATGGGCGGGTGTACTGGATGGATGGGCGGGTCGTGGTGGCGGGGTTGTAGTCGGAGCCTCGCCCGCTGCAGTGGACGCGACCCTACCGCGGCCAACCGACGGTTTGGCATGACGGTGGATGAGCTGGATACGGCTCCCATTTCGAGCGACTTCCTGCGCTCGAGACCAACGTCGTCGTTCGGTGCAACACCCGCGTCGCCCATCTGACGCTTGGCCCTTCGCAGCTGTCCCCGTCGGACATTGACGCCCTTGGCCCGATCCCGCAGATTCAGACCCACGCTTGCCGCCGCCAATCACGATCACCTCCCCCGCTGGCGAGCGCACCTGGATCATCGACGCTGGCGCGCAGCTGCGGTGGAATCTCGACACCGCTCGCGCGGCGCTGAGTAGCGCGATCCTCGAAGATCCCCATGCCGCGGGCGTGTTGCGTGGGCTCGCCGAACAGCTCGGGCTCGGCCACACCGACGATCTGGACGCGGTGATCGAGCACATCGCCGCTGCGATCGCGTCGGGCCAGCTGGTGCCCCTGGAGATCGAAGAGGGCCGGCCCGCTGGCCGTCCTGTCCTCGGCGGCGGCGCGCGCCCTGGCGACGACTGGGACGCCGCCGTGCCACTGTCCTCATTGCTGCAACGTGAGCCGACGCTCGACTACGGCTGGGTGTCGATCGAGCTGCTCAGCCACCGTGGCGTTCCGTTCGCGGACACCGAGGTGACGCTGTTGCACTGCGATGGCCGCCGCGATCGCGTGGTGCTCGACGCCCTCGGCCGCCACACCGCGCGAGCGGTGGCGCTCCCAGGACCGAGCCGCGTGATCCTGCCCGCTCAGCTCGAGCCACCGACCGGCGGGACGGTGCTCGACGGCTTCGTCCGCGCGCCAGGCGACGTCGATGTCTCACGGACGCCGGGAGCGACGGTGAGTCTCGGCGGGCTCGATCGCCACCATCGGCTGATCGTGCGGGCCGAGCCTAGGGTCACCGAGGTCCCGATCGATGGCTGGGCCCAGGGCTCGAGGGTGATGCGGTGGGGCGGCATGCGGCCACGGATCGACGGCACCGTGGGCACCACGCGCGCGGCGCTGCGGTTGGGCCTATGGCTCGGTCGTGGACGAACGATGTGCGTCGCAGGGCACGCCGATCCGCTGGGACAGGACGCTGACAACGAGGCGTTGTCGTCCGAGCGAGGCCGCTCGGTCTACCTGTTTGCCGCCGGGAAGCTCGACGACTGGGCCGAGCACGCGGCGGGTCGGGCCACCGAACTCGATCTCAAATGCGCGCTCGTGGCGTGCCACGCGATCCTCGGCCTCGGGCCCGCCAACCTCGACGATGGCGAAGCGCTCGAGGTCGCTCGACGCCAGCTCCGCGCCGACGCCGGTATCGCGGAAGATGAGCCCCTCGGGTGCGCGGACTGGCGGGCGATCGGCGACGCGTACGATTCCGACCTCGCCCGCCTGCTCGCCACCGACCGCGGCGGACTCGCAGAGATTCGCAGCACAATCGAGTGGACGGATCCGCCCTACATCGCCCTGGGCGAGCGTCACCCTCGCCCGGCGGCGGAGCTCGCCGACCTCGTCGGCCTCGCCGCGCTGCCCCATCGACGCGCCTCGCTACTGCTGTTCGAGGAACCGGACGACGCGAGCGAGGCCGCGGGCGCGGGCGACCTCGTCTACGACGGCACCTACCAACGCAACGTGCTCACCGTCCCCAGCGAGGTGCTGGTGCAGGTCACCATCGCCCGGCGCACCCGGGAGTCGATCGCCCGCGGGCGGGCGTGGATCGATGTCGGTGGCCTCGGTGCCTCGCAGTACGTTGCCGACCCCGATGGTACGGTCCGCTTCACGGCGCTGGCCGGCGACCGGATCGACGTCGTTGCCGCTTTCGACGCCGACGGCTTGGGTACGCTGGTCTCCTCGGGGATGGCGACCCAATGAAAACCCGCTCGACCAAGAGGGACCACGATGCCGAGTCTCGATGACCTGCTGAAGCAATCGATGCTGTTCACCGCCACCGCGCCGGAGCTGCCCAAGCCGATGACCGGCGCGTTCCGCTCGTCAAAGCCGTTCCCCACTCGTGCAGCGGAGCTACCGCGCGGCTTGGACGAGGTCACCGTTCGCACGAACCCGATCTGGCGACTGTCGTGGGACCCCGCCGCCCCCGGAACCTTCACGAACATCACGATCCGCTCACGCGGCATGGGCATGGACTATCGCATGGCTGCGACCGCCTACGATCGAATGGAGTTCGAAACTGTCCGCGTCCGGCGGCGCAACGGCACCAACGTCGAGCTTCCGCTCGACCCCCAGCACATGATCGCCGCGTATTTCGCCCGGGAGGGATCCATCTTCCCGCTTGCCGACAAGTTCAGCGGCAAATCGAACTGGCTGTGGCAGCTCAACACACGCATCGACAGCTCCATGCTCGTGGTGTTCGGCTACAAGCTCGACCAGAAGATTCCGAGCCCACTCACGAAGACGGAGTGCGATGCGCTCGGCGGCGACCTCATGCCGAACCCAGGGGAGGAGCTGCCGGGCGTCACCTTTACCGCGACGCCTGGGGCCGCCGCGTGGGCCCATGTCGACCACACCCGGTACATCGTGGCGGTCGAGGTCGTACTGTGCCGTGAGCACAACGACTTCGTGCCCGGTGGATTGATCGGTTTCGCCAGAATCCACCCGCACCTGATGGTGTGGGCGAACGAGCGGGTCGATCGCGTCGAGGGGACGATTCTGATGGCGCGTCCGGCGGAGGGGATGACTCACGCGGGCGACGCCATGCACGCAACGCACAAGGCTCTGGTGGTGGCCGACACCAACGAGGCCCACACGCTGTCAGGATTCTTCCAGTCGCCGATCCCGTACACCGACGCTCTGTATGACTACTACGAGGTCGACCCCGCCCGTGTGTTCGAGGGCCGCAAACCCAGGGAGTACGACCACCCGCTGCAACAGGTCGGCGAGATCACGCTCGCGGACGCCAGGTTCGTCGCGCCTCGTCGCATTCCCGACGCGGTCACGCGGCGATCCGCATTCGCGTGGTTCTCTCCCGACGTCGCCAAGGTGCCTCGGCAGGGCCAGTTCGACAACGTGCACATAGCCCCTCGCATGCGACTCACCATGGATGTACCATTCGACGGTCGCGGACGCTTCATCGTCGATGACGATATCGCGATGCTCAACATGTGCCTGCACGACTGCTGCCACATGCACGTCCGCTGGTCGAAGTTCCTGACCGATTCGATCATCGCCGGATGGAAGGACGGACGGCCGAACGCGGAACCCGGCGCGCCGGCCGTACCCGAGAACCAGACCGTGTTTGCCTCATTTCCGAACCAGCACACCCTGCGGTATCGGGCGGTCGCGGACTCCGTCGCTGCCGGTGCGCTGACGATCATCTGCCACCACGGCCTGGCTTACGCCGTAGACGAATGGCCGCGAGAGCCGCTTTCAGTGGACAAGATCGCATTGCTACACTTCGGGATCAAGAAGCAGGCGAGGGCCGCCGTCGAGCCGTACTTCGACGGCGAAGAGAACGACCAATGGTCACTGTTTTATTTTCGCATTCGCTACACGGGGACGCTGATCGTCGGCAGCGCTGGAGAGTGGGCGATCGTTCCCCGGTCCGATTTCTCGCTCGAGACCTGCATGGCGTAGGCGCGCCACGACACCCCGATGCTCGCACACGCTCCAGGCTCGCCGCCTTCAGGGTCGACAGTCGCCGCCTACCTCGCGATGGGGGCCGTCGGCGTCGCGACGCTGTACCAACTCGGATACCTCGTTTGGTTCCATCGCATGAAGCCGATGGTCCTGTTCTCGGTGCTCGACCCGATGTGGTTCCTCCCGCCCCTCGCGGCCCTGCTCGTCTTCGAGGGCCTCGTCGCGTTCGGGCGCGCGCATGGTCCAGATCAAGCGCCGGGCGTCTACCTGCGGCGGCTGGCGAGTTGGATGCTCGTCGCCGCGCTGCTGCAGTTTCCGCTGCGGACCCTGGGCCCGTACACGGATCGCGTCGCCCTCGAGGTGATCACCGTCGGTGGGATCGTCGCGGTCCGAGAGCTGAACTACGGCCACGCGCGTTGGATCGCTCCCTCCGCCGTCGCGCTGTTCGTGGCCTGGCTTCCGTTCGCTTCCATCGCGGCGGAGCTCGACGGCGGTGCCTATTTCGGCAACGCGCTCGTTGCCGCCGCGTTAGTCCTCCATGCGAGGTACGGGTTCATCGAGGCTCGCCGCGCACCCGCCGACCCCGCCCGCTCCGTCGCGGTGGTGACCCTTCCGCACTATCGCTGGGTCATCCTCCTCGCAGCGACCTGCCAGCTCGCGACGATCGTGTGGACCGCACGGGACGCGGGTCCGATGGTGCTGGTGTACGTGGTCGTGCTCGGCGCCGTGGTCATGGCCACGACATACGCCGTGCTGGCCTGGGTCTCGCACTCCGTATTCGGACCGCGCAGTGACCTCGGCCCGGGCGGCGCACGACGACGGGCCTTGGGGTGGCTGCTCGTGGGATGCGGCGTCGCCTCCGCCGCCCGCGTCGCCCTGGTGGACAGCCGAGTGCTGACTGTCGGTACGATCGCCCAGGCCGCCGCGGTGGTGGCCGTGTTCGCAGTTCGCGAGCTCCGGAATCCCCCTGCAGCTTGGATCGTGCCCACGGTGCTCGCCCTCGTCGCGGCGGGAGTGGCAGCGTTGGGTTCCGTGGAGCTGGTGGATCCCGGGATCGGGATCGCATGCGCGGGGTTGATGGTGGCGCTCGTCATCCATGCGATCGGCGAGGTGCGTGAACGCGGCAAGGCCGACCCGCACGGACCTCGGTGATCGATCGTGCGGCCCGGGTGTCCGGTCTACGCGTCGCAGGGGGTATGGCCCTCACTGGAGGCGACGCTGCCGCCAGGAGCCCGGTCGACGCTTCTGGTGGGAGGAGGCAAACACGCGGATGTGGTTCTCACGGACGCGTGATCAGCGACAACTACTTTTGCCGGTCGCGTTGTCTCGCCTGACTTGCTACCCGGGCGGGGGCGTCGCCTCATCGACTCTGCTACCCGTTCCCGGGTGGCGAAGGGGTGCCGATGACCACGACGAACACGAAGGAGACCCGACGCCAGCTCGTGCTGGCGGTTGGCGAGCGATACCGTGGGGCCGACAGGGAGGAGAAGGAGCGGATCCTCACCGAGTTCATGGCGACCACGGGCTACCACAGGAAGCGCGCGATTCGGATCCTGAACGACAGTCGGGCGCGTCTCCCAGCGTCGACGCGACCGATCCGGTTGCGCGTGTACGACGAAGCAGTCCGCCAAGCCCTCGTCACCGTCTGGAAAGCATCCGATCGGGTCTGCGGCACGCGGCTGAAGGCTCTGCTGCCCTCGCTGGTCGCGGCGCTCGAGCGCCACGGGCACATGCAGCTCGATGACGGCGTCCGCAGATTGGCGTCGAGGATCCGCACGTGCATCTAGTCCCACTGCACGCCGACCTCGCGGCCGATCCAACCCGGCGGTGGCGCGTAGTAGCTGCGACGCGTGACGACCGCCGTCCTCGCGCACTGCGCGGTCGGCCCTGTCACACGACTTCAGCAGCAGGGTTCACGACGACGACATCGTCCGCGGCACGAACGCCGAAGGCACGATCGCCACCGCGTTGTGACACAGGCCCCTCACCGGATTCTACGCGGCGGAGCGGGTCGCTCCATGAGAGAGCGGCCGAGTAGGTGTTGACGCCGGTCTCGATCCGCGTGATTTCGCCGGCGGGTTCTG
>JBBQJI010000171.1:0-6142 GCA_038325765.1 Nannocystales bacterium
CCACGGGAATCCCGTGAACATGAAGGACAGCGAGGGCAAGGCGGCTCGGCGCATGAGTCACGACGTGACGTACGCGTACGAGTCGGGCCAAGGCGCCTCGGATGTGGTGTTCGAGGACGAGCGTGTCGTCGGGGCGACGAAAGCCGAACGCTTCACCGCGGGCGGATTTACCGATGCTCTTACGGTTGCCGGAGGGGGCCCGAAGGATTTCGTCGCGCAAGGTCGGGCGAACGCAGCCGAGCTAGAGAAGGTCTTCGCCGACATGTCGAGGGCCAAGGCGGAGACGAGTCAGAAGGTCGGCGCAACGCTTCAAGTCTTGGGAGGTGTCGCAGCGGTTGTGACGGGAACTCTCTCGGCTGGCGTCGGCGGCCTCCTACTGGGTATGGTTCTCCATCTGATCCCGGATCACGACGCGACCCGGATGGTGCGTTTGAGCGGACGCAGGGTCTCGGCGATGCCGTCGTTCCAGCGGTCGCTCTGCGCGAGAGCGCGTAGATGGAGCACGCGGTCGCCGGGCTCGTGCTTCCACCGGGCGCCGCCGCGGACCATCCGCATTCGGACGACCGACTTACAGCTCGCCTCGACGTTGCCGCTGCCAATCGGAAGGCCCTCGCGTCTCGCCGCAGCGTAGTCCATCTGATGACCGTGATTGTCGAGGTAGGTGAGCGTGTCGTCGACCACCTTGTGGCCGGCGTGGGCGGACAGCTCTTCGCGGATGCGACTCGGCGCATCGTCGAGGTTGAGCAGCCACCCTTTCCAGCGAGCAGCGATCTCCTTGCCGCTCGTGCCCTTCGCGATCGCCTGCGCTGCGAGAGCGAGTTTCTCGGCGACATGCCAGTAGTCGAGGAGGTCCCAGGCACTCTTCGCGACGCCGTCGACGATGGCGTCGAGACGGCTGCGGACTTCTGCCGCGCCGTCTCCAAGCGTGACCACGCGCAGCCCTCGGCGACGGGTCAGCAGGTGGACCAGATCACCCTGAAGCGCACCGTCGAGTTCATCGATGTCGCCGCCGGGCATGCAGGCGTAGCGCGTCGTCGCGATCGCCCAGCCGTCGGCGTCGTGGAGCGTGACGGTGCCGACGTGCGCCATGTGCCAGACGCGTGTCAGGCGGTCCTTGCCGTCTTCTCCGCCGTCGATCTCGAGCTCTTCCATCGGCACGGCGACGCGATCCAACGCGACGCTGACGCTTCGCACGCCGTCAGGGACTGCCGCGGCCTCCGTGAGCCGCTGATCGATCTCGGCGCGGCGTCCGAGGTAGAGGCGGCCGACCTCATGCCCGACACGCTCGAAGCTCGACCTCGAGTACGGCAGCCGCCCGACTTCGTGCGCCGTCGTCTCGGCCTCGCGACCTGTGCCTTGCTGCAGCAGGTGCGCCATCGCCTTCGCCGCGGCCGGTGTCCAATCGCCGACCAGACCGGCCCGCGACGCGACCACGTCGAGCGTCGGACCGTTGTGCACACCGCTCTCGCGGAAGAGCTTGCGCTCGACCGTCGTCGGCCCGGCCTGCGTGAAGTACGTCGTCGGCATCACCCCGAGCGAGTGCCAGCGCTTGCCGTCGAAGATCACCTCGTCGCCGTCGGCGTCGAGGCTCGTCAGCACATCCGCCATCGCGCCGCACTCCACCTTCGCGATCGCAGTCGCGATCCCCGACTCGGCGTGCAGCATGTCGGGGGCTCGCCGGCCGACCTTCGCAAGCCGTGCGACCACCTCGACCGCCTCGACGAGCGCGGCCGCGAAGTGCTTGCAGTGGGGCGGTACCTGGATCATCATCGCCGTCATGGGACATCCTCCGTTGGGGGGTCTGAACAGCAACTCGACGACCAGGCTCTGTCCCGAATTCACCTAGACTTCCGATCTCTGGAGCAGCTCAGACAGAGATCCAGACCCGCGTCGACTGCGACGCGACGTAGAGCCCCAGCGTTGCCAGGTACGGCACGAGCGTGTCCGGGGACATCGAGCTGTGTTCCGGAGCGTTCATCATCGCCAGCGCATTCTCCTCCTCCTCGGTGGTCAGCGCGTTCGCGGGCCGGGTGATCGGTCCGCGTCGCGCGTCCTGAGCCCCCGGCGCGGCGCGCCAGCGCGCCAAGGTCGTCGTCGCGATCCCGACAGTCTGACACGCTTCTTTCAGCCGCGCCCCGTCGCGCACGGCCTCGTCGATCATCTCGATGGTCATGACTCGCTCGTCCCCTCCGTGTCGTCGTCCCCGTCCCCCCAGATCGCCTCCACTTTTTTGGCTCCTCGGAAGAATTCGTGGGTCGATCGGACCGGTTGAGCGGGCGTCGAGGCGCGGGGCTCGACGCCGACTCTCTCCGCTGAACCGTAGGCCCGCTTACCTCGACGGCTCCCAACAGCCACCGCGTGTCGCCCGCCCTCCGCCGGCTCGCACTTCAAAACGCTTAAGCACAGGTCCACGCCCAACGCGGGCCCTTCGTCCTTGCCACTGGCCGAGCTCGAGTGTACGCTCGATCGGAGATGCAGTGTTCACCACGATTTCTACTCGTTCCGCTCGTCCTCGTTGTAAGCAGCGGGTGCACGGATCCAGCAGCTCCCGGCCAGCCTATCGTTCAGGTAACCGTGGGCGCGGACGGTACTGCAGGGACCGACAGCGGAGGCTACGACTCCACGGTGAGTGGCGCCGATGGTGCGGATGGCGCTGACGTGACGGGCGGAGAACCGTCTCTGGTCGAAGGACGGTGTCTGTTCTTGGATGCCGATGCCGAGGCAAACAACCTGTTCGGCTACCGCTACCAGTGCAGTGGGCGCCTGGAGGCGACGATTGAGTTCAACTTCGGGTCCGAGTCGATCATCGTCGACTACGGGCCTTCGACTGAGGGGGACACGTATGCAGAGCCCAAGGTGATGGCCTGCTGCCCACCGGTCGGCGTCGATGCACCCTGCGAAGAACCGCACATCCAGGCTTGCGTGGTGGATGCGCTCGTGCAGGGGTGCAAGAGCCTCGCAACGCGACTCGAGGAGTACGGCGCTGACCTCGGGGCCGCTGGGAAAGAGGCTGCCAACAAGGCTGCCGACTTCATCGCGAAGAACCAGACAGCCTGCTACAACGCCTTCGCGGTGAACACCGGGATCGCTGGGACGACGCCCGCATGCGACGCCGCCAACAACAACGTCCCGCACTTCCCGGACGAGGCCATCGGTGGCTCGTGGTCGTTTGACCCTCCAGGCCTTATCGACGACGTCACGATCACGGTCACGAACGCGGAGTTCTTCGAAGTGTTCCCGTGGACGACCGACCCCGAGTATCCCGGCGACGAGTGCCGTTCGTCGGAAGACAACGATCACGTCGTGCTGAGCGAGGTCCCGCTCGGCCTCGGACCGGACGATTTCACGACGCTCTTTCACGGCCGAGTCGAGGTTCGAGGGAGCAACTTCATCGAGAGCGCAACGCTCGCGTCGACGCGAACCGCATGCTCCGAGGGCTGCTCGCGGCTCGCGATCGTCGGGCCAGCCGGGGCCAAGCGGCTGAGCTACCTGCTCGCCCGCGGCGACGCTCTGACCACCGTGGGCGGCATCGATGTCGATGCATTTCGTGCCGAACTCGTGGGTGAGGCCCATGCGCTCAACTTCCCCGGCAGTCTGGTATACGAGATTCCCCGCGACTCCGCGACATTCGCGATTTCGGGCCGCGCCCTCGGCAGTTCCGCGCTCGTTGGCGTGACGAACTACTCTCCCATCCGGTTTCGTCCCGGGCACCTCGCGGGCTCGTGGGACATGGACCCGATCCAGCTGAGGTACACCGACGCACAAGGGGACGTGTACGACTTCTTCCTCGGGGCGTCGCGGTGGCAATAGCGCGGCAGAGTCGAGCGCGGTGCAGACTCGCGTCCTTCACGGTTGCTGTGGCCGCAGTGGCCGCGGTGATCTCGGCCTGTCAGCCGCCGGATGGCGACGTCGACCTCCCGCCGGTGGTGTGGGAGGGCGAGCATCTCGCGTTTGGGGTATCTGACCACGCTGGCGACTACTGTGCCGGAACTCCGCCCTATCTTGATGGCTACGTCGCGGGTCTGGTCGAGATCCTCGACCGCCCCCCGCTCGCCGAGAAGGTCCGATACTCCTTCCTCGCGCCGGACGAGGTCCCCGAATGGGAGAGCGGCGTCCTGGGGCTCTCGACCCACCAGGGAGTCCTCAGCGGCCGGCCGGTGTTGGAGCACGAACTCGCCCATGCGGTTCTTCGCCCGAATGGGGTCACCCAACCCCTGCTCGAAGAGGGACTGGCGGAGTATCTGGGCGGCGATGGTGACTTCCACTTCGACAACGCTCTCCCGCTCGAGGAGGCCCTCGCGGCCGTCGAGCGCGCGCGCCTCCCGGGTGAGTACTACGGCGTCGCAGGCAGCTTCATCGCGTACCTCGACACGAATTTTGGCCGAGACGTCGTCCTCGAGCTCGAGGGTCGACTGGGACTGTGGAGTTCCACAGCCGACTTTGCGACCGCGTTCGCGGACGCGTCCGGCGTTCCTTTCAGCGACGCGGTCACCGAGTTCGAGTCCCTCGACCGGTGCCCTCACACCACGTTCCGCGACCCGAGCGCAGCGTGCTTCGGCGCCGAGACGCTGGCTTGGTGCGACGGAGGCGAGCCGGCCTCGCATCGCGTCGAGCTCGCGTGCGGATCCCCGGACGTAATCGGCGTCCGTGACGACGAGATCTGGACCTACCGTGTCGTGACCATTCCGGCTCCGGGACGGTACGGAATCTTCATCCGGTTCGTGGAGGAGCCCATCAAGGGCTATCTCGAGCTCAAGCAGTGCGCGGGGGGCTGCGAATCGTTTCGCGAGAGGATCATCATCCCGACCGGCATTGGCGTCCAGCCGGCGCGATGGTTCGACATCGAAGAATCAGGCGACTACATCTTGAAGCTTGCAGTCGAACAACCCGACGAGGTCACGGTCGAGTTCGAACTGCTCGGTGTCGAGTGCGAGTAATCGTGTGGGCCGCCAGGCGTGTGCGCGACGGTCGGGCGTCCGGGGCCCGTGCTCGTGGGCATCTTGGCGGATCGAACCAGCGCCTCGGATCAGAACCAACCGCTCGGGCCGAACGGCGTGCTGTTCGACTTGCGGACCGCCCGGGGAACGCGCGCCAGACGCAGGAGTGCGACGCGGCGGTGCTGGTGCGTCGGCACCTGGCGGAGTTCCTCGAGTGTTGTGATGAGCGGGCCGGGCCGCTGCCAGAGTTCGTGAAGGGCGAGCTCTTGGGCTTCGCGGGCTGCGGTGACTTCGAGCTCGGCTTTGTGCGGACCTGCTGCCGCACCTGCGGCGACGAGCTGCGGGTGGCCTTCGCCTGCAAGTCACGCGGATTTTGCCCGTCGTGCATGGGCCGGCGGATGGCCGAGGGCGCGGCGCTGCTGGTGGACCGCGTGCTGCCGGCGGTGGGTTACCGGGCCGTCACAATGAAGAGGTATGTGCGCATCACGGCTCGCTTGCCTTGATGAGCGGAAGCGGAGTGAGGCCGTGAATTACGGTGACATCCACCTTGTAAAGCTCCGCGAGTCGGGGCACGTCGAGCGCCGCAAGCTCATACGTACCTTGCTCCCAATGTGAGACAGTCATTCGCCCTACCTTGAGCGCTTTGGCGACTTCGGCCTGTGTTTTCCCGGCCGCAGTCCGCAGCACCTGAAGCCGCAATCCGAGCGCTTCACGTTCGGCGGCACGCTTCGGGTCGTTTTGGCGCGTCACAAGGGGGACTCTACCACCCCCATGACAACGCGCGCACATGCGTGTGTTAGATCACCCGCCTTAAACTTGCGCGGTGTACATCGCTTGCTGCACATTAAACGAGCATTAGGAGCGGTGTACATGGCGAACAAGAGCGATTTTGAGATCAATCTCGTTGAGGATGAAGAGGACTCCCCCATGGCGCGGAAACATCCCATGGCTGGGGTTCTGGTCGCGGCAGTCGAAGGCGCCCCTGAGATGCCAGAAGGGCAGATGGCGCACTTCAGATTCGCCGATGGCGTCACGCTCGAGATCCACATCCCGCACGCGATCGGGGTCGGGGGTGGGGGGGTCGCCGAGCATGCCGTGCCCTGGTTCGTGCTCCGCGGAGCCGATCGCAGCGTCATGAACGAGGGTCCGCTCGTGGGGGTCGCGTGATGGTGGGCCGGATCGATCCGCTGGCCGCCCCCGAGGGG
>JBBQJI010000172.1:0-6096 GCA_038325765.1 Nannocystales bacterium
TCAGCGCCTGGCTACCGCGCCCCCACGCTCGCAACGCCGTCCGAGCCTCCCGCTCGGTCCACCGCGCCACACCAACCAGATCCTTCAGCCCACGACTCGATCCGCTCATGCCCGATCAGACTGCCCGCACCGCTACCCCGCCGCTCGGACTTCCGCGAGTGCGCCCTGGCGATCGGTCACCTTCGGTGGCGTCATCGAGGGCATGGAGGTGGTCGATGCGATCGCCGCGGTCGCGACGACGACGATGGGCCAGTACGACGACGTCCCGGTGGAGCCCATCGTCGTGCTGTCCGTGACCCGGATGTAGCGCGGCACCGGAGTCCTTCGGGGAATCCTCCTGCGCCGGATGGCCGGGTGATCCGTCAGCCCGGACCGAGGCGCTGCTCGAGCTTCTCCACCCGGCGCTGCAACGTCCCATCGACCGCGGCGTCCATCGCCTACCGAGCCCGCCCAGCTCCGACCGCGCCGGATCCGTTGGGCCACGGCACCAGGGAGTCACCGCCCAACGCGATCCATGTCGCCACCAGATCGAGCGCGCGCGTCGGCGGACGCAGCGGATCACCGCCGGGCTCGCCGCTGCCCAGCAGCGCGGCCGCCCGCAGTAGATCGTCGCGGGCGCGCTGGGGATCGCCGCGGTGGATTCGGGCGGCGACGAGCTCGGCGCGCGCGCGCTCGGGCGCCGAGGTCTCGGTGCTGCGCGCGTAGTACTCGAGCGCAGCGACGATGCTGGTCTCGGCGATGGCGTCGCGGCCCGCCCGGTCGGCGGTGATCGCCGCCTCGAGTTCGATCCATCCCTGCTCGTCGTCCGAGGGATGCGCGCGCGCAGCGACGCGTGCGGCATCCCAGGCGTCGAGCGCGTCGTCGAGCGCACCGAGGTCACGATGGGCGCGGGCGACGACGGTCCAGGCGTGACGGACATCGTCGGGCCCCGGCGTCGGCTGCAGCCAGAGCAGGGCGCGGCCGTGACGGAGCGCGTCCAGGGGGCGCCCAGCCGCCAACGCGATCGGCCCGATGTTGGTGAGCGTCATCGGCACGCGCGCGTCGTCGCTGCCGCCGTGGGCCTCGAAGATCGCGAGTGATCGCCGCATCGTCGCGTACGCGGCCGCGGAATCGCCGAGGCCGCGCTGCACCAGCGCGATGTTGCCCAGCGCCTGGCCCACGAACGGATGGTCGGGTCCGTGCAGCGCCTCGAGCACCCGGTGGGCGCGCGTGAACGTGGCGAGCGCGGCGGTCTGCTGGCCCCGCCGCGACTGCACGACGCCGAGCACATTGAGCGCACGCAGGCCGCCGGGGTGATCGGGCCCGACCTCGTCGTCGAGCATCGCGAGCGCCTCTCGGAGTGCCTGCTCTGCCGCGTCGAACTCGCCCGCCGCGCTGCGGATCGTCGCGAGCATCGTCAGCGCCGAGACCTTGGACTCGGAAGCCGCGCCGGCGGCGAGCACGTCGACGAGCGCGGCCTCGGCCTGCTCGGGGCGCCCGGCGTCGAAGTGGATCTGGCCGAGCACCAGGCCGATGCCGGCACGCTGCGCCTCGTCCCGGGCGACGGCGCGGGCGAGCTGCGCCCAGTGCACCGCGCGCTCATGATCGCCTTGCCACGTCGCGCCCATGGCCAAATTGCGCGCCGCTGCGCTGGCCACCGAGTCGTGGCCGAGATCGTAGGCACGCAGATACGCGTCCTCGAGCAGTGGCATCGCCTCGTCCCACCGCCCCGCCTGCGCCAGCGCAGTGCCGAGCACCCGCCGCGTCTCCGCCTGCAGCGGCGCGTCGACTAGCGCGTCGGCGCGCGCCTGCAGATCCTCGAGCGCCGGTATGTCCGCCGCGCCGAGGTCGAGCAGCATCGTGGCGCCCACCGTGGACAGCTCCCGCGACAGTCGGTGGCCGGCGTCCGATCGCGTCGTGATGCGGCCGGGCGCGAGGCAACCACCGGCCGGCTCGAGCGACTCGATCGCGCGCAGGGCACCGGCGATGGCGCGGGCGTCGGCGCCCCCGATCTGCGCGATGAGCTCGGTGATCGCGGCGGCACGATCGTCGAGGCAGGCGAGCGCGTGGTCGTCCGTTCGCCCGTCGCACGCTTCGCGATGCGCACCGCGCCACTGCTCGGCGTGGCGATCGATCGCCGCGACGACGGACTCGGCCGTGGCGGCGGCGTACGGCAGGCCCGAGTCGAGCAGAGCGTCGCGCAACTCGGTCGCGCGCGCGCCGTTCCACGCCGATTCGAACGCGTCGGCGCCGGGGCACGCCGGTCTACGCGAGGCGAGGGCGGCGGCGGCGGTGACGGCGAGCGCGATGCCGATCGTCGCCATCGAGACGCGTCGCCGCGTGGGCGGTGCCGCGGCGTCCTCGATCGCATCGGCGAGGGCCTGCATCGTGGGCCACCTGTGCTGCGCAGAGGTGGCGAGGCCGCGCCGGATCACGCGCCACAGCGCCCGCGGGACCGGGGATCGCGGCGGCGTACGGGGCACCCCGTGCAGCACCGCCTCGCGGAGCGCGGGGAGATCGTCGCCGGCGAACGGCCGCTGCCCGGCGAGCGCCTCGTGCAGCGAGACGCAGAACGCGAACTGATCGCTGGCCGCGTCCGCCGGCCGACCCGCGAGCTGTTCTGGCGCCATGTAGGCCGGCGTGCCGACGATGCCCGTGCGCGACGACGCCCCTGCCTCCCGGCTGGCCCCCGGCTCGGTGCGATCGTCCGGTGGGACGCGGGCGGACGCGAGCCCGAAGTCGACCACGCGCACACGCAAGGTGGCGTCGGTGTCGCGTCCGACGAGCACGTTGTGGGGCTTGAAGTCGCGGTGCACGATCCCGAGGGCGTGCGCTGCACAGAGCCCTGCCGCGGCGTCGACGTACGCCGCGACGATCTCGCGCCAGGCTCGGCCGCGCTGCCATTTCGCGAGCGGCTCACCGTCGACGAGCTCCATCGCGAACCATCCGTCGCCGGCCTCGAGCACTGCGACGACGTTGGGGTGGGCGAGCCGTGCCAGCGCCCGGGCCTCGCGCCGCAACCGCAGCGGCTCGGGGCGGACGGTGCTCGGGTGGAGGCGCTTGATCGCGACGTTGCGCCGCAGCCACGGATCGTGCGCCTCGTAGACCACGCCCATGGTCCCGCGCCCGAGCTCGCCTAGGAGACGGTAGCGATCAATCGTCGCGGGCATGGGCGCGTCCTCGGGATCCGCGCTGCCCGACGCGCTGTCGGTCGGCTCGGCCGCCGGCTGGGCCGACGACACGGCGCGCATCATCGCCGCGACCGCCTGGCGGCACGCCTCGCACTGCTGCGCGTGCGCGAGCGCCACGCCGCGCAGCGCCGCATCGCAGGCGTCGTCGACGAGCGCGACCAGCTCGTCGGCGTCGAGGCAGCGACGGGCTCCGATCGCGACGTCCACGGAAGGCGCGTATTGTAGCCCCCGGGATGTCGAGTCCGCCCAGCGCAGCCGAGATTTTCTGCACGGCGCTGCCCGAGGAGGCGCGCGAGGGGTGGCTCGGTCTGGGCGCACTCGAGGTGGCGCTCGTGCAGGCCCACGGCCGCGCGTGCCCGCCCGATCCGTGCCCACCGCCGTCGCTCGAGCGGCACATGGCCTCGCTCGCGGCCCGCCTCGGCGAGGTCGCCCCCGCGGAGGCGACCCTCACCAATCTGGACCACGCCGCGATCGCGCTCGCGGATGGCTGCGTCGACGCCGAGCCCCGCGCGGTCACGGCTTTTTTGCGGGTGCACGCGCGCGACGTCGACCACGCGATCACGCGGTCGCGCGCGCCGGACCGCATGGCCGACGACATTCGCCAGATCGTGCTCGCCAAGCTGCTGCCGCCGGGCCGCAAGCTCGCGCGCTACTCGGGCCGCGGCAGCCTGCAGCACTGGGTGCGCGCAGTGACGGTGCGCGAGAGCATCTCCGCGATGCGCAGCGCCGACGCGCCGGTGGTCGACGATGACGCCGTGGCCGATCTCGCCGCCAGCGGGGACCTCGAGCTGTCGTTCGTCAAACGCACGTACCGCGACCGGTTCCGGGTGGCGCTGCGCGAGACGTTCGCCGCCCTCGACGCCGAGGATCGGGCGCTGCTCCGCTATCGGTTCCTCGACGGGCTCACCCTCGATCAGCTCGCGGTGCTGCTCGGTGTCCACCGCGCCACGGTCGCGCGCTGGCTGGCGCGGCTGCGCGAGACCCTGCTGCGCGGGGTCCGGGGGCGGGTGCGCGAGCAGCTCGGGGGCGACGTGGCCGAGTTCGAGGGGATGATCGCGCTGGTGCGCAGCAACCTCGAGATCACCATCGGCGGGCTGCTCCGGGACGGTCCCTGAACGGTCGCGCCGTCGGTCTGCAGCGTCCGGCGACAGAAAGAATGCGACGGTCGCCGCCGCCGTCGCGTCGTGATGCCGAGCGCGGGCGCAGACCACCCGCGCCGGCAGGGACCCCATGACCGACCGATTCAGTGCGGTGCGCCTCGGCGCCGCGTGCCTCTTTGCGCTCGTAGCCACCCAGGCAGCACCCGGCTGCGACTCCGTCGACGACGGCGGCGGCAGTGGCGGCGCCTCGGCCACCGACCAATCCCGCTGCAAGGACGCGTGCAACCAGCTCAAGTTCTTCGACTGCGCCAGTGCGACCGACCACGCCGCGTGTTTCGCGGCCTGCGAGAGCGCGCCGGCGTCGGGCATCGAGGTGTTCGTCGCGTGCGTCGAGAACGACATCTGCGATCCGGCGTGCGCGACCGATCTCGACACCCAGGCCGCAGGCGGTGGCGAGGGCGGCGGTCAGTCCGAGGGTGGCGTCGACGCGCCGCCGGACTGCGCGGGCTCTTGCAACGAATTCGTCGCGGCGGGCTGCCTGCCCGCGGTCGACTGCATCGCAGTGTGCTCCTCGCTCTCGTCGGCGGAGCAGGGTTTCGTCGAGTACTGCGTGGCGCGTCGCGACGGCTGCAACCTGCCGCCGGAATGCGCCAACGAGCTGCCGGGCGCCGACGACCCCGCGGCGGAGTGCGAGTCGGCCTGCGACTCGCTGAAGTTCTTCGACTGCATCGACGCTGCGACCCACGCCGAGTGCCGAAGCGCCTGCGCCGGCGCGGGCGACCCCGAGCGCGATAGCTTTGTCGCATGCGTGGACAACGGTGTCTGCATCGATGCTGCCTGCTACGACGTGCTCGGCGGCTCCGGGGCTGAGGGTGGCGGCGGCGAGGGCGGCGGCGCCAGCGAGGGCGAGGGCGGCGGCGTCAGTCAGGGCGAGGGCGGAGGTGGCGGCGACGGTGCCGTCGCGGAGTGCCAAGACGCATGCGACTCGCTGAACTTCTTCGACTGCATCGACGCGTCGCAGTACTCGAGCTGTCGCAGCACCTGCGAGACCGCGTCCGAGAGCAGCATCGGCACCTTCGTCGGGTGTGCGTTCGCCTGCGAGGACGACGCCTGCTACGTGGTGTTCGTCGACAGTCAGTGAGCCGCCAAGCGCACCGCGGGCCGATCAGCGATATGCCTCGGCCTGCAGCGTGAACAGTCGCGCGTAGCGTCCGCCGCGGGCGAGCAGCTCGGCATGGCCGCCACGCTCGATGATGCGGCCGCCTTGCAGCACCAGGATCTCGTCGGCCATGCGCACCGTCGAGAACCGGTGCGACACCAAGACGACCATCTTGTCGGCGGCGAGGCGACGGACCCGTTCGAACGCGTCGGCCTCGGCCTCGGCGTCCATCGCTGCGGTCGGCTCGTCGAGTACGATCACGTCGGCGCCCTCGCGCATGAACGCGCGCGCCAGCGCGGTCTTCTGCCACTGCCCGCCGGACAGCTCGCGCCCGCCCACGAACCACTTGCCGAGCTGCGTGCGGTACGCCTGCGGTAGCTCCCAGTGCTGACCGAGCGCGGCCTGGCGGGGCTCGCCGCGGCCTCGGCCCTGCCCGAGTTCTGCATGGCGCCGATGGCCGAGCCGCCGCGCCGGCCCGCCCTCGCCCGCCGCGCCGCCTGATCGTGGTCGCCCGCCGCCCCACACCACAGACGAGCCCAGCGGTGGACGTGCGCGCGCTCCAGGAAGTGGCGCGCGCCGCCCTGGGCGCCGCGTTCGGCCACGGCGATTTCCGCGGTGGTCAGCGCGACGCCGTCGTCGCTGCGCTCGGCGGACGCGACGTGCAGGT
>JBBQJI010000173.1:0-5666 GCA_038325765.1 Nannocystales bacterium
CTCGCGGCAGTACCGCCCGGCCACCCACGACACCAAGAAACTCGCTCGATGATGCGGGTCGCCTCCGCCGGCACCGCGATCGCATCATCCGACGTGCGCGACTACTCGGCCGTCCGCGCTATCACACGCGCGCGTCAACACCTCATGCCACGCCTCACTCACGCTTCCCCTCGCGCCCAGGCCCTCGCCAATTTCTCCCGGCCGCGCGCTCATCGCTGCTCACCGGGCCACTCCGTACTCACCCGCGCGCCCAAATCCCCACTTCAAAACGCTTAAGCGCTCGAGCGCGTGGCGCAGCGGGTGAGCGACGAGGGCCGAGACGCGGGCGAGGTGCTCGGCAAGCACCTCGACGCCGCGGAGATCGAGAACGTCACCCGCAAGGGCACGATCAAGGCCAAGGGGACCGACAAGGTCGTGCGCACCGAAACGACCGAGGCGAGCGAGGCTCCGGTCGGCGGCGAGGCGCGCCCGCGTCCGGCACGGGCGCGCGCGGGTGCTGCGGACGCGGAGCCGACGCTCGAGACCGCCGCGGCGCCGACCCGGCCCGGCACCGCCGAGGACGGGGAGCCGCCCGCCCGTGCCGCGCGTGCGACGATTCCTGCGCCGGTCGCGGTGGAGGCCGTCCCCGTCCCCGCGCCCACGGTGGAGACCGCACCCGCGCCGAGCAAGCCGCAGCCGCGCGCGAGCCGGGCGGCGCGTCCGGGGACGCCGCGCGCACCGGGGACGAAGCGAACCGAAGCGCGATCGCGGGCGCGGTAGGGCGCCCGGCGCGAGCGTTTGCTCGGCCTGAACTCCGGCGACCGTCGTCAGTCTCCATACTGCTGCAGGATGCGCAGGCGCGTGGGCTCGTCCGCGATGCCGCTGGGCACGAGGCCATGCAGGCGCTGGTAGGTGGTGAACGCGGCTGTGGGCTCGGCGTCGAAGCCGAGGTTGACCACGCGCGCATGGGCGCCGCGTTGCTCGTCGACGGGCCCGATGCCACCGATCGCGTACTCGAGCCTCCTGGTGCCGGCGAGGGTCAGCACGCACGTCCGCGCCGCCGCGCGGAGCGGCGCCTCGATGACCTGGCCCTCCGTTTCGATCGTGCCCGTGATCCGGTCCGCGCCGATCTCGAGTTCGAAGTCGATCGGTCCGATCGCAGCCACGAACGCCGCCACGCCCGTCACCCGCAGCCGCAGCACGTCCGTCGGCCTGCGCGCCACGAAGACCGCGCGCCGGCCCGTGGGAACCTCCACGCTCGGCTCGTCCTCGGGACCGGGGATGTGCACCTCGTCGCCGACCATCAGCATGTCCGGACTCGAGCGCAGCGCGCGGAGCCCCTCGTTGCGCACGTGGTCCCAGATCCTCCCCCAGTGCGCGAAGCCATGCGCGTCCGCGATCGCGCCGAGCCAGTCGCCGGCTTCTACGGTGTGCTTGCGGGCCACGCGATCACCTCCGCCTCGATCTCCACGATCGCCGTGGTGCCCTTGGAGCCGGTGGTTTCCTGTTCGATCCGAAGGATAGACCACCACGGTCGTCCCGCTTCCCAGCGTTGCGTCGCCGTCCTCACCAAGTCGACCTCTAACCACCGATCATACCCCGCGTGTACGAGCGTGACCTCGAGTTCGTTGCCGGCCGGACGGGACCGCTGCCGCAGCTCGGCGTCATCGACCCCGAAGTCCTCGTCGAGCGGGAATCGCGGCCACGCGTCCGCGACTTCTTCCTGCAGACTGCGCGAAAGTTCGAAGATGGGCGTATCGGCGGGGGGCTCGGGCGCCCCATCGCCCCACGGGTTGATCACGTGCAAAAGTCGGCCGTTCGGCGCGAACACGAAGCGCCAGATGTCCCGTCCCCCCGGCTGCTCCTCGCTCTGCGCCGAAATGTGCACGCCCTCGGGCGTGCGAGCATCGACCCTGAACATCCACCTGTTTTCTTCGAACCCCGGAGGCCCAGGGACGGCCGCCATGCCACCAATACCCCCACCGTGTTCGCGGTAGTGTACGGTCCAGGTGTCGCCCTGCTTCCACGCGGGCGCGAGGTGTTGCTCTGCAGTCTGCATCTCTTTGTTCTCCGGGACGGGCGCGGCGGTGCACGCGGCAAACAAGAGGAAAGCACACGCTCTCATAGGATCTCCGGTCGCAGTCGCAGCACCGCAAGCACGTGGTTCGGGTCGATCCGCGGGTTTCCGAGCGCCACGATCACCGTCTTGGACGGCTTGGCGACTCGGTACGCGTATCGGGGCGCGAAGGTGTCCATGCCGCCCCGGGTCGTGGCTTTCCAGCGATTCTCCGGCGCGGAAGTGTCATGGATGCCGGCGGCCGTGAAGCGCACGGTGAATTCGTTGCGAGACGAGGTGTGGTTCGCACCGTGCTTCAGGATCGTCTCACCATGCTCGACAACTGTCTCCGCGGGCAGGCCTGAGCTCTTGGTGCCGGTGTAGATGTCCGCGTTCCCGAACAGGACGCAGACGCCGTCGGTCAGGGTAGGATCCTTTACGTCCGGCTGCCAGTAGCGAGTGACATAGCGATACACCGCCTGGTTCCACACCGCGGTGTGCTCCAAGCCGTCGGAGTCGCGGAGGTCCATGACCAGCGCGCGACCGCTGAGACCGATTTCGCGCTGGAGCACGCGCAGCAACCCGAGCAGAACGTCAGGAGTTTGGCCGAAGGCTTCCGGAGCCTCGCTCGGTTTCTGCTCGTGGAAGGGGCCCATGCGATGGCCGCCCTCGCTCGGGAGTTTGTACTCGCTCTTAGAATTCCCGAATCGACCCGCAAACTCCGCTCCGAGGAACTTCAGTTCCTCGGCCAGAAACCTCTCGCCGTTGAACTCGAAGCCGTCGGGCATCGGGTTCACGAACATGATGCTGGCCATCGCGGCGAGATGGCAGTGCCCCTCCCACGGCGGGCGGCTGTTCGTCGGATCGGCGTGGTGCTGCTTCTCCCACGCGAGCACCCCGGTCTCCCCGAACGCGCGCTCGTACTTCTGGAGCGGCTGCAGCTCAGTGCCACCCCACGCCGACGGTGCCTCGGTCGAGTGCGCGAACGGGAAGTACCAGAAGTTCCATGGGATGAGCGGCTTGCCATCGGCCTGCCGCGCCGTCCCAGTCTCCTCGAACAGCGCGTAGATCCGGTAGTCCATGCTCTCGTCGAGCACGGCGATCTGGAACAGGCCGCTGCCTCGCCTTCGAACCTCGATGTCGGTGCGGACCTCTCCACTGGCGTCACGGGTGTGGAGGTCCCCTTGCGGATCGACGACGCCCAGACGCTTCTCCGCGGCCTTGGCCTTGGACCCGAGGAAGCCGATGCGCAGGCGCCCGCCGAGGTTCGACGGCACGAACACGACGTGGAACCCGAGCTTCTGCTCGAAGCGCTGCGCCTCCTTCGCCGAGGGCATCAGCGGCAGGCGGAGCGCCACGTCGACCGTGTTCATGATGTTGGGTCCGACGACTGCCATGGGTGTCACTCCAACGCGGCGATCTCTCGGATCTCGCAGCCACCTGCGAGCTCGGGGAAGCGGACGCGGCACCAGCCTTCGACGAGGTCGTCGAGGCGGGCCTCGCCGTTTGCGTCGAGGCGGCCTCGGACGCGCAGGCCGCCCGGCACGTCGACCTCGTAGGCTGCGTCTGCGATCGCGGCATCGCTCGCGTCGCGCAGCGCGATCTCGATCGACATGCCCTTTCGCGGCGCCACCACTGCGCCGAGCGCCAACGTGTGGATCGCGGCGACGTCGTACACGCCGCTCGGGCCTTGGCCGAGATCGATCTTGCCCGCCTCCTGCTCGGGCACGATCACCAAGTCGACCATCCGTCCGCAGTGCTGCACCGGCAGCGCGGGCATCGTGCGGTAGGGCTTGAAGCCGACCGCGCAGTCGATCGACGGCCGCGACGCGTCGTGCCAGACGAAGGCGTCGCAGTCCGTGCGGCGCAGCCCCAGCCACTGACGCAACTCCGTGCGTGCCGTGTCGAAGATCGCCCCCAACGTCTGCTGGCCGATCACTCCGTCCTCGAAGATCGCCGCTGCGCACTCTGGGCGGGTGTTGTAGGCGTGCTGGAACGCGAGGACGGCCGACGCTGTCGCGGCGTCGGCTTCGTCGGTGATCGACACCGGCGGAAGCGGCCAGCCCCGCGCGTGGCGCAGGTACGCGAGGTACTCCTGCGTGTCGCGTACGCGGCCCCACTTCGCTGCGATCGCGAGCCATGCCTCGCGCTCGCCCATGACGAAGTGCGCGAGCGCGGTCGCACGCAGTCGCCCGTGATCCTCTGGCTCCGCGCGCTCGCAGTGCCCAACCGCGACCAGCCTGTCGCCCGGGTTCTCCTTCAAGTGCTTCCCCACCGTCGTGAGCGCAGCCCATGGATGCCACACGCCCGCGCCCGGTCGCGGCAGCAGCAGCACGCAGCCTTCGGCGAACCCGAGAGCGCCGAGCTCGAGCCGCATGAGAGTCGGCTGCAGCTCGGCGTCCGCGGCGGGCTCGGGCGACAGCGGCTCGGTGGTCGGGACGTGCGCCGTCGACGGCGCAGGCCCGCTCGGCGCGTCGACCCCGCCCACCCAGTCGCCCGCGTTGCTGAGCTCGGAGAGCATCGGGATGTTGTCCCAGTCGATCGCGCCGAGCACGTTCGGCCTCGCGCCGACGGGCGTGTCGTCGCGCAGCCGCACCGCCACGACATGCCCGCGCTCGAAGCGGTCTGCGAGGAATGCGATCGCCCGGTCGATGTCTTCGTCGGGGCCCATCATCGAGTCTGACAGGCGGAGCAACGCGTCGCGTCCCGGCCACTCGCAGGCGAACGCGCGAAGTCGCTGCGACGCCCACTCGCGAGACCACGTTTCGACGTCACGCGCAGCCACCAGCGCTAAGTGGCGGCCTCGAACGCGAACGCTGGGAAACTCTGACACGGAGAGTCGTGGGTTCAGGAGAGGCCTGGGCGAGGCGCGGCGTGATCTCGGCGCTGCGCACGGCAACGCTCACGTGCGACGAAGAGACCAACGACGGTAGCTCGACGATCCCGTCCCTCGCAACGTCCCCTCGGTCCAGCTGACCGGGTCCGACGTCCTCCTTCGCCCCCGAGGGTCATGTCCCGAGCCACCCGCCCGTGCCGCGCGTGCGACGATTCCTGCACCGACTCCCGAGCCGGTCGCGGTCGAGCCCGCGCCGCCCGTCCCCGCGCCGACGGTGGAGACCCGTGATCACGCCGCAGGGCCGCTCGCGCCGGTTGGGGCCCTCGCGCGCCCACGTCCAGGCGTGGGCCCTGCGTCCACCACGCACTCGCCTTCCCACGACACACACTGCACCAGCAAACCTCGTCGCCCTCGCTCCACGCCGACTCTCTCCGCTGAACCGTAGGCCCGCTTACCTCGACGCCTCTCAACAGCCACAGCGGCTCGCCTGCCCTCCGCCGGCTCGCACTTCAAAACGCTTGAGCACGGGCTGGCCCCGAGACGTCAGGCGGTCCGTCGGCGGGGCGGCGTCGGTCGGCTGGGCGAGCTTCCAGCGGTGGGGCAGCAGGGCGCGGGCCTGCTCGAGGCTCAGGCCGCGAACACGCGGCAGGACGTCGGCGAGGTACTTGACCGGATCGACATCGTTGAGCGCGCACGATCCGAGCAGCGTGTAGATCACCGCCGCTCGCTCGCCACCGGCATCGGATCCGACGAACAAGAAATTCTCGCGAGTCAGGGCGACGCGAACGTGTTGCC
>JBBQJI010000174.1:0-5427 GCA_038325765.1 Nannocystales bacterium
TACGGTTCAGCGGAGAGAGTCGGCGTCGAGCGAGGGCGAGCGCCATGCCGTCGGGGCACGGCGTGGGCGGGGCGGCCGCGACGACGGGCGCCGCCGGGTCGCTCGCAGTGGCGGGGGTGCCGGCGGTTCCAGCGGCAGACAGCGACATGTGCTCCGAGAAGTCCGGGACCGACGCACCGCGCGTGGGGCGTGGAAGGTGGCAAGCCTCGTCGAGCTCCCCGGCGAGGCCCGCGAGCTGTTCGGTGGCCGCCACCAAACCTGTGCCCGTCTCGTTCGAGGGGCGGTGATGTGCTGGGGGGCGAACTTTGGGGGCGGCTTGGGGGTCGGCGTATCTGGATGCGCCGAACGTCCGATCCGCGTGCGGTTAGAGGCACCGCCGGGCACGGTGAATCCACGGCGCGGCCGGAACAGCGCGACTCGGTAGCGGTACGGGCATGGTCCAGGTCCGAAGTTCCCTCCGGGCGCTCACGCAGGGCTCGCGCGCAAATTCCCGCGCGTCCCGACCGGTGTCGACAGGCCCCAATCGACGTCAACTATCGCATGGCGTACGTCGGGACCGTCTCTCTCATCGACGAGCATGGCGAGGCGATCAGCACGACGCGGCACACGATCGGGACGACGACCGAGACAGCGGCGGCGTCGGGGAGATCACGATTCCCGACGCCACGATGTTCGCGAGCTACAGAGGTGCGGCGTGCGCCTTGGTCGACGGTCAGATCCGTTGCCAAGAACTCTCGGCGAGCCGCGGTCGCTCGTTCCCGGAACCCGGCGTTCGTGCACTCGGCCCCATCGCGCAGCTGGAAATGTCAGAGCACTCCCTGTGCGCGCGTTCCGAAGCCGGCCGGATCGTCTGCGCGGCCCGAGGTCGATACGGCCCTGGCCCAGACGGCATCTCGAGCGGCGACTCGCTCGCGCGCTGGGTCGACGTTCCCGAGAGCGTCGACCTCGCGGTCGGCCGATCGCCACGCCTGCTCACTCTCCCGTGCGGGCGACATCCGTTGCTGGGGCCGCGACGGCTTCATCGAGGAGGCGGCTGGGCGACCGCAGCCCCGCCCGGACCAACCGCTCGCGGTCCCGATCGGCCAGATCGACGCGCTCGCGCTCGATGGCTCCCGGGCCTGCATCCTGTCCGATGGAGAAGTCGCCTGCACATACCCCGAGCGGACGTGCGCGATCCCGCGGCGATCCCGCGGCGCCATGCGCCGGCCACGGCCAGCCGCGCCGCATCCAGGTGCCCGCGGATCCGAGGATCCCGCGCCCGAGGACCGCGACGCCACCCGCGTCGGGCCCACGAACACCCCGCACGCCCGCGATCCGGTGTTGCGGGCCACTCGCCGCTGGGCGAGGCTGATTCCCGCATGGCGCAGGCACGATGGGGGCGCGCGGGCACCCGCCCGGCCGTCAGCAGTGGGCGACCGCCGGCTGCGATCCTCGACTTGCTGCGGCGGCAGGGCCCGTCCCAAATCGCCGACGTCGACCTCGGCGTGCTGCTCACGGCCGCCGCCGGGCAGCCGCCGGTCTCGCCGTGGCAGATCCAGAGCGTCGCCGACGCCGTGTCTGGTCCGGCATCCGCGTTCGCCGAGCGCGCCCAGGCGGCCGTCAGCGCCGCGATTGCAGGGGGCGCCGTGCGCACCCGCGGCGGCAAGCTCTCGTGCGACCCCAGGGCGATCGAACTTGCGATGCTCCGGCTCTCATGGCTCCCGGCCGCAGCCGCCAGCGCCACGCGCTACGCCGCACGGCAGGTCGAGACGCCGACCGCCGCACGCAGCCCCACTCCAACGCGCACGGGCACGGGCACCCGCCGCGCAACCGCGGCCCGAGCCTCCACGGCGAGGCCCAAGCCCGGCGTCACCCCACCACGCACCGCTGGCAAGGCGACTGCAGCACCCCAGGTCGCGCTCGCGCCCGCGCCCGCCTGGACGCCCGTCCCCACCCGCATCCACACGCCCGACCCCGCCGAGCTCGAGGCGCAGCTCGCCGCACAGCCAGGCTCGCTCGCCGCGTTCCGCCACACCCAGGGCGCGCACGCACTCGCGTCGGCCAGCGCGTTCGACGAGCTGATCTCGCTCGGGCAGCTCGTTGGGATCACCTCGCACCGCTACCAGATCGACGCGGTCCGCCGCGTGCTGCGGGCGCTCGGGGGCCGCGCCCTGCTCGCCGACGAAGTCGGGCTCGGCAAGACCATCGAGGCTGTCATCGCGCTGCGCGAGTACCAACTGCGCGGCATGGCGCGGCGGATCCTCGTGCTCTCGCCCGCGGCGCTCGTGCGCCACTGGGTCGGCGAGCTCGCGGCGAAGGCCGGCATCGACGCAGCCAGCACCGACGATCCCCAGCTGCGCAGCGCACCCGAAGCGTTCTGGCAGCAAGACGGCGTCGTGGTCGCGTCGCTCGGCACCGCCCGGACCGCCAAGAACGCGCCGCTGGTCACCGCCGCGCCGTGGGATCTCGTCATCGTCGACGAGGCGCACCACATCAAGCGGCGCACCAGCCTTGGATGGAAGCTGGTCGACGCCCTGCGCAGCCGGTTCCTGCTGCTGCTGACTGCGACGCCCGTCGAGAGCGACATCGACGACATCTACTCCCTGGTCACGCTGCTGCGGCCAGGTCACTTCGCGACCGCCGCGGCCTTCCGCGCCCAGTTTGTCGACGCCAAGGATCCGAGCTCGCTGCGCAACCGCGAGCAGCTCCGCGCGCTGCTCGGGCAAGTGATGGTGCGCAACACCCGGGCCGGTTGCGGCCTGGGGCTGCCGCCGCGGTTCGTGTCGACGATCTCCGTCGAGCCGCTGCCCGCCGAGCAGACGCTGTATCTCGCCGTGCTCGCGGCGCTGCGCCGTCACGCCGGCGCACGCGGCTCGGCCCGGCTGTTCGACGTGCTGCTGCTCGAGGCCGGCTCCTCCCCGGCCGCGGTCGCGTCGACCCTCGAGCGCGCGCTGGCGCGTGGCGATCGCGACGCGGCCGCCACCGCCGAGCTGCACGAGCTGCTCGCGCTCGCCCGCGCCGCGACCGAGTCGCGCAAGCGCACCGCGCTGCTCGAGATCGCCGCCACGCATCCGGGCGAGCAGATGCTGGTCTTCACCCGCTATCGCAGCACCGTCGCGTTCATCGCCGCAGGCCTGCGCACCGCCGGGATCGACCACGTCGTGTTCGAGGGCGGCCTGTCCCCGACAGAGCGCGCGCGCGTGCTCGATGCGTTCGCCACAGGCACCCGCGTCATGGTGGCCACCGACGTCGGCGGCGAGGGCCAGAACCTGCAGCACTGCCACGTGCTCGTCGACTTCGATCTGCCGTGGAATCCGATGCTGATCGAGCAGCGCATCGGTCGGCTCCATCGCATGGGCCAGCAGCACGAGGTGCGCGTGTACAACCTCGCGAACAAGGGCACCATCGACGACCGGCTGCTCGACGTGCTCGACCGTCGCCTGCACCTGTTCGAGCTCGTCGTCGGCGAGATGGACATGGTGCTCGGCAACCTCGCCGACGAGCGTGATCTCGAGGAGCGGTTGTTGGCGCTCGCGGCCGAGTCCGATCGTGACGAGGAGCTCGACGCCGGCTTCGCCGCGATCGAGGACGAGCTCCGGGCCGCGCGCTCGGGCTACGAGAAGTCGCGGGCGCTCGACGACGCGCTCTTTGGCGAGGAGTTCGAGACGTGATCCCCGATCCGGTCGCGTTCGTGGGCGAGGCCCTCGCGGCGCAGGGCGCCATCGTGGAGGCGACCGCCTTTGGGCTCGAGGTGCTGGCACCTCCCGAGCTCGCGGCACAGCAGGGAACTCCCGAGTCGTTCGTGCTGGTGGCGCGCAGCGTCGCGGATCTCCCCCACGCGATCGTCTGCGGGCTCGGGACGCCGCTTTGCGATCGCCATGTCGCCGAGGCGCGGACTGCGTGTCCGCGCTGCGATCTGCGGCTTGCTGGCGCGCCGCGGCTCGGGCATGCCCGCTCGCTCGCGGAGCGGCTGGTCGTCCGCAACGGCAAGGCCGAGGTGCGCGACGCATCGCCGGGCCGCGGGCGCTACCTCGCCATCGACGTCGCGTGGATTGCCGAAGCCGATGATCGCTTCGAGGGCCGGTTCACGCTCGCGTTCGAGCCCGCCTCGGGCAGCGCGCCGGATCCACGCCTGGTCGGCGCCGCGTTCGAGCTGGGCGAGCCCGCCGGGCCCACCGAGTCCGCCTCGGGCAGCGGCAGCGATGGGATCGCCGATGCGGCGGCGTGGGTGCACCGCCGCACGAGCCGCCCACTGCAGCACGCGCTGGACCCGATCATCGCGGGCGTGCAGCGTCGGCACGCCCGTGAGCACGATCGCATCGTGGGCTACTTCGCCGCCCTCGCCACGGAGGCCGCCTCGGCCCGCCGCAAGGTCGATCCCGCGGCACTCGCCGCGCGAATGGCCCAGTACGCCCAAGAGCGCGACAGCAAGCTCGCCGGGCTCGGCGAGCGCTACACGCTCGACGTGACCACGCGGCTCGCGAGCACGGCCTGGGTCGATGCCGATCGCGCCAGCGTGGGTGTGCGGCTGTTCCGACGCAAGGCGCATCGCGACATCACGATGAACCTGCCCGTGGGTGCGCAGGAGCTGGATCGGATCGCGTGCGAGGGGTGCGGGGACGAGCTGGGGGCTGTCGCGCTGTGCGACCTCGCGCTGCACATGCTGTGCGAGCGGTGTGCACCGTCGTCGCAGGGGCGGCTCGCCTGCCCGGCGTGCGGGTGAGCGGCCGGGTTTGGCCGCTTCGCCTACGGCAGCAAACTCGCGACGGCGAGCCGCAGCGCGAGCTCGGGCAGCGCGACGTCGTGGTCCGACTCTCGGGCAATGCAGACGGAAGGCCGACGTTCATCGAGATCGGCGCCGACGTGTCGGCGGCGATCGAGGTGGTACTGGGAGCAGGTTTGGTGCTGCGGGTCCGCGAATCGATCGCACCGCGAGTGCTGCGCGACCTCGTTCGCGCACTCGGTGAGGGTTCATGCTGAGCTTGCCGCACGCGGTCCGAGTGTTCGTCGCGACGCAGACCATCGATGGCCGCAAGCAGGCCGACAGCCTGATGACGGTCGTTCGTGACGTGTTCGGTCACGACCCGCTCTGCGGTCACCTGTTCGTCTTCTTCTCCAAGCGGCTCGATCGTGTCCGCGTCGTGTAGTGGGATCGCACCGGCTTCGCGATGTGGACCAAGCGGCTCGAGCGCGGCCGCTTTCGGCCGGCGCTCTCGAGCGACGGGACATTCACCGTCTGTGCTCTCGAAGCCGCCGAGCTTGCGCTCGTGATCGAGGGCATTGACCTCGCAGGCGCGAGCCGGCGTCCGCGGTGGCAACCGCAGACGCCGATCGAGAATCGTCCGTCGCGCTGAATTTCTTCGCCGCGGTCGACGTAGAGGGAGTCGGCCGATGCCGAGCCCCGATCCGACGATCACCTCGGCCTTCGCTCCGGACCTCGCGAAGATC
>JBBQJI010000175.1:0-5356 GCA_038325765.1 Nannocystales bacterium
TGAAGCGACGACGCCGACGGAGTCGACGACGGAGAGCGAGTCGGAGAGTTCGTCGACGACGACGCCCGTGCCTGCGTGCGTGGAGTCGAGCGAGTGCACGGACGCGGCGGCACCGGTGTGCATGGACGACGTGTGCGTGCCCTGCGACGAGGCACCCAACCCCAACGACGCATGCGTGGCACGGGACCCCGCGGCTGGCGTCTGCCGCGAACAGACCGGGCAGTGCGTGCAGTGCAGCCCCGAGCAAGCGGTAGCCTGCGGCACCGAGGCACCCATCTGCGCCGCCGCCGCCTTGCAGTGCCGCGGATGCGCCGAGCATGCCGAGTGCGGCGACGCCTGCGAGTACGCCACGGGCGAGTGCTTCGAGGAGGAGGGCGGCGAGTGCTGGGTCGCGCTGGGCGACGGGGACTCGATTCAGGACGCCATCGACGCTGTAGACGACGGCGGACGATGCACGCTGGTGCTGCTCGAGAACGGGGCCACCGACTTCAACGAGTCGTTCACGGTGGACGCCGGCAAGCGCATCGCGCTGGTCGCCAGCGGCCCCGACGTCGTGGTCCAGGGTGTCAGCGGCGGGACGATGGCCGTCACCGCGGGCGCCCAGTTCTACGTGCGCGGCGCCCTGGTCCGCGGAAACCCCAGTGGGCCCGGCATGACGGCCAGCGGCGCCGGCACCCAGCTCTTCGCGGACGCCACCCGCGTCGTCAACAACACCGGCGGCGGCATCACGCTGTCCGCCGGCGCAGACGGCCACCTGCGGAACTGCTTCGTGGGCGGCAACGTCAGCGACGTCTCTGCGCTGCAGGTGACGAGCTCGAGCGCCGACGTCCTCTACTCGACCATCATCGCCGCCCAACAGTTCGAGGAGGTGGCCGCACTTCGATGCTCGGGCGCCGTCGACGTCACGGTGCGAAACTCGATACTCGCGATGGCCGGGGCCGACCCCGAAATCGCATGCGCCGGTGCGGACGCGACGTACTCGGGGACCGAGTCCAACCCCCGGCACGGGAAACGTGATGCTCGGCAACCTCATGCCGCGTGGTTCGTCACCCTCGGCAACGACTTCCACCTCAACAACCTACCCGCCGATGTCCTCACCACCGCGCAGTGGCAACTCGGCGACCCCAGCGTCGACATCGACGGCGACCTTCGGCCCACCGAAGACGGCGCATTCAAGTCGCGGGCGCCGACATCCCGTGAGCTGCCCGAAACGAGCTGAGTGAACCATGCCGACCCGTCTCGACCCCTTCCCGACCTTGCGCGCCCACGGCGGCTCGCGGCACCTGCTAGTGCCGACGATGCAGCTCCAGCGGTGGTCTGAAGCGACCGCGTACCGCTCGGTGCTCGAGGCCATGGCCGACCACGAGCTCGCGGCCCGCGATCTCGTCGAGCTCGCGGTCGAGCGTGGATGTCCGAGCCGCGAACACGAGGAGGTCGCGCGTTGGCTCGCGCGCGAGATCGGCGGCGGCGCGCTCACCCCGGTCGCGGTCCCCGATCTCTTCCTGCGTGGCAGCTATCCGGTGCTGCGTGCTGACGACGCGCCGCCAGACTGGGACAACCTGCGGCCGTTGTCGGATCTGCGCGAGACCGACCCGACCGTCGAGTTCTCGTGGGTGTCGATCGAGGTGCTCGACCACACCGGCGTGCCGTACGCGGAACTCGATGTGACGATGGTCCACGGCGATGGCCGTCGCGACCGCGTGGTGCTGGACGATCTCGGCAGGCACGTGGCGCGTGGGGTGCCAAAGTCGGGGCGCACCACGACGTACTGGCCGCCGCGGCTCGTGCTCCCGGACAAGGCCAAGAACTTGCCGGCGCTCGACGGCTTCCAGCGTATGCCCGAGGACCTACCGCTGCCGCGATCCACGGACGGTCGCTCGGTGCAGCTAGCACAGATGGGGCGGCACTACCGGCTCGTCGTGCAGCCGCCGACGCCGAGCGCGTGCGTGTCGGCGGGGCAGTTCGGTGAGAACTCGTCGTTCCCGATCCCGGGGATCCTGCTGCCGCTGCTGGGGATCGCGTTCGGGGACTTCTTCGCCGATCTCGGACTTCCCCGCACGCAGCCGATCTATCAGGTGTTCGGACACGCCGAGGCCGATGGCGACGAGGCGGCCAACAAAGCGCTGTCGGATCGCCGGGCGAAGGTGTTCCACGCCCTGCTGTTGGGGGACATCGACACCGTCCAGGCGATCGCAGACGAGGAGACGTGGGGCCTTCGCGAACACCAGGTGATCCTGCGGGTGCTTCGCTGCGATCCCGGCGCGATCGACGGGGAGGCCGGCGCCGTCACCGATCACGCGGTGCGCGTCTTCCAGGCGGAGTATCGGGACGGCGTGTTCCACCGCCACTGCGAGGGCGAACAGACCCCGAGGAACCCCGCACTCGAGGTGTCGGGCAAGCTGGACGCGGCCACGACCAAGGCCCTCATCGAGGCGCTGGTGGTCGCGTGCTCGCCCAGGGTCTCGCCTGGTCGCATGCACCCGACGCATCCGTTCGCCGGCTGCTCCGAGTTCAACCACCTGCAGCAGACGTCGAGTCGCCGCGACCGTCGGCTCGCGATCGTGATGCACGACGAGCTCCCGAAGGACCACGATCCCCAGCCCTGCAAGCAGGGCGACCACGGCGCGTGTCCTGTCGACGGCCGAGATCCCGTCAAGCGATGCTCCTGGTACCGGATGCACGTCATCGACCCGGTGCCCGAGGCTCCGCTGCACCGGCACTTCGATCTGCGGTGGCTCGATCTTCCCAACGGCAAGCTGTTGCTGAGCGCGCTGACCTCGGTGCCCGACGACGAGGAGGTGACGTTTCAGGTGTTTCGGACGAAGCCGGTCACCAGCGCGGACGCCTTGGACGACGAGTCGCTCGGGGAGGCGCTGTGCGAGCCCAAGCCGGCGCTCATCCGTGGTGGGATCGCTCAGCTGGTGTGGGAGCCACCGCCGGGCTTCAGCTTGTTCGGTCTCGATGCCTGGCTCGTGCCCATTGAAGCGACGAGCGCGGCCTCGGCGTGGGGCGCGGAGCCGCGGGCGTGCCTGCCCGTGTTCCGTGTGGCGGGTGGCGGACACGTCGCCATCTCGCCGCCGCCGGGAGACGATGTTGCGCGCGTCGCCTCGGAGATGAGCTCGCGCCATAACGCCGAGCCGCTCGAGGACGTGATGGTGCTCGACGCGTTCGGACGCATCGAGCGCCACGTGTTGCAGGACGGCCGGGTGAACCCGGGGCGCCACGCGCTGGCGCCGGATGAACGCCGTGTGCTCGGAGTCCGCTACACGCTCGGCTACGTGCCGCCCTTGGACGAGGTGCCGCAATGACACAGGTGTTCGGACTGCAGCGCAAGGTGCTCGATCGCGGCATCTACTACGTGATCAATCTCGCCGAGCTCACTCGCGGCACGATCATGGGGGAGAAGTACGAGTACTGGATGGACGAGGCGAAGACCATCCCGCGCACCCAGGACGCGTGGCGATGGGACGCGCTGGCACGGTGGCTGATGTGCCTCGAGGGGACCACCGCGCACCTGCTCGAGCCGTGGGAGGTGAACTCGACGTACCAGATGCTGTACGACGAGCCGCTCAACGCGAGCAACCGGCCCTACTTCCGCGAGGAGTACATCCCGAGCTGGGTGCCGACGACGAGTGACGAGGACGGCCGCGACCCGATCGCGAGCAAGGAGCCGATGATCCTCGCGTTTCGCGAGGACGCGCTGCCGCGGGCGGGCTTCCAGTATTGGTACCGGCGTCGCGTACTGTTCGGGACCGGCTCGAACCTCCCTGCCGCGACCACGAAGGAATTCAACTACTTCGCGGAGTTCCGGGCGATGTACCTGACGCCGCTGGAGATGGCGAACCGGCGCGTCGAGGACACGGTGATGAAGCCTGTGAGCAAGCTGCTCAGCCAGCTGCGGATGGGCGAGCTGATGTTCACGGCGATGTTCGACTTCATGCGGCCGGTGCCCGAACGACGGAAGATCTGGCGGCGGGGTGGGGTGTCGGATCCCAGGGCGGAGTCGACGTTCGTAGTGCCGACACCGAGCGCGGCGCGGCAGTCGCTGGTGCGGAGGGCATCGGCCGACTGGGCCGAGCTGTCGAAGCGACTCCTGAAGATCGCGCAGCTGCAGTCCACCAAGGGCAAGGCGGCGAAGGCTCGCGATGCCCGCGCGGACATGCTGCTCGCCCACCTGCGTTCCAGCGACGAGCCGGTCATGACGATGCTGAAGAATCCGCTCGTCCTCGCACCTGGGGACCACGAGAAGCTGCGCGTCTTGCTGCGCGACTGCTTTGCCGCGCTCACGCACTCCGCAAGCGCCACCGAGACGCTGATGAAGTCGGAGTTCGCGGCTGTTGCCCGGGCGGCGAGCGAAGGTCCCGTCGCCGTGCCCTTCACGCCCACGACGGCGCGCGAGCGTTCCCTCGCCAGTTCGATCGAGCACTTCGACGCGAAGGCGTTGTTTCCCATCGAGGAGCCATCCGCGCTGTCCGACACCATCCTGGGCCTCTTCAAGCCGGCGAAAGAGGGAATGTCCGACTGGAAGGATCGCCTCGCGAACGCCGGCCTTGCGACCGACCTCTTGGGGCTGGCGACGCCCTTCATCCACCGCGAGCTCTTCGTTCCCGGTACGGGGGTGGTCGACGTCGCGTGGGGTTGGCGCGCGTTCATCGGCAGTACGAGAATGGACCCTGTGAACGCCCCGTGGTGCTGGCAGGAGATCCAACGAGCGGTCAGATTGGAGTCCCCGGCGCCCGGGCTCGCGGGAAAACCGCTTCTCGATGTCGAACAAGGAATGCTTGCTCGATTCTGCGAGCGGGCGACTGGCAACGTCGCGTGGAAGGTCGCGAGCCTGCTCGTCACCACAATCGCGGGGGCCCAGGCCGTCGCCGAGCTCGCTGACGACGACGAAGTCGAGGCCGCGGTCGCGAAATTTTCGTTCACCCTCTCAATGCTCGGGGCTGCAAAGGATCTGGCAACCCTCGATCCAGATACGTGCTTCTTGCTCTCGCGTGTCGTGGAGAACTCGGCGTCATCGGCAAAGCTATCGGACCTCGTGAAGGGCAGCCGAACGCTCGCGCTCCTGGGTCCGTTGGCAGATGCGACGAGCTTCGCGAAGTCCGCGTTGGAGTTCCGTAGCTCGTCGCGGAAGCAGAGCGCGATGACGCGGGAGCAGGCGGCGGAAAAGGTCATCCTGGACGGTATGACGATGGCGATTGCGGCCATCGGCTTTGCGCTCGGCGCCGAACTCGCGCTCGCATCGTTCGCGATCTTCGTGGGGCAGAACATCCTGCTGAACCGCGACGTCTGGGCGTTGGTGCTGCCCGGTGTGACGCGGGCACCCGGGCCGCAACAGTTCCTGAGTCAGGTTTTG
>JBBQJI010000176.1:0-5298 GCA_038325765.1 Nannocystales bacterium
ACCAGCAAACCTCGTCGCCCTCGCTCGACGCCGACTCTCTCCGCTGTACCGTGGGCCCGCCTACCTCGACGGCTCCCAACAGCCCCCCGGCTCGCCCGCCCTTCGCCGGTTCGCGGTTCAAAATGCTTAAGCACGCTCGGCAACATGGTGTCGGCGGGGGTTCCGTTCATCGGAGTTCCGACCGTGTGCCTGCCCGACGTGACGGAGGAGATCGTGGGGCCGCCCGTCGGCATCCAGGCTGCGTCGGCGCTCCGATCGGGGGAGTCGGGGCCTGTGGGCGCGCACGAGGGCGTGCCGCTGGGGCTCATCGGCCGCACGGCGATGTCGCTGCTGCGGGGGTGGGTCGGTGGTGATCATCGGGCGTCGCCGTTCTTCGATCGCGAGACTCGGGCGGCGATTTCGACGCCCGAGGTGATGGAGCCCGAGACGCGGGCGCGGCTTCGGGAGGCGTGAGCCGCCCGCGGTGGGCGCTGAGCTTCGACCCCGATCTCGACGCGGAGCGCGATGCTCTCGCGAGCGCTGCAAAGCCGAGTCACTGCGGGGGTTCGAACGTGCGGGTGATGGTGGCCACCGCTGGCGTTTCCGTCGGCAAGTCGACGAGCGCTGCTCGCACCTCGACGCGCATCGGGGAGTCCCACCAACCGCGGTACGCGGGGACGGAGGAGAAGGGCGGGCCCTCGGCGCCCCCGATTCCAGTCGACTGGTAGTCACAGTTCAGCGCGCACGCGGCGATGCTCACGGATGATCCCGCCCCGTACTCGAAGCCGTAGAACGCGGGATCGCCGATGAGCGTGTAGTCGCGCCAAACCTCACCCCAGTCGGAGGGCCGGCGATCAGGGCCGATGGCATCCGGGTCGTCCTCACAGCCGAGGGGTCCGAGGGCGGTCCACTGGTCGCCCTGCCAGGGAGTGACCTCCGGGGCAGGGCACAGCGCGAAGTCGCAGGCCCGGCGCTCGATCTCCTGGGGCCCGAACGGGGGCGAATACTCGACCACGTACGGCTCGATGAGTGCGTCGATGGAACGCCCGAACAGCTCCTCATAGGCGGCGCGTACTTCGGCTGCGGTCGAGCCGCGCGGCACTGCGTGCCAGAACTCGCGCAGGCCATCGAAGCCGTGGTCCAGCACGATCTGCGAGACGATGAACCACGCGAGTGGGTAGTCGCCTCCGGGGATGTCTCGCGCGCCGATGAGCTCGTCCAGCGACGCGGTCGCCGGCCACGGGTACGCATCTTGCGCCACGCGTTTGGGATCGAGCAACACCGCGTGACCCTCGAAGAGGAAGTCGTTCGGCATCGGCCACGCGTGCATCTGGACGGCGTGCACGAGCTCGTGCTCCTGCACGAGGTGGACGTCGGAACGGATCAGCACGCCATCGCCGCTGAAGCTGGCGCGTCCGCCACCGATGACCGGATCCTCTTCGTCCAGTTCGAGCCACTCGAAGCGGACGAACGGGTGATCGGGCGGCGACTCGTTCATCACCGCGAAGACGGAGTCGATGACGCGATCCATGTAGGCCGCCGTGCCTGCGCAGACGGGCTCGTCGCGGGCCGTGGCGATCTCCACGTACCGACCGCGGGCCACCACCGGCAGGCCGTCGTCGTTCGGTGCGCAGGCGAGCGCGTGAGCGAGCGCGAGTGGCCGAACGGCCAACGCCCACGTTCGCGCGACGCGAGCGTGACGGGACTGCTCCACCCCTGCGAAGTGTCGACCACGCCTGCGCCTTGCCACGGCGCACGCCTCGATGAGCTCGACGTTCGCGCCCGCGCGCGTTGATGATGGCAGCATGTCGCCACCCAGCGTAGTCGTCGTCCACCACACCCGCAAGCTCGCGATCACGTCCCTCCTTGCCGTCGGACCTGCATGCTTCATCGAAATCACCCCGCTCGACGACGAAGGCGCAACGACGGGCAACGATCCGGCGTGCAGCTTCGGCACGCAGTGCAACGGTGTGTTCATCTACTGCCAGAATAACAACGTCGGTGGCGGCGCCGACGACACCGGCGGCGACGGCGGAGCGGCGCCGAACTTCTGGTGGGTCCACTACGACCAACAGGCGCCCGACCCGGTGCCGTTCTGCGGCGACTCCATTCCTGAAGATTTCGGCAACGGCAACGACATCTGCTGCGTCGAGGGATGCGACAGGATGCAGCCCGACAACAACTGCTGCTACATCAAGCAGGTCGACGAGCCCGGGAATGGAGTCTCTCCGCTCGGCAAGACCGTGAGGCACTGCCTCGGCGAGGGCACGCCCATCGCGAACGTCCATCCGGTCGGCGAGACCGACGGCGAGGGCGTATGGGTCAGCGGAAGCTACCCCGACAAGGAGGACGAGATCCGGGCTCTATGCTCCGCTCGCTGCAGCGACGAGCTTCACAGCCAGGTCGAGGAGTTGGACGCGAACCCGGTGTGCGATGAAGACAAATGGTCCGATATCCAGACCCGGCCGAGCTGGCATCCCGACCAAGGCTACAACTGCCTCGTCGGCGCCGCGCTGAACGTCGTGGATCCCGACGGAAGCGAGATCCCGTGGCATCTGGTCGGCGGACCGACGGTGCCGCAGGTGCTCGACTGTGACCTGAACGCGGACTGCGTCGACTGGTTCTACCCCACCGTCGCACCGTTCGTGCTCTCTCCCGAGAGCGCGACGTTCATCGAGCCCGAGACCCGCACCGCCCACTACGTCGGCGTCGAGAGCGGGGACAGCCGCGTGGCGCTCGACCTCGACATGGCCGGCTCGACGCGTGGCGTCGACGACGAAGAGCCGCTGTTCGGCATCGCTGAGTACACGGCTCTGGACTGCAGTGATCCAGTGTGTCCGTTCTACCTCGCGAACCTCAGCGCGTACAACACCACGGACGACTGGAACGTTCGCCTCGACGCCGGGGTAAACCGTCCCATCAAGAAGCTCGTGGGTGACGTGCAGATCGACCTGATGCAGTCGACGCTCGGGGTGCGCCACATGGGGCTCGACAAGATCGCGTTCGCCCCCGGCGCCCTGCGTCTGCGCGTGCAAGTCGAGATCACCGCGAGTCCTGGCAGCAGCACCTACGGCGATGGCACCCGCTCCGCGATCGTCGAGAACATCGACTACGTCTTCGCCGACTACGACGATGGCGCACTGCAGCTCGCCCACAGCTTCCCGGTCCAAAGCGGCCAGGGCACGCTCGTCATGAACGTGGTGCCCGACGAGCATCCTCCCGTCGCCGAGCATGATCTCGGGACGACCGAGTTGTGCAACGCTGGCACCGGCCACTTGCTGGATGCCTCACACATCTTGTCCAGCGATCCCGACGACGACATCGTCGTCGATGTGTGGTGGATCGACGGACAGCTGTGCAGCGGCGAGTGTGTGGTGCCGCTCGGATCCCATCAGGTCGCGCTGGAGGCCCGCGACGCTCGTGGTGCGGTCCACCGCACCGCAGCGCAGTGGGTGTACGTCACTCCCCCTTGTACTTGAACAGCAGTCGCGCGCGCGGCTGCGGGAGGCTTGAGTCGCCCGCGCCTCGCTCAAGGCGTCGCGCAGCGAGAACGACACGACTTGCCCGCGGTGTTCCTCGGCAGGCTCTCCGTTGCCACCGCGACGGCGCGGGGGCGACGATGCACGCTGCGTTCGACGGCATCGGCGACGCGCGTCGCATCCACCGCGTGCTCAGACTCGTAGAGCACCACGAAGCCGCCGCCGTCCCTGATCGCGGCGACCCGACCCGCCCGCACGCCCGCGACCCTCGCCGCGGCCTGCTCCGCCTCGTGCGGAAGGATCCAGCGCCCGTCCACGTGCAGCAGCTCCGCGAGCCGGCCGCACACGAAGACCTCGCCGCCGCGGGTGAGGCCCACGTCGCCCGTCGCCGACCACGTCCCAGGATCCGGCTGGCACGTGCCGCGGATGAACAGCTCGCCCAGGACTCCGTCGCCGCACTCGCGACCGTCGATCCCACGCACGACCACCTCGGTGCCGTCGATCGCGGTCCCAGCCGTGACGAGCACGAGCGCGTCGTCCTCTTCGTCACCGACGATCTCGATCGCGCGACCGGGCGCGAACGAGGCCGCCCGCACGCGCAATCGCGACGGCGCGCGCCCACGCGGCGAGTGCGTCACCGCGGCGACGTTCTCGGCCATCCCCCAGCCGGTGGCCACGGCCTCGGGCACGAGGCCCGCAGATCCGAAGTGCGCGGAGAACTCGCGCAGCACTCCGTCTGTCACCACCTCGCCGCCGCACACCACCTGCCGCAGCCGCGACAGATCGGCACCGTCCGCAGACACCCGCGTCATGCGCCCGAGTGCAGCCGGTGGCAGCCACGTCAGCGTCGCGCCGCTGTGCCCGAGCACCCGCACCCACGCGCTGGCGTCGGCGCGCCACAGATCCGGATCGACGTGCACGCACGGCACCCCGTGCAGCAGCGGCAAGAGCACCGTACTCACCAGGCCCATGTCGTGGTGCAGCGGCAGGCAGCTCGCGATGCGATCGCGGGCCACATCGAGATCGATCGCAGCCGCCAACGCATCGGCCTGCGCGAGCACGCGCGCGTGGCTCAGCAGGATCGTGCGGTGAACTCCGGTCGTACCGCTGGTGCGCTGGACGATCGCGATCCCCGGCGCCGCTGTGACCTCACTCGGAGCCGCGCCCGCCCACGCTGCCGTGGCCGGGCCGACCGTGAGCCGCACCGCGGTGCCCAGCCGCTGCTGCAGATCCGGATCGTCCGACGGCACGAAGCTCGGCACGAACCCACCGAGCACCGCGCCCGCCCACGCGGCGATGGGCGCCACGCCGTGCCGCCACGCGATCGCGACGACGTCGCCCGGACGCGCACCGGCGTCGCGGCACCCCACGGCAAACCCCCACGCGGCGGCCGCGAGCTCGTCCCGCGCGACCGTCCGCTCCCCCTGCGCGTCGACCAGACCGTAACTGAACGCCGCGGCGCCCTCGAGCACCGCCGCCACCCGCGACGCGAGGCTGGGCGCGCCCACGGGATCAGCCGCGCAGCTTGGTCAGGATCTCGTCGATGACCTTCTTCGCGTCGCCGAACAGCATCTCGGTGTTCTCCTTGTAGAACAGCGGGTTGTCGACGCCGGCGTAGCCCGAGGCCATCGAGCGCTTCATCACCACGCAGCGGCCCGACTTCCAGCACTCGAGCACCGGCATGCCGGCGATCGGGCTGCGATCTCGGCGTGGCCGGTGCGCCCGTGCACTCGTCGTCGCTGGTGCGTCCTGACGCCCTCGAGCACGGCGGTCTGCTCGACACCGGCGACGTCATGATCTCGTGGCACATGCAGCCGGTCGAGGGCGACGACACCAAGGT
>JBBQJI010000177.1:0-5283 GCA_038325765.1 Nannocystales bacterium
GGCGTCGGGGTGTGTCAACCGACCCCAAGACTAGGGCGAGAACCGGGAGTCGGCGCCCGGAGGCGGCGCGGGCCCGCGGTGCGCCGGCCTCGGTGGCGGTCTCGCGATCGTGGTGCTCGGTCTGCTCCGGCGCCGCCGCAGGGCCTGAGCGCGGGCATAGCGGTTCGATTGCCGGACCCACGCAGATCGGATCGGGCCCCGGTGCGTCGACAGGCGGATGCCCGGAGACCCGATGCGGCGCCTGCTCGCCGCCCTCGCCCTGACCCTCGCCACCGCGGCCGCGCTGCCGGTCTACGTCGCCCACGCCCACGGTCCGGCGACTACGCGCCACCACCGTCCGCCGGTGGCCGCGCCCAACGTGCTCGTGATCGTGGAGGCGACCCACGGCGACTCGTTCGCGAGCGCGGTGCACCGCGGCACCCACTTCGTCGCGGGCGAGCTCGGCGAGCGCTACAACGTGCGGCTGGTCAACAGCAGCGCCGAGCGGCTCGAGGTGGTGGTCTCGGTCGATGGGCGCGACGTGCTGTCGGGCAAGCTCGGCGACTTCGCGCGACAACGCGGGTATGTGCTGCCGCCGTTCGGCGAGTTGGTGGTGGATGGATTCAGGCGCTCGACGCAGGAGGTCGCGGCGTTCCGGTTCTCGGCGGTGCGCGACAGCTACAGCGCCAGGAGAGGGACGCCGCAGCACGTGGGCGTGATCGGTGTCGCGGTGTTCCGCGAGCGGGCCGCAGTGGGCTGGGGGAGGGGCGCCACGGCTGCGCCGTCGCGCGACGAGGCGCGACGCTATGCGCGCGCAAAGCCGAAGTCGGCCGACGCAGCCCCGCGCTCGCGCGCCGAGGAACGCCTGGGCACGGAGTTCGGCGAGACCGTGCACTCGCCGATCGTCGAGGTTGGTTTCGTGCGGCGTAACGCGTCGCGCCCGGACGAGCTGCACCGCGTGGTGTACGACTCGGCCGAACGCCTGCGCGCCCGCGGCGTTCCGATCGAGCCGGTGTTTGCCGTGGAGCCCTGGTCGCCCTCTGAGCCGAGCCCTTGGCCCGCGGCGCGCGACGACGATCGTTTCGCTCCGCCGCCTCCACCGCGCAGGACCTGGCGCTGATGCCGGGCATCGACGGCCGGCGACGTGGGATGTCCGTTCGCCATGTCGTGATGGCGCTCGCGGTGGGCGTGCCGTCGACCTCGGCGGCGGGTGTGAGCCCCACCGATGCGCGCGCCGAGTCGGCGCCCGAAGAGTCAGCCCCGCCACTGCCCGCCGGAGACGACGTACGCGTGGCCGATCTGGTGATCGCGCTCGAGGCCGTCGCCGTGCGGCTCGAGACGATGCCGACGGTGCAGCAGGACTACGCGATCTGGCGCGAGGCCCACGGGCTCACCCATCGCGACGCGCTGTGGCACGAGTACGTGCGGGTGCGACTCGTGTTCGAGTGCGTCCGCGACGGCGGGCTGTGGCAGCTGCGGTGGGCGATCACCAACCGGGCGCCGCGCTCGGACGCGATCTGGGCGCAGTGGGCGAAGCTGCCCGCGCTCGATCCCGACGCCGCCTCGGCCACCGCGGAGTGCGACGAACTCTCGACTTTGCTCGCCCATCTTGCGCGACGCATGGGCGTGCGCGGGGTCGGGCTGTTCTGGCCGCAGTGGAATCACGTGGTCACGGTCTGGACGGTCGCCGGCGACGACGGGGCGGTGCGGGTGGTGCTGCCGACCTCGCAGATCTTCCTCGATCGCGACGCGAGTCTCGGCACCCGCGGGTTCGATCCGTGGACGCAGAAGACGATCTACGAGTACCGCCGCCGTGACGTCCGCGACGACGCGACGATCCCGGCGTCGCTCGCCCGCGCGTTCATCGACCGCGCATGGACCGGCGCCGGTCTGCCGCAGGACGAGCTGCAGGCCGCGCGGAACCGACGGTCCGAAAGTCTCGGCGGATCCTGAGCGCGATCATCCGTGGCCATCGTCGTCGCGCATCGCGGCGGCGTAGCCCTGCCACGCGGGGCTCGGATCCTCGGCGCTACGGATGCGGATGACGGCGCCGGGCTGCGCGGCGCTGCCGTGGATCTCGGTGTAGCCGGGGAGCACGCCGGGCGCGGTCCAGCCGTAGAGCCGCCTCGCGTCGCGCGGCGACAGGTTCACGCAGCCGTGGCTCTTACGCTCGCCGAAACTGCCGTGCCAGTACGCGGTGTGCAGCGCGTAGCTGCCGATGAAGTACGCCGTCCATGGCACCCGATCGACGGCGTAGGGCTCGTCGTCGTCGGTCCGCGAACTCATGGTGCGCTCGGCGACCTTGCGCTCGATGCGGAAGATGCCGGTGGGCGTGTCGTGGGTGCGGCGGCCGGTGGAGACCAACGTCGCGTACACCGGGCGTGCGCCGACGTAGGCCACGAGCACCTGCTCGTCGACGTCGATGTCGAGCCAGCGCTCGTCGTCGGCGACGCCGCTTGGGGGTGTGGTGACCGACGCGATGCGGACCTCGTCGCGTCGCGCCCAACCGCCGCGATCGAGGCGGACCCAGCGGCCCGTGGGCTCCGTCTCGACCACTCGCGCGTGGTCCCGTGCCCGCATGCGCGCATGGACAGGGGCGTGCTCGGCCGGCCGCATGCGCAGCGCGATGGTGCCGTCATCCCCACGGAACCGCGCCCATGCCAGCGGCGTCTCGAGCCCGTCGTCGACGTGCAGCCCGCGGAAGCCCGAGCTGTCGAGCTTGCGGATCTGTGCGGCGGCGACGAGGCCGTGCCGCGTGCGCCAGTATTCGGCGCCGTCGATGGAGACCGTACCGAGCCGGCGCACGGTGAGCGCAGCCGTCGGTGGGCGGCCGATTCGCGAGCGCACCGCGGCGGCATCGGCGAAGATCAGCGTGCCCTCGGACCGCAGCTTGCCGTGCACGCCCGGGACGAGGGCGCCGGTGGGCACGCGAGGCAGCAGCTCGCGCGTGGGCTCGGCGGCGGTGGGCTCGATCGCGCCGCAGATGTAGCCGCGGGGTTCGATCGCGCGCCAGCCGTGGGTGCAGTCGTCGGCGGGGATGGTCGGGTGCACGGCGACGCGCACGCCGGGCGCGAGCACACCGAGGAGCGCAGCGGCGTGGCCGGGCGCGGCGCGGACCTCGGTGAAGTGCGGCAGCGCGATCGTCTCGGCGGGGACATCGAACCACTCGATGTCGCCGTCGTCGCGCCGCTCCTGGGTGTCGGGCTCGGCGTCGGTGGTGGGCGCGGGCGCGACGAAGAGGCTCGGCGGTGCCGCGCGGGGTGACGAGGCGGCGGCAGTCCCGACCACGCCGATCTGCAGCGCGCTTTGGGGCGCGCCGATGGGAAGGTCGGTCAGCGCACCGTCGCTGCTGCGCGAGCAGGCGCCCAGGGTATGGAGCAGGACGAGGGTCAGCGCGGGGAACTTCGGGGGCACACGCGTCCCCAGAGCACCTGCCGCGCCAGGGAGCGGCAGCGCGAATTGTCCTGCGTTGTCGAGCGCGGAGACGCGGGCTTCCGGTCGCCTGTGGATCCGGCCTGCCCGAGTTGCACGGCGCCTGCCCAACTCGGGTGGGCCCACGCGCGTGCACGATCATCGCGTGCGTCAGACCGTGTGCGCCCAGGCGTCTAGCTCGACGTTGTCGTCGGCTGCGCGCCGACAGTACGCCCAGCACAGATCGTGGAAGTCGAGCGCGGTGCGCAGCGCCCCCGCGCCCGCGGAGTAGACGTCGAGGAACGACGCCTCGCGCTCGCCCATGATGAAGTGCGCGAGCGCAGTCGCACGCAATCGTCCGTGGTCCTCGGGCTCCGCGCTCTCGTGATGGCCGACCGCGACTCGCGTCGGGGCGTGCCGATCTGGTCGCGCTCGCGCGGTCGCACCTGGCGGATCCGTACTTCACGCTGCACGCCGCGGCGGAGCAGGGGTACACCGCGCAGCACTGGCCGCCGCAGTACGTCGCCGCCAAGCCGCAGGGCTGAGGTTTCTCGCGACGGATCAGTCGCGCCGCGGATCCACGCCGACCCGGGTGAGCGCCGCGGCCATCGTTGCGGCCAGCGGCTTGCCGGCGTTGCCGAGCACGGCGACGGCGACGCCGCGATCGGGCACGATCACCAGCTCGGCCCAGAAGTCGCCGGTGCTGCCGGTGTGGCGCAGCACCAGCGCGCCGCCCACCGTGGTGACATCGAGTCCCGCGGCGTAGCGCCCGCCCGGCAACGCGCCGCCCTCCGTCGTCGACGTCGTGACCGCCTCGCGCATGCGGAGCGCCCACGCGGGGCCGTCTGGTTCCGCGAGCGCGAGGGCGAAGCGCAGCAGATCCTCGGCGTTCGCCGTGACCGCGCCCGCAGGCGCTGCAGCCTCGACGCCGAAGGCGAAGCGATCGTAATCCTCGCGGACGTCGTGCGCGGTCCAGCCATCGCCCTGCGGCAGGTGCCCGCACGCCACGCCGCCGCCTGGATCCGGCTGCGCCCGCGCGTGCGCCATGCCGACGGGGCCGAGGATCTCGGCGTGCAGCAACGCGTGCCACGGCGCGCCCGTGTGGTGCGTGAGCAGGGCGCCGACCAGCGCGTAGCCGCCGTTCGCGTAGCGCCAGCGTTCGCCCGGTGCCGCGGTCGGGGTGCCGACGAGCGCGGTGATCTGCGCCCCCGCATCGAGCCCGCGCAGGCCTTCGTGGGGGAGGTGATCGTCGAGGCCGGCGCGGTGATCGAGCAGCTGCCGCAGCGTCGCGCCGGCGAGCGAGTCGGCCACGGCTGCGGGCAGGCCGACCGCGGTGAGTGCAGCGGCGCCGATGGGGCGGTCGAGCGCGACGGCACCGCGTGCATCGAGGGCGAAGGCCGTCGCGGCGGTCAGCATCTTCGTCAGCGAGCCGATGCGAAACGCTGTGTCTGGGCCGACCGCGTCCGCGCGGCCGCTGCACCGCACGCCGCGGGCGAAGCGAAACGTGATGGTCCCCGCCTCGACGAGCGCGATCGAGATCCCCGGCGTGCCGAGGCTCCGCTGCTCGGAGCACGCGGCACGGACGATCGCGAGGTCGGCGGGGGATCGGGCGCCGGCCGACGCGACGCACGCGTGCGCGGCGTCAACCGGTGCAGAGGCGGGGGCGGGTGCTGCGGCGAGAGGGGACGGATCGCCGCAGGCGAGGATGGTCGCGGCGAGCAGGACGAGACGTCGCGGCACGACGCAGCGTAGCAAGGCAGCGAACGCCCCGTCGGCCTCACCAGCGAGCGCGCGTCACGATACGCCCTGAGCCCGAGATCCTCGACGCGACGGTCCACACCCGCGGGGAGCTCTTCGCGCGCCGGCTGTGGCTCGGAGAGCGGTGACAGCTGC
>JBBQJI010000178.1:0-5268 GCA_038325765.1 Nannocystales bacterium
TGGAGGGGTGTCGCGTTCATTCGTCGATTTCCAGGGTGGTCCAGGGTCGAGTGCACCGTCGCAGGGACGGGGGCCCGATCGGCCCCCGTCGGCGTACGGATCAGTCGAACGCGGCGTCGTCGTACTGCGGCGGGGGCAGCTCCGACGTGAGGTCGCGGTCCATTGTCACGAGCGCCACGACGACCGCGAGCAGCACCGGCCAGACCTGGGCATCCGGCGCGCCCGCCTCGGGCGCCGACACCGGCAACGCCGCGTGCTCGGTGACCGCACCGCGGTCCTCGAGCGCCAGTTCGACGTTCGAGGCCTGCGCCGTTGCGGCGCACAGCAACACGCCGGCCGTGAGTGCAGCGATCGCACCTCGGCCCTTGATTCGTGACTTCATCATCATGATTGGTCCTTTCGTCTGTGTGTTCGATCGACGCGCGCCCTCATGGCGCGCGAACCCACCGGTAGACCGGCACGGGGCGAAACCGATCACGTGCGCGCGGAAAAAAAACGCGTGGAGACGCGACCGGGACGACGGCCATTCGGCCACCGAGCGCGACGCCGATCGGCGGACGCCCGCGGCCGAGGGATCACTTGGCCGGCGGCGCGTGCCAGCTGACGCTACGGATCTGGTCGGGCGTCAGCGCCCGGATCACGTCGCCCTCGAAGTGCTAGGCGACATCGACCATCGTCTCGATCCCCAGTTCGACCTCGTGCGTCCCTGCGCTCACCGGGCAACGGCCCTCGAACTCGAGGCCGCGCACGCCGCAGGCGCCGGCGAGGCGCGGCTCGAGTCGCGCACTCGGCGTCGAAATCGTCGTCGTCGTCCCACGGCACCAGCCGCTCGGCGGGTGCGCCGGCCTGGGCGAGGGCCGCCCGGAGTCGGCGGCCGAGGCGGAGGCCTGGCGCCTCGCCCGCCCTCCAGCGGTTCGCAGTTCAAAACGCTTAAGCACGAGCGTTGAGCCATCCGGCCGCTGGATGCAAGCCCGGAGAAGTCGACCGAGCGGCAAGCCGTCGGTCGTACCGCGAAAGACCGCGGCTGCTCCACGCCCGGTGATGTTGAGCGACTCCTCGACGACAACGCGTCGCTCGCTCGCTCCACTGGCCTGCCCAACTCCCAATTCGTCGGGTCGCATAGCGCTGCCCCGCCCGGAGAAGCTGACCTGCGTCACTCGGTGTGCCAAGCCGCCGGAGATGGCCAAGGCCGTCTGATCTGGGGAAGTTGGAGTCCAGGTGAGGTTGCCAGGCACCGGCCTATCCTGCAACTCCGGTGGATGAGAGTCGTCGGATAGCGCTGTCCGACCGGGCGGCGACGCCGGCGAACGTCAGCACTCGCCGGCACTCGCCGGCCTGTGGCTCCCCGTGTTCACCCGCGTCGGCACCATCCGATCTTCCTCGGCGAGCATCGGGTAGGTGACCAGCCGCTCGGCGGGGCGGAGGTCGAGGAGGAACCGCAACCCCTCCGGCGGAGGCCCCGACCTCTGCCGCGGGAGCCCCGACCCCTACCGCGGACGCCCCGACCCCTACCGCGGACGCCCCGACCCCTGCCGCGGAAGCCCCGACCCTACCGCGGACGGCTCCAACCTTCCCGCGGACGCCCTACTCCTCGGTGGACAGGCAAAACCGGCCAGTGATCGACACCTGAAAACCGGCCAGTAGAACGGGCTCGAGGCGTTGACTGCCGAGCGGGGGAGCGTGATCCCCGCAAGGAGATGGTGAACGTCTTGAGCGAAGAACGACGACAACAGGTCGTGGCACTGGGCCGGCTGGGCTGGTCGCTGCGACGGATCCAGGACGAGACGGGCGTGCGCCGCGAGACCGCGAGCGCGTACCTGAAGGCGGCCGGCGTCGTCGTGCGCGCGCCTCGAGCTCGGCGACTCGATCGGGCGTCGGCAAAAGCGGCCAGTGAAGTGCCCACCGACTCGGCGGGGTCGGCAAAAGCGGCCAGTGAAGTGCTCACCGACTCGGTGTCGGAGGAGCCGGTCGGGGAGGTCCTCGCCGACGCGATCGGGCTCGAGCGTCCGACCGCGAGTCCGCGCGCGAGCGCGGCCGAGCCGTACCGCGACTTGATCGTCGACGCGATCGGTCGCGGGCGCAACTCGATGGTGATCTGGCAGGACCTGGTCGACGAGCACGGCTTCACCGGCGGCTACTCGAGCGTGCGTCGCTTCGTCGGGCGCCTGCGCGAGCGAGTCAGTCGCGATGCGCATCCAGTGATCGTGACCGAGCCCGGCGAGGAGATGCAAGTCGACTACGGCACCGGGCCGATGGTGCGCGATCCGGCGAGCGGCAAGTACCGACGCACGCGCCTGTTCGTGCTGACGCTCGGATACAGCCGCAAGTGCGTCCGCCTGCTGACCTTCCGCTCGAGCACCAAGATCTGGTGCGAGTTGCACGAGCAGGCGTTCCGCCGTCTCGGCGGAGCGGCGCGAGTCTGCGTGCTCGACAACCTGCGCGAAGGCGTGGCGAAGCCAGACATCTACGATCCGCAGATCAACCCGCTGTACCGCGACGTGCTCCGGCACTACGGAGTCGTCGCGCTGCCGTGTCGCGTACGCAACCCCGACCGCAAGGGCAAGTGCGAGTCGGGTGTCGACTACGGGCAGGAGAAGCTGCACGGCCTTCGCTTCGAGACGCTCGAGCTCGCGCAGGCGTACCTCGATCGCTGGGAGACGCGCTGGGCCGACACGCGGATCCACGGCACGACGAAGCGCCAAGTCGCTGCGATGTTCGCCCTCGAGCAGCCGAATCTTCAGCCGCTTCCGATCGAGCCGTTCCGCTACTACGAGTTCGGCAAGCGGTCGGTGCACATCGACGGATGCGTCGAGGTGCAGGGTGCCTACTACGCGCCACCGCCGGGTTGGATCGGCCGCGAGGTCGGCGTGCAGTGGGACGAGATGCACGTGCGGATCCTCGACGCCAAGACAGGAGAACTCCTGCGCGAGCACCTGCGCGCCCGCGCTGGCGGGTATCGGATCAAACCAGAAGACCGGTCGCGAGCGACTCCTCCGAGCACGCTGCAGCTGCTCGAGCGCGCGCAGGAGATCGGTGACCACGTCGGCGAACTCGCGCGCACGATCCATCGCAACGACGGAGAGGCCCCGGGCGTGCGCAGGATCCAAGGGTTGGTCGGGCTCGCGCGCAAGCACACCCTGAGCGCGCTCGATCGCGCCTGCGCCTTCGCCCTCGATCAAGGCGCGCCGACGTATCGCTTCGTACGGTCGTACCTCGATCACGTACCTGAGCTCCCGATCACGCTGCGGCAGATCGATCCGATCATCCGCGACCTCAACGAGTACCGCGCTCTCGTCGAGCGCATCACCGAAGGAGACGAAGCATGAATGTCATCGAACTGGATCGCGCGCTGAGAAGTCTGCGCTTGTCGGGCATGGCCGACGTACTCGAAACGCGCCTGCTGCAGGCGCAGACGGAGCGGTGGGTGCCGCTGGACACTGTCTCGGCGCTCGTGCGCGACGAGCTGACGCGCCGCCAAGATCGGCTGCTGAAGCGCCGCGTCGACCAGGCCCGCTTCCGAAACCCCGAGAAGGGCCTCGACAACTTCGATCTCGACTTCAACAAGAAGATGAACCGCAAGATGATCTACGAGCTCGCGACGACTCGCTTCGTCGAGCAGCGCGAGGACGCGCTGTTCCTCGGGCCTCCGGGCACCGGCAAGAGTCACCTCGCGCAGGCGATCGGCATGGCCGCCATCCGCCAAGGACACCGCGTCGCGTACCGCGAAGCCCACGTGCTCATCGAGGAACTCGCCGACGCCGCAATCGGGGGACGTCGCAAGGAACTCGTCCACGCGCTCGCAGCTCCGGCTTTGCTCATCATCGACGACCTCGGCATGCGCAAGCTGCCGCCGACCGCCGCCGAGGACTTGCTCGAGCTGATCATGCGTCGCCACGAGCACAGCAGCACGCTGATGACAAGCAACCGCCCGCTCGACGACTGGGGGAAGATCCTCGGCGACGTCGCCGCCGTCGGGGCGATGCTCGACCGGCTGCTGCATCACGCACATGTCCTGAAGTGCGGGCCTCGGAGCTGGCGCACCAAAACCGACTCCGACTTGAAACCGGAGGACCTCACGCGGTAGATCTCCAACCCGCCTCGACCCGACTGGCCGGTTTTCAACCGCTCACCACTGGCCGGTTTTCGTGTGTCCACTGAGGCCCTACTCCCTCCCGCGGACGCACCACTCCCTCCCGCGGACGCCCGAGCATCTCGCCGCGCCGCAGGGTTCGTCGGTCTGTTACGTTCGTTTCGTGGCACTCGGAGCCTGGCGGGCCTGGGCGGCGGTCGGGCTGGGGCTCACCGGGTGCGGGTCGTCGGTCGCGGTGATGTCCGCGGAGGACTCGAGCGGGAGTCCTGGTGGTGGGTCGGGGGTGGGGCAGGCACGGCCACGATGGGCCCGGGGGGCGGCGATGGCAGCTCGGGCATGCCGTCGACGTCGGCGGATCCCACCGGTGCGACGGGCACGAGCTCGACCTCCGACGCGCCCAGCACGTTCATCCCCGCCCCCGACCAGGGCGGGGACCCGCTCGAGTGCGACCTGTGGACCGACGACTGCCCGCGCGGCGAGACGTGCATGCCCTGGTCGCACCACGGCGGCGGCGGTGGCTGGAACGGGACCCGGTGCTCGCCGCTCGCGCCCGATGCAGGCCAGCCGGGCGAGCCGTGCACGGTCGAGGGATCGGAGAACAGCGGCATCGACGACTGCGCCGCCCGCTCGATGTGCTGGGACGTCGATCCGGCGACGAACGCCGGCACGTGCGTCGTGATGTGCGGAGGGAACGCGGTGAATCCGACCTGTGACAACGCCTGCGATCGCTGCTTCTTCGGCGGCGCGGTTCTGCTGCTGTGTCTGCCCGAGTGCGATCCGCTCGTGCCCGAGGGCTGCGGCGGGGACGAGGTGTGCGTACCGTCGAGCGCTGGCTTCCACTGCGTGCCGCAAGGTGCCGAGGACGACTCCGGCATCGGGGCCCCCTGCGCGTACCTCAACAGCTGCGATGCGGGGCTGTTCTGCGCCGGCGCGGTCGCGGTGCCGGGGTGTCGGGAATCGGCCTGCTGCGCGCCGTACTGCAACCCCGCGCTCGAGGACACGTGCGATGCGTTGCGGGGAGGTATTGCAGGTATTGCAGAACTCGGTGTGCGAGCCTGGTGCTACGGCGGCGAAGTGTCCCGCTCATTGGGCAGCGGGCCGGATCGTTCCAGAAGCACGGCGTCGTCAGCGATGCCCGGGAAGCGGACGTCGAATGTCGCGGCGCGCCGCGGGTGCGC
>JBBQJI010000179.1:0-5249 GCA_038325765.1 Nannocystales bacterium
CTCCCGTGCCATAATCGCATCCGGATGGCCGACCCCGAGACCGCGCGCCAGTCGGATCTCGCCCTCGTCCTCGCGCGCGTCGCCATCAACGGTGTCGCCCACTGGCTCCTCCGCCGCCACCCCAAGTGGGGCGACTAGAGCGCTGCCGCGGATCCTCGGGGAGCAGCAGGTTCGCGGGCACGTCGACGCCCAACAGATCGCGCACGGTGCTCGCGTACTCGAACGCGGTGAGGCGCCGCATCCCCGAGGGGGCGACGCGCTCCAGCACCTCGGGATCGACCGGCGCCGACGGATCGCCGGTACCGCCCGCGTCCCCGTCGCTGCCCGCGGCGTCGTCGGCGTTGCCGGCTTCGCCCTGCCCCGCGCCGTCGCCGATGCCGCTGTAGCATCCAGACCCCGACACGAGCAGCGCCCCCAACGTGCGCGCGGCCGCGCGGATGACTCGGGCTCGTCTCGTCACCCAAGTAGGTTGCGCGGCGCGAGCAAACGTCTCACCGCGATCTCAGAATTCTCCCGGTGTCCCGGCCCACATCGCGCGCGTGATACCGTGCACCCGTGGACGCCCTCGGCGATGCGCAGCTGCTCGAGCGCTGGCGCGCCGGCGATCGCGTCGCCGCCCAGACCCTCGCCCGTCGCCACTACGCGAGCATCCTGCGCTACTTCGAGCTCAACGCGAGCTCCGTCGCCGAGGATCTCGCGCAGGCCACCTTCATGGCGTGCGTCGAGCGGGCCGCCGAGGTCCGCGACGCCGATGCGTTCCGCGCCTACCTCATGGGCATCGCGCGCCGCCAGCTCGCGATGTACCTGCGCGATCTGGCGCGCCGTCGCGCCGCCGGCGTGCTCGATGTCCAAGGCGAGTTCGGCGAGTTCGACGAGGTCCCACAGCGCACCCAGCTCAGCACCCTCGTCGCCAGAAGTCACGAGCAGCTGCTGGTGATGCGCGCGCTCGCGAGCCTGCCGCGACGGCCGCAGATGCTGCTCATCCTGTTCTACTGGGACCGCATGCGCACGCCGCAGCTCGCCGAGGCGTTCGGGGTGCCGGTGAGCACGATCCGCACGCAGCTGCAGCGGGCGAGAGAGCGGCTGCGAGCGCGGATGGAGGAGCTGGCGCCGGCCGGTGCGCTGCGGGTGGATGACGATGAAGGGTGGCTGCCCGAGCTGCTGGCGTCGGTGATGTCGAGCGGGGGATAGCGAGGCGGGCGACCGGCGATTTGGTTCACTCGCGGTCGAACGGTCCTCCGCCTACGTCGGTCCTCCGCCTACGTGGGTGTGGATGCGCCCGAGCCGAGCGAGCGCGTCCTCTCGGGCCGTTCCAGCCCCGGGCCATCGGCTGGTTTGACCCCCGCCCGATCATCGCACTACGCTGTCGACGTGGGCGTCCACAGCGGTGACGACGATGATCGTTCGTTGCTCGAGCGCTGGCGCGCCGGCGACCGTGTGGCGGGCAATCGCCTGTTCGATCGCCATGTGCGACCGCTGACGCGGTTCTTCCGCAACAAGGTCGATCGCGGCATCGAGGACCTCATGCAGGACACGATGCTGGCCTGCGTCCGCGGCCGCGACAGGCTGCGCGACGACGGTAGCTTCCGCGCGTATCTCTTCCAGACCGCGCGGTTCGTCCTGTACGAGCACATCCGCCGCCGGCGCGAGGGCGAGTTCGATCCCGAGGAGCTCGCGCTGGCCGACCTCGGCCCCGGCCCCAGCACCGCGTACGCCAAGCACCGCGAGCAGCAGGTCATCCTGCAGGCGCTGCAGAAGCTACCGCTCGAGTACCAGGTCACGCTCGAGCTCTACTTCTTCGAGGGCCTGAGCGGCCCCGAACTCGCGCTCGCCCTCGGCGTCCCCGAGGCGACCATCCGCGGTCGCATCCGCCGGGGCAGCGAGAAGCTCCGCACGCACATCGAGGCTCTCAACGAGTCGCCCGAGCTGCTCGCGTCGACGACGACGAACCTCGAGGACTGGCTTCTGCGCCTGCGGTCCGGTCCGGCGGGTCCGTCGTAGGCCCGCTGCGGCGCGGCCGAGCCGAGACGGGGCCGAGGGCCCGAGCCGTTGCGCAAGGTGAGCATCGCGCGATACCATCGGTGCTCGGCGTCGGTACGCAGGAGCGATGGATGATCGCGAAGCCCTTGGTCTCCAACCCGGTCCGGTCGACGCATTCGATCCGCAGGACGATCTCGACGCGCTGCTCATCGCCCAACGCGTCCGCCAGGGCCTGGACCTGGGCGATGCGCCGCCCCTGCGCCTGGGTCGGTACATCGTCGGCCAGCGCCTCGGCCACGGCGCGCTGGGCGTCGTGTACGCCGCGCATGACCCCGAGCTCGCCCGCGACGTCGCCATCAAGCTGGTGCGCCCCTCACCAATCGCCGGCGAAGCGACGGAGGGCGCGCAGGCCGGGCTGCTCCGCGAGGCACGGGCGCTGGCGAAGGTGTCGCACCCCAACGTCGTGCACGTCTACGACGTGGGGACCTTCGGCACCCAGGTCTGGGTCGCGATGGAGCTCGTCGACGGCGGCTCGCTGCGGACATGGTTGGCGCAGCAGCAGCGCTCTCCGGCCCAGATCGTTTCGGTGCTCGCCGCCGCGGGTCGAGGGCTCGCTGCCGCCCACGCCGCTGGCCTCATCCACCGCGACGTCAAGCCCGACAACATCGTCGTCGATGCCAACGGTCGCGCGTACATGGTGGACTTCGGCCTCGCGCGGGCCCAGGCCGCACCGCCCCCGCTGCAGGATCTCGACGACGGGGGAGCGATCCGCGACGTCACGGACCCCGTCACGACGCACAGCGGCGCGCTGGCGGGCACGCCGGCGTATATGGCACCCGAGCTGTTCCGCAGCGGCGAGGTCAGCGAGCGCGCCGATCAGTTCGCGTTCTGCGTCACCGCCTACGAGGCATTGGTCGGGCAACGTCCGTTCGACGGCCGATCCATCGCCGAGCTCGCCGCGCGCGTGTCCGCCGGCGAGCGTGAACCACCGCCACCCGGACGATCGTTGCCGCCTCGTCGCGTGCGTCGCGCGATCGACCGCGGCCTGGCCCTCGACCCACGCGACCGCCACCCGTCCATGGACGCCCTGCTCGCGCAGCTCGATCCACAGCGGTGGAAGGGGCTCGCGCTGAGTGCCGGGCTCGCGGCGGTCGTCGCCGGCCCGATCGTCGGCGCCGCGACCTTTCTCGGGATGTCGCAGCGATGCTCCGATGCGGGCGCGGCGATCGAATCGCACTGGAACCCCGAGCAGGCGTCACGTCTGCGTCAGCGCCTCGTCGATGCCGGGCCGACCTACGCGGTCGAGGTCGCGGATGCCGTGATCCGGGGCCTCGACGCACGCGCCCAGGCATGGTCGAACAGCGCGTCCGAGGCCTGCGAGGCCCACGGTCGCGGTGAGCACTCGACGCCGCGGTTCGACGCCGAGCTCGCCTGCCTCGACGTGGCCAGGCGTCGGATCTCGACGGTCGTCGAGACGCTGTCGCGTGCCCAGGCCGACGACGTCGCAGGGGCCGTGGCGCTCGTCGAGCGCCTCCCCGCGCCGGCGCGCTGCCTCGAGGGCCGGACGATCGATCCGTGGCTCGAGTCGTCGGGGGACACGACGGTGGTCGCGGAGGTGACGGCGCTGCGCGGCGACCTCGCGGAGCTCGAGGTGCTCGGCTCGGACGGGGCGTACGCCGGTGCGGCGGCGCAGGCCGAGGCGGTCCTCGCACGGGCCGTCGAGCTCGACGTCCGGCCGCTGCAATCCGCCGCGGCGTTGCAGGTCGGTGACCTCTGGCAGCGCGCCGGCGATGCCGAGCGCGCCCGGGCCTATCTCACCCAAGCCCTGTGGACCGCGCAGTCGACCACCGATCTCGAGCTCGTCGTGCGCGCAGCGATCGAGCTGGTCTACCTCGAAGGCGTCGTTCGCCACGACCTCACGCAGGCCACCGTGTGGCACGATCTCGGGCAATCGACCCTGCTGGCGCTGGGTGGAGATCTGGAGCTGTCCGGGGGGCTCGCCAACGCGTGGGCGAGCAGCGCCTACGCACGCGGCGACTTCGAGGCGGCGGTCGCGGGATACATCGCGGCGCTCGAGGCCCTCACCGCTGCGTTCGGAGAGGACAGCGGTAGGCTCGTCGCTCCGCTCAACAACCTCGCGGTGATGCACATCCAGCTGGCCCAATTCGATGCGGCCGACGAGCGGCTCGTCGCTGCCCAGCGCATCGTGGTCGACACGCTCGGGGCTGGCCACCCCGACAACGCCGGCATCGCGCAGACCCGCGCGGAGCTGGCGTGGCGTCGCGGCGACCTCGCCGATGCCGAACGGCTGTATCGCGAGGCGCTCGAGATCCATCGCGCGAGCCTGGGAGACGATCACCGCGCGACCATCGGCAACGAGCTCAACGTCGGGGCCGTGCTCGCGAACGCGGGTCGTGGCGCCGAGGCGATCGCCTGGCTCGGTGGCGTCATCGAACGGGCGCGCGAGCAGTTCGGCCCCGATGATCCGCTCGTCCTCATCGGCGTGGAGACGATGGCCAACGCCCGCGCCGAGCAGCACGACGTCGCGGGCGCGCTCGCGGGGCATCGCGACGTCCTCGCGGCCCGCGAGCGCACCCTCGAGCCCGGGCACGTCGACGTCGGGACCGCGCTGGACAACGTGATCGCCGATCTCTTCGAGCTCGGACGTCAGGGCGAGGCGGCGCCCCTGCTCGAGCGGCAGCTCGCGATCTTCGAGCGGGCGTTGCCCGCCGACCACCCGAAGCTGGTGGATCCCCTGCGCCGACGCGGGATGCTGCGGGCCGGCGCAGGTGAAATCGACGGGGCCATCGCCGATCTCCAGCGCGCACTGACGATCGCGCGCGCCGCCGAGTCGCCGAACGCCGCCGGGATCGAAGCGATCGAGCGCGCGCTGGCGGACGCGATCCGTGGGCGGCGAGCGGGCGGACGGTGATCGCTCGCCGCCCGAGGGGCTCAGCAGCCGTCGATGAGCGCCGCGATGAGACACCTCCATGACCGCGGCTTCGCCGTGGCCGGCCACCCAGATCTCGGTGCGCACCACGCTGTTCGACCCGACCGTTCGCGTTCATCCGCAACTACCAAGCAAGTGGGGAAGGGCGGCCCGCCCTTCCCCTCCCCATCCCTCATCGCTGCGCTCCTTGCCTTCATCGCGGGTGAACCGCTTCGCGTTCATCCGCAACTACCAAGCAAGTGGGGAAGGGCGGCCCGCCCTTCCCCTCCGTCGGGCTGAGCCCGCCGGAGCCTCCCCATCCCTCATCGCTGCGCTCCTT
>JBBQJI010000180.1:0-5211 GCA_038325765.1 Nannocystales bacterium
GCCGTGAGGCTCAGCTCGCCGCGATCTCGCGCCGCTCGCCACGTGGCGAGGTGCGACGAGTACAGGCCTTCACGGCGAAGCAACGCCGCGATCTCGCCAGGCCCGCAGCGATCGGCTTCGGCCAGCACCCGCCGCTTGAACTCGTTGTTGAACCGACGGCGCTGTCCCTTCGCTGGCACTTCGGGGTCCGCGGTCAGCACCGCCGATCGCGGGCCGCCGCGCTCCTTCGAGTCCTGCGCACGCGGCGATCGGCCGAGGCGAAGTGCTCCGCCTGCTTCTGCGGAACCTGTTGGGTTTGGGATCTCGTTCATCTCTCGCTCGATGCTCGCCCTCTACTCTAAATCGGTTGGGCTCGCTGGCTTCAGACTTCTTGGCACAGAGGGTGCTCTTGGCGTCGGCGATCGCCCGAGCGATGCCGAAGTCGAGGACCTGCGCGCGGCCGTCGTCGCGGATCATCAGGTTGTCGGGCTTGATGTCGCGATGGACGAGATCCGCGGCATGGATTGCGTCGAGTCCCCGAGCTATCTGGGCAAACAACTCGACGACCTCGTTCCAGGTGCGGCCCGGACCGGACCAGTCCCGGACCGTGGCGCCCCGCACGAACTCCATCGCGACGTAGACGCCATCGTCGTTCGCACCGACCTCGTACACCGTGACGACGTTGGGGTGCGAGATTCTGGCCATCGCGCGCGCCTCGGCCAACGCGCGCGCGCGTTCTTCCGGGTCGACCCGACCCCATTCCGACGGCCGGCCGAGTTTGAGCGCCACCTTGCGATCGAGCTCGGGGTCGTACGCCGAGAACACCACGCCCATGCCCCCTGCGCCGATGCGCTCGAGCAACACGAAGCGACCGATGCGAGGCGCTTGCGCGGCGCCGGTCGGCTCACTCGGCGGTGGGGGAGTCGGCGAGTCCTCCGGGCCGCCTTGGGTGTCGGGCTGCGTTCCTTGCAACGGGCCGAGGATATCATCGACGACGGTCGACGCCGCAGAGTCCCGCCCTCAGTGACGGGCAAAACCGGCCAATGATCGACACCTGGAAAGCGGCCAGTAAAGTGGGCTCGAGGCATTGACTGCCGAGCGGGTGGGGCGTGATCCTCGCGAGGAGATGGCGAACGTTTTGAGCGAAGAACGACGACAACAGGTCGTGGCACTGGGCCGGCTGGGCTGGTCGCTGCGACGGATCCAGGACGAGACCGCCGTGCGCCGCGAGCCCGCGTGCGCATCCCTGAAGCCGGGCTCCGGGTATTCCTCCCGCGGGCTGCGTGACGTACTCGAGCGCGTCGGCCTGCGCACCGCTGACGTCGACGGGTGAAGCCATCGCCCTGCGACCCAACCCACGCCCGACATGGGCAACCACCCCGCGCCACCTGCCCGAGCTGAGCAGCCCCCCGCCCAAACCCCACGCCCCGCCCAAGCATCCACCCCCGCTTCGCCCCGGCACGCCCCTTGCTCCTCCCCCCAAACCCATGCCCCGCCCCCCCGCGAACCCGCTGCGCGCCCCCACCACCGCGCCAGGCCGCGCCGAACCGAGCACCGCGATCCCCACCGCCCTCGCGCTGCTCTGCGCGCTGCTTGCCGCCCTCTGCATCGCCGCCCGATTCCCACCCTTCGCCGCGCACCTCCCCGCCTCCGCGGCCCACGCCGTGTTCGCGGCAGCCGGCTTCGCGATCGGAGGCGCCGCCGCAGCCGAGGCCCACCTGCCGCGCGGCAGCGCCGGAGCGCTGTGGATGCGCGTCGCGTTCGCGCCCAAGCTCGCGCTCGCGCTGGGTCTGTCATTCGCGGTCACGGCGATCGCCCAGGTGCTCGACGTCTCGCTCGGCCCCGTCGATCCCACATTTCCCGCGAGCGGCCCGCCACTTGTGAACGCGATGTGGTTCTTCATGTTCACGATCGGCTTCGCGGGCATCGGCATGATGTCGGCACCCGGCGTGCTGCTGCCGGTGCTCGGCCCGATCGCTCGGCTGCTCCGCGCCGCGCCCGTGCTTCTGGGTGTGCTCGCGCTGGGCGGCGTGCTCGCGGGCGTCGGGATCGCCTTCGACATCGCCCTCACGTTGCCCGCCGTGGAGACGCTGGTCGCCCGCGGCAAGGCGTGGATCGACACCCACGAGGAGTTGGTCACCGTGGTGACGCTCGCAGTCGTGGTGTTGCCATCGCTGCTGCCCTCGCGCAGCACCACCTGAGCGCGGCGCCGTTCACCGCAGCAGATGCGGCGCGTAGAACACCGCCGTCCACAGCAGCCGCACCACCCGAAATCGCTGGCCGGCGTACGGCGCGAGCAGCTCGAGCATGCGCACGTCCGTGCCCCGCGCCTCGCCGGCGAGCGTCCGCGCCACGAGCGACGGCAGGTGGACGTCGCCGACCGGCAGCGCGTCGAGATCGCCGGCGGCGAAGCCGAGGATCATCTCGGTGGTCCACGGGCCGATCCCCGGGAGGCGGAGCAGCCGCGCCCGCAGCAGGGCGTGCTCGCTGCGCGGATGATCGAGCGGGCGAAACGCGTGCTCACGCGCGAGCGCGAGGAGGGCACGGGATCGTTGGACGTCGATGCCGAGCGCCTGCAGCTGGGGCACCGACACGCGCGCGAGTCGACGCGCGTCGGGGAAGGCCACGCCTAGCTCGCCCGTCACACCGAAGCGCGTCGCGATCGCCCGGAACTGACTGGCGGCGAGTGCGAACTTGACCCGCTGCTGCAAGACGGCCCCCGCGGCGACGTCGAAGCGCCACGGCATCTGCAGGATGCGGATCCCGGGCAGCGCGGCCGCGAGCCGGCGCACGATCGCGTGCTGGGGAACGAACGCGTCCATGCCGTCGTCGACCGGGAACTGCCCGGCCCACGCCGCCAAGCCGTCCGATCCCGGCGCGCCCGTCACCTCGACGTGGACGTGCGCACCATCCCACGCCAGCCGATGCCGCTGCGGCAGCCCGCGCGCGTCGATGAAGACCTTGGTGAAGCCGAACTCGTCGATCCGCGCGGTGGGGTCGTGCGCGCCGAGCTGCTGCAGGGCCATCGTGTGGGCGAGATCGAAGCTCGCCTCGGGGTACGTCGCGCGTTCGGTCGTCCACATGGTTCGGTTGCTGCCGCGATGGACCGCGACGAGCTTGATGGGAGCTCCGGGGTTGTCCAGTCGTGGCCGTGGTCGTTGTCGGTCACGGGCCCCGCGTCAATTCGCGGCCGAGCCGGGAGCGACCAGCGTCTCCAGCACGGCCCGGGTCGCCGCCTTGCGCCGTCCGAGTTCGAGCTGCAGTGCATCCTGCTCGGCGCGCAGCCGCGTGAGCTTGTCCTCGCCGGCGAGCAGACGCGTGACCAGCGGATTCTTCTCACCGCCGTCGCCCATCGCCTGCAGGTGACCGCGCAGCCGCTCGATGTCGGCGGTCGCGGTGGCGATCTCGGTCTCGAGTGCCGCGAACTCGGCCTCGGAGTCCGCCTGTGCGCGCCGGCGGGTGAGCGCTTCGGCGGCCACCTTGCGCGCGGCGGCGGGCAAGGTGGTCGCCAGCGGCAGGCGCTCGAGCGCGGCGACGTCGATCCCGTCGAACGCGACGGTACGCGAGATGCCCTCCCGGACGACGACGCTCCGCGGCTTGCCCTCGCTCGCCGGTGCGACCGCGAAGATCGCGAGCGGCTTGCCTCGGTCGAGATCGAAGTCGACACGATCGGCGCCTTGCACCTCCGTGTTGCTGCCGGCGGGCACGAGCACGTGCAGCGAGCGCGGCTGCCCGCTGCGATTGCGCCACGACAGCTCGAGGCTGGTGATGCGCACGAGATGCTCGACGAGTGCGTCGCGCTCGAACGCCAGCAGTTGCGGCTCGTCCCGCTGCTCGGCGCTGGCGATCTCGAGCTCGAGGTCCGGGTCGTCGCCGATCTCGAGGAAGCGACGCTCGCCGGGCTTGAGCCGCGGCAGCATCGCCTCACCCGCGAAGCCGCCACCTTCGTAGACCGCGACCGTGCCCTCGGGCAGGGTCTGCGCCGTGGTGTTGTCGACGCGGATTCCGTGGCGCGCGGTGCCGGTCTTGAATCCGTCGATCCAGGTGATCATGGCGGCCTGCATGGGTGCGTCGACGAGCGGCACCATCGCGGAGCGGCCGGCGGCGAGGTCGAGGTGCTCGGCCACGGCGTACGCGAACACCGTGCGCGACTCCTTGCCATGGCCAGCGGCGAGCGCCGCCAGATCGCCGATCTCGACCAGGCCGCTGCTCGAGGTGGTCATTCGAGATCCGGACACGCCGCTGCCGGATCCATAGCCCGCGCCCGAGCCACTGCCCCCGCCGTGGCCGACCAGGCCGACGTTGCCCAGCGCGATCGTGCCGTCGCCCACGAAGTCACCCCACATCGCATCGGGTGTGGTCGACAGCAGCTGCGGCACGCTCGAGAGTTCGCGCTCGGGCACGACCAGCGCGCGACGGTCGTAGCGCGGCGCGGCCATCGGGAACAGGAACGAGTCGGGACGACCGTTGACGAGCTCGAGCGCGACGTCTCGCCAGTCCTCCTCGGTGTCGTTGTGAATGAGCGCCCAGCCCTGCAGCGCCGCCGCACCCGCGTCAGGCACGACCAGTCGATAGCTCGCCCGCCACACCGGCGTCTCGGCGAGATAGCCGATGCGCACCGGACCGCCACCGCCGTCGATGTCGAGCAGGCCGCGTTCGTTGCTGCTCAGCGCGACCGTGGCATCCAGCGCGCTGCCGAAGCGCGCGCGCAGCTGCGGATCGACCGGCTGCACGTCGCCGACGGTGGCGACGTCGACGCGGCGGAAACGACCGCTGCGGGTGAGCAGCAACACGAAGGTCTTGCCGACCGTGGTGCCCGCCTGCTCGGCATCGGCGGTGGTGCTCGGCTCGCCGTCCTCGGACTCCACGGCGTCGTGGTCCGGTACGCCGATCACGTCGACGATGCGCCCGCGGACGCGCTTGCCGCCGCCGCGCACGATCACGTCGTGCCCGCGCAGCCGAGCAGCACGTCGTGCAGGCGCACGGCCGTGTCGGTCTCGGCGCTTAACGGTTTCGAAGTGGGGATTCGGGAGCGCGGGTGAGTACGGAGCGGCGAGGTGAGCAACGGGGAGCGCTCGGCCGGGAGAAATTGGCGGGGTCCTGGGCGCGCGGGGAAGCGCGAGCGAGGCGTGGCATGGGGAAGCGCACTGCCATGGGCCCGAGCAGGGTAGCGACGACGGCGGCGGGGCGCACAAGGGCGAGCACGTCGCCGGTGGGTCGCGTGGTCAGGCG
>JBBQJI010000181.1:0-4973 GCA_038325765.1 Nannocystales bacterium
CCCGAAGGACGCGGACAACGACTACCTGACGGGCGATGCATTGCCGTACGTCGAGCTCCCCGAATAGCTCGCCGCCCACGCGCTGCCCCTCACCCGCACGCCGGGCAGGCGATCCGTCCCTGCGCCGACGGTGCACAGCGCGCACGCCGGGCTTCTTCGACTTCTTCCGCGAGGGCACTCCCATCGACGTGATCGAGACCAGCGGCATCGGCTCGCGTCCGGCCCGACGCACCGGCCAGCCCACGCTCGAGGATCTGCGCGCCATCCCCTGGGTGTTCGCCTGGGCCCAGTCGCGCTTCGCCCTCACGGGTTGGTACGGCTTCGGCGCGGGGATGACGGCGCTGGCGCAGCACGAGCCCGAGCTCCACCGTAGACTCGCCGAGCATGCGCTGGGCTGGCCGATCGCACGCTACATCGTCAGCAACGTGGGCGTCAGCGTGATGTCGAGCGACCTCGAGAGCGCGCGCGGCTACGCGGGCTTGGTGCAGGACGAGACCACGCGCACCGTGGTGATGCGCAAGATCGAGGACGAGTACGCGCGCACCACCGCTGCGCTCACCGAGCTGTACGGCGCGCCGTTGCGTGAGGCACGGCAGCGCGTGGCCCGTCTGCTGGACCTGCGGCAAGACAGCCTGCGGCCGATCCATCGTTGGCAGTGCGAGTTGCTGTCGCGCTGGCGCGCGGGGGGACGCGAGGACGAGTCGCTCCGACTCGCGCTGCTCGGCACCGTGAACGCGATCGCGGCGGGGTTGCGCACGACCGGGTAGCCAGCCGGGATGGGTGCGAAGGCGCCCGCGGTGCAGCGGCAAGCGCGAGTTCTGCCCCGCCGAACGCCCGGTTTACCCCGATAGCCCACCGCCACCGATGGAAGACGATGAAACCTCGACAGCGCCCGCCCCAGCTCCCCCTCCTCCCTCCGGCACGAGCACGGGCGGCTCGCCCCGCGTCCGGGCAGCGCGGGGCAGGCCTCACCGTGCCCATTCCATGACCACAACTCCAGTCCTGACCACCCTGCAGATCCACGACCGTGATGGTCGTGGTGCGACGATGGACAGCACCAAGGCCGAGAAGGCCCACGGCATCACCATCAAGTCGGCGGCGACACGCGTGTCGTGGCGCGACCACTGCGTCGACCCCCGGGAACCTTGGCGTCCCGCGGTTTCGCGCTGGCGCCGCGAGCACGCAGCGGCGCGGCCGGCCGGCGTCACTCCGGCCAGCGCGAGGCGACGACGCCTCGAATCTCCCGCGGGTCCGTTCCAGGAACTTTGACAATCCACTCGTCGACCCTGGCGCCGCGGTCGCCATCGCCTCGCGGACGAGCCTGGCCAGTGCTTCACTGGCTCCGCCGAGTCGGTCGCGCCGTGCCCGACCAAAACTCCTCCTCTTCTGAACCCCCGCGAGCCCGCGCCCCCGCGCTCACAGCCCCCACGAACAGGTCGAGCTCGTTCCGCACCGATCCCCCGCCGCCCTCGTCGAACATCACCGGACCGTCGTAGAAGAACAGCAGCCCAACCGTGACGCGCATCGGCTCGATCTCGTCATCGTGCGCGATCTGTCCGTCACCGAGCCGCTCGAGCACGCAGGCGTCGCCGAGGGCATCGCCGACCATGCCGCCCACGAGGCGAGGAGTCTGCACGCTGCCATCCGCGTCGACGGCGAACTCGACCTCCGCACGGTGATACTCGGCGGGCGCGCGGGCGAAGGCCCCATCGTAGCAGGCGCGAAGGGCGGGGCGCAGCGACTTGATGACCCGCGATGCGAGCACGTGCGCACCGCGGCCGCCCCCGTCGTCGACGCGGCGCGCGAGCCCATCGATGCGGACGTATGCCCGCGCCGGGATCCACGGCTGCAGACCGGGCGCTGTGAGTTGCTGGCCAGCTTCGGGGTCCCACGCGGCGAGCCTGCGCACGAGCTCGGGATCGTCGACGCTCGGACGCGGTCGGGTGTGAACGATGACGAGGCGATCGTTGCCCTGAGGACCATCGATGTCGTTGACGCGACCGCGTCGCTTCGACTTGGCCGTCGATGCGGCCCTCGATTTCGAGGTCGAGCTCGGCTTCGAGCTGGGCTTCGGGGACGTCGGTGCAGCGGGCTCGGCCACTGCGAGTGCACCGGGCATCGCGCGGTCAGCCGACGCTGCGCTGCCCGGCGCCGTGACAGCCTCGCTGCCGCGTGCTGCGGACTGCGTGCCATCGGCCGTCGACGCGACGACGGGAGGTGCGTCGATCCGCGACTCGACCTCGTAGAGAATCTCGTACACCTCACCGCGCTCGGTCTTCGCCTTCGCGCCGTCCCCGAACAGGTCCTCGTGCCGCGCGAGGTAGCGATCGAGCATGCGCCGCGCGTCGTACAGATGCGCGAGCTCGCCGAGCTTGTGGTAGGCGGTGAGCTGGCCGTAGGCGAGCCGCAGCACGAGCACGTGGCGCAGGCCGTCGTAGGCGTCGGTGGGGGGGAGCTGCGTGATCGCGTGTCGCCACAGCATCACCGCTTCCTCGGGATAGCCCGCGGCGAAACGGGCCTCACCGACTGTGTACAGCCGCTTCGCCGCCGGCTCGGCCGCATTCGGCACACCCTTGTGGGCGCACCCGACCGCCACGCAGGCCCACACGAGAGTCGCAACGAGGACCGAGCGCAACATCTGACACCCCCCGAGCCGGGCCCGAAGCCGGGCCGCTCACGGCGACAACGGGGCGACCGGCCCTCGCTTACGCCGGGCGCGGCCGGGTGCGGTGCCGATGACTCTGCCGGACTTTACTACGAGTCGCTGGATCCTCGGCCGGGAAGCCGAGCCCCATCCCATCGCTACTACGGCGCGACGTCGAGCGCGGCCTCGACGTCGGCCTGGTCGCGACCAGGCCCGTTGTTGACCTCCAGGCGGTCGACCGCAGGCGGGGTCTTCGTCACATCGGCGATGACGGTCAGCGACATGCCCTCGACCTCGGTGGCGACGACAAACTTGCCGCCGTTCTCGACGACGGCCGCGACGTACTCCTGGATCGTGCCCGCGAGCGGGACCGCGGGCGCGGGCACCGGTTCCTTCGGCGCGAGGAGCTCGGTGGCCGGGATCTTCGTCACCCGATCGATCAGCGCCGCGGAGTCATCAGCTGGGCTCCGGGCCATCGGAGCTACCGTGCCGGTCGTGGGCACTGGCGTGAGCGCCACGGCGGGGTCGGACGCGGCGGGCTTGGACGCGGCAGGCACCGCAGACGCCGCGGGGTCCGCGTTGCGATCGGCGCACGAGGCGACCAGGAGCGACAGGCTCGGGACGAGGACAGGTCGTACGGGCTGGGTCATCGGAGTTACTTTCGAGCGTAGACGTGGGTGAGACGCGGGGTGTGCACGCCCCGGTGCCGCGAGGCCCGCGGCTGCGCGAGCAAACCGATGAGACAATGGGCGACGTTGTTGGTCGGGCTTTGCTCCTTCGGAGCGGGCTCGGCTTCGCGGTTCGCGCGAGCCGCGCGTATCGCACTCGAGCATGCGCGTCTAGGAGATTTGATGTAGCGCCTCCAGCCCCCTATCGGTTTCCTGGTAGAAGGCAGGCATGGGCCTTTGGCGCCGCATCCTCGCCCGGACCCCACGCTTCCCCGTGGAGGCGGAGGTCGAGCTCGTCCACCTCGGAACCACCTACGGCGGCTACGCGGTGGTGCCCGCGGCGCTCGGCCCGGGCAGCCTCGTGTACTCGTTCGGCGTGGGGCATGACGCGAGCTTCGAGTTCGCAATCATCGAGCGCTTCGGTGCCACCGTGCACGCATTCGATCCCACCCCGCGCAGCCGGGCCTGGGTGGATGCGCAGTCGTGGCCGGCGGGCTTTTGCTTCCACCCAGTAGGAGTCGCAGGCGCCGACGGCACCCTCGCCCTCCACGCGCCGCCCGACCCCACCCACGTCTCGTACAGCTCCATCGCGCGCAAGGGCGGCGGCGAGATCGTCGAGGTGCCCGTCCGCACGGTGCGCGCGCTGATGGCCGAGCTCGGCCACGCCCGTGTAGACGTGCTCAAGGCCGACATCGAGGGCGCCGAGTACGAGATGCTCGCCGATCGCCTCGCAAACGGCCCGGTGGTAGGTCAGTTGCTGCTCGAGTTCCACCACCACCTGCCCACCATTCCGCTGTCGCGCACCAAGCAGGCCGTGGCCGACCTACGCACCGCTGGCTATCGCCTGTTCCACCAGTCCGAGGGCGGCGCCGAGATGTCGTTCGTGCACCGCGCGCTGACCTCGCGCCCCGCGGTAGGCTGATACGCCGGTCGGATCGCCCCGACCTGTCGTAAGCCGCGCTGGATGATGCCGCTGCAGCAGCGAGCGGATCTCGGGCGTTGTCTCCGGCGCGGCCTCCGTCGGGCCCCGCCGCTGCCGCGCGCGCAGCCCGTGCCCGTGCAGCATCACCTTGCCCGTAGGCAACACCGACGGCGTCGTACGCAATGGGCACCGCCCAGGCCGGTAGGCATCCACCGGCGGCGGCTTCTCTGAAGATTCGACATCGAGATCGAAGTGGACGACATGACTGTTGTCCTCGGCGGTGTGTGTGTCCAACCGCGCCTCTCCCACCGCGTCACCGCTCTTGCGCCCGCACGTGCCGCAGTGATCACATCGACCGGCGTCGCAACGCGGCGACGATCGACAGCGCAGCGGTCGCGACGGACAGCATTTGCATGATCGCGAACGCCGACGCCGCTGCGGTGTCCGGTCCGACGTCTTCCAACAGGTGGCGGAGGAATGTGCTTAAGCGTTTTGAACTGCGAACCGGCGGAGGGCGGGCGAGCCGCGGGAGCTGTTGGGAGCCGTCGAGGTAAGCGGGCCCACGGTACAGCGGAGAGAGTTGGCGTCGAGCGAGGGGGACGAGGTTTGCTGGTGCGGTGTGTGTCGTGGGGCGGCGAGCGCGTCGTGGATGCAGGGCCGACGCGGGGAAGTGGGCGCGCGAGGGCCCTAACCGGCGCGAGCGGCCCTGCGGTGCGATCACGCAACGAAGAGAACCTGT
>JBBQJI010000182.1:0-4883 GCA_038325765.1 Nannocystales bacterium
CACCACCTGACGCTCGACGGCGCGCAGAAGACGGCCGCGGTCCGCTCGATCTACCGGTGGCTCGCGGACCTCGACCGCGACGGGGCGAGCGGCATCGAGACCGCGCAGCCCGAGCGCGCGATCTCGCTGACGTTACCCGGGCCGCTGCTCGACTTCCTCGCGCAGGAGAAGGGCGAGGATCGCTACGCCTCGGTCCCCGAGCTCATCCGCCGCGCCCGCGAGCTCGGCGTGATCGGCCCGCTCGAGCGCGCCGATCGCACCTCGGTCTGGCGCGCGTGCGTTCGGCTGGGCCTACCGCTGCGTCGCGTACCTGCCAAGCACGAAGCCGACAAGCGCCGCTTTGCCTATCCGCATCGCATGATGATGGTGCTCGCCGACGGCAAGCACTTCCGCGCCGGCGCGAGCCGCAGAAAGCGCGTGGCCATCTTCTTGCTCGACGACGCCTCCCGCTTCGGGCTCGGTGTCGTCGTCGGCACCGCCGAGAGCTCGGAGCTGTTTCTGCGCGGGCTGCACGGCGTCCTCCGCCGTTTCGGCTTTATGGACATCCTGTTTCTGGATCGCGGCGCGGGCTTCAAGGCCGACGACACCGCCGCCGCCTGCCGTCGGCTCGACATCCATCTCGTGCTCGGCACGGCCGCCTATCCCGAGGGTCACGGCAAGATCGAGAAATTCAACCAGACGGCCGGCAGTCAGATCCTGCGCGGGCTGCCTGGCGCCGCCGACGTCGACGACGACTGCGGCGCGCTCGAGCTGCGACTCACGCACTTCCTCGACCACCGCTACAACCAGCAGCCCCACGAAGCGCTTGGCGGCCAGACGCCGCTCGCCCGCTTCGAAGCCGATACCCGAGCGCTTCGGTTCCCCGCCGACGACGCCGCGCTCGCCGACGGCTTCGTGGTGACCGAAACACGCAAGGTCTCCGCCGATAACGTGATCTCGTACGAGGGCACCGACTACGAAGTGCCGCGCGGCCACGCGGGTACCCACATCCCGGTCTGGCGGCGCCTGCTCTCGGGCGCGATCGAAGTTGTCCACGATGGCCGGCTCGTCGCGGTGGCGGCCGTCGACCTGGCGCAGAACGCCGTCTCGCGTCGCGCGGTGCCGAGCGCGCCTGCGCCCAACGACGACGAGCGTGCGCCGCAAACCGCGGCCGGGCTCGCCTTTGCGCGCGACTTCGCGCCCGTCGTCGGTCCCGACGGTGGATTCCCCAAGATTTCAAAACACCCACCCACCACCAAAGGAAACCCGCGATGACCAAGCCCGCCCCCGTCGACAAATCCACCGAGGCCAAGCCCGCCACCCTCAACCGACCCACCGATCTGCGCGCCACGTTCGGCTTCCACGCCGTGCCGTTCACCCGCGAGATCTCCACCGACGACCACTTCAGCGTGCCCTTCCTCGACCACGCGTTCGACGGACTCTTGGCTACCGTCGAGGGCCGCATGTCCGCCGCGCTCATTGCCCCGGCTGGCACCGGCAAGACCGCGTTGCTTCGGCGCCTGCGTAGCGCGCTGCCCGAAGCGCGCTACCACGTCCACTACGTCAAGGTCACCGGCCTGTCCAAGCGCGACATGTGTCGCGAGATTGCGGTGGCCTGCGGCGCCGCCCCGGCGGGTTCCTATCCGATGCTCGTCCGTCGCCTGCAAGAGCGCTTCGAGGCCACGGCGCACGGCGAGGGCAGAAGGCCCGTGCTCCTGCTCGACGAGAGCCACGACCTTCGCCCCGACGTCCTCGGCATGCTGCGCATCCTCACGAACTTCGACATGGACAGCCGCCTCGTGCTCTCGCTCATCATCGCCGGCCAGAGTCCCCTGCGCACGCTGCTCGCACGCGACGACCAGGAGGCGATGGCCCGCCGCATCGTCCACTACGCCCAGCTCCGGCTGCTGTCCCGCGACGAGCTCGCCGACTACGTCGCCCACCGCTGTGCGATCGCCGGCGCTGCGCGCGTTCCATTCGACGACCGCACGCTCGATGCGCTGTTCGAGATCGGCCGCGGCAACCTGCGCGCGACTGACGATCTCGCGCTCAAGTCCCTCGAGCACGCCGCCGCCGGCGGCCACGCCACCGTCTCCGTCATGCACGTCGTCGGCGCCCGCAAGGATCTGTGGCCATGACAGCGCCGGTGCAGCCCGTCGACGAGCTGCCCGTCGCTCAGGCGGGCGCGCTCTCGGTGCAGCCGCCTGACAAGGCGTGGCTCGTCCGCCACCTGTGGTCGCATCTCGCCGTCGGCCTCATCTCCGGCCATCCCAAAGTCGGCAAGTCCTGGCTCGGTCTCGACCTCGCCGTCTCCGTCGCCTCTGGCACCGACTGCCTCGGCGCGTTCCCCGTCGAAGCGCCAGGCCCCGTCCTCGTCTATCTCGCCGAGGATCCGCTGCCGCGCGTGCGCGAGCGCATCGCGTCGTTGTGCGCGCTGCGCCACTTGTTGATCGACCGCATCCCATTGCACGTCATCACCGCCACCGCTCTTCGTCTCGACGATCCGGGCGACCGCGATCGACTGACCGCCACCGTCGCGCGACTCGCCCCGCGCCTCCTGCTCCTCGATCCCCTGGTGAGACTTCATGCCGGCGACGAGAACGATAGTCGCTACATCGCACAGCTCCTCGGCTTCCTGCGCTCGCTGTCGCGCCAGCACGATCTCGCGATCGCGGTCGTCCACCACATGAGCAAGAAGAGCAGCCGCCATCTCGGCCAGTCGCTTCGCGGCTCGTCCGACCTCTGGGCCTGGACCGACTCCGCCTGTTACCTCACCCGCGATCGCGATCAGATCCTCCTCACGCTCGAGCACCGCTCTGCGCCCGCGCCCGATCCGATCGCCCTCATCCTCGCGACTGGCGTCGACGGCGCCACGCCCCATCTCCGGCGCGCTTCGCCCGAGCAGCGTCGGCTACCCGCCGACTCGCTCGCGGATCGCCTCCTTCGTCTCCTCCGCGCCGCCACCAATCCCATCTCCGGCGTCGCGCTCCGCCGCCAACTCGGCGTCAAGAACCTCCTCCTCGGCCAAGCGCTCAAAGAACTCGAGGAGGAGCGCATCATCGATCGAACGCCCACCGGCTGGCGCCTCAGCACTCAACCGACCTGACCGCGCCCCCGACCTCCTCGCCGCTTGCCGCCGCAATCACCCTGATTGCGGGTGATTACGGACGTGATCACCGCGATCACGATCCGGTGATCACGTCATCCCGTGATCACCGGATCACGCGATCGTGATCGCGATGATCACGCGATCGTGGTGACCGTGCAGCTCACCCGTTCGCGGCGGTGACCGCGGTGATCCCGTGATCGTGATCGCGGTCCAGCTCAGCCGTTCCCAGTTGCGCGACCCTTGGGCCCGCGATGGGAACAGGCCCGGGGAACACCCGCACACTGCCAACCGATCTGCAACGAGACCTGCCTCGGGGCATGCAACGCAACAACAAGGCATACGCGGGACTGGCGGTGCTCGCGATCGGCGCCATCGGTATTGGGGGTGGCGGCGACGAGATGGTGAACGTCGGCGTCGAGCTCGCGAAGGAAGTCGGGCGCATGTTCCCCGGCAAGGACAAGAAGGCGGCGAAGCTCAACGGTCAGCTGATCGGCAAGCTGGTCGGCACGTTCCTGGTCGACAAGGCGCTGTTCGACAAGAACTCGACGATCGGCAAGCGACTGGAGTCGCGCCCCGTACTCAAGGTCGCAGTCACGGGCAGCTTGGGTGGCGGCCTGGTCGGCACGATCTTCAAGATCCTGTTCTCACGCTACGTCGACCTCGCGCAGGGGCTGGGCGACAAGGTCAAGTTCGTACACGGTGACCTGAAGCGCTTCATTGCCGACGAGAAGGCGCAGAAGGTTGCGCTGTCTGACGAGAAGATGCCGAGCCTGAAGGGGTTCCGCGCGAAGAGCGACGACGTGCTCACCTTCCGCGAGTTCGTCGAGATCCTCGTCCACCTCAAGGACTTGATGATCAGGGATCGGGACGCGTTGAACGATTCGGTGACCCATGGGGTGACGGAGCTGAAGGACGACCTCGCTGCACTCAATCGCCTCACCAAAGCAGGTGCACACCTCGACCTGAACAAACTTGCCGACAAGGAGCTACGTGCGATGATGATCCAGATGAATGCCCACGCTGCAACCGCGCTGAACGAGCTGCTGACGGGCATCGACTACCTGTTCGCGGAGATCGGCGGAGAGCAGAGCATCATGTCCATCCTCGAAGAGCTCAGCATCGACACCGGCGACCTGTCGAACGCACAGCAAGCGGTCCACAGCGCGATCGAGCCGAAGATGAATGGCTTCAAACAGGCCGAGGAGAACCACAAGCAAGAACAACAGGCGAAGGACGCCGACAAGAAGCCGATCGAGCCCCAGCCGGTGTGCCCGTGAAGCGCCTCGTCCTCTCCGCGCTGGTGTTACTCGCGTGCACGAAGGCGCGCACGAGCGAACCGCCGTCCGCGGGATCCGCGCCTGCCGCGGCTGCCGCGCCCAGCGCGCCGTCCGCGGGATCCGCGCCCGCCGCACCCTCCAGCGCGCCGGGAGCGTCGGCAACGCCCGACGCGCCGGCCACCATGCCAACACCTTCGCCGAACGCGGATGTCGGGGGCCGCGTTGACGTCGAGTTGTTACCGGCGATCAGCGGTTCGGACGTGTTCGTGGTCGGTAGCGAGCAAAGCCCGGCCGAGGCGTTGAACGAGCAGCTCCGCGACCTGGTCGGCGGCTCGGGAACGCCGGCGAAGGGCGGGCGTTCGCTCGTCGTCGTGAAGAGCGAGACCGCGCTCGATACGTCGTCGCTCCAAGCCGGGAAAATGGCGCACGAGTACGTGCGCAAGGGCCAGGCTTCGGTGCAGCGCTGCTTCGAAGACCTGCGCGCGAAGGATCCATCAGCGAGAGGAATCCTGACGCTG
>JBBQJI010000183.1:0-4833 GCA_038325765.1 Nannocystales bacterium
GATGAACGCGACGACGGCCTCGATCTGCGCCGGCGACAGCACCGCGCCGAACGCAGGCAGCTGGGTGTCGCCTGCGGTGAGCCACGCGGCGAACTCGGCCGGCGTGCGACGATCGGTGAGCAGGTTGACCGGCAACGCGTAGGCCTTGGCGTGGAAGTCGGCACCGTAGATGCCCTCGGTGACGCGCAGATCCCAGCCGAAGAACTTCTCGAGCCGGTAGTCGTGGCCGGTGTTGGCGACGACGCCCGCGGGGCCGGCGAGCGTGCCGTCACCGGCGGGGCCGCCGGACTTGCTCGGGGCGAAGTCGAGGCCGATCTCGGCGTACCAGCGATCGAACAGGCGCCGGACTCGTGCGCGACGCGAAGCTCGCGGGGCGCGTGGTGATCCAGTGGGTGATCGACATGTTCGGCAAGGTCAGCGTGGCGCTGTCGCCAGCTCGGAGCTCGCCGACGATGGCGTGGGCCAGTGCATGGCCGACGCCGTGGAGGGCTGGACGTTCCCGAAGACCGAAGGCGGGGGGACGGTGGTCGTGAACTACCCATTCCTGCTCTCGGTGGAGGGATGGTCGGCGATCGCGGGTGGACATCAGGCCGTACGCGCGTCGCGTGCCAGCCCGCCGCGCGACAGAGGAGCTCGAGCGTCGCGCCGAGCTCGAGCCCGTGATCGCCGACCTCGAGCGATCCCCCTAGTTGAAGTCGGGCACACGTCGGTCGCCGGCGGCTCGCGGCCAGGTGGCCGGCCCGCGGGCCGCGTGGCCCGCAGGTGGGCCCGTGGACAGCCGCGGCTACGGGGTGACGGTTCGTGGCTGCTCGGAGAACTCGCGGCGATGCGCTGGCCTGCGGGTCGCATCGCGGCCGGCCCGATGCCTGCGTGCTCGCCCGCGCGCGAATACCAGCCTCGTCGGACTGCGACGTGCGACGCAGTCGGAACTTGCCCGAGCTGCTCGCGCACACCGAGGCCCACGGCGAGAGTCTCCCGAGCTCCGTCACGGGCGAGCTGCGAGCGTTCGTCACCTGCGGCGACTTCGAGCATGGGTTCCTGCTCACGGCGTGTCGGCGATGTGGCGAGCAGCTCGTGCTTGAGCGCGTGGCGGAGCGCCTCCTTACCGGAGAGCGCGCGCACCAGGTTCAGGTCGAGCGGCTCGAGGATGGCCTCGAGCGCGAGGAGATTCGCTGGCTCGTCGTCGACGATGAGGATGTTGGAGCGCGCGGTCGCCAGCGTCTGCTCGTTCGGGCTCTTCACGAGGTCACCCTCCGCGCGATCGACGCCGCGATCTCCTCGAGCGGCAGGACCTCATCGACCGGCGCCGCGGCGATCCCCGCGGCCGGCATCGCGGGGCTCTCGGCGGTGCGCGGATCCTGGACGATGGCGTGGCCCCCGGCCTGCTTGATCCGCGAGAGCCCCTTCGCGCCGTCGTGGTTCGCGCCCGTGAGCAGGACGCCGATGACCTTGGCGCCGAAGACGTCGGCCGCCGACTCGAAGAGCACGTCGATCGAGGGCCGGCTGTAAGAGACCGCGTCGTCGATGGAGAGGACCATCCGTCCGGGCTCGATCAGGACGTAATAGTCCGTCGGCGCCAGGTACACGCCGGGCGCGCGCAGGACGTCGTCGTCCTCGATCTCGCGGACCGGCAGCTTCACGCTGCGACCGGGGATATCGGCGTAGGCGTCCGAGGACTCCCGCGAGCGATGCTGCACGGCCACGATCGGCACGGGGAAGCCGCGCGGCAAGCCGCCCAGCACCGTCTCGAGGGCCCGCAGGCCCCCCCCGACGCGCCCATCACGATGATCCCCGGCTGCACGAACATCGAAGGCCTCACGCGCGCGCACGATCCGAAGAGCACGACGCGACGGACGCGACCGGGCAGCTCGCGCTCGAGCCTGCTCCGATAGTCCAGCAGCGCGTCGCGGAGCGAGGACGGCACCATCATCGAAGCCTACCGCGGATCCCGGCGTGGCGAGCCCTGCTCAGCTGGCGGCGCCCATCGCCACCGCTCGACCCGCTCTCTCGCCCGACTGGCGAGCTCAGGCGTTTACTTCGCAGGTGACGAGGTCCTGGAACGTCTCGCGCCGAAGGACAAGGCGGGCCTTCCCGTCCCGGACAAAGACGACCGGCGGGCGGCAGATCTTGTTGTAGTTCGAGGCCATCGCGTGGCCGTAGGCGCCGGTGACGGGTGTGGCGAGCAGATCTCCGAGCGCGATGCCGGAGGGGACGGCACCATCGAAGATGAGGATGTCCCCGCTCTCGCAGTGCTTGCCGACGATCCGCGCCCGCTCGGTCCGATCCGCGAAGGGCCGTCGGGGCAAGAAACACTCGTAGCCGCTCCCGTAGAGGACGGGCCGGGGATTGTCGCTCATCCCGCCGTCGACCGCGACGTAGCGGCGAATCCCGGGGATGTCCTTGATCGTGCCGATCGTATAAACGGTCATTCCCGCCGAGGCGACGATCGAGCGCCCCGGTTCCACCGAGATCTTCGCCGCGAGGCCGGCGGCGGCGCAGGCGTCGAGGAGGACCTTGCCCCACTGGGTCAGGCTCGGCGCCTCCTCGCCTTCCACGTAGGCGACGCCGAGGCCGCCGCCGAGGGTGACCTCCGGGACCTCGAGCGTCTTGGCGAAGGCCGCCATGATCGCGACCGCGTGGCCGAAGTTCTCGACCGAGAAGACGTTCGAGCCGATGTGGCAGTGGATGCCGACGAGCTCGACGGCGGACGAGGCGCGCGCGCGCGCGGCCGCGATCGCGGCCTCTCCATTGGTGAGGTTGAAGCCGAACTTGGAGTCGTCTTGTCCGGTGGCGATGTACTCGTGGGTGTGGGCGTGGACGCCAGGCGTGATGCGGAGCTGGATCGCGACCCGCGGCAGCCCTTCGGCGTGGAGCGCCTCGAGGCGATCGAGCTCCGCAAAGCTGTCGACGTTGATCTGGCGGACGCCCGACTCGATGGCGTACCGGAGCTCCTCGACGCTCTTGTTGTTACCGTGGAGGACGCAGCGATCCGCGGGGACGCCTGCGTTCAGGACGACGAAGAGCTCGCCGCCGGTGGCGACGTCGAAGAGGAGCCCCTCCTCGTGCGCGAGCCTCGCCATGCCGCCGCAGAGGAAGGCCTTCGTCGCATAGACGACGCGGTCTTTTCCGAACGCGGCGATCGCCTCGCGGCAGCGGTTTCGAAGGTGAGTCTCGTCGTAGACGAAGACGGGGGTACCGAACTCGGCGGCGACGTCGGCGAGCGAACAGCCGCCGACCTGCAGCACGCCGTCGGGGCCGACCTCGGCCGTTTCGGGGAGCAGGTTGCTGGGGATGGCAGACACGGCGCGCGAGCCTAGCGACAAAACGTCGGCCGGACGAGCCCGGCTTCCGCTCGAGCGGTCGCTGGATGCTTCGCCACTGGCGGGCGCTCCTTCTCGTCTACGCTCGGATCATGGTGCGCCCGAGAGAGATTGCGCGGAACGTCAGTGCCTTTGCGGCGCTGACGCCCACGCTCCTGCCCGCGACGCACACCAACAGCTACGCGCTCGGCACCAAGCAGGTGGTGCTCGTCGAGCCCGCCACGCCCTACCAGGACGAGCAGCGCGCGTGGCTCGACTGGGGGCGCGCGCTCGTCTCGCAAGGCCGCGAGCTGGTCGCGATCGTCGCGACGCACCACCACCCCGACCACGTCGGCGGGCTCGACGTGCTCGCGCGCGAGCTGTCGGTGCCGGTGTGGGCCCACGATCTCACGGTGGAGCGGCTCGATCCCGCGATCCGCGCGCGCGTCACCCGCCGCCTCGCGGACGGCGACGCGATCGTGCTCGACGGGCCCGAGCCCGAGACCTGGGACGTGCTGCACACGCCCGGTCACGCCCCTGGGCACATCTGCCTGCACGAGCAGCGCTCGCGCGCGCTCGTGGTGGGCGACATGGTGGCGAGCGTCGGTACCATCCTCATCGCGCGCCCGGCGACGGCGACATGCAGGTCTACCTCGAGCAGCTGCAGCGCCTGGCGTCGTACGCCGCCGCGCTCGCCCTGCCCGCTCACGGCGACCCCATCGACCATCCCAGCGCGCTCTTTGCGAAGTACATCCAGCACCGCCTCGCGCGCGAGGCCAAGGTCCTGGCCGCGGTGCTCGCTGTCGGCGCGGCGGGCGCGGACTCTGCGGCCCTCGTGCCCGACGCCTACGCCGACACCCCCATGTTGCTCTGGCCAATCGCGAGGCTGAGCCTCGAGATGCACCTGGAGAAGCTGGAGCGCGAGGGCAAGATCGCGCGGGTCGGTGCGGCGGCGTTCCGGGCCGTGGTGTAGGCTCCTCGGGTGTGGGAGCGCAGCTTCGTCGCCGTGAGCGTGCTGCTGGGCGCGTCGATCGACGACGCGCTCGCCCTGCTGCCCGACGAGGCACGGCCGCGAGTGGGTGACCTCGAGGCCAAGCTCCGCGACTCGCGGAGACCCGTGCGGGCCGCCGGCCTCGCGCTGGTCGCCCAGGAGGTCGCCGTCGCGATCGGCGAGGTCACGCTCCGATGAGCATCGGTCGCGCGCGCATCGTGAAGGCCGCCGCCGTTCCCGTTCCCGTCGCCGGCGCGGCGGCAGCGCCGGCACCGGTCCCGCTCGCGCGGCGCATCCCGGCTGTGGTCGTCGATGCGCGCGCCGAGGCCGCGCGCAAAGTGCTCGAGGCGCGCAAGGTGGCAGACCAGATCGTCACCGACGCGCACGACTCGGTGGCAAGCCGGGTCGAGGCCGCGGTGCGCGAGGCGCGGGAGGCGGAGGTGGCGCGCATCACCGCCGAGCACCTCGCGCTGCGCATGGGGGAGGAGCAGCGCGCCGAGCGCGACCTCGATCGCACGCTCGAGATCGCGGCGCTGCTGGCGG
>JBBQJI010000184.1:0-4809 GCA_038325765.1 Nannocystales bacterium
GAGCCGCTTCTCCGAGCCGTGCCTCGGATCGAACTTCGGATCGCCTGCGAGGACCGGCTTGCGCGTCTTCATGACCCCCTTGGATCACACCTTGGCCTCCCGTCCAAATTCCCGACGATCGTTCCCCGCAGTAGTGTTAACGCCCGTCTTCGACGCCCTGCCGGATCCGGTTGCGTCGTCGTGTGCGCCTTGAGCCGCGGGTTCGCTACTTCGCCATGAAGCGCGCGATGCTGTCGCACGCGTCGTCGATCTGCTCCACGCTGCGGCTCGTTCGCGCCGTCACCGACGTCGACGAGATCGCCACGCTGCTCCACGGCGCCAGGCCTCCACCTCGGCTGCCCACGGTGGGCCAACAGGTTCTCTTCGTTCCGTGATCGCACCGCGCGACCGCGCCGGTTTGGGGCCTCGCACGCCCACTTCCTCGCGTCGGCCCTGCATCCACCACGCACTCGCCTCCCCACCGGAAGGTGTCAACGATTTTGAGACAGCCCATGGTGGAATTTACTGAGTGACGGTTGCGGTTCTGAGTTCTCGGGCGAGGACCTCATGCTCGGCGCGTTCGGGCTGGGTGATCGGGTCGTCGAGGCGGAGGTTGATGTGCACGCGGGTTGGTGGAAGGCGGACGGAAGGACGGCCCCGGACGAAGCGCTCGGGGTGCAAGGCGTAGGCGGCGTCGAGGGCCGCCTGTCGCGTCGCGGCGATCTCGGCGACGCGGCCGTGGAACACGTCGGCGGGGGTGAAGAGCGCGAGGCCTTGATGGTGGTGATGGTGGCAGTACCAGTCGAAGCACTGTTGGAACCACGCACGGACGTGGCACACGGACGCAAAGCGAGACGGGTATTCGGGCTGGTACTTGGCGGTCTTGAAGAGACTTTCGACGAACGGGTTGTCGTTGCTGACGCGAGGTCGGCTGAGGCTCTGCTCGACGCCGAGCGTCTGCAGGAGTTGGGTCATGGAGTTCGCCGTCATCGGCGCCCCGCGGTCGCTGTGGATCGTGAGCGTGCCCGCCGGGATGTCATGCAGCTTCATCGTCGACGAGATCAGGTGACCAGCGAGCTTCGCGTTCTCGGTCTCGGCGACCATCCAACCCACGACCATGCGGCTGAACAGGTCGATGATGACGAAGACGAAGTAGAACTGCCCGGGCGACTCGCCGGCGACCTTGGTGATGTCCCAGGTCCACACCTGGTTGGGCGCGTAGGCCTCGAGCTTTGGCATGGCGTGCGCGGTCCGTACGTGCCCGCGGCGGCGCTCTGTGGACTGGCGGAGGCCCGCGAGGATGCGGTACATCGTGCGCGGCGAGCACAGGAAGATCCCGAGCGAGAGCAGAGCGGCGTAGATTTCGCGGGGCGGCTGGTCGGCGAACTCCGGCGCATGAAGGACGGCGATCACCTTGTCGCGTTCGTCGGGTTTCAGTGCTCGTGGAGATTTCCGTGGTCCGCGCTTGGCACGAAGCTTCGTCGCGGGGGCGCGTCGGCGATAGAAGGTCGCTCGCGAGAAACCGACGGATTCGCAGGCGCGTCGAAGCGGCACGGCGCTGGAGAGCGAGGACAGGCCCGTCATCACCGAGCCTCCGGTTCCGCGAGGTTGATCCCGAGGAGCTCCGAGACTTTTTTTTGGAATTCGATGAGGGCTTGGCGGATCTCGAGCTCCTTCTCGGCGGCGCGGAGCTGCTTCTCGAGCAGGGCGATCTTGCGATCCTTGTCGTCGAACTTGGGCTTGCGCCCGCGCTTGATGGCGGAGACGCCAGCCGTACCGTGGGTCTCGAGCTGGCGGCGCCAAGTCGCGAGGTGCGAGCTGTAGATGCCCTCGCGTCGGAGCAGGGCAGTCTGTTCGCCGGGACCACACGCGGCCGCTTCTTGGATGATGCGGAGCTTCTCGGCGGGCGAGAACACCCTGCGCTTCTTCGGTGGCACCACCTCACTGGGCGATGCGACCCCGGATGAGGGCCTGCGCTTCTGGGACTTCGACATCGGCATGTCTGACTTCGGATTCTCGCCCTGCGCTACACTAAAATCGAGGGGCTTGGTGTCTCACGAGATGTTGGCACGCAGGGGCCACGACACACACCGCACCAGCAAACCTCGTCGCCCTCGCTCGACGCCGACTCTCTCCGCTGTACCGTGGGCCCGCTTACCTCGACGGCTCCCAACAGCCCCCGCGGCTCGCCCGCCCTCCGCCGGCTCGCAGTTCAAAACGCTTAAGCACCCTGCATCGGCGCGTGGGACTACATTCCCTCGCGCATGGGCCGGACGATGTGCGACTACAGCCGCGGCAAGGTCCGCGCCTACGTGCCCGGCGGTTTCGAATTCGTCGCGGGCCGCGACATCGCCGAGGGCCACGTGCTTGCCATGTCGCGCGGGCGCACCGGTCACGAGTACGTCTTCGCCACCGCGTTCCACACGCTGTCGGATCTGATCGAGATGTGGCGCGAGGTCGTGGGCACGCGCAGCAAGCCGATGCGGATCCCCGCGGGGCTCATGTCGGCGGTGTCGTCGATCTATTCGGGGGCGCTGTCGCGGTTCTTCCCGAACGTGCCGCAGCGGCTGACGCCGGGGTCGATCCGGATCCTCACGATGCAGCGCCACGCCGACACGACGCGCGCGCGGACGGAACTCGGCTGGCGGCCGACGACGATCGCCGAGGCGGTGCGGGCGGCGTACGAGTTCTTCGCGGAGCAGGGGATATCGAGCGGGATACGTTGGTCGCGGTGCCTGCGGCGGCGGCGGAGTGACGACGATTCCGCTCAGAAGTCGCCGGGGGTCTCCACGCGCTCGGTCGTGCCACGTCGCAACCGGCTCTGTTGCCGATCACGGGCCGATCAGCCACCGCTGCTGCCGTCATCGGCGCGGGTCTGGCGCCGCGGAGGGGCTCGGTCGCCTTCGCGGGCCTCCACCTGGTCGACGAGTTCGCGCAACTCCTGAGCGAACTTGCCGTGGCCGCTGCGGGCGGCCTGGGCGGCCACCTGGGTGGCGATCGCGTAGAAGCGCGCTTCGTCGCCATCTGCGAGGCTGCGGATGAGCGCCTTCACCTGTCGACGTCGACAGGCGGGGTAGTGGCGAGCGTCGCTGGCGAGGCGGACGCTGACGGGCCTGTGGTCGGGGCAGCGCTTGTCCATCCAGACCTCGCCGTCGCGTAGCAGGACGTCGGCGTCGATGCTCGCGAGGCAGAGGCTGCGGGTGGTCTCGATTGGCTGTCCCCGACCGAAGTCGGCGCTCGGGGCTGCGTCGCGCAGATCGAGCCTCAGGCGTGGGCCTCAGGCGTGCAAGTCTTGGTATCCGTGGTGGCTATCTCCTGGTCGACGGCGAGGTGGTCGACGGCGAGGTGGTCGACGGCGAGGTGGCCGACGGCGAGGTGGTCGACGGCGAGGTGGTCGACGGCGAGGTGGCCGATGGCGAGGTGGCCGATGGCGAGATCGTTGGGGCGGCCGCAGCATGAAACTGCACGTTCACGTCGGCGTCGCGGGCGACCTTGGGGGCCATCATCTCCAAGGTCTTGTCCGCGAGCTTCCCGAAGCCTTTGCGTGGATGTACGTCGTACTCGGCGAGTTCGAGCTTCAGCGGCTTCACGGTCTTCACGTCGACCGAGGTCGGGAATTCGCCCTCGAAGTGAAAGGTCGCCTCGATCTCGGCCTTCTTGGTCGCAACCCGCTGGTGGAGTCGAAACTCGCCGACGGCCGTGAAGGTGATCGTCTGCGTGGCCCCACCCGCCGCGCTCAGGCTCGCGACCGAGGGGTTCTCGACGTTGGCGATCGCGAACTGGATCAGACGGTTCTTCTTGGCGTCCTCGGCCGGCGCGTCGTCGCCGATCTCGAGCCAGTCTCGCATGTGCTCGTTTTGCAGATCGCTCTTGCTGCGCTCACCATAGTTCCCTGCCTCCTCGGCCGATTGCTGGTAGATCGCCAACTCAGCGATGTCGACGTTGATGAGGCCGGTGCTCTTGCTCAGGTCACTGAGGTCGACGTCGAAGCTCCCGGTCACGGCCGAGGCCGGGACCTCGCCGTCCTGCCGCTCGAAGGGCGCCTCCATGGTGAACGTGACCTTGGCGTCGGGATCCTCGACCACGAACGAGACCGCGGTGGGGGTCTTCTTCTCCACGGGCTTGATCTCTTCGCGCTTCTCGGCGAGCGGCGGCGCGTGCTCGGAGCCGCAGGCGCACAGCGCCAGGAGGGTGAGGACGGGGAGCCAAGATTGCCGAGATCGCGCAGACATGTCCGACTCCTAATCCGGTCGCCCCTGATGATGTTACTCCGCGACCAGAGGCGTGCTGGGGGCGTGCTGGGGGCGTGCTGGGGGCGTGCGTGCTGGGTGTGCCCGCCCGCTCGCACGCGCTACGTCGTGACCTCTGCGACGATGCGCTCCGGCATCGTTCGCAGCGGCGCTGGGCCGCGCGACGTCGCTGTCGGCGAAGTACTGACCCGGCACGCCGGCCAAACTCGGATGGGTCGCGACGAACACCTCGGTCGCCGCGCCCTGCGGAACGCTCTCGAGGAACATCGGCGCGAGGGCGCGTTGCACCGCGGCCAGGACCGGGTTCATGTGGCGGCTCAGGTTGGTGGCGATCACCCCCGGATGGACGGCGTTGACGGTCCGCTCGGTGCCCGCGAAACGCTGCGTGAGCTGCACGGCGAACAGGAGATTGGCGAGCTTCGACTGCCCGTAGTTTCGACACCCGGCGTAGCGTCTCGCCCCGTCGAGGTTGTCGAATTCGATGCCGACCTTCGGTGCCATCTTGTGCAGGTCGCTGCTGAGCATCACCACGCGCCCGCTCGCGCTGAGCCGATCGAGCAGGCCCGTGACCAGGATGAAG
>JBBQJI010000185.1:0-4651 GCA_038325765.1 Nannocystales bacterium
CCTCGCAATCACTCAGAACACCAGGGCGCTGACGTAGCCCCACTCGTTGTTGTTCCAGTTGGCCGGGGCGAACGCCGAGCCGCACATCCCGATCGTGTACGTGCCCGCGGCGAGGCCCGAGAACACGTAGTTGATGCCGACGGGCTGCCGCTGGCTCTGCGCCGCGGTGAGCCCGAACATGCCGCCGCCTTGGGTGACGAGCGGCGAGCCGCCGATGGTGCTCTGATAGCACGCGTACACGTTGAGCCCCGACGCTGCTGCCGGGGCTCGGCGCTGCGTCGAAGGTCGCGTTCGTGGTGGCGATCGAGCCGCGGGCTGCGAAGTGGTGGTTCGTGCGGGTGCCCGTGCGCGGCAAGGCGGAGCGGAGCGGAATTCTGCGCCTCGGGCGACGAGGGAGGGGCGCTGGGCGTGGCGCGAGCGAGTTGTCCCGCTGCGAGTCGGGCCCTGAGCGGCGGGCTTACCGCACCGGGGGTGATGTGCTGCTCGATGTTCCGCTCCCGCTCACGCTGCTCCGGGTGAAGTCCACGGAGTCGAAATTGACGGCCGGTGGAGGCTGCGGAGAGGGCACCATAGGCTGGGCCCGCGAGCCCGCAGCCAAGCTCGTCGCGAAGCCTGGCACGCGGGTCTACTTCACGAGCCATGTGCAGGCCGGGCGCTACGTCGGCATGCCACGTCCCGTCGCGGATCCGGGCGCGACCGGCCTCGTGTGCATCGCCGTGGACTACGTCGAAGGCGGGCTGTGCTTCGATGCCGTCGATCTGGTCGAAACGATGGTCCGGTAGTTTCGATCGAGCAGGCCGGGCTCACCGACCCTTTCTACGAGATCGAACGCAACGGCGACGGCCAGGCATGTGAGTGACTTCGCGACCCGCCGCTCAGGTGACCATCACCTCGGCCGGCATGTGGTGGAACTCCGGCGAGCGCAGCGTGATCAGATCGCCGCGTCGCACGCAAGATGCTCGAGCGCGTCGGCTTGCCCAGCTGTGAACGCCAGGCAGCAAGCGCGGGAATCCGCGCGCGAGCTGGCTGACGGATGTGTCGGCGGCGTCGCGGGCTTGGGCGTGAGCGCGAGCGGACGAAGAAGTTGGAGAGAGGCGACGGTACCGGTAGCGGTGCCGCGCACCCAGAAATAGGAAGGCCGGGAGATGAAGTCCCGGCCTTCCGCGTCGCCCAGAAAAACAGCGGCGTGAGCCACCGTCGATCCAGTCATCCTGCGGATCGGGCGGCGGCGTCCAGTTTTCGGCTGGGTGCGGGGGGGCGCCGTCGCTGCGTGTGCCCACGAGGCCGGCAGCGGCCGTCTGTTCAACTGCGGGCGCTGCCCGCGATGTGCTGCTGTCACCGTGGCTCGGCTCGGTCGTCGCGCTGATGATGCTCGCGATCATCGGTGTCCACGGCATGCTCAGCGGGACGGCGAGCATGGACTTCGGCGGTCGCAACAACGCCGGACTCGCCGTCGGCATCATCGACGGCTTCGTCTATCTGGGCGTGCCGACACAGGCCTTTCTGCTCGGCAGTCTGCTGCCCGAGAAGGGCCACGGCGCAGAGGACCCGACCAAGTGGACCCCGTGGCCGTGGGCGATGTTGCCAGTCGCGGTGATCGGCTTCCTGCTGGCGCTGCGCCTGTGCAACGCGCGACCGACGACGAAGAGTGCAGCCGCGCATTGACACCGGGTGCTCTGCAGTCAGCCGAGGCGACGCCCTACGATCGGCGGTTTGGTGAATACGAGGTAGTCGTCGTCGCCGAGATCCCACTCGAGGTTTTGGCCCCACACGGTGAAGAAGAGCTCCGACTCGATCGTCGTCGCGAGCCGCGCCAGCTCATCGTCGGACGGCGGTCGGATCACACCGAAGCTAAGGCGGCAACGGAGCGCGCTGGCCTCTGCATCGTAGGCGAGCGAGGCACTGGCGGCGCAGACCCAGCCATCGCGCGGGGTCCCGATGCCCGCTACACCTGCGGCGTGCGCGAGGCATGGCAGGTCGAGGAGCAGATCTCCGGCGCGCGCGCTCGCGCCGTCGAGGCGCGCGAGGATCGCGGGGTCGTCGACCGATTCCTCGGTCTCTGGATCCTCCACAGTCGCGGCGATGAAGAAGTGGACGTGGCCCGCCGCGACGCGCTCTCGCGGCGGCGGGACCAGCGCGGGCAGCGAGAGCCGACGAAGGTGTAGTCCGAACTCGTCACGCTGCGCCTGATCGAGCTGTGGGAGCCACATGGCGAGCACGGCGAGGCAGCGCGCGGCGAGAGCCGCAGTGCCGTCGACACCAGGCGGCAGCTCGAGTCCAAACACGGTTCCACCCGGTCGGGGATGGATGAGCACGCTGGCCGCATCCGCGAGGCGCGGCACCGAGGTGACGTCCGCTACACCGGGCACCGCGCGCTCGATCTGCGCGGCAATCCAATCGTGAATCTGCTGACTCATGGTTCCTGATACCACGACGAACGCAGACCTGGCGGGACGGCTCGGTGGCGGTGGAGTTCGACCCGATCGACTTCGTCGGCAAGCTCGCGGCGTTGGTCCGGCGACCACGCTCGAACTTGGTACGCTACGACGGATGCCTGGCACCGCACGCGAGCATCCGCGCCTACGTGGTGAAGGACGGGCGCGGTCCGCCACCGAGCGAGGCGAAGGTGGCGGCGATGGCTGCGGCGAGAGCCGCGATTCCCGTTACATCATCCGCGGCGCTCAGCTGCGCGCCCCCGCGACCGCGGACTTCGATGGCCAGAGTTGATGCAGCGGGCCTTTTTCGATCGACGTGTTGCTCTGCGACAAGTGCGGCGGTGAAATGAAGCCCATCGCGGAGATCACCGACAAGCGCGTGGCGAGGAAGATGCTCGAGCACGTGGGATTTCCGAGCGATGCACCCGAGCCGTGGCCTGCCCGCGGGCCTCCGGAGTCGGGCCGCTCGCCCCGGTGGTTCGACGACGAGCCGCGTGCACCGGACGACGACGCCACCCCGCCCACGGACGTCGAGTAGAGCGCGCGGAGCACCGCAAAGGGAGCGTGCAGCTCGAGATCGCGTCGCGCGCCGACGCGATCCTCCAGGGGATGCAGCGCGTGTACCCCTGGCCGCACCCACGGCTGGCCGCCATCACCCAAGGCAGGAGCCGGATGCGGTAGTTCCGCTCGTCCGGATCTGTGCGGGGGGCGCCCGGCAACGGGCGTCCCTACCGCGACCGCATGAGCGGCGGGTTCACGACGAAGTCTCCGACGACCGGAGGCGAGTCGCTGCGGCGCGAGAAAATGACGGCGAGCATCCCCATGAAGGCCACGCCCATGCCGGCGGCCGCGAGCGAGACCACCCAGAAAACGCCGGCGGTACCGCTCGACGCCAGCAAATCGGGATAGAGCGCGAACCCGAGGACGATCTGACCGAGCACACGGTCACGGCGATCAACGCGGCGCCTGCCGTCCGCACGGCAGCGCGCGCGCTCGGATCGCGCAACATGCCACGTGCATCACGGACGAGCATGACACCGAGCGGCAACGTGATGAGGTTTTGAACGACCACCCAGATCGCGACCGTGCGGTTGTGATGGAGCTCGGCAAGTGCGGCCCCTTCGTCGGGGAGCAAGCCGGGTGCGAACGCGACGACGAGCTCGCCGGTGCTGCCGAGCACCAGGCAGACTCCGAACGCGATCAGGATTACCGCACCAAAGCGTTGGAGTCGCGTCGGTGCGTGATCGGCCACGACCCGAGCGTATCGCACTTGCACCACCAGCTTCACCGTGCGGCAGTACAAGTCCTACGAGGGGCGCAACCCGCGGACCGGTGACACCGTGCACGTCGCAGGCAGTCGCAGGACGTCGTCGCGCGGCATGCAGCGGGCAGGGGATCGCAGACGCTCTCGGCCTCGCGCCTTGCGATGTCGGACCCGTAGGTGACACGCGGTTCCGTCTTCGAGTCGCACGCAGCCTCACCCTCGTCGCCGCAGCCGAACGCAGGACCGGAGGCGAGGAGAAGGCCAAGGCGGATGCGGAATGAGGCCTGGGGACGTCAGCTCATTGGGGCTTGGTAGGGTTGTGCCGCTGGCATGGAGCACGATCACGCGGGGGCGAACGCTCACGCGCGCTGGCTCGCCCGAACGGCGCGTCGGTGACGGGAGCGAAGGTGACGGAATCCCCTGCGCATCACGGCCACCGCGGCGGGCCGGCGGGCACCGCCGCGGCCGAGCGGCAGATCAGCGAGCTGTCCGGGCCGGTGTGGGCCCCCGACGTGCGCGTGGTCGGGTGATCTGGCCACGCTACCAGACGCGGCGGATGCCGTAGGCATCGAACGCCGGGTCGCGGCCGACGATCACCAGGCCCTCGACCTTGGCCTGGGAAATCAGGAGCCGGTCGAACGGGTCGCGGTGATGGAACGGCAGATGGACCACCCCGGCGGCGTGACGGGCCGCGATGTCCACCACCGCGATTCCGTTGTCGATCGCGCCGCCTTGGACCAGCTCCGCCAGGTCCACCTCGAGCTCGAGCTTCTGGAGGCTGACCTTGATCGCTATCTCCCACAGACTCGCGACGCTCAAGAACCGTTCGTTGCGCGGATCCTCGATCGCCCGGCGGCCGCGTGCGCTCAACGACGCATCGCCGGCGCAGAACCACAGGAATGCGTGGGTATCGAGCAACAACCTCATCGCGAGGCGTCTTCGAAGTCCTCGA
>JBBQJI010000186.1:0-4649 GCA_038325765.1 Nannocystales bacterium
CGCCTGACCACGCGACCCACCGGCGACGTGCTCGCCCTTGTGCGCCCCGCCGCCGTCGTCGCTACCCTGCTCGGGCCCATGGCAGTGCGCTTCCCCATGCCACGCCTCGCTCGCGCTTCCCCGCGCGCCCAGGACCCCGCCGATTTCTTCCGGCCGCGCGCTCCCCGTTGCTCACCTCGCCGCTCCGTACTCACCCGCGCTCCCGAATTCCCACTTCAAAACCGTGAAGCGCCATCGGGCAGACGTGGCCCATGCCGTTTGATGCTGTGGCGCGCGGGCTACTTGGCGTATGGCGGCTTGGAGAAGACGATCGGCACGTGCGGCCAATGGGGCCCGCCGTCTAGCTTTTGCTTGCGCAGAGCGTGCATCCAAGAAGAGACCAAGCGGGTCTGAGGGTCCTGGCACTGCTCTTTGGTGAGCGGGGGCTCGTCGGGGAACACGAGGTGGTACATCCAGTCGCGGAGGTCGCGATTGGTAAGGCGGACTCGGGCGCGGGCGGCCTGCTTGTCGGCCTCTGTCATGTCCGGAAGGTCCGGGAACATCTTGCGACGAACGTGGATTGCAAGAGCGTGTAGCGCGTCGTCGCTCAATCCGGTGAGCTCTGCATTGCCGACAAGGTCACCGAGTACGATGCCGTGCGGACGAATGTCTTGCGGGAGCTCGTTGTCCCCGACGGAGATGAAGTACTCCAGAGCGAGCTGTAGCTCGCCGTTCATTCCAAGGAACTGCATTTTGTCGCGCAGGCTGGTGGCCTCGCCGTCTAGGAAAGAGAAGTCGCCGTTCCAATCGTCGAACTGCCGAATCTGCAGAAGGTCCTCCGCCGCGTCCATTCCGAGGTTGTAGACGTTGATGAAATCGATTGGGATCTCGGTTTGCTTGGTCATATTGAGTCTCCGGGGGGGCCGACTGGCTCCCACCTGGGCGTGACACTGTTTGGTACTCCGAAGATCTGGATTGGGATCCACTCGCTGCCGGTCCAGCCAAACTTGACCTGCACCTTGCCGGCGTCGAGTTCGCTCGGCACCATGGGTCGGCTGCTTGCCCAGGTCTTGTGACCACCCGAACCTGCGTGAGGACCCAAGTGGTCGAAGCCATGCGCAAGCTGCTCACCCGTCTCGAAGACACCGATGACCTTGGAGCAGGCGAGACCGGCATCATTGCGCGGCAGTTCCGCATCGACGTCCACGCCCTGGGCTTTGTACTCCCGCCGAAACGCATCCCCCGCCGCATCATGCGCCGCCAGCCACTGCAAGTTCGTCAGAAACCGCGTGCTCGTCCGCGTATGCGCCACCACCTCATCCGGAGCGATGCCGGTGCTGATTCGCCGCTGCAGCTGCGTGTCCGTCGCGTGCGCGCCGTGCCGCGAGATCGAGTGGCCCGCGAAGTCGCGGGCCTGCCGGTACTCCTCCTCCTGCGTGGCCGCCCACATCGAGGCCCAGAATTCGTCGTCGGTGATCGCTGGTTTGTCCACGTGGAGTCCCGCGAGGTAGTCGATGCCAGTCAAGCCCGTGTGGTCATGATACACCCGCAGCATCTCGTCTGGAACCTGGATAGCGGCCCCACGCGCCCAGACGGCGACGAAGGCGTCGGCGTGGGCGGCCACGTCGAGCCGGTACTTCGTCATCAGCAGGTCGACCGCGGCATCGTCGGCCCCGAGCATCCGCGCGATCGCGGCCTTCTGGGCATCGTCGGCGCCGCGGGCCAGCGCCTCGTTCGTGGGCGAGAGCAGGGGGAACGGGTCGACCGGCGGCAACTTCGAGGGCGGATCGACGTGGATCTCGATCTCGTGATCGCCGTCTTTCGTGTCACCCCTCGAGCGATCGGGCTTGGTCAGGTCGACCGTTGCGTCCGGATCGGCGAGCGGGTCGACGCCGCGCGCGAGCGCATCGTCGACTCCCCGCAGCTCGCTGACGTTGCCGCGGATCGATACGCCCAGCAGCGCAGACGTGAGCGTGAGGTTCGCGAGCAGCGTCAGCAGTCGCCGCGATCGCTCGGGCCCCGACAGACTCGTGTCGTCGAGCGTCGCCTGGATCTTTTCGTAGCCGTCGACGGTGATGAGCACGCCCTGCGCGCCCTCGGCGACGATTTGACCGACGAACGCCATCTGCAGGACGCCGCTTCCGGTCTGTACGGAAGTGGCCGGCAGCATCACCCGCGCCCCGCGTCGCCATGCGGCCGCGACCCCCGGCACCGCAGCCAGGTTCGCGGCGATCGTGAGCAGGTCGAGCGCGTCCTCCTTCCAGTTCTCGGTGAGGTTGTCGTCGAGGCGTCGATCGACCAGCCGGATCGCCGCCGCGGCGGTGCCACCGGCCAAAGACGCCCAGAGCATCCCCGCGACCGGCGTCAGGACCGGTGCGATGACCAGGCCGACCAGGGCGACCAGGCCCAGCACCAGCGAAGCGCCGTCGATCCACGCCGTGAGGTCCTCGACGAACGTGGCCCCGCTGGTGTCGAACTTGCGCGGGAGGTCCTCGTCCGCGGCGACGAACTCGACGTCGACCCATCCCGGGAGGTCGAACACCACCGTGCCCGCTGGATAGCGGTTGCCGCTTTGCCAGTGTGAGAGTGCCGATCGGATCGCCGTGAACAGGTCCGGGTCGACCCCGCGCCACACGCCGAAGCCGCCGCGCGCCACCGGATCGGTCCAGTCCGTGATCGTGATGAAGTAGACGCGTTCGTCGGCGGACGGAGGTGGGTCGACCGTGTCGTCGCCGACTTCGGCGAAGCGCGTGATGCGGCGCGCCACCTGGACCGAAATGTAGACGAGTCGCTCGACTTCCTCGCCGCGGTCGCGTACGAAATGGGTGACGTTGATCCGCGAGCGCGACGTGCCGTGGTCGCGCCATGTGATCTTGCGCAGCGCATCGCGGTACTTGCGATGCTTCTTCAGGAGGGCCTCGCCGGCCTCGACATCCTCCGCACTGGCCGAGGGCGCGCGCTGCTCGATGTGTTCTTGCAGCGTGATGAGTCGGCTGACGCGTGCGAGGAATACCTCGGGCCGGATCACGTAGTCGTCGAGGTCGCGCACGGGATCATCGGTCTTGCGCGGCCGCGGGTTGATCCGCGTCTCGAGGACCTCCGCCAAAGGGTGGTTGAACCCGAAGCGGTGCTCGATCTCGGCGATCCGATGTGCCGCGAGCGTGACCTGCTGCACGCGCGCCACGACGTCGACCTCGTCGGGCTGCGAGGCCCACGGTGCGGGCACGAGCACCTCGCACGTGACCAAGTGAGTACCCACCGCGTCGAGGGTGAGCGTCCACCTGTACTCGGTGCCTTCTGGGCCCTCGGTGACCGTGTCGGCGCCCGTGGTGAGCGCGGCCGGATCCGACTCGAGCCGCCACCGCACTCGGGGAGTCACGACCTCGCTCTGTTGGTACGGGTGCCCGGACGGGAAGATGCGAAAGATCGGATTGCCTTGGCCGTTGGCCGGCGGATCGATCTCGAGCGCGGACACGTTCGCGCGCACGAGTTCGTAGGTCACGCGCGCACCGTCGGGCACCACTTTAGGGTGCGACGAGCGAATCGCATACCTTGGTCGTTCGGGCAATGTCATGGACGCTCCGTCCCCGAGACGAAACAGAAGCGAATCGGCGATGGAACGCCCGCCCGCGCGAGGAGCAGCTCGATCGTCCGAGCGGCGGGCGACGCATCGACCATCGCGCGCACCGCAGCGACCGCCGAGCCGGCTCCGCAGTCTCTGATCGGCCCGTCGTACGCATCGAGCACGGCGCGGACGAGATGCGAAGGTTGCCGCAGCACGTGCTGGAGCGCGCCGAGGTCGGAGGCATCGAGTGCGCGTGCGAGCCGCTGCGCCCACACCTTCGCCATCACGTCCTGCTCGTCCGTGCATGTGACGGTGAACGGCCCCACGGGAACGTCGTCGAGCCGCGCACGACCCTGGCGGTCCGTGCGACCGCGGCGTGTGACGCCGGAATCGCTGTGCCACTCGAATGCCGACTCGGGGCACGGATCGCCGCCGCGTTCGCGCACCGACAGCACGAGGAACGTGCGGCGCTCGGGCGTGACGTACCGCAGGTCCACACGCGAATCCGGCGCATAGAGTTCGTTTGCGTGACCCGAGGGCGCGAGCGTCGGCACGGTCGCGTCGGGCCGGAAGATCAGGATCTCGACGCGCCGCTCGGCGACTTCGGGCAACACGAGGTGCCCGAGCGTGCGGCGTGGCCACGTCTCACCCGCGGCGCCGACGTGACGGGTCCGGGCTTCGATCTGCACGCCGAGCTGCGATGCCTCGTCCGCGCTGCAGTCGAGGTCTTGTGCGATCGCGGCGCGCATCGCATCGAAGACCAGGCCCCAGTCCTCGCGCCCCGGCGGGCCCTGCAGCGCATCGTCGCTCGATACCTGTGCGCCGAGCATGGCCGCGGCTCCCCTGCGGAACTCCGGCAGGGCCTGCTTGGTCTTCGGACCGTGGATGTTCGAGAGCTCCCCGGTGTCGCACGGCCACCCGAAGCGACGCTCGGCCCACGCCAGCGCCTGCTTGAGGTCGACGAGCTCGGCGGCCGCATCGCAGACGGCAAGGAAATCGTCTCGGCGGCCGTTCAGCAGCGCGGTGACGCCGAGCGCACGCTGCTGGGAGAGCACATCGTTGTGGCTGGCCTTCCCGCTCTCATCGGCGTGGCCGACGACGACGA
>JBBQJI010000187.1:0-4639 GCA_038325765.1 Nannocystales bacterium
TCCACCTCATCCGCAACCTCGGCGCCCTCGCTCGACACTCTCTCTCCGCGCTGGACCGTGGGCCCGCTTACCTCGACGGCTCCCAACAGCCCTCCGGCTCGCCCGCCCTCCAGCGGTTCGCAGTTCAAAACGCTTAAGCACAACACGTCGTGAACCCAGTTGAACTGCGAGCGGTGGAAGCTGATTCCAGTCTCGATGGAGTTCGGATAGACGACCGGGCCGATCAGGCGAAACCCGTAGATCCGCCCCCGCGAGAACCCCGGAGGAAACTGAAACGCCGCCGGTCCGGAGATGAGGGGGTAGTAACGAAGGATCGTGCGGGACGGCCCCTGACCAAAGATTTCGACTCCGACCGGGAGGACTCCGAGCGATTGAATCGCATAGAACTCGCCCGGCTCCGTCGCAGGAATCGCGACCTTCGTGGAAGACGCGAGCGCGTCGAGGAACGCCTGCGTGTTGACCGCGGCGTTGGCGCTGCTGGTTCCAGGGAGCGCGCCGAAGTCGGCGATGTTGGCGATCGTGTCTGTTCGCTGCACTCGTGAGGGCATCGGGGCGGCTCCATTGTTCGAGACTTCGACAAACTGACCGGCGGTTGCCGAGTCATCCCATCTGGCCACGCTCGGTCACGATCCGGTAACAGATGAGCGTCAGGAGATGTCAGGGATTGGCCGTGAACGTGCCGTAGGCCCAGACCGCGGTCCCGGGCGCGACAGGATTCGACTCGCCCTCGAGCACGAATCCGTTCCCGTCGAGGTAGACCACCGTGGGCGCCGTGCTCCATCCGGCGTTGGCCGTCACGGCGATGCTCACGGTGCTTGGATCGAGCGGCGTATGGAACCCAACCGCTACACGGGCGTAGACCTGCGCATTGCCTGGCCCCGGGTTGAGATTGCGTCCGCTCAGGGCCCAGACGCCCTCGACGGGCAACCCAGCGAGGACTTGCCAGGTCGATGTGCCCGCCGCAACGGTGACGGCACGGTGAAGACCGTGACTCTGCACCATCGCCACGTCCCCTACCCGCAGCCCGTCGTCGGCGCCGAGTCCATCACGTTCGGCTGGTGATGAGCACATCCACAGATTGGTGCGCGTGGCCGCGGTTATCCCAATGCATCCTGCATATGGGCAGGATGCGCCTCGCCCTCGCGGGGCGCAAGCAGAGAGTGTTCGACGAGCTCGTTCTACGAAGGACTGCGAGAACCGACATGCTCCCACGTGCGGACATCGATCCCTCGGCATCCCAAGTTCGTGCCATGCTCGTGCACCCGAGGCCCGCGATGCTCCGCCAACGACTCACCCACGCCATCACCATGGGCCTCGCCCTTGCGGGCTGCAGCGACCGGGCGATCTCCGACACCAGCGGCACCGCCGACGACGACACCTCGACGGGCGACGCGACGACCACATCCACGTCGCCGACCACGACGGTGAGCGGCACGACCGTGATGTCCGAGGGCGGGCCGAGCGATGATGGCGAGGTCGACGACACCAGCGACGAGATGCCGCGCTTCGACCTCGGCATCTCGCTCGATATGCTCGTCGAGCCCGACCGATGCGACATCCCACCGCCCCCGCTGCTCGGATCCGCATGCGAGGTCGGACCGACGGAGGGCTCTGTGATGTGGGTGACGAACTGCGTGCCGGTGCAACCGGACGGCGCATGTCTGCCCGAGACGGACGACGAGATCCTCGAAGCGATGGTGGAGTGCACCTCGGACCAGGATCCCTGCAACAACCTCGGCGAGCCCTGCGACGCCCCCATCGTCGTCGGTGAGGACTGCTGCTACTGGGCGCCGTTCGAAGTCTCGTTCTGCCCCGGCCGCCCGTTCCTCGTCGACGGCAAGGAGCGCATCGCCGCCCTCACCCGCCGCGACGACTGGTGCGCCCCGTTCACCGCCGCCCCCATCGACGACGCCCTCGCCCAGGCGTGGCTGTTCGACGCGCGCAACGAGCACGCGGCCATCGCCTCGTTCGCCCGCTTCGCGATGCAGCTGCTCGCCCTCGCCGCTCCGCCCCGCTTCATCGACGCCGCGCTGCAGGCCGCGGGCGACGAGCGCGAGCACGCTTCACTGTTCTTCGGCCTCGCGCGCGCCCACGGCGGCCTCGCGCAGGGCCCCGGCGCGCTCGACATCACCGGCGCCCTGGCCGGCTCCGACGATCCGATCCACGTCGTCGTCGCGACCGTGCGCGAGGGCTGCATCGCCGAGACCATCTCCGCCATGCAGCTGCAGCGCGCGTGCGAGACGGCTGCGGATCCCGAGCTGCGCGCCGCCCTCACCCGGGTGCTCGAGCAGGAGCTGCGCCACGTCGAGCTCGCCTGGTCGTTCGTCGCCTGGGCGTGCGCACGCGGCGATGCTCGCCTGCGCGACGCGGTGCGCGAAGCGTTCGCCGACGCGGCGCGCTGGATCCCTCGCGGAGCGGACATCGATCCGATCGACGCCGACCGCTGGCGCCGCGCAGGCCGACTCACCCCCGCCGACGCTCACGCGGTCGCGCTGCAGACCCTGCGCACGATCGTTGGACCGACCGCGCACGAGCTCCTCGCGCGCCTCGCCTATTCGTTCGGCGCCAGTTCGCAGACGCATTGGCACGCCAGCGGACGCGCATCCGCGTCGCAATGCACGAACTCGTTGATGGGTTCTGAGCCGACGCAGGCATTGATGACCAGCGTGCCGCCATCGACAGACTTGACGTAGGGCTGGAGAAACCCGAGGTCGGTGTCGCACTGCGGCGCGGGGCCGCAGCCCGGATTTCCACCCGCCGCCGCGAACGCGAAGCATCCCTCGCTGAGTTCGAGACCTCCGCAGTCGGCGGCGCCGTCGAGCAGCAGCGCCGAGCTCCGCCATCCGCAGACAACGCCGCCTTCCACCTCCAGCCCCTCGCACGTGTCGCGTGTGACTGCAGACGCGCAGATCGCATCACCGCTGAGCGACGAGGGACCCAGATTGGGCGGCAGGCCGGTATCTGAACTCTCGGTGCCGTTCTGTGACTTTGGCGACGGGCCGTCGTCACAGGCCGCCGCGCTCAATATCATCATGGCGAGGAGCGACTCGGCCCACCCCGCTCGAGAGCCGTAGTTTGGCAACGGGCGTACAGCGTGTTTCGTATGGTTCACCAGGACCCCCAGAGCGTCTTCGCCAGCGAGATGAGTTGAGCAACATCGGGCGTGATGCGAGTGAATACGTTCGGATTCGGCACATCATCACAATTCGGAGGGGTGCAGTTGAACTCGGAGTAGACGCCGAGGGCCGCTGGGCTACCGCCGAACCCTTGGACGTCGTAGGTGTAGACGGCAGACCCGCTCTGCCCGGGCGATCCGTCGCAACCCGACCGAAACTCACAGAACCAACCGTCGCCGTAGCAGCCTCCGGTGTGAAACTCCGTAGCAACACAGGTTTGCTGAGAGCCGTAAAGCGCATTGCTCGTGCACGGACTCGGTCTACTTGCCGAAAAGTCGCTGTGACAGCTTGGATAACCGCGCATGTAGTTCACATACGACTCAGTGTCAGTAGTGATCGTCGCCGCGTAACCCATGCCCCCTACGACGTCACCAAGATTCGCGTCAAGCTCGGCGGTCGCAATATCGTACCTATTGCAGGCGAAAGAATCGCCGCAACTCCCGCTCAGGTAGGTGTCCCGCACCCAGTAGCGCACGAGACCCGCGCTGCCATGCGGAGATGCGACGCTGGGGTCGCGCCGAGGTCGAACAACCTGGTTAAAGTATGACCCGTTGCTGTAGACGCAGTGCGCAGCAGTCAGAAGTATCTTCTGACCGATAAGCGTACCGGTGCAGCCCTTCCCCGCACTCATGTGGGAGATGGTACGAAACGGCCAATGATTCACGGGAAAACCGTCCGCGATCGTCATTTTGTCACGACTGTCTACCCCGTTGCTCCAGGTTCCCTGCGGCCTCGGCGCGGTCCCGAGAACACCATCGGACCACGCGCGGCCATCGCGCGCCGATTCCACCACATCTGGCGTGGCTTGCAGTTCGTCCGCAGAAACATCCTGCGGAACACCGTCCTCGCTGAGCGGCGACCCCTCCGGGCCCCTCGCACGGTCGGCCCCCTCAGACACCATATGCTGGTGAAGCTGTTCCAAATGCGCCCGTGGCATCCAGAATTCGAACATCTCTCCGCTGATGACGTTGACTTCGCCCCAGACCACGTAGTCAGGGCCTCGGTCCGTGAACGCGAACTCTGGGCCAGCGTAGTCCGCTGCGAAAGGACCCTCTCCAACGAGGGATGGCCCCTCGCTGTCAAGCTCGATAACGCCAAGTAGCATCGACATTGGAGGTTCGAGGCCGAGTTGGTATCCGACCCAATCGTCCGGCGCGCGACTCGGCCCCACATGGTTCGGCGCAGGTACGTCTTCTGGCGCATCGATTAGGCGCGCGTTCAGCGGCGCGGAGGTGCCATCACTGTCGGTCTCGACCGCGGCGACTTCGGCGGAAAACGGGGCCGTCTCCGAACCGTCAAGTTCGGCGCAGTTCAGCCCAGCAGCGCCCAGCAGCGCCCAGCAGCGCCCAGCAGCGCCCAGCAGCGCCCAGCAGCGCCCAGCAGCGCCCAGCAGATAGTCGTGCCTTCTTGGCTTCGCACTTCTCACCACCACAGGATCAATGCGAACCGTTCCACCGTCAAGA
>JBBQJI010000188.1:0-4624 GCA_038325765.1 Nannocystales bacterium
GTGCGGGCGTGTGAGAAGCGGACGGGCTGACCGGAGGCTCCTCGGCAGCCCTTCCGCATCGACGCGCTACCGAGGCTTGCCGCGGAACCGGTAGATCCAGCGGTGGTCGTACTCGGCCTCCGCCTCGAACTCCTCCCGCGATACGTGGACCACCGAGCCGTCCTCCAGCTTGAACTCGAGGCCTGTGAATTCATCGGGAAGCCAGCGATCGGGGGGACTGCAGAGCCCGTGATATGCGAATACCTGGACGCGGACGTCCGCGCGGACCTTCGCCTCGATCCATGCCTCATCTCCGACCAGCCGAACCTGCACGATTCTGCTCGATGCGTTCACCACGGCGAGCGGAACCCGACCCGGCTCCCAGGCGGCGAGAAGACCGACGCTGCCGACCAGAAACCACCGACGTGTGGCGAGTTGTCGTTTCAACTGAGCTCCACCTCTCCCAACGAAACGAGGCGCAGCACATCGGAATTGGTGGCATGGACCCGCGTATAAAAGTCGCCTGGTTCAGAATCGGAGTAGTAGAGCATCATGTCGATCTCGTCGGGCGGCAACGCATATATGGGAGTTGCGTCGTGCGGCGACTGCGACAGCGTCGTCGTACCTTTGTGTGTCCACGAGAAATGCGTGCCGCCGGACTCCTGGAGGACCGTGTGTCCGAACTCGTGCGCCGACGTGTACTCGAACCCTGCATCGGCGTCGGGCGTGGAACCGAAGTACCCTGCGTTATAGTTCACCACCCCATCGATCACCCCGGAGTTGTGGGACCGGACGTACTCTGTCGAGTTCGTGCGGTAGATCTCGAAATCCAGCGCATGACTGTCACCCCGGTGCACCGTTTCCGCATGAACCTTCACCGCATAGCGGTCCCCATCGATGTATGGACCGTCCGACTTCGTACGCGACCAATACTTCTCGACCCCGGAAACGAACAGCCTTGCGAGGTCGGACTCGAACTGGCGCGCGCCGCCGTTCATGAACGCGAGACCAAACCGCAACCAGACATCGATCTCGTGGTTCGCCTTGTCGATCTGCACCCACAGCCAGCGCCTCGCTCCGGGACGATTCGCTGCGAGGTCGATGTGGCCGTAGTCGCCCTGGGCGAGGGGGTAGTGGCGCGCGATGACCATCACCTGGATCCGGGTGTCGACGAGATCCCAGCTCGAGAATCTCCCCTTGTCCGTAAACCCGTCCCACGTCCACTCGTGAGTACCCGTGCGCGTGAGGGGCCCGCTCGCGTGGTGTTCCTCGTGGACCCGCACGTTGTCGACGAACACCCGGATCGTCACGTTGTCGAGCCCATAGTCACCGCCCACCACCGCCTTCTCGATGTCGATCTCGAACCGCGGACCGCCCTGGAACGACGCCGTCGACGCCGCGCTATCCCCGATGGACAACGGGGCCAGCGTCCCGTCCACGAGCGTGACGCCGACGTCGAAGTGCACGCCGCCGCTTCGAAGCATGTTGAGGCCGCCCAGCGTGGTGAGTGTCGTCATCCGTTCCTCCTCGATGCCGTCAGCATCCGTGCTCCCGTGCAAGGCGTGCACGCGTGACGTCGTCGGATCGGCCGGTCGGGTCGATCGAGCATCGCTGCTGGAAGCCGGACAGCGCCCCTGCCACGGCGTCTGGCTGGTTGCCGACATCGGGGCCCGTATCGAACCCGAGATTGCGCAGCCGCCCCTCCACGCCGCTGTCCTCTTCTACCCCATGAAGCCCGCCGAGCGTGAGGTGGCGTTCTTGGCCCCTGCCGTCGGCGCCCCGTACGAGCAGCGTCGCCGTGCGGGCCTGCGCCGGCACGCGAAACTCGACGTACCCATCTGCAGCGGATGTGGCCTCGGCGAGCGGCCCATCGAGCATCAGACTGCAGACGGCGCCCGCTCGAGGCGCGCCGTCTGCGTCCTGGAGGCAGAAGCGCAGCATCGCGAACGGCGACGCCGCGATCGACTCGTACGTTCGTCTGCAACCCTCGACTCCGTAGATCGCCTCGCCGGCCGGCTGCGCGCCGAAGTCCGGCGGGTCGTTCGAATCATGGAACACGACGTCGACCCGGCGATTGCGCGCCGACTCACGGCCGTCCGAGGCAGCGTGCTCGGCGGGGAACTCCTCACCGCACGCCAGCGTCGGCGGCTCGGCGAACTGCGCTGCGACCAGCAGGGCCTCTCGAGACGCGAGCGACTCGCCGAGCTGCTCCGCCAAGTTCTTCCGGTAGCAATCGAACGCCGCCTTCCAGTCATCGGCGACGAACGGACCCTGCACCGCCAGGACCCCGGCGTACCGAGCGTTGTACGCGGCACGAAATCGGCGCATCGCTCCCTCCGTCGCCTCGCCCAAGTCGTCGTCGACTGCTCCGGGATCGCAGTTCATCCCCATCACGAGGTGCGCCCACTGCAGGAACGTCTGCCAGTCCGCGACCGTCTGGTTCTGCACCGCCAGCGCTGCCCACCCGTCGCGGTCACCGGCCAGGAACAGCTGCACCGTCCGGGCGCGCCGCTCCGACAGCTCGACATTGCTCGCATCTTTCCCGACCGTGTCGGTGTGCCCAACCACGCACGCGCGCTGCTCTGGATGCGCGCGCGCATACTCGACGACGCGTCGCATCGCGTCGATGCCGGTCAAAAAGTGATGGTTCGGACCACCGGGGAGCGCGTCGATTCGCGTCGGCACGAATGTCTCGCGGTCGGTGCCGAAGCACAGACCGCCGGTATCGAACACGACGACTCTCGGCGACGTCACAACGCACTCGGTGTGTGCGTCGGGCTCACTCGGCGCGACGGCGGGACGCTGCTTCGATGCGGGCGCCGACGGGTCTGGCGACGGGGCCGATGGCGCGCCGGCGTCGGGGCCGGCCTCGGGCAGACGCTGCCGAGTCGGGGCGTCGACGCCCCAGTCAGGCGTGAGAATCAGATCCGACAGCATGGGGAGGTTGTCCCAGTCGATGGCCGCAAGCGGACTCGGGGCCATCCTCTCGAGTCCCTCGTCGCGAAGCCGCAGCGCGATCAGTCGCCCGCACTCGAATCGCTCGGAGAGAAAGGCGATCGCGCGGGCGATGTCTTCGTCTGGACCGAACAACGCGTCGGACAGCCGCAGCAGCGCGTCACGCCCCGCCCAGTGAGAGGCGACCGCGCGGAGGTGGTCGAGCGCACGCTCGCGCGACCAGGCCTCGACATCCCGCGCGGGGAAGAATGAGACTCGACGGCCTCGGACACGGATGCTGGATGGCTCTGACACGGCGGCTCGTAGGGACAGGGTATCGCGACGAGTCGGAGAGTGGGCCGCGACGAAACCGATGCGGCCTCGTGACGGCGGACGCGTCGACGGCGGCGCCCGCTCGTCGAGCGCACGTCGACCCGAGCGACGCAGTCGTTGCACGTGATGAGCAACGACCTCCCGATCACTCCACCCGCACGCTGTCCTGGGGGGCACCAGCGAACGCCGAGGTGGCGTCTCCGGCGTCGCGCGTGGCTCGTCTCTTCGGCGCTCGGACTCCCGCGGGTGCCGCACTCGGCATCACCCGGGACTGCATCGCACTGGCGTTGCCTGGCACCTGCGTGCGAGCGGCGCGCCCCGGACGGTCCGCATCGCGAGCGCCTCGATGGCGGCCGCCTGCGCAGCCACGCTACGCTGTCGCCGTGCGCGACCGTCTCGCAGAACTCCGCGACATGACCCTGGCCCTCGCCACGCGCACAGGCGCCAACCCGCTGCCGCTGCCGGGCGTGTGGCTCTACCGCGCCGACAAGCCCGAAGCCATGTCGAAGCACAGCGCACCGTTGCTCCGCGTCGGCGTCGTCGTCCAGGGCGCCAAGGAGCTGGTCGTCGACGGGCAGGTGCTGCGGTACGACCCGTCGAAGTGCATCGTGCTCACCGGCGAGGTTGGTTACACCTCGCGCATCGTCGAGGCCAGCCCTGCTGCCCCGTTTCTCTCCTTCACCCTCGAGGTGCCGACCGAGCTCGTCGCGCGCACGCTCATCGACCTCGCGGCGGTGGTTCCGGTCGCGCCCGCGGCCTCTGGCCCGCCGCAGCCGGCGTTCCTGGCCGAGGTCGACGACCGCGTGCTGGAGCCGCTCGTCCGCCTGCTGCGGTGCCTCGACGACCCCGCCGAGCGCACGATCGTCGCCCCGCTCGCGCTGCACGAGTTGGTGTTCAGTCTGCTGCGATCCGACGCGGCGGCGGCCCTGCGCGCGGCCGCATGCCGTGGCGGTGACGAGGGGCGCATCGCGGAGGTCATGGCGTTCATCCGCGCCAACACGGCGCGCAAGCTGAGCGTGGAGCAGCTGGCCAAACGCGCGGCGATGAGCCCCTCGCACTTCGCTCACAGATTCCGCGACGTGCGGATAGGAAGCACAAAGGGGGTCGTGGGGCTCCGCGACGTGTCATAGTCCCCGGACTCGGCGCACTCGGCGTTCGCGCGGGACAAGCCCGGCACGAGTCGTGGTCGCCGAACCACGAGTTGCATCGACTGACGCTTCCCGCGGGGCTCGCGCGGCCGCCGGCTCGATCTCGGGCCGCGTGCCCCCGTCGCGGTGCTCCGCGCGCGCGACTCGACGTCCGGCACTGGTTCGTCCGCCCGCGGCTCGTCCTCGAGCCAGCGCGACACTCCCACCGACGCCGGTGGCCCGCGTGCCGG
>JBBQJI010000189.1:0-4619 GCA_038325765.1 Nannocystales bacterium
CACTGCGCCAGCAAACCTCGTCGCCCTCGCTCGACGCCGACTCTCTGCGCTGAACCGTAGGCCCGTTTACCTCGACGGCTCCCAACAGCCACCGCGGCTCGCCCGCCCTCCGCCGGCTCGCACTTCAAAACGCTTAAGCACTTAAGCACAGACCTCGTCGGGCAGCGAGACAGCCGTCTTCATACCTTTGGTATAACCGGCGCTCGACTGGGCCGCAACGGTCGCTCGCCCCTGGCAAGGTGCTCCGGTAGGGGACGCGCGCCGCCCGCAGGCGTGCGTGACCGAGAAAGTCGAAGGTCGACGGCTTCCGTTACAGATCGTCGACCTCGGCCCCGAGCTTGTTCGCGAAGAAGCGATAGATCGCCGCGAAATGGCGATCGACGAGGATCCGCCCCGCCGCCTGATCGCCCGCGCGCCACGCCTCGAGCGCTTCAGCATCGCCGACCGCGGTCGACAGCATAGCGGGAAGGCTGGCGTAAGGCGGCGCTTTCAGCCGGCGTTCGGGGCGTCGAGATGCTCGCCACACGTCGGACCCTCGCTGCCCTCGCCCTGTGTCTTCCGGTGCTCGCGGGCACGACCGCGTGCAGCAAGCGCGCACCGGAGAGCTCCGCCGCACCCGCAGGCGACCCGGCAGCCGCCGTCGAGAGCAGCCCCGCTGACGACGAGTCCATCACCAACACCCAAGAGGCAGGCGTCGACGAGGGCGGCATCATCAAGACCCACGGCGATCACCTCGTGGTGCTGCGTCGCGGACGACTGTTCTCGATCGATCTCGGCGGCGATCGTCTCGCGCCGCTGTCCGCGATCGACGTGCCGCCAGTGCGCGGTCACAACGCGTGGTACGACGAGATGCTCGTGCACGGCGACTCGATCGTCGTCGTCGGCTACAGCTACGAGCAGTCCGCGACCGAGATCGGGCTGTTCAGCATCGATGCCGCGGGATCGCTGTCGCGGGTCGACACGTACTTCCTGCGCAGCAACGATTACTATTCCTCGCGGAACTACGCCAGTCGACTGGTGGGCGACAAGCTCGTGTTCTACATGCCGCACTACGTCGGCGCGCAGATCGACGCGGACAATCTCCCTGCCGTGCGTGGCCTCGGCCGCCGCGACGACTGGTCGCGCGTCGTCGCGCACTCGGAGATCGTCCCATCGATCGGCACCGCGAACGACACGCTGCACACGCTCGTCACCTGCGACCTCGGCAAGCCCGAGGGCGGCTGCACCGGCCGCGGCATCCTCGGCGGCCAAGGCCGCACGTTCTACGTCTCGGGCGAAGCGGTCTACGTGTGGACGAGCTCTGGCGTCAGCGATGCGAACATGGTCGGCTCCGCGCTCTATCGCATGCCGCTCGATGGTGCACCGATGGGCGCGCTGCACGTGCAGGGCACGCCGATCGATCAGTTCTCGTTCAAGCAGGCGAAAGGTGGCGAGCTGCACGTCGCGCTCGCGAGGTCCGGCTCGGGCGACGCGATGTGGGGCGCCGAGCAGGCGCACGGCGATCTCGGCATGGTCTCGATCTCGCCGCTCGCGTTCGCGAAGTGGGGCGCACGCGTCGCGAACCGCGAGTACGTGGATCTGCCGGAGCCGAGCGGTGCGGGCACGCTGCAGAACCGCTTCGTCGGGGACACGCTGCTCTATGGCCACGGCAGCGGCTGGTCGCACTCGAACGCGGGCTCCGGCACCGTGCACGCTCACCACGTGGACGGCGAGTTCCCCGATACCGACCTCGGCCTCACGCACGGTGTCGATCGCCTCGAGCCGCTCGGCAACAACGGTCTCGTCGTCGGCGGCGACGGCAACGCGCTGCACTTTAGCTCGCTCGATCTCGGCGAGCGGCCGTTCGTCGGCGGACACGTCGCGCTCGAGGGCGCGTCGCCCGGCGAGCTACGCAGCCACGGTTTTTTCTTCAAGCCCGGTCGCGACGGCAGCGGCATGCTCGGCCTACCGGTCCGCTCCGACGGCAGCCCCGGCTACGCGCACCTCTACGAGGGCTCCGCCGCGGTCCTCTATCTGAACGTGCACGACCTGCAGTTCTCGACCCTCGGCATGCTCGCCGCCGATCCTCGCGCATCGCAGGACGACAGCTGCGTCGCGAGCTGCGTCGACTGGTACGGCAACGCGCGACCGGTGTTCCACAAGGGTCGCGTGTTCGCGCTACTCGGCTACGAGCTCGTCGAAGCCGACATCAAGGGCGGCAGCATGATCGAGCGCCGACGGCTCGACGTGTCGTCGCTGATCCGCGGCACGAAGCTGCGCCGCGCGCAGTGAACTAGCGCCCGCGGAGCCGGACCTTCAGCTCCGACGGCCTTTCGGCCCCGGCAGATCCTCGGTCTCGATGCGGGCAACGGCCCTCGACCACGCGGAGCTTGCCGCCGATGCGCAGCGTCAGGCATTGCCACGACCCTACCAGCCCGCGAAGATCTCGATGAGCGGCGCGAAGAACAGCGGGCCGGTCGCGGTCAACCAACCGATGTGCAACGCAATCGCAGCAGCGCGCGGCAGTCGGGCGCGGCGACTGCGGCGGCGCAAGACCATCTCGCCGACGACGGCGGCGCCCTGCAACGCGGAAAACGCCATCATCGTCCCCGTGTAGCGAGAAACTCCGCCGAGCGTCGCGAAGACGAAGTACTCGTGCATCGCACCGCTGCACGCGAAGACGCCGAATGTCGCGACGATCGGATGGCGCCGTCCGCCGAGCGGCAAGAACACGAAGCGCGCCGCGAAGTGATGGACGAACAGGTTCCAGCGGCGACCCCAGAAGTCGCGCGGTGATCGTGCGAGCGGCGGCGTGTCGAAGATCTCGTCGACGTGCACGCCCGCGAGCATCGCGGTGCCGGTGACGACATCGACGATCGCGAAGATGCCGAGCCAGCACAGCCACAGCGCCCAGAACGCGTGGGCGAACGCGATGTCGTGCACGGCGGGTACCCAGAGCTGCAGAGCGTAGAGCGCGACGAACCCCGGTGCCTTCGCCAGCACGCGACCGAGCCGCTGCAATCCGAGCTCGCGATGACGTGCGCACGCGTGGTCATCCGTAGGCCATGTCGTCTCCGGCGGCATGATGAACCACAGCGCGAAGCGGGCGAACGTCGCCGCCATCGCGAGGTCGCGCGCGCGCGACCGTCCACACCTTCGTCGTCATGGTCACCGCGGCGACCGAGAAGGCGATCCGCACCAGAGCCCACGCGCCGGGCTCGAACGGCGCCAACACGAACGGCATCGCGACGCACGCGGCGTGCGCCGGTAACGACGTGATCACGCCGGGTGGGCGTGATGCGAGGATTCGTCGCCAGCTCCACAGCAACGCGAACAGCCCGAGGGCACACGCGACGCCGACACCGAGCCACACCGGACTGCGCAGCATCATGACCGCACGCTCACTTCAGGTGTCCGCCCGATGGCCTGTGGTCTTCCGCCACTATCACGCCTCCCTCTGCGCAGATGTCCGCATGGCGGCATGATCGGGATCAGGCGGCCATCCACGCCCTGACTCTCTGCGAGAGACGGCCTCGAATCCTACCCGCGACTCCGCGAACAAGCGCGGAACGCCGGTCACGAGAAAAACCGGGATTCAACACCACCACATCCCGACGGTCCGCAATGAGCGCGTCGCGACGTCGTTTCCTTCACGACGCGTCCCACCGCGTCGCGCTCGAACCCTCCATCGGCCTGGTATCGCCAGCATGCGCCGTCCGGATCCCTCCACACCTGCGACGAACTTCACGTTCTGCCTGCAAGCGCTGGGAACCTCAGCAACAAGTCCGCGAAGCGTCTCGTGTCAATCACCTCATCGATCTCTTGACCCATCATCGCAGCGATCTCCTGCGCTTCAACGTGCAGGACCACTGCTGCTTCGCCATCAATCTCTTCGCAAAGGCGAATTTCCGCGCGCCCCTTGGCATTCGTAAGGAGCGACGCAATGCGACCACGGAGTTCCGACCAATCGCGCTCCAGTGCGTGCGCTCCAGGCAAGCACGCCGCGGAAACCACCCGAATATCAGCCGCCGCAGCGTCGTCGATCGCCACTATTCCGAAGATTCGTAGGTTTGCCTCGCGATGCCAAGCGATCAGCGAGACGTATTTCCACCTCCCGTCCCGGGAGCGTCGCAGCGCTTCGGAGATACCGTCGTACCACCCTATGATCTCGAACTCAGCCCCCGGGTCGATCATGCTCATCTAACCCTTCGGTCGAAACACGCGGTTGAAAAGTCCTGCGACTTCTTCGGTCACGGGTTTCGAAAGATGCACCGTGTGGTGTCGTGGATCCTTGCCGCTCTGTTCCACGGTGAAGTGCTCCTCTACCTCCGACCGGGGCGCCGAGCGATGAGGGCTGCTCGTGCCTTCGGGCTTCTTGCCCAACCGCGTGGACACGCCATGCGGGAATCCGTTGGCTTCCGCCTTCGCCGCATCGGCAGCCAGTTGCTCAGCCGACTCGGGCCCACTGCCAAACCTCTTGAGGTGCTCGTTAGGGGCTCCTGGGCCACGCCTCCCGCGAGATCGGACGCAGCGCCCGCGATGCGCTCCGTCACGGCACCCGGTGAGGCTGCGTCTTGGGCGGCCCGTGCAGCTTCCTCGGCGTTGTGCGCATCGGAGACGAGTTGTTGTCCGGTCCTCGC
>JBBQJI010000190.1:0-4577 GCA_038325765.1 Nannocystales bacterium
ACTCATGCCACGCCTCGCTCGCGCTTCCCCTCGCGCCCAGGACCCCGCCAATCTCTCCCGGCCGCGCGCTCCCCGCTGCTCACCGGGCCACTCCGTACTCACCCGCGCGCCCAAATTCCCACTTAAAAACGCTTAAGCGCAGAAGACGGAGTTCTTCTTCGAGGCGACGGGCGTCTCGATGAAGGACTACGGCCACAGGCAACGCTCAGCGGCCACCGCGAGGTCGAGACCGTAGCTGCGCGTCCTGCTCCCTGGACAAATGTGTTGACACGCGTCGACGCGTCCGGTAGGGGGAAAAGCAATGGTCAGATTCGCGCGCATTTCCCTCCCTCTTCTCCTCGGCATCTTCGTGGGCAACCTCGTAGCAGAACCCGACGCTCGCGCCATGGCGTCCGAGCGGTGCACCACGGTTAAAACATGTGACGACCTCATCTCGCGGTGCTCCGGCCCCCGAGATGACTGGGACTGCGCAACCTACGACAACAATGGTGCGTGTTCCGCAGGATCATGCATTTTCGGCTGAGTCTGGGAGCGCTGAGTGGCGGAACACAAGGGACTGCGATGTGGCCGCTGGCTCGCCGCAGTCCTCTGCGTCGGGCTGCTGTCGCTTGCACTCGCGGCTGTTCTCGGTCTCTTGTCGACGCGTGCGTCGGATGAGGACCCCACACCGCGCGTCGACGCCGATGAGCAGAGCGTTCGCGCGAGAGCCGGTGAACATCGAACGGTCGAGACCGCCGGCACCCTCGTCGCCGAGATAGCTGACGCCCTTGGTCAGCCCTTGGAAGGAGCTTTCTTATGTGTAACGCAGCGCAGAGGTCGTGCGCCAGCTTGCGCGCGTTCTAACGGCGCAGGCGAGTCACGGCTTGACGGCTTGGCACCCGGCCGCCACATCGTGACTGCATGGGCCGCGGGTCGCCTGCCCTGGGACCCCGCGAATGCAAGTCGTGAAGCGTTCGTGGAAGCGGGCAGTACGACTCGAATCGCAGTCGTGTTGACCACGGGCGGAAGTATGGTAAGCGGCGTCGTCCGCGACCTGACCGGGGGTGTGATCGAGGGCGCAGTAATTGCTGCCGACGCGCCGGGGTCCCAGGAAGCCGAAGCAGAGGAAGCTGTCGCGTTCGCCGAATCGGACGCGGAAGGGCGGTTTACGCTGTGGGTCGACGACGACCCTTGGGCGGTACTCCGGGTTTCTGCGGCAGGCTACGCCAGCGCGGTGATCACCGCATCACGCCGGGCGGCGCATCCATCCTACGTCGTCACACTCGAACCGGAGTCGTCGCTCTCGGGACGGGTTGTGTCCGCTTCCACCGGCCAACCGGTGCTGGGCGCGCGCGTCACGGCCCTTGCGGACTCCCGCGATTCTCGCGACGCGGCGGTTACGGATGAGACCGGGCGGTTCAGCATCCGCGGACTTCCTGCTGGCCGATATCGACCTGACGCAGTTGCGGACGGGATGCGCGGGAACGCGGAGCAATCGATCGTCGTCGGCCTTGGCGAGGATGTCGACGACATCACAATCAAGGTCCACCCAGCACCTGCGTTGACTGTGGAGTTGCTCACCTCGAGATCGACGGACTGCGACGGCGCGTCCGTCGTTGCGGTGCGCGGTGGACATGCCGTCGACGTCGCCTCCGCCGCGACCAACGGGGGCTTCGCAACGTTCTCGACGCTGCTTCCCGGAAGATACTCCATCGAGGTCGACTGCGCTGGCCATCGACAGACCGAGTCGGTCTCGATCGTGGTCACGAAACCGATTCCGTACACTGCACGGGTTAACCTCGCTCGCGAAAGTACGTGCGACGTCCAGGGGCACATCACCGCGGAGGCGGGCGACCCCGTTGCTCGAGCGTCAGCCATCGTCGGACAGCTCACTGATGGACAGGGCAGAACGGTACTCGGGCGACCCAAATCTCGGACTGCCCGGACCGATGACCTCGGGGCGTTTCGCCTCGAGGCTCTTGCGGCGGGCACCTACGCACTAGAGGTGCGCGCTGATGACTTTGCGCCGCTGCCAACTCCGGTGGAGTTTTCCGTCCCGCCTTGCGGCCAACACCCGGACGTCGACCTGACGTTGGCACGCGGTTCGGCGATCGAGGTTCGCGTGTTGGACGCCGGTGGCGCGCGTATCGCGGGTGCCGACGTCGTCGTCACAGGATCCGGAAGTCGGACTGCCAAGACCGATGACCAAGGCGTCGTCGTATTTGATCGCTTGCCGGTGGGCGACTACGACATCTCAGTACTCCCGCCGGGCATTGGTGGTCGAGCGATGCCGGGTTCGGTCGTTTCGGAGGCGCAGACGAACGTCAGGTCGTCAAGCACGGAGGACGTCGTCGCTGAACTCATCGTGCCTCGGCGCGACGGGCGAGTTACCGGTACGGTGGCGAACGCGGATGGCTCGCCGGCCGTGGACGTCGAGGTGCGCGTCGAATCGCTCGAGCCGTTCGTTACCGCAACGGGCCAGCGCAGGCCTCGGGTCGTTGCCCAGGGACGTACGGACGCCGACTCTGAGTTCGTGCTCGAGGGGCTTGCACCGGGCGAAGAATATGTCGTTGTGGCGACCACGGTTGGAGGGCTTCGCGCAGCTTCGGGTGCGAACGCGGGGGCCCGGTTGTCGCTCACGATGCCCGCGTCGGCCACGCTCGGTGGCGTAATCTCGAGTTCGATCGAATTGCTGAGCTTCGAGGTTTCGGTGGAACAGGCCGACGGCCCCATGTACCTCGATGAGGCGTTTGTCGGGACGGACGGCAAGTGGACATTCAGCGGCGTGCCCCCGGGCGATTATCACGTCCGAGCCTCGGCTGCGGGCGCTACGGCCCAGGCGGCTGTCTCCGTGTTGGCGGGCGGCTCTCGGATGGATATCGATCTAGTGCTCGAACCGACTGGCGGCATTTCCGGAGCCGTGAGCGGGCTGAAGCCCTTGCCTGCTGAGGTCGTGGCGTATCGAGAAGGACACCGCGTCGGTGCGGCGCGTCTGACCAGTGGTGGTCAATTCGAGCTGCTCGACTTGCCCGCGGGTGATATAGAGCTGCGCTATCGCATGCGCGGGACCGCGCACCAGATTCCGCTCGCGGTGATCGACGTCCTCGGAGGCGAACTCATCGATGTCGGCACGATGCCGCTCGCCTCGACGGGAGGGGAGTAGAGCGAATGCCCAGGGAGCCGATCCCGTCATCAGCGATGGGCGCGGGATATTATGGTGTCGTCGGCGAGGTCGGTTTCGCGAACTTGCCTTGCTGAATCTGAGCATGAAGGTGGAGCGAGCGATTCGAGGTAGGTCGGTGGGGCGTGGGACGGCGGCGCCATCGAGGTGCTCTTGACCGCGGTGAAGAACCGCGGCGTCTGCCCGAAGGTTGAGCTCGGTGCAAGCCGCGGAGGGACCAACTACACCAACCCGTTCGACTGTTGGCCGTTGGGGATCCGGATCGGCCGGTGTGCGTGGGCTGCCTGTACAACGGCGCCCATCGGCCGCCGTACTCGCTGCCGCAGGACAGGACGAAGTCGACGCTGCGGACGCAGAGCACGCCCGATGCGGCGGGGTACAACGAGCTGACGTTCGACGACGCGGCGGGTGCAGAGCGGGTGTTCGTGCGGGCGCAGCGGGATCTGGATGCGGTGGTGCTGCGCAACTCGAGCACCGAGATCGGCGCGAGCGAGACGAGGTCGATCGGGGGCAGCCGCCACACCCACGTGGGCAGCGACGACGTGGCCCACGTGCGACGCGACGAGATCCGGCGCACCGACGGCGCGCAGGAGCTGCACGTGGGCGGCTCGGTGGCGCTGCACGTGGGCGGTGGGCCGGCCAAGGGCGAGGCGGCGGTGGCGATGCCGGGGATGAGCATCGAGGTCATCGCCGGCGGCTACAGCCTGAGCGCGCCGCAGCGGATCGAGCTGCGGTGCGGCGCGTCGACGATCGTGATGACGCCGACCTCCATCGACATCGCGGCGCCCGGGACCACGACGGTGCGGTGCGGTGGGGCTTCGGTGGCGCTGTCGCCGGCGGCGCTGGGGATGCTGGCGCCGGTGCTGTCGATCGCGGCGCCCGGCGCTTCGCTGGGGCTGGGGAGCAGCGCGTCGCTGAGATGTCGCGCGCGCGGGCCGAACTCGTCGAAGAAATTGTCGAGGCACTGGGTCGTGCGGTCGACTCTGATCCACAACAGGCGCCTGCAGTGGCCGTCGATCGGTTACACGACGGTGAGGTACTTGTGGCCGCGATGCCAGAGCACTTCGTCGACGCCGATCGCCCGAATTCCGGTGAGATCGCGGTTTGCAAGGCCCCAGGCGACGGCCAGGCTCGCGGCTCGGAAGACCGTGTCCCACTTCGTGTGGAACGACGCCGCCACTTGCGTCCAGCTCATCCGCTTCGCCCAGCCAGCGAGGAACCACGCGTATGCGGTCGTGATCGGGCTCTTGCCTTCCGCCCACGGCACGCGCTCGAGGGTGACGCCGCATCGGCGGCAGTCGACGCGTCGCATCGCGTAGGCGAAGAAGACCTGCAGGCCCCACATCGGCACGAACTGGAAGAACCGGATCGCCAACGTGTCGTACGTCGGCCCGCGGCGCCCGCAGCCGGAGCAGGT
>JBBQJI010000191.1:0-4508 GCA_038325765.1 Nannocystales bacterium
GCGACGCGGCAGATCCAGCAGGGCCAGCGTGCCGCCCCGGGCGAGTGGGACGAAGCGCCCTGCGTCGTGCAGCCAGACGCCGGCCAGCAGCGAGGAGCTCGCGGGGGTCCGGTTGCCGCCGTAGTCGGTCTTCGCGCTGACGGCGGCGGAGATCACGGGCTCGCTCGCGATCCCGATCGCCTTGCGCGAGATCGGCGGGACCGCGGGCTTGGGCGCGACGGTGCGCTCGGGGATCATCTCGCGCGCCGCGGGCCACGCCCAGGGGGCGGGCAGCGTCGCCTCGGGGGCGGGCAGGGGCATCGGGTACTCGGTGCAGCCCACCGCGACCCAGAGCAAGGCGCCAATGCACGAAGGCCTCATGTCGGCCGGACGCTCGAGACTGCGGCGCTGCTTCCCATTCGTGGCCAAGCTGGCCGTCGCGGCCTCAGCCCCAGTCGATCGTGTAGCTCGGCGAGTGGCCGATCTGTGCCGAGAAATCCGCGATCATCCTGCGGGCCATCGCGTCGCTGAGGCCGATGGGGGTCCGGCTGACGAGCCAGCCGGCCAGGCCGCGGCGAGCAGCCGCCCTTCCGCAGCTCGGTCAGGACCTGCTTGGCCACCACCGGCATCGGGGCTATCCGACGCGCACGTCGACAACGAAGGCACGGATCGCCCCCACGATGCCGTCGACCTCCAGTCCCCCCCAGCTTCGCGCGCCCCTCCCCGACGCGCCAGACCGTCCACTCCTTCTGCATGTCGATCGACACACCGATCGCCCCAAGCCGAACACTCAGCCGCTCCCGCTCCTCGGGCGTGAAGCAGCTCGGGCACAGCAGCACGTGGATCGCGAACACTCGCTGCATCAGCTCGGCCCATCGAAGTCCGCGCTCGCGCAGCGGTGCTCAGCGTGTTCCCACGTCGCTCGGGGCGCCGCGAAGACCTGCGTCCACACATCCGCCAGGGAGCCGGAGTAGACGCCGATGCCGATCTCGGTGAACTCGGACGACATGATGTTGCGGCAGTCCTCGTCGCTCGCCATCCCCTGGCCCCCCGCTCCCCGCCTCACCCCTTCACGAGGTACGCCGTCGGCGTCCGTCCGTGCGGCACGGTCCGCACCCGGACATCCGTGTTCGCGAAGCACCGATCCACGCCCTCGCTCTCACTCCACCGCGGCGACGCGTACTCGTCGAACACCGCGATGCCGCCCCGCACCACCCGCGGCCACAACGCCGTGAGCACCGCGAACGTCGGATCCCCGAGATCCAGATCCATATGCAGCAGCGAGATCCGAAACCCCGGGTTGTCCCGCGCGTAGCGACCGGCCGTGTGCTGCACGTCGCCGGCCACGAGCTCCACCTGCGCCGCGTCGATCCCCGCCGCCTCCGACATCCCCACGAGCGCCGACGGGCCGCACGCCGCGCTCGTCCCCCCGAACGGGTTGCGAGGCCGGGCCCGATCAGCGCAGCGTCGACAGGTCGATCGTCCCCACCCGCACCGCATCGTCGGTGCCCTGCAGCGCGAGGGCGACGGTGCCGTCCGCCGCCTGGCTCCCGAAGAGGCGCGGCGCAGTCCCCAGAAACGGCAGTGACAGGCGAAGGACCTCGGTGGCCGCGAACGGGGCCAGCGCCGCGCGCACGAGCACGAGCTCGCCCTGGCTGCGGTCCTCGTCGACGATGGCGTCGCAGCTGCATCCGGGGCCCTCGGGTCCGCAGACCTCGCCTTCGTAGTGCACATCGACGTCGACGGTCGCCTCGACGTATGCGATCACCACATCGTCGCCGTCGCGCGCCACGAACGGCGACCACGCAGGACCCTGGCCGGTTTGTCGGCACGTGCCCGAGCACTCGGTGAGCTGGCTCGGATCGCAGCTGGTGACGACGAGCGGAGCAGTCCCGCCGACAAGCACGGCATCGGAGTCGAGCGTCGCGATCTCCAAGCCCATGGTGCCGAGCGAGACCACCGCATGCGGGCCAGTCGGCCCCGGCACCACGCGCGGCTCGCCGCTCATCGGCTCGGCGGCGAGCGGAATGTCGTGCCAGGTGTCGCCGACGCCCACGCGGGCGACGAATCCGTCGGCCGTCTCTTCGACGAAGGCCAGCAGCGGCGTGCCGTCGTCGGCGAGCGCGAACCCAGGCGAGAACGGCGTGGCGATGTGGAGGTCTTCGATCGTCCAGCTCCCACCGGCCTCGCGGCGGGCGAGCGCAAACCCCGACGCCGTCTCCTGCAACCACCCGACCAGGCCGACGAGCCCCTGCGGTCCTTCGGCGAGGTCATGCACCGTCCACAGCGTCTGGCCGGAAAGACACGCGATCACCTCGTCGGTGCCCTCGGGGGTGCGATGCCACAACCAGGGATCGTTCCAGTCGCTGCCGTGCAGCAGGTGCGGGGCGTTGGCGGCATCGATGGCGAACGCCGCCCCGACGGGGATGCCCGGCAACATCGTGAACGCGGGCTCGGCGACGAGCTCGACGAGGGTCGGCGCCATGCCGTCGGTCGCGGGGTCGGCCACGACCCACGCGTGGCCATCCGGTGCCGATCGGATCACGGGGAACACCGGGCGCGCGCACGTGATCGTCACCTGGGCGTCGACGGGGCACGGCGCGTCACACCACGGCATGGCCTCGACTTCGCACTCGAGCGGTGTCGATCCGCCTTGCGCGGAGGGATCACCCACGCACTCGCCCAGCGGGATCACGGTGTCGCCGCCCGAGTCGCCGGTGGCCTCGGTCGTGCTCCCCATGCCCGTCATCGATCCGCTGCCCGTGTCACCCGCGCTCTCGCCGGCGCCGCACGCCGCGAGCGTCACGAGCGGCACGACGAAGCACGCGATCGCGGCGCCCTTCGCGATGCCGGAGCGACACCGCAGCGATTCCCCACGCGCGAACCGACGAACTCCAGCCCATGCCACGACCATCGGGACAGCGTGACGGCGGATCCCGGCCAAGACAAGCCATTCGGCCCGTTCCCGGCCGTTCCGCGCCGATCCAAAATATGAACGCAACGTCGGTTTCAGTTCGGTGCACGCTCCCCCGTGCCCGTCGCCGCGCCCCGCGTCCGCGTCCGCGTCCCGCTGCAGCCGCGCGCGGTCAAGACCCGCGGCGCCTGCTGACCGCGGCCGCCCGTGAGTTCGCGGCGCGCGGCTACGCGGCGAGCACCAGCAAGTCGATCGCCTGCCGGGCGCGCGTCGCCACCGGCAGCTTCTATCAGTACTTCGAGAGCGAGGACGTCGTGCTCCGCGAGCTCGCGTCCATGCGCCTCGCCGAGATCGCCCAGCGCACCGTCGCGCTGCTCGAGCCCGGCGCACGCGGTCCTGCGCCAGCGCGCGATCGCCTCGCGGCCGTCGTCGGCCTCGTGATGGATCTACACCGCGAGGATCCGGCGCTGCACGCCGTGATGTCCGAGCGTCGCCACGCCGATCCCCAGCTCGAGGCGATCTCCCCACGGCTGAACCCCCGGGCGGCGATGAGGTCCAGCAGCACGCGCACGCGGACGAGGTCGACGGTCTCGTTCACGCGCAGGAGACCATCGAGGTCGAGCGCGTCTTGTCCACGCCGCGGTGAGAGGGCGAGCACCTTCAGCGCGATGAGCTCTTCGGCGCGGGCGACCGGCACCATGCCCGCCCCTGCCACCTCGACGGGCTCCGCTGTGGCGACCACCTCATCCTCGATCCCGCTGCTCGCAGCGAGGAGGTCGACCGTGACGCGATCAGGTCCGACGAGGCGCACCGTCGCGATGCGCCCGACCGCATCCTGCTCGACCACCGCCCGTGGCGTGTAGCCTGCTGCGGACAGCTCCAACACGAGCCGCTCGACCTCGCGGTCGTTGGTCACCGCGATCGCGAGGTCGACGTCGCGCGTGAAGCGGACCTCGCCTCGGACTGAGACAGCGAGCCCGCCGACCAGGGCGTACCCGACCCCCTGTTCTTCCAGCAGCATTGCCGCCCGCGCGAGCGCTTCGAGCGGACTTGGCTCACTCATCGTACGCGAGCCACTTGGTGAACATCGCCTCGAGCGCCCCATCCGTGGCATCCGGAAAGCGCGCACGCAACGCGGCCCGACGGAGCTCGAAGCCGACACGCATCACGACCAGCGCCTATCGAAGCTTCTCGGCGGGTGGGGTGGCCCGCCCGCGTTCGAGGTCGTCCAAGCGCAGGGCATCCACGCGGGCAACGTACCACGCCGTACGGCCCGTGGGCGTGCGGAGCGCGCACGGGGGAGCGCTCTGGGCGGGGCTTGACATGGCCTAGCGGGCAGAATACGAGATTCCCGTTCCAGAATCACCATTCTGCCGAATCTGCGATACTCCGCGGTAAGGCTGGCTTGTGCGATCCGTTTCGAGGGAGAACAACAGCTTCAATGGGGCCGCGTCGTTTCCGACGCGGAAGGAGCATCACCCCGTCCATCTTCTACGCCGCGTGGCGGCTTCAATGGGGCCGCGTCGTTGCCGACGCGGAAGGTTGGATTGCTCGGGATGGACACCGAGGACGAGATCGGGCTTCAATGGGGCCGCGTCGTTGCCGACGCGGAAGG
>JBBQJI010000192.1:0-4484 GCA_038325765.1 Nannocystales bacterium
ATCGATGAAGGTGGCGGCCTGCAGCGACATGCCGAAGGCGGAGACCTCGAGAGGACTCGCCACGCGTGCAGGCGCTTCGGGCAAGCGAGGTCCACCGAGTGAGAGCTGCACACAGCCGACGAGCGCGTCATCGGTGGCGTCGTCATCGTCGTCGCTCCGCAGGCGACGATGCACGGTCGCGAGCACACCCGCGATCACCTCGGTGGTCACGCAGGGCGCCGCGAACCATCGCGGGGCGCCGTCGTCGTCGGCACCTCGGTGCAGGGCGCGCGAGGGCCCCAACCGGCGCGAGCGGCCCTGCGGCGTGAGCGCGTACTGTTCATCGACGAGTGGGACGGCGGTGGCCTGCTCGCCTTCGAACCCGACGCGATTGCGTGGAATCCCAGCGGCTACTGGGACTACCCAACCGATCCGTATGGCAATGACGAGCTCTTGCTGCCGACACCGTGCAACCAGGGATTGGCGCTGTTCCACCTCCTGATCTCGCCTGTCGACGGCGGGGCCTGGTACTCGTGCGCCGGCGAGTGGTTCGATCCCGACGGCACGCTTGTCTATGCGGCGTCGCAACCGATCGGCGTCGCCATCACGCCCGACGATCGCTTGCTCGTCAACAACGCGCCCTACGATCCGTTCCTGTTCATGGTCGCGCCGGGCAAGCCGCCCGGTCCGGATCTCGTCCTGCCGCGTGCGGTCGATGCCGTCGTCACCGGACGCGTGCACGAAGATGGGCTATGGCTCGTCGCCGTCTCCGGCTCGAGCCTGTTTCGTTGGCGTCTCACCGGCGACGAGATCGTCGAGGAGGGTCAATACGGCGACTTCCAAGAGGCGTTCTCCGACTACTACGCGGGTGAGCTCGACGCCGCCGGGAACTTCTTCCACATCTCGCAAGGCGTCGGCGACACCTTCAACGATGTCGTCGTGCGCCGGCGCCTCGCGCCGGAACGCTCGGAGATCATCTACAGCGAAGACCAACTCGACTCGTACGCGGTCAAGATCCACATCTCGGAGCTGTTCACCGGCCCCTGATTGGCCGCCGCTTGCGCGTAAGGGGTTTGAAGCGGGTATCCGCGTTCATCGCAGCAGGTTCACCTCTTGCTCGCGCTGCCACACGCTGTGGCGGTGCGAAGCCCCGCCGCTTCCCGCCCCCCAGCTCACGCCCCCGAGATCGCGACCTCGAGCTCGATGTTCGCGTACACCCGCCCCACCCCGATCACCAACCCGACCGTCTCCAACCGCAGCATCTCGGTCGCATCCACCAGGATCTCGTGCTGCCAGTGCTCGCCCACGCGCCGATGCACCTCGCAGTACATCCTGCGCGGATCGACAAGGACGACCTCGCGCACGCTCGCCAGGCCGCGATACGCAGGTAGCTTGACCTTGCGGTCGTTCTCCTCGGTCGACGGCGACAGCACCTCGACGACGAGGATCGGGTCGATCACCTCGATCTGACCGGGCCGATGCGGATGACATGTCACCGCGAGATCGGCCTGGTACCAGCTCGTGCCGTTGGCGTCGACGATGCCCGCTTCGGAGCGCACCGTGCACGGGGCGCGACCGTCGAGGGCGTTGCCCAGGTGTCGCGCCAAGTTGGACGTCAGGATCGTGTGCGCGGCGGTCGGAGGCGCCATCGCCACCGTGTGTCCGGTATAGAGTTCGTACGCGAGGCCGTCGCCGGGATCCCACGTCCGAAACGCCTGCACACTCATGAACCCGTACGCGTGTTCGCCCACTGCCGCCCGCTCGGGATGAGGCTAGCGCACCCGCGGCATGATGACCACCGCACGAGGCCGTGAGCGGTCGCCACCGTCGCCACCATCAGACACTCCCCCGGTGAGCCGACTTCACGGCACGCACGGGGCACAGCTCGCGCGCCCTTCGGGGTCCATCTGCACCGCATCGAACTTCGCCATCGCCACCTGCTCGACGATGAAGCGGCTGTCGATCTCGCCGCCGAACACCGCGTTCGGCAGGGGGGCGAACTCGAAGCCGCTGCCGTAGTCCGGCGCCGCGGCCAGCGACACGACGGTGAGCGTGGCGTCGCTGGTGGCCATCGGGTCGAACTCGACCGCGGGTGGCGGACCGCCCGCGTCGAACTCGACCATCTGCATGGCGTCGCCCTCGAACGCGTAGGAGAAGCACCGGCACTGCCACGACGTCGTCGCCGGCGACAACCGGCAGGCGGAGTCGGTCGGGCTGAACCCCAATGCATCGTCGCCGCACGCCGCGGCGGTCATCACCAGCGCCGTTGCGTCGAAGTGCAGCAAGAAGGCGTCTCTTCGCGGCAGCGGGTTGACGTGCTCGAGGCCGGCGCCGAGGTCGAACGCCACCAGCGACCACGCGCCGTCCTCGTCGAACAGCGGCGCTTGGCCGCCGGAGTCCGCGCTCGTGTCTCCGGCCGTGTCGAGCGAGCCCTCGGCCTGCGCAGGATCGGCGTCGCCGCACGCGGCCACGAGCAGCGCAGCGAGCAGGGTTCGTGCGGTGGAGTATGCGAGCGACGCCTTCATGGCCGGTAAGTGCGCGCCGGGGCCGATCGGTTCTGACGAGCGTTCGATCTTTCGTTGGACGGGGTCGACACCCCCCTGTCATCGGACGCACTCCGACGGCTCGTCCGCCTGCGCCGAGAGCCACGCGTCGATCGAGCTCGGTTCCGACGGCAAGCTGTTCGTGTCGCTCGGCGAAGCCAGTCGATCTACCGTGGCTCCTCCAGCGGCAAGACGTCGAGCGAGTCGAACGCCGTGCGAAGCACCGCGCGCATGCGGGGATGATCGCTCCGGTACACCGCCGTGAAGTGGACCCCTGCGTCGTACGCCCGTTGCGACCTACAGCGGGGCGGGGGACCTGGCAAGCTCAGAAGTGAAGTGGACCCCTGCGTCGTACGCCCGTTGCGACCACATCACGAGCTCCAGCTGATCGCCGAGCCGGTAGCTGCGCTCCGTGGTCGGATGCTTCGCGCCCTCGAGCTCGCGCGGCTCGCCGACCGCAATTGCCCCCTCGGGTACCCCGTACGGACCGTCCAGCAGCCGCGCGCGCTCCTGGGCGATCAAACTCTCCTCGAAGGTGCCGTCGTCGCGGAGGATCACCAACCCCGCCCACAGCAGGTCACGCGCGGGGTCGCCGAAGGCATAGCTGCGCCACGCTCCGCCGCCGGACACCTGCGGCTCGCCCATGATCTCGGGCACGGTGATCGTCGCGCGCACGTCGGCGAGCTGGTGGGTACGCTTCGGCTCGACCTGCGTGAGCCGCCATGGTGCGCCGACCCCGATCGCCACGGCGACAGCTGTGACTTCGAGCGCGATCGCGGCGATGGCCCACTTCGTCAGCCAACGGTCGGTCGCCTGCGGACCCTTGGGCGTCAGGCCGCGGGTCACGAGCCCGCTGTACGCGAGCGCGACGCCGACGACAAAGCCGCCGATGTGCGCCATCACGTCGATCCCCGGGACAAGAAACGACGCGACGAGGTTGTAGATCGCGTAGACGGCGAGCCGACCACGGAGTCGGCGTGCCCGCGCTCGGATCGGTCGAGCCGCCCGTCGGGTCGGTGTCGGTGACGCTGCCTTGGGTGGCGCTGATGCCCCCGGTGCCGTTGCCACCCGTGTCAGCCGGTGGGGAGTCGCTGGGGCAGCCTGCGGCGGCGATGCCGAGCGCGCAGGCGATGAGGTCGTGTCGTCGCGTGAAGTTCATGGTGGGGTGCCCTGTTCGGCGTAGGGGCGTCAGCCCGGCTGCACGCCCGGCTGCGAGGCCTCGACCGACCACTGGAAGTCGTCGAGCAGCACCACGGAGTCGAAGATCTCGTCCGCGGTGTCCCAGATCGCGAAGCGCAGGGTCATGACCTCGCCTGGGGTCACGTTGCCGGTCATGTTGAGCCACCCCGTGGCGCCGCCGTGGCGGCCCCCATACCCGCAGGAGTCCGGCGTCACGCCCAGGGCGTCCATACCGGTGCCGACGAGCTCGGCCGTACTGACGCAACCGTTGTAGTTGCCACCGCTGAGGCACTGGCCGATCGCACCGTTGCTGCACTGCGTGAACAGGCCGTTGGCGGCCGAGAGGATGTTGACGCCGAGCGGCCACTGGTCGACGCCGTCGTCGTAGATCGCGATGTTGCCGTCGTCCGGGTTGGTCGCGTCGGTCGAGTCGATCAACGCCACGAAGAAGTCATTGAACGGCGTGCACACCCACTCGGGATACTCCGCCGAGAAGAAATACATCATCACCGAGAACGACTGTGCGTTGGTCGGCACGCGCACGCTGAGCGTGAGCATGACCGGGTTGAACGCGGTGTTGCTCTCGGGCGGCAGACAGCCGGGGGCGTTGGGCATGACACCACCGTTCGCGGCCAGCCAGTCCGCGGGCACGTTGCTCGACGTTCCCATCCATGCGCCTTGCTGGAACGGTGCGAACGGCGGGTTGGCGTCGTTGCTGTCGGCGGCGTGGCCGGTCGAGAACACGGCGAGGCGGCTGCCGTACTGCGGCGTGATCACGTCGCC
>JBBQJI010000193.1:0-4124 GCA_038325765.1 Nannocystales bacterium
GGTGATCTATGGACTCTGGTCCCCGCCGCCGGGCTACGATCCGTTTCGGGCGCGCGATTGGTTTCGGATGGTCGACGAAGCGGAGGGCGACCCGTGGCAGCCCCGGTTTCGGCCGCCAGTGTTCGCGGTGCACGCGAACGGGCGGTGGGGATTCGGCGCGGCTCCCGGCCACCGCGCGGATAGACTCGCGTTCGCTGAGGAGCCTTCTTGGCCGATCGCTGCGCTTCTGAACGACGGGAGGATCGTCCTCGTGCCCGACCAGGCCGCGATGGACTCGTTGGGGACGATGCACATGAACGGCGCGCTGTTCGCCGCGAAGGGGAGCGAGTGATGCTGGTCTCTCATCTTGGTACGAAGCAGAGCGAGAGCACGATCGTCTTGCACCTCGGACGGATTGAAGACGCTTTGGTGACGCCTGCGTGGCTGCACGAGCGGCTCGGGCTCCGCATCTCGGAGCAGTGGGCGGCCGCCCAGTGGCCGAGCAACGAGGGGGTCCTGGAAGAGCTGTACAACATGAAGCGCGCGGACTGGAAAGGCAGCATCGTGCAGGTCCATGCGGACGGCAGCGTCGACCAGCTCGAGATGCCGCACAGCGGCTCGCTGACGCCCGCGGAGCAGCACGACCTCCTGCTCGCCGGTGAACTCGCGTACGTGGAGGCCTTCGGGGCGTGGCGGTTGCCGAAGATGGACTTCGAGGTGCCGTTCTCCGGCAGCTTGCTCGGCCAGATGTGCGGGCTGGCAAAGAACCAAGCCGCTTCGTGCGCGACGCTCTCGGCCGAAACGTTTGTGTTCCCCACCGCTCGCCTCGAAGAGCTGATCGCGCGAGTCGACCGCTTGCGTGTCGAGGTGGAGACACGAGACGCTCGATGGGCCGAGCAAGCGGTTTGCCTGGCGGCGTACCGTCGCGTCTCGAACCTGTTGTCGTTGGTCGAGCGTGGGTGGTCGCAGTACGACGGCGCGATGCGGGAGGACCGCCTCGCCGATGTCGAGGGGTTCCGCGCGGCCATTGACGAGGCTCACGACGACGTGGTGCGCAGCTTCGCGGGAGAGGAGAGCGCCGCAGCCGACGACGTGCTCGAGATGCTGGACGACCCCGAGCTCGTCCTCGCCGCCGATCGCCTCGCATTCAACCCCTTTGGAATCGATCCCGACGAAGCCGACGAGTTCCTCACGACGATTCGGTATGCGTGTGAACACCTCTCGAGGTCGTCGGCGGCTGACCGCTTGATGCGCGACCACGCTTGGCCGGCGGTGAAGGCCGCATGCGAGTGCACGCCGTACGCGTTCGCGCGCATCGTCGCGGAGGTCGAGGACACCGACCTGCGGGCAGAGATGTTGTCGGGTTGGCCGCGGACGCACCAAGAGGTGCAGGCGTCGCTCGGGCCCCCGCAGGCCAAGGGCGTGGTCGAGGTCCTTGCTGGCGCCGGGGTGTACTACCGAGATGCGATGAAGATCGTCGGCGCCGCGCTGGGACCAGGGGTGCTACTCACGCTCTGGGACACGGTCGAGGGCAGTTCGGCGACTCGAGGTCGACGCCTCGCCGGGCTCTTGCTGCGCTTCGCGATCTCGACGGCGACACCGGATGCATCGAACTCGCAGTTGATGATCGGCCGGCGGCTCAGTGTGGCCAAGGTCCTGGCCGAGGTCGGAACGCTCCCCGACCACGGCAGCGACGCGGCGCTGCGAGCACGGTTCGACGCGTTGCAGAAGCTGGACCTCAAGGAGCAGTTCTTCCGGGCGCCCGCGCTGCAGGGCCTGGGGATCGTGATCGCGGTGGCGATCCTCTGGAGCGCGGTGGCGGACGATGAGAAGGAAGGATTTCGTCGGACCGTCGTCCTGGGCGCGGCAATCGCCGATCTCGCGGACGCCGCGCTGCCGGTCTTCCTCAGGTATGCGCAGTACAAGAACGTCGCCGAACAGACCAAGGCGGTCGGCGACGTGCGAATTATGGCCGGCGGGGCGGCAGCGATGTTCGGCCTCTTAGCCGCAACGTTCGCCCTGGCTGACAAGCCCAGGCCGAGCGCAGCGCTGGCATTCAGCGCGGAGTCGATGAACCTCGGCGCTTGGGTGCTGGAGTTGGTAGGCACGAACTATACCAGGCGGAGAACCACAATCCTCGTCGCCCGGGGGATCGGCTATCGGATCGCCGCCAGCGGGCTGGCCCTTGCCGGCTCGATCCTCGGAGCAGTCGCACTCGCCTGGAGCCTTTTGCCTCCCATTGTGATCCCCATGCAGGGGATCGAGCGGGTACTGCGCGCATACTTTGAACAGATGCTCGGTCACGGAGGCGCCTTCGACGGGTGGGCTGCACATCTTCGCCGCTCCCTCGAGGGGTCGAAGCGCGCATTCGCGACGGTCTTCCCCGCCGTTCGCATGCCGTTGCGGCCTGGAGGATACGACGTCGCGGGCGAGCCGGGCGTGTGGAAGGATGACGATCCTCCCACGTTCCACGCGGCGCATAGCATGGGCTTCACGAGCGCAGAGGTTGCCGCGCTATTCGCGATTCCGGAGGAAGATGTCATCAAGCTAGGGATCCTGTCGACGTGGCAGGGCTCTGCGCGCCCGAAAGGACTCCGACCGTGACCGAGGACATCCTGTTTCATCTGGGTATCGTCGTCGTGGTCAACTTCGTCCTGGCGCTGCTGCTGCACCGGATCGGGGTCTACCAGGACCAAGTCCCGGTCGAGCCCACACCGCGGCTCGGAGAGATCGGCCTCGAAGGCGTCGTGGTGGACGCCGAGACCCCGCTCTTCGCACCGGCGACGGACCAGCCCTGCGCGGTCTGGTGGATCTCGCAGCCGTACCTTCCGGTGGGACGACATCAGGGGGCCTCAGACTGGGTGCCGAGCATCTTGCTTCGCCTTCCGTCCGGAGCGGTGGTGAGGGTCCGGTTTCCCCCATCCTTGGGGACCTTCATCGGCAATCCCGTCTTCAGCAGGATCTCGAGCCGCGATCGCAGCGCCGATCCGAAGCCAAAAATTGGGGGAATCCCCGCGTCGGGTCTCAAGATCTGGGAAGAGAAGGTCTGCGTCGGCGATCACGTGTTCATTGCGGGTGAGTTCTCGGGGCCAGACGAGCACCACGGCGTCGACCCGATGCGGACGGCAGGACTATCCACAACCATTGAGACCTGGACCATGCTGCGCCGAGGGGTGATCCACGTTGGCACGGCGAATGACCTGAAGTTTTTTCGCCGGGTGTCGAGGTGGAGTCTGCGGCATCTCTACGGGATCTTCTTCATCTTCAACGGCCTATACATCTCACTCGCGGGGTATCGTATTGGTCTATGGAGATAGTGATTGCAAGTTCATCGCGGCTGCTCGACATGTGTGTGTCATGATCAGAATCTGCCCCGTGCCCGAACGAAACGACGCGCTCGGCGCCATCACCCGATTTCGCGCGAGTTTGGCGGTGGTCGTGGCGCCGGAGCGTTCGCGGCCGCCCGGCGTGGTCCAGACGAGACTCGAGGCATGAGCAATTCGTATCCCCGCTTCTCCGTTGGCCTCGGCGACGAGTACCTGTTCGTCCCGGGGCACGAGGTGCATCGGTGGTCGTTCGACGCCGCGTACGAGTACACCTTGCTTGCGCTGCGAGACGCGACGGGAGGACCAACGTTTCGCAGTCTCGCGTCGAGCTGCGGCTTCGCCGGCGACCTCGCGAGCGACGAAGCCGTGGCCCGCTGCGTCGCCGAGGAGATCGCCAGCGGACGCTTGGTCCCGGTGCAGATGCCGGAGCCGCCGCGAGGCATGCGGCCTGTCATGCATCGACGCGACCGCGGCGATGACTGGGATGACGCGGTCCCGCTGTCGTCGCTCCGCCGCGAGGAGGCGTTCACCTGGATGGAGGTGAGGCTCGTCGATCCGTGGTGGCGACCGTTCGCGGGCGTGAGCGTGGAGATCGAGCTGCCGTCGGGGAGCATGGTTCGCCGCGGCCTCGACATGAACGCAGTGCTGCGGATCGAGGACATCACGGGGACGAGCCGGCCGTGTCGCCTGCGGGTCTCGGTCGACCTGCGCGCGTCGCCCCGTCGCGCAGGGGGTGCACCGGATCGCTCGACGCAGACGGGGCGAGCGCGGCGCGGGGGACCGGCCGTGGAGCTCCCGCTGGAGACGCACAACGTGATC
>JBBQJI010000194.1:0-4111 GCA_038325765.1 Nannocystales bacterium
TCGACGACTTCGTCGCGGGCCGGCCCTCGAACTCGCTGCCCGAGTGCAGCTATCCCCGTGGCGTCGTGCCGGTGGAGCTGGACGCGATCCTGGGGCCGCTCACCGAGCCCCTGCGCGCCGCCATGATCCAGGTCGGAAAGAAAATGCGCGGCTTCGTCGGACCCGATGGAATCGCCGTCGCGCTCGAGAGCCGCACCGGCTGCCCGGTGCGGATGGTGCGGGACGACGGCGGACAATCGCCGAGCCACCCCGGCCTGTTCCCGTGCGGCGAGGGTGCCGGGTATGCGGGCGGGATCATGAGCGCGGCGCTCGACGGCCTGCGCACGGCGGTCGGGATTGCGCGGGCGTGGGGGCGGGATGCGGGCGAGCTCGGCAAGCTCGTCGGGGACGGCTGAGCGCGGGGGAGCGGGGCGACGTGGGAGGCTCCGGCGGGCTCCGCCCGAAGAAGATGGCCCTGCCATCCCATTGCTTGGTGCACGGCCCCGCGCACTTCCAATCACGCACGCCTGCGGCACGTCCCCGGACGTTCTGGCCGGGGCGCCCTGCCCGCTGTACACTACGATGTACATGACGAAGTCCTACTCGCTCGCGACGGCACGAAGCCACCTCGCCGAGGTCATCGACGAGCTGGAGGCCTCCGGTGAGATCGAGCTGACGCGTCGCGGCAGGCGGGTCGCAGTGTTGGTGTCCGCGGATCGGTATGCGCGACTTCGCGGGGATCCGCCCAGCTTTACCGACGCGCTCGCCCGCTTCCGCGAGCGGTTCGAGCCGGCCGATGTCGGATTGGCCGCGTCGTGGGCGACCTCCCTGCGAGATCGTCGCGGCGCGCGCAAGGTCGCACTGTGAGTCGTTTTCTGCTGGACACGAGCATCGTATCGGCACCGATGTGGAAGACGCCGAATCCCCGAGTGCTCGGCCAACTGGAGTCCCACGGCGCTTCGTCGGCGATTGCGTCGCCGGTCTGGCACGAGCTGCTCTTCGGCTGCCGCCGCCTTCCGCGGGGGAAGCGACGCAGTGCTCTCGAGGCCTACCTCGAGGACGTTGTGCGGGGTACCCTGCCCATCCTCCCGTACGACGAGGAGGCCGGGGCGTGGCATGCAGCGGAGCGTGCCCGTCTCGAGGCGGCAGGAACGATCGCCCCCTTCGTCGATGGCCAGATCGCCGCCATCGCGGCGACCCGAGCGCTGACACTCGTGACGGCGAACGTCGCCGACTTCCGTCGCTTCCGCGGCCTGACGGTCGTCGACTGGTCGCGTGCGTGAGACTGACGCGGCACGTCCCTACGCTCGGACAGAAGGGCTTACGCGGCGCCCAGAATGGCTGGGCGCCACGGGATCGACGACCAAGCGGCGACGCCCCGCATGAGCGTCGAGCCGATGTCGGTCGAGGATGTCATCGGGCTCACCGCCGAAGGTCGCTTGCGTATGCCGAGTTTCCAGCGGGCGCTTCGGTGGGACGCGAGAGGCCGCCGGCAATACTTGTGGATCCCCTTCTCGTCGATCTCTCGACCCGCGGACCGGTCCTTGGACGTCTCCGCTTCGGCTCACGTGTCGTACATCGGCCCGGCTAGCACGTCGCCCCGGACTAAGGAACCGCGCCCTGAGAGAAGCACCACGGCGGCGAGACTCCGCATCCCTTCAAGCTTGGCACGCACGAGGGCCGAAGGCCGGCCTGTCCACCGGTCGCGCGCGATTCTCGCGAGGTTCATGGGGGCCTACCAAGACCGAGTTGGGGGTGCTCGAAAGTGTTGCAGGGGCACGCCAGACCAGGGTGCGGGGCCTGGCCGGGACATCTCGAACCAGGGTGCGGGGGGTGGCCGGAGACATCCCGAGACATCCCGAACCAGGGTGCGAGGGTGGTCGGAGACATCCCGGGACATCTCGAGCCAGGGTGCGGGGGTGGTCAGGGATGTCCCGGTACGTCCCGAGGCAGGGTGCGGGGGTGGTCGGGGATGTCCCGGGATGTCCCCGGGCGGGGTGCGGGGGTGGTCGGAGATGTCCCGGGACATCTCGAGCCAGGGTGGTCGGAGAGATCCCGGGACATCTCGAACCGGGGTGGCCGGAGACCTCCGGGGACATCTCGAGGCAGGGTGCGGGGCGGTCGGGGACATCCCGGGACGTCCCAGGACCTCGGGGACATGGCCCGCAGGGGCGGTGACGGGTGTCGGCGCAGCGTGGCAGCATGTCGGCGACGGTCGCGTCGCTCGACGTCGACGCGCAGGTCCGCCCGCATCCGGTCATGGCCGAGTCCTCCCACTGCCGTCGCGGCCGCCGCCATGCGGGTGACCGTGCGCGCGGTGTCGCGCAGGCGGTGCGCGGGTGACCACGCCACCGCCGTCGGGCACGCCGTCACCCGGCTTCGATGTCCGCATCGAGACCCGGCTGCCGCCCGACGGCAAGCCGACGCTCGAGCTCGATCCCGGCAAGCGGCACGAGATCGTGGTGCACATGCCCGGTGGCGAGGCGCCCGGCGCGACGGTGCCCGAGGCCGGCCGCGCGACGGCGGGGATGGGGTTGCCGAAGCTCGGCGAGAAGTGGTCTACGAGCGCGCCCACGGGGCAAGGCGGTGTGGTGATCGGCATGCCGTTGCCCGCGGCGCGCGGGGTGACGCCGCAGGTCGCGATCGCGTACTCGACGGCCGGCGGCAACGGGCCGTTTGGCTGGGGGTGGCGCGGGCCGGTGCCGTACTTCGTGCGCACGTCGACCAAGGCGATCCTGCGCGTGCACGGCCGCGGGCTGCCCGAGTACGACGACGCGGCAGAATCCGACGTGTTCACGTTCTCCGATGCCGACGAGCTGGTGAAGACCGGCGAGGGGATCGACGCGCAATCGGGCGCGGTGGTGGTGACGTATCGCGCGCGCACCGAAGGGGGCTTCGCGCGGATCGAGCGGCACGAGGTCGGCGGGCGATCGCACTTCGTCGTGCGCAGCGCCGACGACGTGGTGTCGATCTTTGGGCTCGAGCCCGAGGCGTGCGTGACCGATCCGCAGGATCCCGTGCGGGTGTTCCAGTGGTTTCTGCAGGAGCAGCGGGACGATCGCGGGAACCTGGCGGTGTACCGCTACAAGGCCGAGGATCTAACCCATGTGGACACGGCGGCGGGATCCGAGCGCACCCGCGGGGGCGAGCAGCCGCAGCGGTATCTGAAGCGGATCCTGTACGGCAACCGCGATGTACCCGACGACGCTCCGATCGCGCTCGCGTCGCTCGACGGCGACGCCGCGCGCGCGCGGTTTCTGTTCGAGGTGGTGCTCGACTACGGCGAGCACACCGCGGGCGCGTGCGTGGGGGTGGACGATGATCATGGCTGGCCTGTGCGGGCCGATGCATTCTCGAGCGGCCGCGCGCGGTTCGAGGTGCGCACGCGTCGGCTTTGTCGGCGGGTGCTGGGGTTCCATCGCTTCGCGCAGCTGGGCGAGGGCGCGGTCCTCGTGCGCGCGTTGGACCTCGGGTACGCGGAGGATCCTGCGGCGTCGCGCCTGGTATCGGCGCAGCTGACCGGCTTTGGCGAGGATGGATCGATCACGCTACCGCCGCGGCGGTTCACGTACACGCCACGGACGATCGCGGCGCAGACCCGGACGCTCGTGGTCGAGGGGCTCGATCTCTCGCTGCCGCACATCGACGCGGAATGGTTCGACCTCGACGGGGACGGGCATGGCGGGCTGCTCACGCGGGAGCACGGGCGCTTCGTGCACCGCGCCGCGGGCGACGTGCCGGGCACGCTCGAAGCGGCGCAGCCGATCGCGTTCGCGGCCACGCCGTCGACGGATCCGTCCGTGCATCTGCAGCGATGGGTGGACGTGTCGGGTCGCGGGCAGCCGGCGCTGGTGGAGTTGGGCCCGACCGACGCGACGGTGTTCGAGCGCGACGAGGACGGCGCGTGGCAGGCCGCGCAGGTGCCGGCGGGTGCGACCCCGCCGGTCGGGAAGGATCCTACCGCGGAGCAGCACCGGATCTACCTCGTCGATCTCGACGGCGACGGGATCACGGACGTACTCGTCGCGCGCGACGGAGCGTACGTGTGGTGGCGGCGGATGGGCGCCGAGCCGCGCGATGGGTGGGCCGAGCAGGAGCCGATCGCCCACGACGCCGACGAAGAGACTGGACC
>JBBQJI010000195.1:0-4068 GCA_038325765.1 Nannocystales bacterium
AAGACATCGACCGAGCTCTCGCGTTCCTGGCTGACCGCTTCGAGAGCGGGCGTGTCGACGACCGCTCCACTGCGGACGCAGAACTCCGGTATTCCCGCGGAGCGCGCCTCGAGGATGCCCCTGCGCATCCCATGCTAGGGCGCGGGGCGGTCGGAGGTGTCCCGGGATGCTCCCAGGCAGGGTGCGCGGGTGGTCGGTGAGGCCCCAGCACGTCGGATATGGCCCGCAGGGGCGGTGACGGGTGCCGGCGCAGCGTGGCAGCATGTCAGCGGGCGTCGCGGCGCTCGACGTCGACCCGCAGGTCCGCCCGCATTCGCCCATGGCCGAGTCCTCCCACCGCCGTCGCGACCGCCGCCAGGCCGGTGAGCCCGCGCGCGGTTTCGCGCAGGCGGTGCGCCGGTGACCACGCCACCGCCCTCGGGCACGCCGTCGCCGGGCTTCGACGTCCGGATCGAGACGCGGCTGCCGCCCGATGGCAAGCCGACGCTCGAGCTCGATCCGGGCAAGCGGCACGAGATCGTGGTGCACATGCCCGGCGGCGAGGAGCCGGGGGCGACGGTGCCCGAAGCGGGGCGCGCGACGGCGGGGATGGGGCTGCCGAAGCTCGGCGAGAAGTGGTCGACGAGCGGGCCGACGGGGCAAGGCGGTGTCGTGATCGGCGTGCCGTTGCCGGCGGCGCGCGGGGTGACGCCGAGCTTCGCGATCGGCTACGCGACCGCCGGCGGCAACGGGCCGTTTGGCTGGGGGTGGCGCGGGCCGGTGCCGTACTTCGTGCGCACGTCGACCAAGGCGATCCTGCGCGAGCACGGCCGCGGGCTGCCGGAGTATGACGATGGGGCGGAGTCCGACGTGTTCGCGTTCTCGGATGCGGACGAACTGGTGAAGATCGGCGAGGGGATCGACGCGCAGTCGGGCGCGGTGGTGGTGACATATCGCGCCCGGACCGAAGGCGGTTTCGCGCGGATCGAGCGGCACGAGGGCGGCGCGCGATCGCACTTCGTGGTGCGCAGCGCCGACAACGTGGTGTCGATCTTCGGGCTCGAGCCCGAGGCGTGCGTGACGGATCCCGATGATCCGAAGCGTGTGTTCCAGTGGTTTCTGCAGGAGCAGCGGGACGATCGCGGGAACGTGGCGGTGTACCGCTACAAGGCCGAGGATCTCACCCAGGTCGACACGGGCGCGGGATCCGAGCGCAGCCGCGGAGGCAAGCAGCCGCAGCGGTACCTGAAGCGGATTCTGTACGGCAATCGCGACGTGCCGGGCGACGCTACGATCGCGCTCGCGTCGCTCGACGATGACGCCGCGCGTGCGCGGCACATGTTCGAGGTGGTGCTCGACTACGGCGAGCACACCGCGGGCGCGGGCGCGGGGGTCGACGAGGACCACGGTTGGCCGGTGCGGGCCGATCCGTTCTCGAGCGGCCGCGCGGGGTTCGAGGTGCGCACGCGTCGGCTATGTCGGCGGGTGCTGGTGTTCCATCGCTTCGCGCAGCTCGGGCCGGCGCCGGTGCTCGTGCGCGCGCTCGAGCTCGGGTACGCGGAGGAGCCGGCGGCGTCGGTGCTCGTGTCGGCGCAGCTGGTCGGATTCGGCGAGGACGGATCGATCACGCTGCCGCCGCGGCGGTTCACGTACACGCCACGGACGTTTGCGGCGAAGACCCGGACGCTCGAGGTCGAGGGGCTCGACCTCAAGCTGCCGTACATCGACGCGGAGTGGTTCGATCTCGACGGCGACGCGCGCAGCGGGCTGCTCACGCGTGAGCACGGGCGGTTCGTCTACCGTGGTGCGGGCGATCTTCCCGGCACGTTGCGCGACGCGGAGGCGCTCGAGTTCGCGGCCACGCCGTCGACGGATCCGGCGGTGCATCTGCAGCGATGGGTCGATGTGTCGGGTCGCGGGCAGCCGGCGCTCGTGGAGTTCGGACCGAGCGACGCGACGGTGTTCGAGCGCGACGACGACGGCGCGTGGCATGCCGCGCAGGTGCCCGCGGGTGCGACCCCGCCGGTCGGGAAGGATCCGACCGCGGAGCAGCACCGAATCTATCTCGTGGATCTCGACGGCGACGGCATCACCGATGTGCTCGTGGCGCGCGACGGATCATACGTGTGGTGGCGTCGCATGGGCGAAGAGCCCGGCGATGGGTGGGAAGAGCAGGAGCCGATCGCCCACGACGGGGACGAGGAGGCCGGGCCCGGCCCGGTGCTGTTCGACGCGGCGCGCGATCTGGCGGACGAGGGCACACCGCGGACCGAGGCGATCGTGTTCGCGGACATGACGGGCGACGGACTGTGCGACGTGGTGCGGATCCGCGGCGAGGACATCGCGTACTGGCCGAACCTCGGGTACGGGCGCTTCGGTGGCAAGGTGGTCATCGGCATGGGGCCGGGCGGCGTCGTGGATTCCACGCGCGTGCGGGTGTGCGACGTCGACGGGCTGGGGCCGAGCGATCTATTGATCCTGGATCCGGGTGGTGGCGGCACGCTGTGGCTGAACGAGGCCGGCAATCACCTCGCGATCGGGCCGAGGGTCGCGACGCCGCCGCTGGCCGAGCTCGCGTTGTCGTCGATGGGGCGCGTCGATGGATCGCTGACGGGATCGCTGGTGTGGGCGCCGAAACTCGCGAAGCCCTCGGTGACGGTCGTGGATTTCGTCGCGGCGCCGCCGCTGCTGCTCGTCGGCGACGAAGGCGGGACGGGGCTGCGCACGACGATCCGCTATGGCACGAGCAGCGAGCACGCGCGGCGGTACGCGAGCGAAGGCCGGCCGTGGCGCACGCGGATGCCGATCGTGATCCCGGTGGTCGATGCGGTGACCGTCGAGGATCGGGTCCGCGGCACGCGGTTCTCGTCCGCGTATCGGTACGCGCACGGCTACTTCGATTCGCGCGAGCGGGAGTTCCGTGGGTTCGGGTTCGTCGAGCAGGTCGATCACGATGCGCACGGCGGCGGCGCGGCAAAGGGGCCGTTCCAGACCGCGGCGATCGAGCACACGCTGGCGCCTGCGCGCACGCGGTCGTGGTTCTGGAACGGCTCGGGGATCGATCTGCGCGACGAGTATGATGGCTTCGACGCGGACGCGAAGATCCTCGCTCCGCCGGATCTCGGCGCGCTGGGTGAGGACGACGCGCGCGAGGCGAGCCGGGCGCTGCGCGGGGTGGTGTTGCGGACCGAGGGCTTCTCGGATGCTGCGGGGCCAGACGGCGATCTCGGTGCGGCGAGCCGGCCGATCGCGACGAGCACACACGGCTGGGCGGTGCGCGTGGTGCAGGCGAAGGGATCGGGGCACCACTGCAGCGTGCAGCCGCTCGGCGAGCAGACGTTGACGTACACGTACGAGCGCCAGGCGGTGCCCGATCCGCGGCTGGTGCAGACGGCGGTGCTCGAGCGCGATGACCTCGGATACGCGACGCGGACCGCGAGCGTCGCGTATCCGCGGCGTGCGGCGGCGCCCGAGCCTGGGGTGATCGGGCCGCGGGATCCGAAGCCCGATCCGGGCGCGCCGAGCAGCGTGCTGCTGCGGCTGGTGGACTTTGCGTTCGAGACCGACAAGAGCTTCGTGCTGCCCGCGGCGATGCCGGGGATCGCGGTGCTCGCGTCGCAGTGCGCGGCGCAGCAGGGCCGCGGCGAGGTGCTCGTGGTCGGGCACACCGATCGCGTGGGCACGGCCGAGGCCAACCTCGGGATCTCGCTGCAGCGGGCGCGGCGGGTGGTCGAGCTGCTGCGGCGCGACGTCGACCGGTGGTTGGCGCTGTACGACGGGGGGATGTCGGCGACGATCCGCTGGGGCGCGCATGAGGATGGGTTGATGCTCGCGGCGGTGGGCTTCGCGGGGGATGTGCTCGGGTTCCAGCAGAGCGTCGATGGGCTCGCGGGCGATGGGGATCTCGGGCCGATCACGCGACGGGCGTTGGTGGCTCGGTATATGGAACTCGGTGGAGCGGCGGTGGCGGAGGCGTTGCCGGTGCGGGCGATCGGTGCGGGCGAGGCGTATGCGATCGAGGTCACCGCGGACGGCGTGGCGTCGGCGAGCAACCGTCGGGTGGAGGCGTTCTTCTTCGCGGGCGTGATC
>JBBQJI010000196.1:0-4038 GCA_038325765.1 Nannocystales bacterium
ACGGCGGTGCGTCCGATCGACCAGCATGTGTGAATCAACCGCTGAAGCGCAAAACGCAAAAGAGCTTGACTTGCAACTCTGATGCATCTACCATCAGGCGATGGCATCGACGGCGAGAACAACTCAACTCATCGCATCGTATTGTTCCGCATTACGGGACAGTTGCTAGTCTGCATCCCGTCCGCCATCGTCCTTCCCGGCTGCGACGACCCAGTCGACGTAGCCGCGTCCTCGGTCCAAAGCGTTGAGCGTGCTGACATGTTTGTGACCGACGACTCGTCCGACGTGGATGGGTCATCGTACACCGATGACGGGGTGAGCGTGATTGGTACACCCGTCTGGACGCTCACTGCGTCCGAGGTCTCGGACGCGGTGATGGCTTCGCTTGTACCTGTGAGTGAGTTCGCAGAGCTCACGAGCACCCTGGACGACGACGCCTCACACCACCGGGTATCCGAAGAAGACGCCGCGTACTGGCTCCAGGACGCATTGGAGGACGACTTCTGGTACGATGCGGAAACGGGGCACCGCTACAGCGCGATGCTCGTCCTCGGAGACGGTACCGCCTTCGGTCAACTGGGCTCGAGTCCAGAATTCCCGGAGCCGAGCGAGGAGAACGGATTCGGGGGCAGCGACGTATTCCTCGATGATCCCAGGGTGGCGGACGCGATCAATCGCCTTCACGCAGCCGAGGCCGGCGAGTTTGCTCCGGGCACCGGCTATCTTCAGGTTGCGCCGACCGGACCCGAGCCCTCACCCATCCTGCACTGCGGCGACATCAGCTGCGATCGCCGAGACCGTATGGTTGCCGCCATTCACGCCCCCTGGTATCGCATCGGCGCGCTCAACGGATCGACGATCGCCGGCAAAACCGGGTGCACGGGCGCGAAGGTCGGCCCGAGAGCGGTCTTGACCAATTCGCACTGCGTACTCAAAGACGATGGATGGGTACTCAATGGGTACTTCCACCCCGGCCAAGACTACGGGAATCACCTCCATGCCGGGGGCACCGCAGTCCCCTGGAGTGGTGTGTTCGCGCGAGACTGGCGAACCCACCGCAAATTCGACTACGCCATCGTCTACCTCGAGGACCGTCAGAGCGCGGTCAACTTGGGTTGGTTTGGAATTACCTGGTGTAACTCCGGAGCGGAGTACGACGGGAAAAGCGTATATGGCGCCGGCTACCCAGGTGAAATGGAACTGTGCGCTGCATCGCCGTTCGAAAGCAAAGAGTGCAAGGGAGACATGTACTACGACCTCGACTATCTCGGAAGCTCCGACTATCGAAGCAACGGCCGGGATGACGAGAACCTTGCCTATGACCTTGATGCTCAGCCTGGGCACAGCGGCCAACCCATCTTTCGCACAACCAACAACGCGATCCTGGCCGTCCATTGGGGAGGTTTCTCTGATGTCGACGATCGGTATTTCGGCGCACGTTTTCGCTGGTCCATGTACAATGACGTCTGCAACTGGATCGCGGCGGTGAGCAGCAACCATGGAACACATCCGAACTGCAACTGACCGAAGCCGCCTGCAGCCTCCCCGCAGGGCCGCGTGGCGTGCAACTGCGCTGTTCCTGGCAGCCGCGTGCGACGCCGCAGAGGTCTCCGATCCAGAGGATCCGCCCGCAGCATGCGAGGGAGTCGAGTCCCCTCTGCAGTCCCAGACCTGCCTGGAGGCGCTCGGCGGTCACTGCCGAAGTCTGGAAACTGCATCCGCATGCACGAACGAGGGGACCTTCGCAACCATCGCAGCCGAGACCGGCTACGAGATCTCGTGCGCCTGGATCCCTACGGTCTCTTTCGCCGACGCTGCTCTCTGCAACGAACCCGAGATTGGAGGAGAGTGCGGAGTCACGGTGCGCAATTTCACGGCTTGCGATCAAACGTGTCCGGACGATCCCGGTCGATGGCTCACCGACGTCGCGACCGGTGTCCTGGTCATGGTGCCCTGCGGGCGACCCAACGGTACTCATGAGGGCCCGCTCGCTTGGCCGAATGAACTCACCTCGTGTGGAGCGAACGGCGCCGACTGTGCCTGCGTACCGACCGCTTGCGAAGCTCTCTCTAGTGCTGCGGCGGCCACGGCGGATTGAGCCAGCAGGACCCGTGCGCCCGCCGACGGGTCTCGGGCACCGACGCCGTGGAAATCGCGCCGTGGCGTAGAATGGGCTGGCCGCTTCCTTCGCCCGTCGGTCGCGAGTTCCGGTAGCTCCGGAGCGGTCGGTCGCCGGGTCGGTCGCCTGGCCGCGGGGGAAGGTCCCTACGGCACGCGACGGGGTGAGCCGCCGCGCCCCGCCGCCGCCTACAGCTCGCCCACCATCGTCGCCGGCAGCAGCGTCGACCGCTGCCCCACGCCGAGCAGCCACAGCTGATACGCCGCGCGCGTCGCCCCGATGTGCAGCAGGTGTCGCGCCTGCACGTGCTCGGGATAGTTCTGGCGGCTGGGCTCGAGCAGCACCACGTAGTCGAACTCGAGGCCCTTCACCTGGCGCACGTCGGTGATGTCGATGCCCGCGGAGAAGCTGAAGTCCTCGCGCCGCACGCGTCGCAGTCGCGGCACCTCGGCGACGCGCAGCGCCTCGTAGTAGATGTCCGCCTGCTGGGGATAGCGGGCGATGAGCACGACCGAGGCGTTGGGCTCGCGGTGCATCAGGCCGCGCAGCGCCTCGCCCAGGAACGCGACGGCCTCGCCCGTGTCGGTGAACTCGAAGTACGAGACCTCGGCGCCGTCGCGGGCGACGACCTGGTCCTCGTCGGCGAGCGGCCCGAGCACGTGCCGCGAGAACTGCATGATCTGGCGGGTCGAGCGGTAGGTGACCTTGAGCGGCTGGATCTCCACGTGGGGCAGGCCAGCGTCGCCCAGCAGCTGCGGCCAGTCCACGAAGCCGTTGTCGAACACCATCTTCTGCGCACGGTCGCCGGCGATGGTGACGCTCTTGCCGCGGCTGGCCGTGTCGAGCAGCACGCGGACCTCGAGCGGGCACAGATCCTGCGCCTCGTCGATCACGATGTGCTCGTACTCGATGCGCTTGTTGTTGACGAAGATGCCGCCGTACTGATGGTCGTGGACCCGGGGAGGGTGACGGCGAGGGTCGCGGTGCACGCCAACGCGGATCTGACCGACGTGCAGCGGCTGTGCTGGTGCGGCGCCGACGTGTGCACGATCGCCGGCGGGGTGCTTCGGCGGCACACGGCGGGTGGGGGAGCGGTGAGGCTTGCGGTGAGGCTTGCGGAGGGGGTTGGGGAGGTCGGTCGGGTGTCGTGCGGGTTCGGGCGTGTGGCGTGGACTGAGCGGGGGGGCGGGGTTGGGCGGCTCGTGGTGATCGGCGGGTGAGTTGGCGGGGGTCGTGATTCTCCGGAGGGGAGGCGATGGGGCTCGGGCTCGGGCCCTCGGGTCACACCGCGCCTCGCTGATGCCCGCAGTGGCGATCCCGCCGCTTCGCTGGTCCTCGCGTTCGCGCTCGCGTGCACCGGATCGGCGACCGCGCCGGCGACGACGCGTGGCGATCATTGCAGCGCCGAACCATCGACCGCCTGCCCCCGCCATCCCCTTGCGACTCCGCGAGGTAGGCCCCTGCCCGCCGCGCGACGGAGGAGCTCGAGCGTCGCGCCGCGATCGAGCCCGTGATCGCAGACCTCGAGCGATCCCCCTAGCTAGTTGACGTCGGGCATACGTGGGTCGCCGGCGGCTCGCGGCCAGGTCTCCAGCCAGCGGGCGGGGTGGCCCGGAGGTGGGCCCGTGGACAGCCGCGGCTACGGGGTCACGGTTCGTGGTTGCTCGGAGATCTCGCGGCGATGCGCTGGCCTGCGGGTGGCATCGCGGCCGGGCCCGATGCCTGCGTGCTCGCCTACGCGCGGATACCACCCTCGTCGGACTGCGACGTGCGACGCAGTCGCGCTGGTGCGTCGGCACTTGCCCGAGCTGCTCGCGCACACCGAGGCCCACGGCGTGAGTCTCCCGAGCTTCGTGACGGACGAGCTGAGTGCGTTCGTCACCTGCGGCGACTTCGAGCATGGGTTCTTGCTCGCGGCA
>JBBQJI010000197.1:0-4033 GCA_038325765.1 Nannocystales bacterium
CACGAACGGGAGCACGAGTAGCGCACTGATCGTGTTGAACAGCATGTGCGTGTTGGCGAACCGACGAGCAGGCTCGGCGTCGCCCGAGATCCACGTGCCTAGCGCGATCAGCTGGTCCGCGAAGATCAGGCCTGCGGTCACGCCCGCGACGTTGAAGAGCAAGTGGAACAGGCCAGCGCGGAGCGCCTCGCGGCTCCGACCGACACTCGCCACCGGGGTGTCGGCGCAGGTGCCGACTTCGGCGCCGAGCATCACCACGACCGCTGCTCGGAAGGTCATCAGTCCCTCGCGGGTCAGCTCGATCACGATGCCGTTCGTGGCCGACGAGGACTGGATCGCGATGGTCGCGATCGCCCCCACGCCGGCGCCGAGCAGCGGGGACTCGCCGAGGCGTGTGATCCATGCCTCGAAGCTCGGGAGCGCCTCGAGCGGCGCGGCGGCCGTGCCGATCATCCTGACCGCGTATGCCGCGGGCGCGAAGGCACGCGCCGCGATGGTCTGGTAGCTCGTGGGCTGCCGACTGCGGCCAACCCCGCGAGGACGAGAGGGGCTCGCCCATAAGCGCCTGCACGATGAAGTTCGAGACCACGCGCCCGTCGTTCGGTGCATGCGCGGGCCGTATGTGGTCACCGCGATCGGCTCGATGACCTCGAGGTCGCGGGTCTTGCCGGTCGCGTCGACGATCACGTCGAGCACGACCACGCCCTCGACGCTCGCGGCGCGCGCGGCGTCGGTGCACGTGCCCGCGCAGCGCCGCTGCGGCAGCGGCATCTTGGTCGCCTCGTGCGCGGCGGCCGGTGCGGCGCCACCGTGCGGCGAGCCGGCCGTCGGACCTGGCGCGCCGGCGGTGGCCGTCTTGTCGAGCGTGTTGCCCGACGGGCCCATCGGCTCGCCCGCTTGCGAGGAGGAGCTCATCGCCACGCCGAACTTCGGCTTGCCCGTGGCGCCGGGCACCGGGTTCGTCGAGGAGGGCTCGGGCGTGGTCGCGGCGGGCTTCGGCGCTGGCGGCTTCGGTGTCTCGGGCACCGGTTGCGGTGTCGGCTCGACGATAGGCGGCGGCGGCTCGGGCGCCACCGGCGGTGGCGGCAACGCAGCGGGAGGCAGGGCCGTTGACGGTCTCGAGTCCGACGCCGGGCGTTGACTCGCGGACCATCGACGTGCAGGTGCTATCGGCGCAGTCCATCGAGTGCGGCGGCCCGGGGACCTGCGGTGACGGCACGTGTACGCCCGACGAGCTGAGCTCGTGCTCGTGCAACCAGGATTGTGGAGTCTCCTGTGGCGGCTCTGCGGCGACGGAATCTGCAGCTTCGACGAATGCAGCTGCTTCCTGGACTGCGGGGGCGGTCCCATCGCCTGCTGAGCTGCTACATCGGCGCCACGAGCCCTGCGCCGACTCCATCTCGCGTTCGAGATGCCCGGCCGCAGCCAGCCAGCTCGCCACGCCGCGCAGATGGGATAGCGACTCAGGCCTCCCGGAGCAAACGACCCGAACGCGCGAGCGGCGCCGTGATGCCGTGCTCGCGGAGGGCATACCAGAAGGTCACCGCGTTGATCCCGAGGATGGGGATCTTGAGGGAGGGCTCGAGCTTCTCCGTCACGTCGACCATGCTCATGTTCGTGCCGCACTGGACGACGGCATCGAGCCGGTTCTTTGGCGTGGCGAGGAGCTCGGTGATTGCGCGCTCCTTCGCCTCGTCCGGGATGTGCGCGATGTGCAGCGCGTTCGCGCACGCAAAACCGACGCTCGAGACGACCTCGAAGCCGAGGTCCTCGAACATCCGCGTGGCGTTCGCGTTCCCGCTGCGATCGAAGGGAGTGAGGAGGCCAATTCGCTTGGCGCCGAGCTTCTTCAGCGCGGCGGGCGCCGCGTCGTGCCAGGTCGCCAGCGGGGCGCCCGCGCGTGACTCCGCGTCGGCGATGACCGCACGGATCGGGCCGATGCCGTACAGGATGTGCTCGAGGCTCATCCCCAACACAAGGGACTCGGGTTGCGCGAGCATCGCCTGGTCGATCGCGACGCCGAGCCCGCCGAGGAACTGGCGCTTGTACGCGTCCAGATCGGCCGCCGTGCGGAGCACGGGCCGTGGGGTCGCGATGGGCGTGGCGTGGAGTCCGACGCCGTCGAGGACCTCGCGATTGTCGAAGATGATCCTCCAGAGCTCGTGCTCCATGCTCGTATTGGTGGCCGGGATCAGCAGCCCGAGCTTTTTCCGGTGGCTGCGAACATCCGGGTACCCCCGCCCGGGGTCGATTCCGAACGCCCCGATGCCTACCCCGTCGTGCACGATGCCGCCCGCGCCGATCGCTGGCATCGGCGGCGCGTTCACATCGGGTACTCGCAGCGCTTTGCCCGATAGGCCCCCCACGATGGTTCGTGACGGTAGGGGCGAAGCGGGCGTCGGCGTCGCTGCGCTCGTCGACGGACCACCGCGCATCTGAGGAGCGGCGCAGCCAACGAGCCCCGCCGCGGCGATATCGAGAAAGTCGCGGCGCGTCTTCACGGCGTCCTCCGGACGAACCGAAATGGTACCGCGGCTGCCGCGGGGAGCAGGAGCGCCCCCGTCGCGCCTGGGTGGCAGGACGGAAGGGGCGAGCTCGTCGCTCGCGGGAAGGTCCTGGACAGGGTTCGTGGTTGCCATTGGACCCCAAAGTAGCGCCACCGAGCCGAGCGGATAAGGGGCCGCCTCGTTGACGCATCGTCAACGATCTGTTGATGCTACCGGGTGGACGTCCTGGACGGCATGCGGGCATTCCGCGCGGTGGTCGATAGCGGCAGCTTCGTCGGCGCGGCGCGATCGCTCTCGCTCACGACCGCGTGGGTCAGTAAACGCGTCTCCCAGCTCGAGGCTCACCTCGGCGTGCAGCTCCTCGTTCGCACCACGCGGCGCGTGGCGCTCACGGACGCAGGGCGCGTCTACTTCGAGAGCTGCGCGCGACTGATCGACGAGATCGACGCGTCCGAGCGGAGCGTCGTCGATCTGCAAGCATCCCCGCGCGGCCGGCTACGCATCACCGCGCCGATGTCGTTCGGGCTGATCCGGATCGCGCCACTGCTGCCGGACCTCCACGCTCAGTACCCGGACATCGAGCTCGACGTCGCGTTCGACGATCGGTACGTCGACCTCCTCGAGGAGAGCGTTGACGTCGCTATTCGCGTCGGCACGGCGCTCGACGACAGCTCGCTACTCGCGCGCAAGCTCGCCTCCGGCCGGCGTCTGCTGTGCGCCTCCCCCGGATACCTGCGCAAGCAGGGCACTCCGCGCCACCCGCGCGATCTCGCGAAGCACGTCTGCCTTCGGTACGCGCTGCACGCCGCACCTGGCACGTGGACCTTCGACGGGCCGAACGGCGAGGTCACCGTCCATGTCGGCGGCCGGCTCCGGCTCAACAACAGCATCGCGCTCGGGATCGCGGCGGTGGCGGGGGTCGGGATCCTGCTCACGCCCGACTTCGTGGTGGAGGAGGATCTGGCAGCCGGTCGCCTGCAGGCGCTGCTGCCTCGCTACCGACCCAGCGGCTACTCGGTGTTCGCGGTCTCTCCGCCGACGCGGTTCGCCACGCCGAAGGTACGCGCGTTCGTGGAGTTTCTCGCACAGCGGCTCGGCCGCGCGTCGGCGTGATCGAGCCGTGCCCGTCGGCCGCGTTCGACGATCATCGCCCGCGCGCCGCCGCTGCCGTCGGCAATATCGTTGGTGGACAACCTCGCGCTCGACGTGATGCCCGCTTCCGGTGGGCGGGCGAGCCGCGGGGGGCAGTTGGGAGCCGTCGAGGTAAGCGGGCCCACGGTACAGCGGAGAGAGTTGGCGTCGAGCGAGGGCGACGAGGTTTGCTGGTGGGGTGACGCGACGCTCGCGACGCGGAACAAGGGCGAGACGCTCGCCGAGGCGATGGCCGTCGGCATGCTCGCGGAGATCGAGACGCTGCGTAGCTCACCGTTGCCGGCCGCGACGCCGTGACGACCCGTAGTACTCTGTCGCGGGTGTCCGATCCGCCCGCGACGCGTCACCGCAGACAGCTCGTCGTCGGCGTGCTC
>JBBQJI010000198.1:0-4030 GCA_038325765.1 Nannocystales bacterium
GGGGTCGGGGTCGCCGGGGTTGGGGCGCGGTGCTTGGGGGGCCGGGCGGTTCCCCATGAAGGACAGAGCCCCCGACAGCGATGGGTGGGGGATGGTTCCGCGGGGCTTGGGCCCGGTGGAAGGGGGACCGGGCCGGTCCCCCAGAAGGACAGAGCCCCAACCGCGGCCGCGTCGCGTGTGCAACGCGCATCTGCGTGGGCCGTGACGGTGCGATCCCCCGGCAGGTGAAAAAAAATCGCGTCGACGCCGTACCCACGGTGACGCGCCTGGGGGTTGGTGGACCGCACCGCGCACCGACATCCTCCGACCAGTGGGACGAGCACGCCGCCGCGTCGATCTGCTCGACGGCCGCTGCGATGGGGGGCCGCGGCATCGCCGACGCGCGTGCCATCGGCGTCGCTTCACGTCGCGAGCGTCGCGGATCGTGAAATCGTGGCGCGTAGCGACGATGTCCCACCACGATGCGGCCGCGATCGAGCCGATGATGGGGTGACGCGACGCGTGTCGTTGGGGCTTGAAAGCGACAGTCGAACACGCATGTGGGCGGGCTCGTCCGTGGGTGCACAAGGCCCCACCGTGGGCTGCCGTCCCCTTCGCGAACGCCTGATTTACCCTACCTAGGAGGCTGTTCTCGGAAATTCACCGCTTGCGTGCAGCGACGTGATCACGGATGATGCGAGCGCGGTCGGGGTGATTCCCATCGCGACATCAACGTGGACCGGCTGATCAACCAGGGGAGCAAGAAGATGCGAGCGCGTACATATCGAAGGACGCTCGGGCTGGGCATGGCCCTGGGGCTGTTGTCCACCTCTACGCTGAGTGGATGTGCCGAAGACGCCGCCGATGGCGACGGCGACTGCATCTCCAACGAAGACTACTTCAAGGAGAAGGTCTGGGCGAACATCCTCGGGAAGGACGGCGGCTGCATCAGCTGCCACAATCCCGGTGGTGCCGCCAAGGACGCGGCGTTCATCCTCCGCGACGCCGCGTGGGGCCCGGACTACATCGAAAACAACCTCGAGGTGTTCGAGTCCATGGCCAGGCTCGAGTACGACGGCGTGCCGTGGATCCTCGCCAAGCCCTCGCAGGACAAGGGCATCGTCCACGGCGGTGCGGCCCAGCTCGAGAAGGGCAGCGAGGACTACAAGGCCTTCGAGGGCATGATCGAGCGCCTCGCCAACCCGGTCTCCTGCGAGGAGAACGGCGCGGAGCAGGAGGAGTTCTTCGACGGCGTCGAGTTGCTCGACGAGGTGGCGACGCTGCGCAAGACGTCGCTCTCGCTCGTCGGCCGCATGCCCACCCTCGAGGAGGAGCAGCGCGTCAGGGACGGCGGCTTCGTGGCCCTCGACGAGGTCATCGACGAGATGATGACCGAGGAAGAGTTCTACACTCGCCTCAAGGAGATCTACAACGATCACTTCCTCACCGACCGGTACTACCCGGGCACCACGGCGCTCGACGTGCTCGAGTCGCTGGGCGGCGACGACAACCCGTCGTATCCCAACGTGCGCTGGTTCGAGGAGCTGGGCGCGGACGAGGCCGACACCGCGGCGCGCTTCAGCAACCAGGCGATCGCCCGCGAGTCGCTCGAGTTGGTCGCCCACGTCGTCCGCAACAACCTGCCGTTCACCGAGATCCTCACCGCCGACTACACGATGGTGAACTGGTACTCGGCCCAGGTGTACGGGCTCGACAACGTCCAGTTCGAGAACCCCGGCGACTACGAGGAGTTCGCACCGGCGAAGGTGCCGGCGGTCCCCCACGCGGGCGTGCTGACGTCGCCGATCTTCCTCACGCGCTTCCCGACGACGGAGACCAACCGCAACCGTCACCGCGCGCGGATGATGTACGAGTTCTTCCTCGCGACCGACGTGCTCGCGCTCGGCGACCGCCCGGTGACCTCGGCGTCGATCCTCGGGACCAACCCGACGATGAACGAGTCGTCGTGCAACGTCTGCCACAACATCATCGACCCGGTGGCGGGCGGCTTCATGAACTTCACCACGATGGGTGAGTACGTGCCGCCGGAGAACGGCTGGTTCCCGGACATGAAACAGCCCGGCTTCGGTGACGCGGTGCTGCCGCCCGGCGAGTACCCGCGGGCGCTCAACTGGCTCGGCGCGCAGATGGCCGCCGATCGCAAGTTCGCCGTCTCCGCGGTGCACGTGGTCTACCACGGGCTCTCGGGCGACGATCCGCTCACGGCGCCCAAGGATCCGTCGCTCGACGGCTACCTCGAGGGCATCCGCGCTGCGGACATGCAGACGAAGATCTTCGACGAGATCGCGACGAAGTTCATCGACAGCAACTACAACCTCAAGGTCGTGGTCAAGGAGCTGGTGAAGACGCCGTACTACCGCGCCGTCAACGCCAGCGGCCTCGACGAGACCCGCGAGCTCGAGCTCTCTAGCCTCGGCACCGGTCGCCTGCTCATCCCCGAGCAGCTCCATCGCAAGATCGAGGCGGTGACCGGACAGCCCTGGCGCGTGACTGCCGAGGGATCCGATGTGCTGCTCGACTTCAACGAGTACCGCATCTTCTACGGTGGAATCGACTCCGACACGATCACCGAGCGCATCACCGAGCCCAACGGCATCATGGCGAACGTGGCCAAGCGCATGGGCAACGAGATCGCGTGCTGGACCACTGCGGCCGACTTCACGCGGGAGCCGGGCGATCGCTCGCTCTTCCCGTTCGTCGACCCCAGCTTCAGCCCCGAGGACGGCAACGGCTTCGAGGTCCCGGCGGCGGCGTCGGCCATCCGCGCCAACATCCAGTTCCTGCACGCCAAGCTGCTCGGCGAGTACCTGGACCAGAACGACCCCGAGATCAACCGCACCTACGAGCTCTTCCTCAACGTGTGGAAGGAAGGTCAGCGCGGCATGTCGACGACCGTCGCCGACGCAGAGGGCACCGAGAGCCCGGAGTACGGCGCCCAGCTGCCGGGGAACTGCCAGGCCACCCAGGACTTCTGGTCGAACAACCCGCTGAACGAGCGGGCCATCACCGAAGATCGCAACTACACCATTCGCGCGTGGATGGCCGTGATGAGCTATCTGCTCTCGGACTACCGCTTCTTGCACGAGTAGAGAGAAGGAGGACACAAAGCCATGGATCGCCGCGACTTTCTCAAACTTGCCTCGTGCACCGGCCTGTCCGTCGTCGCTCCCACCGCCTTCGGTGGCGGGGACGACTTCGGAACCAGACCCCGCGCGACGTTCGAACCGTACCAGGGCATCCTGGTCGCCAACTTCAACGCCGGCGGCGGGTGGGATCCCACCAGCCTCTGCGATCCGAAGGGTGCGGCCAGCGAGAACGACCCGAATCCGATGAACGCCTCGTATCTCGCCGCCGAGATCGAGACCATCGGCAACATCAGCTACGCGCCGCTGCCGTTCTCGTCGCTGTTCGACGACACCGCCCAGGGGCTCGGGCTGACCTACTCGATGAAGACATTCTTCGAGAAGTACTACGAGCGCCTGTGCATCGTGAACGGCCTCGACACCGAGACCAACGGTCACGACACCGGGTCACGCGTGACCTGGTCGGGCCGCCTCGGTGAGGGCCATCCCACGCTCGCGGCGTTCGCCGCGGGTGCCTTCGGCAGGGAGCAGCCGATGGCGTTCATGAGCTTCGGCGGCTACGCCGAAACCTCGGGCATCGCACCGCGCGTGCGTGCTTCGGGTGATGCTGTCAACGTGCTGGGGCGGCTCGCGTATCCGCAGCGGATGGATCCGGACTTGGAGGCGTCCGGCTTCCACCACGCCAATGTGCAGTCGATGATCGACGCGGCGCAGGCCGGGCGCGACCAGGCGCTGCAGGCCAACCAGGGGCTGCCGAAGATCCGCGCGGCGATCAACGCCATGTTCACGGCGCGCAGCGGCAGCAACGAGCTCAAGCGGCTGCGGGAGTACTTGCCCGACCCAATCGAGAGTGGTCTACGTGGTCAGGCGCAGCTGGTGCTGGCGGCCTACCGCGCGGGCATCTGCATCTCGGCCAACCTCGACACCGGCGGCTTCGACACCCACGG
>JBBQJI010000199.1:0-3921 GCA_038325765.1 Nannocystales bacterium
ATCTGCCGCCGATCGAGGCGGCGGTGCAGGAGATCCGGACCGGCCGGGGCGACCGCTCGCGTCGCGAGCAGCTGTACGAGCAGTGGCGCACCCGCCTGCTTTGCGGTGGCGACGGCGAGATGACCGCGTTCGTGCGCGCCCATCCCGGCGCCGACGTGCAGGTGCTGCGGCAATGCGTGCGCCAGGCGGTGCGTGCACCCGAGAGCCCGCGGGGTAAAGGGGCGGCGCGCGAGTTGCTGCGGCACGTGCGGACGCTCGGCGAGACGGCGCTGTTGCGGGCGGCAGAGCAGCGGGCGGCGGCGGGCGAGGACGATCCCGACGCGGCGGTGGACGTCGAGCCTGACGATGTGGACGAAGACGCCGACGCCGACGACGACGACGCCGACGGCGCCGAAGACGACGCGGACGCCGACGACAAGCCCTGAGCCGGATCGACCTCAGCGCCGCAGCTGCCGGAGATCGACGGACACCGGCGCCGCACCTCCGGGCTCGAGCCGGGCCATGCTCGCCGACGCGAACGCCTCGGGCACGGCCGCGGTCACCAACGTCCCAGGGCCATCGGGCAGCGAACCGAGCCGCGCGGCGGTAATGTGTTCGAGTCCGTCGATGGTCCACACCACGCGCGCATCGGCGGTCTCGGGCTCGACGAGCGCGCCCCTGGCCGGCCACCACTGCGCGCGGCCGCCTTCGTACACGATGCCCATGAGGATCTCGCCGCCGCCCGGTGCGATGTCGGCGTCGTTCCAACCGGTGAGGATCTCGATGACGTCGAGGGTCTGCTCCCAGCCGTAGTCCGACACGAACTCGTTGGCGCAGTAGGTCATGTAGTCGCGCGCGCTGGTCGGCTGCCGCAACTCGAAGTCGTGGATGCCGAAGCCCCAGTTGCCGATGCGGCCGCTGTCGTGGGGATAGTCGTTCTCGGGGCCGCCCTCGCCGCCGCTGCAGGTCACGTGGCGACGGCCCTGCGAGTGGCCGACCTCGTGCACGAAGGTCTCCGAGGTGGTGGCGCCGTCGCCGAGCCAGCGGCCGGTCGACACGCGTTGGTTGGCGAGCTCGCGCAGCGGCGCCGACGGGATGCCGAGCGCCTGGCCCAAGAGCCCCGGCGGGAATCCGTCGCAGGGATCGATCAGCCCGTAGTAGTAGACGTTGTCGGCGGGCGCGTCCTGTTCGCGTCGCATCGCCAGCGCGCCGAGGATCGGGGAGAAGCCCATGTCCTGGGTGCCGATCGGATCGGTGTATGGCATCGGATCGCCGAGCGTGAGGATCGCCTGCTGCACCGCGTTGGCCTGCTCGAGCGCCTGCGCCATCTGTTCGACGTCGAGATCGGTGGGCACCGGCGCGCGCTCGCAGCCGTCGAACTGGTGGAGCACGGGCACGAGCACGACCTCGAGCTCGAGGGGCGCATCGAGCAATGGCAGCTCGACGGGCCCGGCATAGGGCAGCACCGGCGGCGGATCGGAGATCTCGCCGGTCGCGAGCGCCACGTCGGGCTCGAGGGCGAAGGCCCGCACTCGCATGCCGGCGACGACTCGATCGGGCGCGAGCAGCCACTGGAACGACGGCCCGTCGTTCTCGCTTTCGCCCTCGACCATCATCGGTCGATCGTCGACGAACTCGGTGCCGTCGGGGTAGTCCACCACTAGGCGGCTGACGAGCTCGCGCGGGGTGAAGTCGGCGTGGACACTCCAGAACGCGCGCACCAGGGTGCGGCGACCGGTGATCAGGCGCACCGGATACTCGGCGGGATCGATGTCGACACCATCCGCGGTGAGATCGATCTGCATGCCTTGGTTCGCCACCAACCCGGTGAGGCGGATGCCACGGGCGTACTCGAGCGGGGCCGGCGATGCCGCGGTCGTACTGGACGAGGTGTCCGGATCCGCGCCGCTCGATGTCTGTGCGGGTGCGGTGGCGGTGGACGACGACGACGCGCCGGTGTCGGTGCCGGTCGATCCCGTCGCAATCGAGCCCACCGTATCGTCACCGCAGCCGCACAACGCAACCACCAGGGCGACCGATGGGCCGTGCGCGATCCTCATCCCGGCACTATAGCAGCCCCGCGGCGGGGTCCGGGCCTGCCTGCGATGCGTACGCGCGAGTGCCCCGCGTGGCGAGCGTCGCCTCCAGCGGGCTAGGCTGCGGGGATGGTGCTGACTCGAATGATGGCGCGGCGGCGGGCCGCGTGCGTCCATGCGGCGGTGGCGGCGAGTTCGAGTTCGCGGGCACCGTCGAGCACGCGCTGACCTCGTCCCCCGGCACGTGTCGTGGCCCGGCCTGGTCGCCGGCGAGCGCTACGAGTGGTACGCGCGCGTCGACGACTGCACGCACGGCACCGAAGGGCCGCGCTCGAGCTTCGTCGCGCAGTGAGGGCGCGGCGGTGCCCGATACGATCGTCTACTGGGATCGAAGCTCAGAGCCCGAGCGCGCGGCGGACCTCTGCGATCGTCAGGCCGCCGAATCGGTCGCGGGCGTGCTCGGTCGTCGAGAAGGATCGGGTGTGCATCCGGTCGATGTACAGCGTGCCGTCGATGTGATCGACCTCGTGCTGGAGGATCCGCGCTGGCCAGCCGCGGGTGCGCCAGACCTGCTGGGCGCCGTGCTCGTCGAGGCCGCGGACCTCGACCTCGAGGTGGCGCTCGACGAGGCCGGCGAACCCGTCGACGCTGAGGCAGCCCTCGAAGAACGTCGCCCGCGCGTCACCGATGGGCGTGAGGACGGGGTTGACGAAGACGCGAGGCCCGAAGGCGACGCGCTCGCGTTCGGTCCGCTCCACGTCGGCGGCGCGGGCGATGAGATCGTCGCGGTCCTCGAGCACGATCACGCGTAGCGGCACGCCGATCTGCGGCGCCGCGAGCCCGACCCCGGGCGCTGCGCGCATGGTCGCGATCATCCGCTGCACGAGGGCCTGGAACTCCGGCGTGGCGATCTCGGCGGGGGTCACTTCGCGGGCGCGCGTGCGCAACACGGCGTCGCCGGTCTGTACGATGGGCGGAGTGGCGGAGGGTGCGGCGGTGGGTTCGCTCATCGGAGGGCTCGGGCGGTTGCAGGCGGACAGCACGGAGGCGACGAGTACGGCGCGCGAGGTCGGGATCATGCGACGCCGTCCGGTGCAGCGGCGCTCGACTCCGCGGGCGCCTCGGCGTCGTCGACGACCCGCGGATCGAGCTGCGGCGCCGCCGGCGAGACGGTGCCCAGCGGCACGTAGACGCCCTTGTCCGCGCGCGCCACCGCCGGCGTCACACGCATGCGGTGGATCACGACGACGCCGAGCACGCCGAAGATCGCCGCGAAGTACAGCAGCAGGCTCCCGGGTCCGGTCGCGTTCATCAAGATGCCGGCGAGCGAAGGGCCCATCGCCGCGCCGACGCCGTGCACGAGCAGCAGGCCACCGGTGACCTCGAGGGTGCGCGAGCTGTCGACGAGATCGTTGGCGTGGGCGACGCTCAGGCCGTAGACGGTGAACAGTAGGCCGCCATAGACGATCCCCAGCGGTACGAGGAACCACGGGTTGCCGTCGGTCAAGCTGTAGCCGACGACGCCGAGGGTGCAGCCGGCGATGCACACGGCGAGCAGGACGATGCGTCGGTCGATGCGATCGGACGCGCGACCGACCGGCCACTGGAACGCGGCGCCGCCGAGGATCGTCGCCGCCATGAACGCGGCGATGCCGACGTCGTCGAAGCCGATGCGCTGGCCGAACACCGCGCCGAGACCGAAGAATGCACCGCCGAGCAACCCCGATGAGAGCGAGCCGAGCACGCCGAGTGGCGACGCGCGGTACAGGCCGCGCAGATCCAAGCTCGGCGTGCCGATCGCCGCTGGCTCGCGCACCGGCGTCAACGTGATGGGCACCAGCGCCAGCGACAAGAGCACCGACACCATGATGAACGGCACGAACCCCACGGTGTCGCCGACGAGCAG
>JBBQJI010000200.1:0-3898 GCA_038325765.1 Nannocystales bacterium
TGCCGACCTTCGCCCCGGGTACCGTCCTCATGGCGGTTCCTCCTGTCTCGGATGGACTTCACTCGCCCAGAACGCTGCCGACAGCAGCGGACGGGGCGGGAGGACCGCCAGTCAAAGTTCTACGAGATCCCGGACAACCCCGTTCCCAGCGCGAGCGCGGTCACCGCGCCCGCCGCGGGACCTCTCCCCCCGGCCATCGCCGTGGCGTTCACGGCCGCCGTCGCCGCACCAGTACGGAGTGGCCGGGCGCCCCGTCCCACTGCTTCTCTGGCGGCCGCGGTGGCGGAACTCATCGGGCCACCCGCTGAGCGACTCGCGGCACCCCCAAGCCCGCGGAAGCGATCCCGCTGCAGCATCGACTGCCCCTGCGCGACTTGTCCCAACCGTGCCTGCCCGGGCGCCCGGACCATGGCCGCCGCCCCGCCCACCCGCATTCCCAGCATGCGCGCGTGCTGCACGAGAAAGCCCGGCGTCTTGTAGACGAGGTACAGGCAGGCGACAGCGACGAACGGCTTGACCGCCAGCTCGAGGCCCGGGCCCAGCTGACCCCCTACCAGTGAGTCCGACGCGACAAGTCCGACGACCGAGAACACGAGCGCCCACGACACCGGGATCGTCACCGCCGCCAGCAGGCCTGCCCCCCACAGCCGCGCCAGCCCGTCGCCCTGGGGCAGAGGCCACAACGCGATGACCAGTGCGCCCGAGATGAGCAGCACGCACAGCATCGCGGTCAGCGCGATCTTCATCACGAAGATCGCGGCGAGGAAGAACAGCGCCGCCAGCAATGCCCCGGCGGCCAGTCCGAGCGACAGCCCGCTGGTGACGACGCCGATCACGAACGCGCCCCCGATCGCCGCGTTGATCCCGTCGGCCACCGAGGGGTGGCGGATGATCGCGGCCGTCGCGTGGTTGACCGTGAGCACGAGCGCACCGACGACGTTGGGATAGAACGCGAGCGCGCCGGCGGCCATCACGGTGCGGGACACCGCTTGGAGGGCGACGGGCCGCCCGTCGACGAGCCCCGCGATCCATGCCTGCAGCGCCGCGCCGGCGAAGCTCAGCGACAGCAGCCCGTAGCCCGCATAGGTGAGCTCGCGCCGGAACGCGTTGAGGGCCGGGAACTGCCGCACGTCGGTCACCTCCGGCAGCGCCACCAGCCATGACACGAGCCGGTTGGCCCAGCGGCCGGTGAAATCAGGCACGAGCAGACCAATGAGCGCCCGCACGACGTCGCCGACCAGATGGCCGACGTCGATGCCGAACAGCGCCAGCGGCGCGAGCTCACGCACGCCGTCGTTCCCCTCTCCCTCTCAGCGCAGTTGCGGTCTCAGGCCACGATCGACGGCGCCAGCAGCACCATCCCGACGCCAAGCGCCACGCCGGACAGGGTCCGTCCCGCCGACGGCGAGCCGAACATGTACATGCCGCCCACGATCACGAGCCCGATCGTGCTGACCGGGATCGCCAGCGGCAGGATCGCGTCGCGCAGGTTGGCGAGGTAGGAGTACAGCGAGCGGAAGCGGTTGTCGCCGGACTGCTCATAGCCGGCCAGCTTCTGCAGCGCCGCGTGAGCGTCGGCTGACATGAGCAGGGAGAGCGCGACAGCGAGCGCAGCTACAGCGACGGTGAGGACGATCGCGCGGCGGTGGTGGACGAGGGCGATGGACACGGTTGACCTCCTTCGGTCACGGGGCGAACTCGGTGGAGAACTTGGCGGTCGTGGCGTGCTGCACGGGCGGTGACGATGACGAGGCAGGGCGCTGGATTGGGAGGAGTGCGGCGGCGACGGGGATGTGGGCGCAACGCGAGCAAGGCGGCGCGCGGCCGGCGCGCGGTGCACCCGCCGCTTCGGTCGAGATGGACGGCTGGAACCGTCCGTCACGCCACGACCGCCCCCGCGACGCTGCAGCGGATGCGCGACGTTGCGGACCCTGTGGCGAACCGCATGACCGCTCGGAGGGGGGCGAGGCCGCATCGTGGAAGCGAGCGGGCTGGACGGACCCTTAGGCGCATCTCCACGCTCGATGCCCAGTTCGAGCCCGGCGACGAGCAGGCCGCACGCGAGCACCGCTGGAACGAGCACCGGACGCAGCCGGGGAAAGCGCCCGGACGACCGCGACAGGTCGGTGGCCTCGAGCGCCTGGACGGCGGGCGGAATCGTCGCAAGCGCGGAGTCGGTCGCGCGCTTCGGCGACGCGGTGTTGCGCGGCTCGACGCTAACTCGCAACGGTCGTAAGGAGATGACTGCATCCGTGCCCGCCGAAGGACCATACAGCGCCTACGGGCTCGGCCTGGGACGGGTGTACTCCACCCGTGTATCCGAAGATCTTTGGGGCGCGGTCGGCACCTTCCCCGGCTTCGGCGGCACGCTCGCGCATCAGCCAAGCAAGCGTGTCACCGTCGTCGTACTGGCCAACCAGGACGATGCGACGGGCCTGACCGCCGACCTCGCCGACCGCCTCCTGGAACAGGCCACAGCGGCCTCCAAAGCCCGCTGAAACCTCACGCGTTCAGCCGCCTCCGCCCCCGCCGAGCCCCATCCCCCGCGACACGTCATCGCTGTCTTCGATCGTGTCCCTGACTGACCTCAGCGTCGGGATCACGGTCGTCACCGGAAGTCCGAGTCGCTCGACACGGCGGATGAGGCCACGCCGCAGCCACTTGGAATTATGCTTGGGAAGCGTCGAGATGATGATCTCGTCGAAATCGCGTTCGCGGACCGCGTCCTGGATAGCCACGAAGGGGTCTGGTCTCCCAAGCAGACTCTCGACCGGCGTGCGCGCTGCTCGGCTCAGGAGATCCACCGCGGTTTCGCGGGTCCAATCAGCCGTCTTGCGGTCGCGGACCTCGGGGATCAGGAGGGTGAACTCAGTCGGCTCCGATTTCGCACGACGAGCCACTTCGGCAAGCAGACGCGGCGTCGACGCAGTCCTGTTCGCCACGACCAGGACTCTCGAAGGGGCGGAAGATTCCATGCGGCCTCCAGCGGTGCATCGCCATCGAAACGACGACTCTCCCACCGAACCCCGACGGGAGCAACACCGGTCGCGCACCGCTACCACCGTGCGAGATGAGCGGCGCTGGTCGACCTGTTGAGGGCCGTGCGCACAAGCGTAGGCGCCACCTCGAGTCGCCCACCTTTTACGCGACAGCCTCGTCGAAAAGCAGCACCGCCGCGACGCTCGACCAGGACCGCTCCTCATCGCGGAGGGTGTCGCACAAACCGGGGTGTCGTCCGGCGGGTTTAAGACGGTTCGGTGATGGCGCAGAACTTCATCGCGTGTGGTCGTGAGCAGGAGCTGTTGTTGCCGCCGAGCTTGCGGGAGTGGCTGCCGGAGCAGCACCTCGCGTGGTTCGTGCTCGACGCGGTCGAGGAGATGGATCTGGCGGCGTTCTATGCGGCCTATCGCGATGACGGTCATGGCCGCGCGGCGCCTGACCCGGCGATGATGGTCGCGCTGTTCGTTTACGCCTACGCGATCGGAGTCCGGTCCTCGCGCGCGATCGAGCGGCGCTGTCACGACGATGTCGCGTTCCGCGTGATCACCGCGAATCATGCGCCGGATCACGCGACGATCGCGCGCTTCCGCGTCCGCCACGAGTCGGCGATCGCCGAGCTGTTCAGCGAGGTGTTGGCGCTGTGCGCGCGCAGCGGTCTCGTGAAGGTCGGTGTGGTGGCGGTCGACGGCACGAAGATCGCCGCGGCGGCGACCCATCACGCGACACGCACTTACGAGCAGATCGCCCGGGAGATTCTCGGCGCTCCTGCTGTTCCCGTGGGTTGAGGTGAACGCCTGGGCGGTGCGCACGCCGCTCCACTCCTAGGGTCCCGGCTTCTTGAGGGCTGGGATCTAAGGGAGGCGGGAACGACGTGCGCGGCATCAGGGTATGGACGCGG
>JBBQJI010000201.1:0-3890 GCA_038325765.1 Nannocystales bacterium
GGGCGACAGCGCCACCGATGCTCCGCCGCACCGCACCGTCGTCGACACCGGCGCCGCGATGTCGATGCTCGTCGGCGTCATCACGATCGTCGACGCACCGCAGCGCAGCTCGATCCGCTGCGGCGCGCTCAGGCTGTAGCCGCCTTGGATGATCTCGATGTTCATCCCCGGGATCGGGGCCGCGGCGTCGCCGAGCGCTGGACCACCGCCCACCTGCATCGCCACCGAGCCGCCCACGTGCAGCTGCTGCGCCCCGTCGGTGTGCCGGATCTCGTCGTGTCGCACGTGCGTTACATCGTCCCGATCGATCTCGGTGTGGCGACTGCCGCCGACCGACCTCGACTCGCGCGCGCCGATCTTGGTGTTGAGATTCCGCAGCACCTCGGCGTCGAGATCCCGCTGCGCTCGCACCAACACCCGCTCGGCCCCCGCGGCATCGTCGAACGTCAGCTCGTTGTAGCCGGCGGCATCGGGCGTGCTCTGCGTCCGCAGCGTCGACTTCGTCTTCTCGGCCGGCAGCGTGTACGGCGGCCGGTGGGCGCCATTGTAGAGGCAGCCCACGCACACCGGACGGTCCGGGTCGCCATCCAAAAACGCCACGAGCACCTCCATCCCCACCCGCGGGATGAACATGCTCCCCCAGCCGTGACCCGCCCAGCTCTGCGCCACCCGCAGCCAGCAGCTCGCGTCTTCGTCGGGGGTGCTCGAACGATCCCAGTGCATGCGGACCTTGATGCGGCCGTGCTCGTCGGTGTGGATCTCCTCGCCGGGCGGGCCGACCACCACCGCGGTGTGCAGGCTGTGGATCCGCGGGCGCGGCGTCCGCCTCTGCGGCCGGTACGGCACGTCCAATGGCTGGCACTCGAACGTGTTGGTGTAGTTGGTCCCGCCGCGAGTCCCCCCGAGCTCGACCTCGGGGCAGTCGCCGCGGTGCACGACGGCGGTCACGAGCACCTCGAGCATCTCGCCGCCCGGGGTGACGATCGTCGCGCGACGCCCGGGCCCGAGCGTCGTCACGTTGCTTCGTCCTTTGCCCACCACGTCGAGCGTGGCGTTGCGCTCGTACTCGCGGCGCGCGGACTGCTCGAGGGTGCCCGCAGCATCCCGGCGCGGGTGGTTCACCTCGCGCCGAGGCTCTGCTGCCACCTCGGGGTACTTCGCGGTCGCGATCCGCGATGGCGCGTCGAGCCAGACCCAATCGTGCTCGACCACGCCACAGGCGCGCACGCGATGGCTGAACGTGAGCCCTTGGACACTCTCCTCGCGCGCCTCGTCGTATCCGTCGGGGATCACTTGGAGCTCGCGCGGCTCGCCGATCGGTGGGTACGCGTCGTCGTCCGAGAGCACGCGCATCACCTGCACCTCGCCGGTGTCGTCGAGGAACCATGCGAGCCCCTCGTCCTCCAGCAGTCGCGATACGAACTGCAGATCCGTCTCGGCATGCTGCACGCAGTACCCGCGCGCCACGAGCGGCCCGTGCCCTCCGTACTCCACCTCGGCCGCCGACCAGGGCGCGAGCACTGCACGCACGATCTCGAGCGTCGTCGCGTCCTGGAACACGCGCGAGTGCTCCCCGCGGCCCAGGCGAGTCAGCGCCGACTCCAGGCGTACGAGCGCGACCGTGTGCCCGCCTGCACCCGAGAGTTCCGCGTGGGTGATGTCGCCCCGGAACACCCGAACCTGGTCACCGCGGCTCATGGTCACGACCGCGGGCATCCCGAGCAGATCATCGACCGTGTACGAGCCCGTCGCGCAAAGCCGCAGCTCACCGCGGAGCGGCCGATCCATGCGCTCCTCCAGCACCACCGCCCGCACTTCCCAATGGATCGAGCCGGACTCGAAGTGGTACGCGACGTGGTCGAGGCGTGTCATTGCGCCTCCGGGATCGCGAGCAAGACCGGGCACACCGCGTCCGCGACGACCTCGCAGTCGACACCGTGCGCTTCCATGCCGTCGACAAAAACCCTGCACGGGCCCGCATCGACGTCGTCGAACTGCACGCTACCCTCGGCGTCGACCATCAGGCTGCGCACGATCTCGCCGCCCTGCGCCACCTTGACCCACAGCCGCACGCACGGCGCGCCCGAAGGCACGAGCCACGCGGCGATCGCCAGCGCGCCGCGCCCGAAATCCGGCGTGGGAATCGGCGCATCGCGGGACCCGATCTCGAGCACGATCGACGTCCGCGCGCCTGCATCCACCGCAATGCCGAGGCGATCGCTGACGGCGAAGTCACTCGAAACGCCATAAACCCCCGGCTCCAACCCCTCGAACGACATCCGGCCACCGGTGTCGGCGATGCCGTCGTCGATCCGCTCGTGCGTGTCGTCGAGCAGGTACACCGTATCGCCGCGCGAGGGCACCTGGCCTGGTCCGACGACGAGGACATCGATCGCACCGAGCTCGGCATCCACGTTCGGGGCCGCGGGCCGCGGCGCGAGCAAGTTCACCGCGGTCATCGCGTCGCGCGTGACGACGACCCCCTGCGCCACCGTGCCGTCGCGATCGAGCACCACGTCGTAGTCACCCTGGGGCACGCCCTCGAACATGCAGCGGCCGTCCGCGTCGGTCTCGCGCCGGCCCCACGGAGATCCGCCCGCCTCGACGAGCGCGATGTCTTCGCCCGCCATCGCCACGCCGTCGCTGCCGCGCAGCAACACGGCCACCGCGCCGACCGCCGTGAACGAGAGGGTGGCCTCGGCACGCACTCCGCCCATGACGCTGAGATGGATCGACTCGGCGCCGTCGGATTCGGCCGAGTAGTATCCCTGCGTCAGCTCGAAGCTGGCGACGCCCGCATCGTTGGTCGTGCCGGTGGTGACGCTGCCTGCGCCGTGCACGACTCTCACCTGCGCACCGGGCAGCACCGATGCGTCGGGCCCGAGCACCGTGATCTCGAGCGTGCCGATCTGCACGCCCGGACCGACGATCGCCGATCGCAGCAGCACGTGCTGGTGCGCGCCCTCGGCCAGGCTCACCGCCGCCTCGGTGTCGGTCCCGTCGATCCACACCACGCAATCGCCCGGCGGGATCCCGGCGAACTGCGTCACGCCCTCGAGATCCGTCCAGTCACTCCCGAGCACGTCGGCGCCGTGGGCGAGGTGCACCAGCGCCTGCGGGATGGGCACCAGGGCAGCGTCCGTCACCTGCACGCTGATGCTCGCGGGTGTCTTCGGCGCGACCATCGGCTGCGGGCGCATCGTCGCGAGCACCTGTTCGTAGCGCCACAGCAGCTCGATTGGGTTGTAGTGCCACACGTGCTTCGTTGCGGGCATCGCATCCTCCGCGCCGGCCTTGGCCTCGTCCCACCACAGGTACGGTCGGAACTGCTCCGCGAACCCATCGGTCGTGAACCCCTGCTCCTGCAGCCGGCCGACCACCTTCGCGACGTCGAGCCCCCACTCGCTGCGGAAGCGGCACTGCGTCTTGCGGAAGAACTCCGCGCGGCCGCTGCGGTAGAACTCGCGCACCTCCTCGGGCGTGAGCAGCTGATCGCGGGCGAATCCCGGCGGCCCGTCGTACTCGATCCGATCGAACACCTTGGCCGGCACGTCGAGGGTGAGATCGTCGTCCATGTCCTCGAGCGCCTCCCATGGCTCGACGAGCGGATGCTCGGAGAAGAGCTCCCAGTGCACCTGCTCGTGCAGCGCGGCGGTGCCATCCTCGCGGCGGCTGGCCACGAGCCCCGACGCCCACACCGGCTTGCCGGCCGCGATCGTGACGCCCGGACGGGTGATCACCGTCGCGGGGCCGCCCTTGCGCGTCGCGGCGCGCACCGCGAAGACCGGATCGACCGGCGGCTTGGTCTCGCGGAACAGCTCTGTGTAGGGCTCGCGCATTCGCTTGTGCGTGTCGCCGTTCTTGATCTTGCCGGTCTTCGATACGGTGCC
>JBBQJI010000202.1:0-3786 GCA_038325765.1 Nannocystales bacterium
TGCTTCTCGAGCAGGGCGATCTTATGATCCTTGGCGTCGAGCTTGGACTTGCGGCCGCGCTTGATGGCGGCGACACCCGCGGTGCCGTGGGCCGCGCGAGCTTCACGCACCATCCGGCGGCGACGCTGCCCGAGCTCGACGGCCTCAGCCGCACGGGAACTCCTGCGATCATGGTCAACACGTCCAGCCTGGACGCGGTGTACTCGACCTTCGTGGCAGCGGGTGCGGGCGTCGGCGTCGGCTCCAACGTTCCCGCGGGAATCGTCTGCGTCAGCGCCGTCGCGGTGAATCTTCGCAACAGCATCGTCAGCAATCTGCGCCCAATGACCCCATCCATCTCCGGATGCGATGACGTCCTCACCGCGTCCTACTCCGCGACACGCGAAGCCGCCTTCGGTGCCGGCAACGAGGTCGTCGGTCTCCTCGACACCGAGTGGTTCGTCGACTGGCCGGGCGATCTCCGACTGTCCAACGCCGGGGAGAACGTCTTCGCCGACGTCGCGCAGTGGCAAACGGGGGATCCGACCACCGATCTCGACGACAACGCTCGTCCGGCGGTCGACGGCACGGCGGACTACGCCGGCGCCGCTCGCCCGTAGGCGCCCGTGCGCGCCGCAACCCGAACCCGGGTTGCGGCGCCGATCCGTACCCCCGCGAGCAACCCTCGCCTAGCCCGATCTCAAAACGACAGCTTCAGCCGGAAGTACACCGTCCCGCCGCCCCCCGTGTTCGCGCCGAGCTCCATGCTGCCGCCCTGCAGCGGTGCCGACCACGAGCCGCCGGCGACCGCGTTACCGCCGACGTCGTTCGCGAACAGGCGCGCCGTCCCGGTCTGCCCGAACAGCTGCTGTTGCCAGCGCGCCTCGGCGTTGACGGACGGCTGCTCGCCGAACAGGGGCGCCAAGGTGGTCGACACGCTCAGCTCGACGACCTCGCCGGCGATGGTCAGCCTCGAGTCGATGACTTTCGCACGCACGCCGGCGATCGCCGCTCGGATCTCCTCCTCGGGCATGCGCGAGACGCCATAGACGGCGCCCGCGGCCGCGACGACGACCCCGACCGCCCGCACGTCGGCCGGCAGCGCGCGGCAGATGTTCTCGACCTCTCCCGCGATCTGGCCGCTCGCGTACTCGACCGCGGCATTGGTCTGGTCGTTGGCGTTCGTCGCCGCACGCCGCAGCTCCTGCCGGATCATGTTGCGCAGCGCGTTGGCACCTTTTCCGCAGACGCTCGGGTCCGAGATGGCCTCGAGCACCTGCGCGGCGAGCCGCTCGATTCTTGGATCTGGCATGGGTTCCCCGACTGGACCCCGGCGCCGACGGATGTGCGCCCGGGTGCACGGCGAGCTTACCGGGGACGGGGCCGTTGAACAGCCCTCGAGCACTCACGGGCGCCCGCGGGGCTTCGTCCGTCCGATGGCTCTAGCCCCCGCGGCCGCTGCCAGCGGGTTGTGCCAGCGCAGGCCAGCGAAGCGCGAGTAGTCGAACTCGTTGCAACAGACCAGCAGGTCGACGTCGCGGACCATCGATCACCTGCGGCTCGCAGCCTCGTCGACGAAGTCTCCGTTCTCGAGGTCGTCGGCGATCTGGGCGAGCCGCGTGGGGTCGACTCCGGGTCGGAAGCCGCCACGATGCGGCTCCACCGTGAACCCCCGGGACTGCGCCGTCTTCTGCTGCGCGCCGAGTCCGCGCCGCAGCAGGTCGTTGATGGTGGCCTCGAGCGACGCGCCTCGGCGACGCGCGAGGGCCCGCACCCTCGCGGCGACCTCCGGCTCGAGCGTCAGCGTCGTCCGCACCGTCGCATATGGCGGGGCGGATGGGTGGTGTCGAGGTTCGCGGTCCCATCGAGCCGTGTGCGCCGACTGGCACCGTCGCAGCGGCCGTGCCACGCTCCGCCCGCACCATGTCGAGCAAATCCGCCTCCGGTCACGACATCACGCCCATCTCGTCCGACGAGCGCGAGACGCTGGCGGGCGGTCTCACGCCCGAGGAGCGGCGCGTGATGCTCGATCACGGCACCGAGCGGCCGTTCTGCGGCGGCCTGCTCGACAACAAAGAGGACGGTGTCTACGCCTGCCGCCTGTGCGGGCTGCCGCTGTTTCGCTCGAGCTCGAAGTTCGAGTCGGGCACGGGGTGGCCGAGCTTCTTCGAGCCGTTCGACCCCGATCACATCACGTCGATCCGCGACTCGAGCCACGGCATGGTGCGCACGGAGATCCGGTGCCGTCGCTGCGACTCGCACCTCGGGCACGTGTTTCCCGACGGCCCGCGGCCCTCGGGGCTGCGGTTCTGCATGAACTCGGTGGCGCTGGCGTTCGTGCCGATGGTCGCGGTCGGCGGGGCGTGACGCAGATTCGCCGCTAGCCTCCGCACGCGCACGCGCAGGCAGCGGGGGCGCTGCCCGGCCCGCACGACGTCCAGTCACCGGCGATCGCAGGCCCGCACTCGGGGTTCACGATGACAGCCGTGCTGCCGTCCATGCGCTCTTGGACGTACGCGTTCGGTGTGTCGCCGCCGGCCCCGACGGCATGACAGGCGTAGCCGAAGCAACCCTGCTGCGTGCTCGACTCGATGCCCACGCACATGCCGCGCGACTCCGACGCGGCGCAGTCACTTGCCCGGCTGTCGACGACGACCGCGTCGAGCCACGCGCAGCGTCCGTTCTCGATCTCCGCGCGCTCGCACTGCGATCGCCCGCCCAGATCCTCGCACGCCTCCGGACCGGGCGTGGCGCACGACAGACCGAGCAACCCCACGCACACCCACGTTCCGATCAGCTTCATCGCGTCACCCTCGTCGGGACTGTACCGCGGAACGTCAACCACGACCCGCATCCCGGAAACCCTCTCTCGCAGTGCCCGCGCCACCCCGACGGGCGCTGCCTCTCTCGCGTGCACCACGCCAGCGTATAGTGCGCCGACCCACCGCCCGTGTCGAACCTTCGAACGCTCGCCTCTGCGGTTCTCGCGCGCCACACGCCACCGAACTCCCTCGAACTGCCATTGAGGCGAAGCTGCCGATCCGGCGCTCCGCAATCGCTGGCGACGGGACGCTTGAAGGGTCAGGTGAGGGATTCTTCGCGGGGCGCGTATGACGCCGGCGTCGCGTCGGAGGACGCGCTCGAGCTCAACGACATGGACTCGAGAGCGCAGCTAGTCGGCTAGGGGCTGTCCCTAGTTCAGCCACAGCCACGCGCACACCAGGTTGACCAGCGACAGGTAGTTCCGTGCAGTCTTCTCGTAGCGAGTCGCCACGGCGCGGAACAAGTTCAGCCGGTGGAAGAAGCACTCGACGAGGTAGCGCCGTCGGTAGAGGCGCTTGTCGATGCGCCGCTTCTTGATTCGGCCCGACGCGTTGTTGATCACGGCCTTGATGCGGCGCCGCCGCAGCAGGCTGCGAACCCGGTCGGAGTCGTAGCCGGCGTCGGCGACGAACACCTTGCCGGGGACGTGCTCGAGGAGTTCGTCGATCTTCAGGGCCTCGTGCCGGTGCCCTGGCGTGAGCGCGTGTTATCAGGCGGCTCGGATGATGGTGATGCGATCACGCTGGACGATGGCCATCGCGACGGCGGACGTGCGTGACGCGCGTGTCCGCGGTGGCGATGGCCATCGGTATCGTGCTCGTGTGGTTTAGAAGTCGGTCGAGCCGATGATGTGGTTGTAGCGGTGGATGAGATGCTGCAGGGCGCCGCACAAAGCGAGGATGTCGGCGACGATGTCAGCGGCGAGAGCAGCGGGCTCGGCCTCGTCGAGCAGCCGCCGAGTGCGTGCGAGGTTTGCGTCGAGGA
>JBBQJI010000203.1:0-3719 GCA_038325765.1 Nannocystales bacterium
GAGGTGGACGTCTGGTGGGGAGGCGAGCGTGGTGGTGGACGGCAGGGCCAACGGGGCCGACGCCTGGACGTGGGCGCGCGAGGGCGCCCCAACCGGCGCGAGCATACAGCCGCTCGTGCACCGAGGTGTACAGCTGGTCGGGTACCTGACGAGTGCCTCGTTGACGAACTCGCTACCGTTGTCGGAGTCGATCCCGCGAAGCGGGAAAGGCATCGCGAGCCGCATGCCATCGAGACCCTCGACAACGAGCGACGCCTCCCGCACGAGCAACGGCAGGCACTCCGTCCACCCGCTCGGGATGTCGGTCATGGTCAGCGTGTGGACGAAGCTGCCTGCAGCACTCGGTCCGCCGTGCGAAACGAGATCGATCTCCAGGAAGCCGGGCAGCGGATCTTTCCAGTCGGCAAACGTGCGAACGGGGATCGCACTCCGAACCGCAGGCTTCGCCCTTGGACGACGGCGTGTGGAACGCTGCGCTGCAAGGGCGCGATCGATCGTGGCGGCACTGATCGCCAGCAGCGATCTCCGGACGGCGTCGTCGAGCTGCATGTGCCCGTGACGCTCGAGCGCCGCGACCAGTGTGGGCAGCAGCGCTTTCAGTCGCTTCCCACACACGCGATCGGCCGCTTCCCACATCGTGATCAGGGCCTCACGTACCGCTTCGTCGCACACGCGCAGCCGGTGCGGTGGCGGTGATGCCGGAACTCTCAGCCGAGCCTCGTTCAGAATTCGGATCGCGTGCTTCCTGTGATAGCCGGTCGTCGCGGTGAACTCGGTGAGGATCCGATCCTTCCCGTGCCTGTCGGCCCCTCGGTACCGCTCGCCAACCGCCAGCACGAGCTGGCGGCGCGTCTCCTTCGTGATCGTCGTCATCGGCGTCCCTCTTGCCGCCCGGAGCGGGTAGCAGGGTCGATGAGGCAACGGCCCCGCCCGGTAGCAAGCCAGGCGAGGCAATGCGACGTGGGAGACGGGGGCGCTGCCGTCGCAGGCGAAGCAGGCAAGTGGAGATCGGAGCTGGCGGACGCGTGAAGATCCGTTCAGCGAGGTGTGGGCGAACGAGGTCGAGTCGCTGTTGGTGGCCGACAGCGACGGCGGGCTCGAGGCGAAAACGGTCTTCGCCGAGCTGCAGCGGAGACACCCGGATCGGTTCGAGGCGGGGCAGCTTCGCACGCTGCAGCGGCGGTTCCGGGACTGGCGCGCCAGCATGGGCCGGTGAAGGAGGTGTTCTTCCCGCAGTTGCACGAGGCTGGACGGATGGGCGCGCTGGACTTCACGCACGCGACAGAGCTCCGCGTGACGATCGCCGGGGTGTTGTTCGTGCACATGTTCTTCCACCTCGTGATGCCGTTCTCGGGCTGGCACTTCGTCGAGCTCGCCTTCAGTGAGACGTTCGAGGCGCTGCGTCGCGGGCTGCAGAACGCCTTGCTCGCGCTCGGCGGCGTGCCGGCGACGGTCCGGTCCGACAACCTGTCGGCGGCCACCCACGAGCTCGAGGTGACCGGTGGTCGTGCGCTCACGAGGCGCTTCGCGGACGTCCTCGATCACTTCGGGTTGGTCTCTTCGCGGATCCAGCCCGGCGAAGCGCACGAGAACGGGGTCGTCGAGAAGGGCCACGACGTGCTGAAGTCGGCGCTCGATCAAGCGCTGCGGGCTGCGAGAAAGTCGCGAGTTCACCACCGTCGCGGCGTACCTCGAGTTCGTACGAGCCATCGTCGACCGCGATCTCCACGGCGGCCGCGAGGCCAAGATCGCCGAGGAGCGGGCGCACCTGCGGCCACTGCCGAGCACGCGGCTGCCCGAGTACACGAAGATCGCGATGGAGGTGCGGCGATGGTCGACGATCCAGGTCGTCGGTCGCACGTACTCGGTGCCGTCGAGGTTGATCGGGCACACCGTCGACGTGCGGGTGTACCCCGACGTGATCGAGGTGCGGTACTCCGGCAAGACGATCGAGCAGATGCCACGGCTGCGTGGAGAGAACGCGCACCGGATCGACTACCGGCACGTGATCTGGTCCCTGGTGCGCAAGCCGGGGGCGTTCGCCAGCTATCGCTACCGTGAGGATCTGTTCCCGTCGCTGGTGTTTCGCCGGTGCTACGACGCGCTGCGCGAGCGACGAGGCGATCGCGCGGACGTCGAGTACGTCCGCATCCTGCATCTCGCGGCGAGCACGAGCGAGGCGTTGGTCGAGCGAGCCCTGGAGCAGAAGCTCGCGGGCGAAGGGAGCTGGGGGTACGCCGAGGTCAAGGCGATCGCGCAGCCCGAGGCCCCGGAGATCCCCGGGTGCACGTCGGCGAACCCGATCTGGCGGAGTACGATCGCCTGGTCATCGGGGAGGTGGCGTCGTGAACGCGCCGAAGTACACGCCGGAGACAGGCGAACGGATCACCGCGCTGCTGACGGAGTTCAAGCTGACGACCATAGCGACGGAGCTGGTCCCGCGCCTGCTCGCGGCCGGCGAGCAGGCGGCGCTCGTGCAGCTGGGCGAGGTGCTCGCGCTCGAGGCCAGCGGCCGCATGGAACGTCGCGTCGACCGGCTGCGCAGGGCATCTCGACTGCCCATGGGCAAGACGCTCGACGCCCTGGATCGGGCGCTTGTGCCGAAGACCGTGATCCGGCGGGTTGACGAGCTCGCGCGCGGCGACTTCCTCGATCGTGCAGAGAACGTGCTGCTGTTCGGGAAGCCCGGCGTCGGCAAGAGCCACATCGCGTGCGGCCTCGGGCACGCGATGGTCGAGCGCGGGCACAGCGTCTTGTTCGCCCGGACGTACCAGATCGTGCAGCAGCTGCTCGCGGCCCGTCGCGATCTGGTGTTGCCCAAGGCGCTGCGCCAGCTCGACGTGTTCGATCTCATCATCCTCGACGACATCGGCTACGTGCAGCAGTCCGCCGACGAGGCCGAGGTGCTTTTCACGCTCATGGCCGAGCGCTACGAGCGGCGCTCGCTGATGATCATCAGCAACCTCGTGTTCAGCGAGTGGGGCCGGATCGTCAAGAGCCCGATGACCACCGCGGCGGCGATCGACCGGCTCGTCCATCACGCGGTCATCCTGGAGATCGACCGCGGCTCGATCCGGGCCGAAGACGCCAAGCGCCGGGGCTCCACCGCCGAGAAGGAGACGGGGGCGTGACCCAGACGATGACGACGACGCTCGGCCGGGTCGATCGAGATGATCGGTTCGGCGACCGCGTGGTCGCGCGCCACGACGACCATGACTCGGGCGACGACAACTACCCCGACGACAACTACCGTGACGACAGGGTGTAGACCTCATCGTGACGCGCTCGCGCGCTTCCTCGGCTGAGCCTGCGGTTTGAGTGGGATGACGTTGTTGAGGACCGTGACCTCGAGATGAAACCTGGCGACCAGCAGCGCCCGTGCTTCGTCGAAGCGCTCGCTCTGGTCCCAGCCGCGCGGGGTGAGGATGGCTTGGGCACCGTCCGCGCTCCATCGCATCCCGCTCTGCTCGAGTCGCTCCGCCACCAGTGTCTTGCAGGCGGCCTCCACCACAGCGGAGCCGATCATGAAGCCGCGCGACTTCATCTCGGCGTATCGCGTGCGATCGCGATTCTTGCGTAAGTAGGCGAGTTCTCGCCGAAGCTTGTCTTTCCGCGGATGCTTCCCGGCGAGGTGAGCGAGCGCGCGGATCACCTTCTCGACGCCGCCGATCTCATCGCGCAGCGTGTCGCGCAGCGTCTCGTATCGGAACCTGGTCTCG
>JBBQJI010000204.1:0-3653 GCA_038325765.1 Nannocystales bacterium
CCGCGGCGCCCAACAGGGACCCGGCGGGATGCTCGATGACGGGCGTCGTAGTGAGCACTGACAGCCCGGCAGCCGCCTCGACCCTGCGCGTAGCCGCCCCTGCGTCACCGCGGCGCGCCTCAGACAGCACGACGTCGGACACGAACAGTTCGAACTCCTCGCGGCTTGCCCACCACTCCGTGGTGAGCTGCTGGTGCGCGATACGAACGATGTCACGGCTCGGAAGCGCCGTCAGGTAGCTGAGCACTGACGTCTCGACGTAGACGCGGGGTCTGGGTGGCGCGGCGCTCGTCATGTCGGGGTCGGTCCGATCAGACTAGCACCGTGTCCGGCGACGGGCGCGCCACGGCGGGGCCGCACGGGTGAACGTCCGCTCGGCAGGGGTTTGGCGCCTTCAGCTCGCCGCGATCCCGCGGGCGACGAGCCTGACGTCGCGGAGCGCGAGGGACGTGGCGCTGGCCGCCGTCTCCGCGGTCAGTCGACAGCTCCAGTCAGCGGCCGCCGCTCGGCTCCAAGTCGTGCGGGCGTCGAAGCCCTCGGTGGCTCCGGCTCACTCCCCCGCGTTGACGGCCAGTTCCTGCGCCACGAGGCGAACTCGGGCGAGGTCGACCGATGGGTTTCCCGCGGATGGCTCCGCCCATGCGATCACACGGTAGGTCGTCGTCCCCGCCTCCGGGGCATCGGCGGCGCGGAGCGACCCCGGCGGGACACGCAACACGGTGAAGCCCTGTCCGGTGAAGTTTCGCCAGTAGAACTCCTCGACCGTCACCCAGTCCACGTCCTCACCTTCGGTCAGGCGCTCGATGCGGAACGTGAACTCGAGGTTCCCGGCGTTCACCGAGCCTGCAATGAAGGGCTGGCTCCCCGCGCCGGCGAGGCGCACTTCGACCGCGCGCCCCGTGGTCTCCAGTTCAACCTCGAGCGCGTCAATCACCGCGTCGGCATCGCTCGGGGCGGTGGCATAGCCAACCCACCCGGCCACCGAGGCGCCCACCGCCGGGTCGCCGGGACGGGCCGTCTCGGAAGCCGCGAGTCGTTCCTCGATGTTCGCGAAGTTCGCGTGCATCTTCTCGCCGCTGATCACACCGGTGAAGTCGGCCTTCGGATCGAGGTTGGGGATTGGGTCTGCCACGACGACGGACGAGACCGCCAGCACGATTCCGGCGCAGAACCCTGCCGGGACCGCAGCCGCGCGGAGGATTGTCCGCCGCGTTCGCCCTCTTGGGCGGGACACTCTACCGTCCCGATCACGATGGTCCGCGGCCTCGCTCGCGGTCTCGAGCCGCGCCCCGGTTGCCTTGAGATTCTGAAGCTCTTGATCGTTCATGTCGCCACTGCCTCCCGTCGGCCTCGTCGTTCTTGGTCACTGCCAGCAAGCTGCGTCCCACGCAGACATTTCCCAGTTGCCGGGCTCGCAGCCGCCGGTGTCCGCGGTGGTCGTGTCGGGATCCGTCGCGGTCTCGGCATCGGCGGCCGTCGCGGTGGAGGATGAGTTGGTCGGCGACGTCGAGCTGGACGCGGCTCCGCCGCTCGACGTGCCGGACGTGCCCGACGAATCCGAAGACGACGGCACTCCGGGCTGCGAGTAACACCCGACACCGAGGCTCGCCGCGAGCGCGAGCCTCCTTGCGGTCCAGGACCACGCGCCCGCGTCCGCTCCGTCGGGTTCTACTTCCACGCCCTCAGGTCCGCCTCGACCAAGCTCAGTCTTCCGCATGCTGCCCAACGAATAGGCGTTCAGCTGCGGCCCGCTCGAGCGTAGCTCGCGTGAGCCGTCAGTTGCAACGACTTGTTGGGCAGCGCGGCACGGGCCTCACTGGAAACGGCGCTTCCGCCAGTAGCCCGGTCGACGCTTTTGGTGAGCGAAGGCGAACACGCGGATGTGGCTCTCGACCTCCGAGTAGATGATCGCGTACGGGAAACGGGAGAGCAGGAACCTCCGGAGGCCGCTGGCGCGACGCACGACCGGCCACGTGGTCGGGCTCGCCGAGATCACGGATAGCGCCCGCGACACCTCCTCGAGGAGCTCGTCACCGAGCCCTTCCTGCTCGTGGTCGTACCACGCCGCGGCGGCGTCCAGCTCCGCGCTGGCATCGACATGGATCTGCAATTTCACGGTCGCGCCGCGCGGAGTCGTTCTGCGATGCGCGCACGCACGTCAGTCCAGTCTTCGAACGCGGTCGGGTCGTCTACGGCGTCGCGCTGCCGCCGTTCGGCCTCGGCGAACCACGCCTCGTCGACGTCTTCCTCGGCGGGGCCGTCGAGACTCGCGATCAACTCCCTGGCCACGCCTGCGCGTTCAACGGCCGGTAGCTTGAGCCCTTCGTCGAGCACGTTCTTCGCAGATGCCATCCGCCAAGTCTAGCAACCGCGGCCACCTGATGCTCGTGTCGCGGGGAACGTCCGGTTCGGGGCCGGCAACCGCCACCTGGCCACGTCGGGACATGCGAGCGGTCGGGGCTCGGGCTCGCAGCGCCCCACGAGCCACCGGTGCGTTCGATTTCGGTCAGCTTCCGCTGAAGGCATCGCAGGTCGGGGACACTTCGACCCTGCGCGCGTCGGGCGAGAGTGCGGTGCTCGAGAGCGTTTTGTAGTGCTCATCGACGAGCCACAGCGGCGTGCCTGAGGCGGCGAAGTAGCGCAGCGTGGCGTGGGCGGGGAGCGTCGACGGTGTGCCGGAGTGCGCGCCGGGATCGCCACCGAGCACGACGCGGAGGTCTCTCGCGCACCGATTGCGGACCTCGAGCTCGACGCCGTGGTCGACCTTGCCCGGCTGCACCAGCCGTGGATACTGGCCGCGGGCTGTGCGATCGACCGACCATGACGGCAGCGCGAGCGCGCGCCCCGATACCCGCACAGTCTCGGGTGGGTATCCATCGTGGATCACCACCGCGAGATCGCCGTCGAGCGCGATGCGGTACGCGACCACCGCGGTGCCACCGTCGCAGCGCCCGACACGGAGCATGTACTCGTCGGGGCGGATCGCCAGCTCGACTTGTTCCCCGGGTGCGACCGGCCGCTCGGTCCAACTGCGCCCCCAGAGTTGTTCGTCGCGCGTGGCGACAAAGACTTCGCACAGCGGCGTCGCCGTCGCGTTGACGATGCGCAGCGTCTCGTGGCCGTTGTGCTTGCGCGCGTGGTCGAGCCGACCGGCACAACCGGAAGCGAGCGCGATCAGTGCGACGACGGCGAGACGCGAGCGGACGCGGGGGCACTGCATCCGGCCAGCATGGGCGGATTGGTCGCGACTGTCACGCTGACAGGGATCATCCGAACCGGATCGGCAGGTGGAAGAGCCGGCAAACACGCCGCGGCTGGGTTCTTCTCCACGAGCGCGCGACGCGCTCCGATCCACTCACAATCACCGTCGTGCTGCCCAACGAAAGGGTGTTCACCTGCGAGGCGAAGCCTCGTCAGGTGCAACAGCTGGTTGGGCAGCGGATTGCGGGCTCCCGGTCTGGGGACTTCCTCGGGTGCCGTCGAGCTAAGCGGGCCCACAGTGCACCGGAGAGAGCCGGCGTCGAGCGAGGGCGACGAGGTTTGCTGGTGCGCTGTGTGTCGTGGGAAGGCGAGTGCGTGGCTCGGCGGCGTCGAGCCCAAAGGTCTCGCCACCGGTGGTGATGTCGGGACTGCCCGCGTCGGTGACGTCACCG
>JBBQJI010000205.1:0-3571 GCA_038325765.1 Nannocystales bacterium
ATGCCCGGGCGTGTGCAGTACGCGCCACGACTCGTCGCGGGGCCCTTCGAGGACGATCGCGTCACCCTCGGCAAGCCTCCGCGTCACGAGCGCGCGCGTCTCCGGCGCGAGCCGCTCCACGGTCAGATCATGCGCCCAGACCGGCGCGCCGAGCTCGCGCGCGAGCACGTCGAGACCGCCGACGTGATCCGGGTGGTGGTGTGTCGCGACGATCGCGACGAGCCTTCGCCCCTGCGAGACGAGCGCGCGCGCCCAGTCGAGCCACGCGCGCTGCTCGTCCTGGTAGGGCGTGGCGGGCTCGACGAGCACCACCTGCTTGGTGCCGAGCGCGTAGCTGTTGGTGCGCGTCGCGGGCAGGAGCGTGGGCGTCAGCGCCGCAAAGGCACTGACGTTCCGCGCAATCTCTCTCGGGCGCAGGACGTTCGAGCAGATGCCCGCGGAGGCTTGGCGGGCGGTGCCGGCGCCAAGCTGTCCGAAGGATCGACGCGCGGCGGTGACGGTTGGGTGTCAGGCGGTGACACGCAGTGTCAGGCCGGTCGCTCACCGAAAAAATCGACGGCCTCGCTCGGGAAATCCACGAACGCGCCTTGCGTCGCCGCGTATCCCGGGCTCACAATCTTCGCCGCGGCACGTTGCCACACGCCGCGGCGAAGGAGGCAAGATGTTGCGACGGATTCTTCAGCGACCGGGTTGGCCAGTCGTCACGGTGCTCCTGGTGGCGAGCGGCTGCTATACCCCGGGCGACCCGTTCATCGACCTCGACACGGGGGTCGAGGGTGGACTAGAGACTGGCCTCGAGCCCGGGGGTTCACCGCTGCGCACCTACTGGATCTCCGAGACCACGAACTTCTCGCAGAGCAGCTCGCCGGACTGCGACAACACATCTCTCAACAACGTCGGGAGTCTGGCCGCAGCGATGCTCCAAGACGACGGCTGGACTGGAACCTACGTGGTCAACGGGGAAACGACCCGGCGGGACTTCGCGGACGGGACAGTGTTCCCGGGCGGGCAGGATCACGTAGCGGCGGACACGGCCGCGCTCGCGATCTACGCGGGTCATGGATGGGTAAACGGACTGCAGTGGGGCAACCCGGACGCACAGGGTCTCTGCGAGATCTTCCCCTCGAGCGGCGTTCGCCTCGGGCGAGCGAACGGGGACGTCACCCGACTCGCAGTCTTCGTAACGAGCTGCACGATGAACGTCCCCCAGCTTTACGCGACCGTCGGCCTGAGCTCGGCCGGCCAGTACACCGGCTGGCACAACTCACCCGCGGTCTCCGACTTCGTCTTGGCTTCCTTTTACGACACAACGAACTTCATGATTGAGGACGGTGACCCGCTTTCCAACCGACTCTCGTGGATGAGCGTCGGGCAGTCGAAGCCCGGGCTCGGGAAGAACTCGCCGGTCATCTTCACCGAGCAGGGTGACGATGCGGATGTCCAAAACCGCCACTTCGGCGCGCGCATCTCGGCCGGAACGGGCATCGATGCCGTCTTGCCCGAGGTACCGGGCGACAACCGGCGAGTCACGTGGATCGACAACGGAGAGTGCCCGTAGCGCGCACACGACGACGAACCCAAGGAGAACCCCACCATGCTCGTCACCAGCATCGCACTCGCAACGCTCCTCACCACCGTCGCCAGCGTGGGGCCCACACCGCCCCTACCTACTGCGGACGGGCGTGCAGAGTTCGTGGTCACCGCCCCCCGCTACAGAATCACGAGAACCTCCCGCTCGGCCTCACAGATCGTTGCGCGGGCAAATCAGGTCATCTCGGTGCTCGGCGGAGGCGTCCAACCCGACCAGGCCAAGCTCACGGCCTGGGCCAGCGCTGCGGTCGCAGACCCAACGGACATGGTTTGGGTGCGTCCGGTCGTCGGTGACAATTTCATCGCGGTCGGCTACCGGCGGCGCGATGACGAAGTCTTGCTCTTAAACACCTACTACCTCGACCTCATGCCTGACACGTTCCCACTGGCGCCATCCGAGGACGTCGGCGTGGCTGCGGCGCGCCTTGTGATGGAGGACGCGGTGGCGGACCTGATCGCGGCAGGCATCGTGCGTACGGGGATGCCCTATGGTTCGGCGCAGGCGTCCTACATGAGGGAGAAGCACACCAGCGGAACGCAGACGCGCGAATGGGTCACGGAGTACATCTTCACGATGAACTTCGTGCAGAACGGTATCACCTTCCCTGACATCGGCTTGAAGATCGGCGTCCATCGAAAGGGCGTCGTCTCGTCCATCCACGCGACGGACGCGACGCTTACGAACATGGGGAGCGTTGCAACGACGCTCACGGTCGCACAGGCCAAGGCGCGCCTGACGACCAACCTCGCTTCCACGTTTCCTGCCGGGGTCTACAAGGACATCGACGCCCGCCAAGGCGCGCTGATGCGCCCTGCGCTGAACGTCGAGACCGTGGATCCGGGCGGCATCTTCAACTATACGCTCGCCTTCCCCGGTGGTCACAGCCGCCAGCGGATCTCCCGGGTCTCGCTGGTCACGGGCGTCGTCGAGCACCTCTACCTGTGACAGGAAGCGAGCCGCCACTCAGATGCGCATTCACCCAGCTCCCTTGATCGTCTGCGTGAGTATCGGCTGCGGCGCAGACGGGGTCGATACGTCCGCGGAGGAGGGTTGCGGCTACGAAACGCGCGAGGTCGATCTCGACGCGCGGTTCGGCGACGAGACTCCACGCGCGGTCATCGAACTCCTCGAGCGGCCGGTGTCCAGTCAAGTGACGTGGTTCGCGGGAGAGAATGAAGACCTCGTCGTGACAGGGGCTTCGGGACAGTCCGAAGTCGAGGTACGGGCCGTCGCCGGATCGACCGTGTGGGTGCGCGAGGGCATCGAAGGCAAAGGTGGCGTCGTCGAGCGGCGACTCGCGTGTCCAACGTACCTAGACTTCGAAGTCGCCCTTCGGATCGAGTCGGCGGACGGGGCATTGAAGGAAGATTGGTCCGGCACGGCGGTGTACGGCGTATCTGGAGTCCTCGGGGGCATCGGCAGCATCATGGTCAGGGTCCAGGATCCCCCGGCCTTCTCCGGCGACCTGACGATCACCGAGCAGCCCGGAGTTGCACAGCGGTGGGACACCCGCGAACTTCTGATCCTGATGAACTTCGCCACGTCCCCTCTCGACTTCGTGGGGATGCACGGTCAGATCTTCTACAACTTCGAGAACCTCGTCAGCGAAGGCGAGATAGTTGGCGCGAGCAGGACCATCGCCGAGTTCTCGTGGCAAATGGAGTGATGTAGTGCGGTCGACCCAGCTCGTGCTTAAGCGTTTTGAAGTGCGAGCCGGCGGAGGGCGGGCGAGCCGCGGTGGCTGTTGGGAGCCGTCGAGGTAAGCGGGCCTACGGTTCAGCGCAGAGAGTCGGCGTGGAGCGAGGGCGACGGGGTTTGCTGGCGCAGTGTGTGTCGTGGGAAGGCGAGTGCGTGGTGGACGCAGGGCCGACGCCTGGACGTGGGCGCGCGAGGGCCCCAACCGGCGCGAGCGGCCCTGCGGCGTGATCACGCAACGAAGAGAAGCTGTTGGCCCACCGTGGGCAGCCGAGGTGGAGGCCT
>JBBQJI010000206.1:0-3538 GCA_038325765.1 Nannocystales bacterium
AGACCGCGCTCGCGCGGGCGCTGCATGGCAGCCGCGCCAAGTCGCTGGCGCGCGGTGGTCTGCTGCAGCTGCCCGAGTACGGCGCGCTCGCGGGCAGCGGCGAGCTGGCGATCGTTGCGACCATCGAGGCGCTGCTGCACGAGGGAGTGCTCGTCCGACATGGCCGCAGCTTCCCCACCGTGTGGCTCGCCGAGCGCGGCGTCGACGAGCCCGCCGCGGGCACGGGCCCCCTGCGCGCGGTGCCGAAGACCGGCGCGTCATCCCGCAGCCGCGGGATGACGCGCACTGGCGGCAGCGATCTGGTGCGCGCGCTCGAGGACTACCGCCGCAAGACCGCCCGCAGCCTGCGCTGGAAGATCTACATGGTGTTCGCGAAGCGGGTCATCACCGCGATCGACAAGGCGCGACCCCGCACCCGCGCGGCGCTGGCGAAGGTGCCGGGCCTGGGGCCGGCGAAGATCGAGAAGTTCGGCGCCGACATCCTCGCGTTGGTGTCGCGACACACCGACGGACGTTGAGCGAGCGAACGGGTTCGAACGGTGCGAGGGATCAGCCGGTGCTGCTGCTCTCGCTCCCGATCCCGCTCTCACCCGTCGACGCATCGGTGTCTCCGGGCGCGACGCAGTACCCGCGATCGGTGCACGCGGCCACGGGATCGCAGCAGCCTGCATCGTCGAAGCACCAGCGCGTCGCATCGGCCGGCGCCACGCAGTCGTCGACGCAGGCGAAGGGACCGCGCTCGTTGTCGGCATACGTCGCGATGCAGTACTGGCCTTCGGCACAGGGGTTGGCGAAGGTGCAGCGATCCGGCCCTCCCCCGGCGGTCCCGTCGCCCGTCGACACCTGCGCACCCGACGAGCTGCTCGAGTCGTCGTCCGACGCCGTGTCGGTAACCGTGACGGTGTCGGTGACGGTCACAGACTCCGCCGGTGTGGTGAGCGAGCCCCCGTCGGTGTTGCCGGGCCCGGGCCCGGGATCGATCGGGCATCCGCACGCGAAAGTGGCGACGAGGATCGCGGTGACGCGCAGGTTCATCGGCCCGTCCCCGTGCCATCGGTGGTCGCGCCGCCCGGGCCCGACGACCCGCTCGTCCCCACGTCTGCCGTGCTCTCCCCTTGGACATCGCCGCCCTCGGTCGCGCCCTCGGGGAACATGCAGTAGCCGCGGTCGCACACGGCCGATGCATCACAGCACGCCGCGGCGTCGAAGCACCAGCGATCGTCGTCCATCGGCGCGATGCACTGCGCCTGGCACTCGAAGGGCCCGATGTCGCCGTTGAACGCGGCGGCACACACCTCGCCGCTGCCACAGTCGAATGCGCCGTTGCAGGCCGGGACCTCGCCCGTGCTCGCGCACGTGCCGGTGCTCGTGCCCTCGGTATCGCAGCTCCACGGCGGCAGGTCCTCGCCGACGTACTCGTCGTCACCCGCGTAGTCGCCGGCCGAATCGGCGGAGCACGCCGCCATCAACAACACCCACGTCAAGCCAAGTCTCATGCTCGGAGGATAGCGCACGCATCGAGGCGACGCCGGTGCGCGGCTGCACCCGCGTCCACGCCCGACCCGATCGCCGCTGCCCGGCGCTGGCCCGTACAGCGGTGTTCCCATCGAATTCCAAGGATCGCGCCCGCACCGTGATCGTCCGGGATCCCAGCGGCACTACCCCCTCGAGGACCCCGCCATGCTCCGCCCGGCCGCCCCATCCCACCGTCTGCACGCCCAGCGTGCGCTGCTGCACCCGCTGTGGCTCGGCAGCCTCGCCCTGCTCGCGATGAACGATCACTGGCTCAAGGGCGCGGCGATCATGCCCGAGCTGGTGACCGGCAAGCTCAGCGACATCGCCGGCATGATCGTCGCGCCAGCGGTGCTCGCGACCGCGTTGCGCGTCGAGACCCGCCGCGGCTGGTGGCTTGCCCACGTGGCGGTCGGCGTGGTGTTCACGGCGATCAAGCTGTCGCCGGCCTGCGCCGCGCTGTGGTCGGCGCTGATGGGCGGGTTCGGATTCGCGTGGGCGATCGTCGTCGATCCGACCGACATCCTGGTCGCGATCCCGGCGCTCGTCCTGGGCGGCGTCGCGCTGCGATCCGCGCTGGCGACACCCGCGGTCCGTCTGGCGCGGCGCAGCGCCGAGGCCGGCCTCGCGGGCGTCGGCCTGCTGTGCTCGGTCGCGACCTCGGCCCCGAACCCCGAGCCGGGCACACGGTTCCCCGAGATCTTCGCCGACGTGTGGCTGCACAACGGCACGGAGCTACCGCAGGTGGTGCGCATCCGTCCGCTGCGCCCCACCGTGCAGCTCGACTGCGACGCCGTCGCAACCGATCCTGCGCGGCTGCTGCCCGACGTGCTGTTCGACGCGGTGCAGAGCTGGACGGTGCCGCCCGACGCCAACATCGCCGTGCTCGATCCCGAGACCGAGGGCGACGCCCGCTGTTTCGCGGCCCTCGTCGATGCCGACGACTTCGCGCCGGTGGTGCTGTTCTGGCGGCCCAGCCAGCTCGGGCAGCGCTGGATCCCCGGCACCGGCTTCGACGGTTCGAGCGGCGGCATCGAGCTGGTCCTCGACGAGGACGGCGACGGTGAGTACGCAGGTGACGACGCGGTGCTCTTCACCCGCGGCGAGGCCGTCGAGCTCGGCGGCGAGTGTGCGGTCCAAGACGACGCCGACCGCGTCGACTGGGGCGACACGGTGCCCCAGGGTCAGTTCCGCATCGCCGCGCTCGTGCCCGGTGTCGATGGCTGCACCGCTATCGACCTCGCCGACGTCGAGGACGAGGGCAGCCGCCGCATGTACCTGTGCATGCCCGCGCTCCTTCTGCCGTTCGGCGTCGACGACGACGTGGTGGTGCGCATCGAGTACGGCGTGCAGTCCGAGTCGATCGTGATCGCCACCGCCAGCGTGCCCGAGCAGCGGCTCGTGGTCAGCCGGGGCGCGAGCGCGCCGGTGCTCGACGGCCTGCAGGTCGCCGTGGTGCCGCTGCATGGCTGCGAGCTCGCCGTCGACGACTGCGGCACCGCGGCGCGGGCGGCGAACGTGACCTTGGGCGGCGGCAGCTTCCCCACGGCGACCATCGGCGTGGGCGATGCGCCGGCCGTGCTCGAGGGCGAGACCGGCACCCGCATCACCGTCGCGGTGGCCCACGCCCAGGTGCGGGCGCTCGTCGACACCGAATGCGCTGCGGGTCCCGAGGGCCTCGGCGACGACCTCGAGCTCGCCGCGGTGATCGAGCAGCCCGGCACGTGATCAGCAGAACCTCTCGAACGGAGATCTCCACCATGACCATGAACACCGACAAGCCCACTGCGAACCTCCCCTCCCGCCGTGTCATCGGCGCCCTGCTGTGCGCGATGGTGCTCGGTGGCTGCGGCTCGGACGACTCCCTGGACGGCGCCTTCGAGGGCAACGCGCCGGGCGTCGGCCAAGGGGGCGCCCAGGATTTCGGCCAGTTCCGCGCCATCCTCGAGGACGGCGGCATCCCGGCGCCGCAGACCCTCGACGATGTCGGCTTCTTCAACGAGCACAAGCTCGAGCTGCCCGCGCC
>JBBQJI010000207.1:0-3528 GCA_038325765.1 Nannocystales bacterium
ACGTCGAGACTGGCGCCACCGGTGTGGTGATCACGCTCGCCGAGGGGGGCAGCATCGCCGGCAAGGTCGCGCTGTCCTCGGGCGGCGCGCCCAAGCGCTTCACGGTGAGCCTCGAAGAACGCAGCCAGGGCGTGTGGCGCAACGAGGATTTCTTCGAGACCGGCGGCGTGTGGAGCATCGTGGACCTCCAACCCGGCAAGTACATCGTCGGACTAACCGCGGCCGAGGGCTCGAGCGACACCGAGATCGAGCTTCGCGCGGGCGCCGACAAGACCGGCGTCACGCTCACGCTCACCCCCAGGGTCGACGTCACCGGCACCGTCGTCGATCTCGATACCGGCGCGCCGGTGCCGGGCATGAAGGTGTCCATCGAGTCGAAGAAGGGCGGCGGCGGCATGTTCTTCAGCGGCGGCGGCGGCGACAGGGAGGACGTCTCCGACGACAGCGGCAAGTTCACCGTCCGCGCCGCGCCTGCCGGAGCGGTGCGGGTGTCGGTGTTCCCGCGCAACTTCTCGAGCAGCGACCAGGAGCAGTACAGCTGGAGTAGCATCTCCGCAAATCTTCCCACCGACGCGGGCACCCACGCGCTCGCGCCGATCCGCGTGGTCAAGTCGCGAACGAAACGAAGCGAGCGCGCCGGCGATCTCGGCATCGCGCTGAAGGAGGGTGATCCCGAGGCGTTAGGACGAGGATGTGCCGCTGCAGATCGCGGTGATCCGCCCGGGCAGCCCGGCATCACAGTCCGAGCTCGAGGTCGGCGACATCATCGTCGAGGTCGACGGCAAGGACGTCACCGGTCGCAACGAATATCTTTATCACTCGCTCGCGCGAGTGAAAGCGGGCGACACGGTCAGCTTCTCGGTGCAGGGGGGGCGGTAGTGTCACGCTGGTGGCTGGTAAGCCGATCTAGCGCGGGCTGCGCGGGCTGCGGTCATGGGGTGAGCGAGGGTTCCTTCGCAACACAGACTCCCGAGGCGGTCTACTTCGCACGGCCGAGTTCGCGTGTCGGGAGTCGTTCCTCGGGGCGCGGCGCCTATCCTGCGAGCCTGCAGTGTCCCTGCAGTGTTCGTCGGTCCGCGCCCCTCCCAACCCCCTGACGTGCAGAACGCGACCACCCTCCGCGCAACCCCGTCCGTCGAGTCCAACACCTGCGGGAGCTCTCCACCGGTGAGCCTGGTCGGCAGTCGCAATCGGGCGCGACGCCCGAACCGCATCGCCGAGCCACAACGAAGCCGCGGTCGCTCGCTGGCAAGTGAGCAGTCGTCGGGTCACGGATCGAGAACACGGAATCGGTCGTCGTCGTCGACAGATCGGCGGGATCGACAAACTGCGCGAACCGCACACGGGCGGCGTGCGCCCGGCCCACGGGATCGGGCCTCGCCGGTTTAGCCCCTATCGCGCTTCCAGATATGGCGCGACCGCGATCTGCCGCTCCGTTGGCAGCGACGAGAACCCGCGCTCCATCTCCAGGACGAGATAACTCATCCGCACCGCGCGCACGTACTGCACGCCGATGTCCGCGAACGACGCCCGCACGATGATACCGACTTGGCGGCCTTCCTCGTCGAACACGCCGCCGCCGCTCATCCCCGGCGCCGCCGTGCCCTCGAAGAGGAACTCTGCGTCGCCGTCGTAGGCGATCTGGCCCTCTTCGTCGCCCGCATCGCGGAGTGTCGCGATCGCCTGCTCGGCTTCTATCGCGTCGAGAACGCGGCCGACGCTGGCGTGGAGGCTGCGCCCGCCGCCGTCGGTGTCGGGGAAGCCGAGCGCGAGCACAATCTGGCCGCCGGTCGCCGCCGCCCAGGTGGGCGTCGCGAGCGTGTATCCCGCAGGATCGTGGAGCTCGAGCGGCGCGTCGACGATGGGCTCTGGCACGATGCCCAGTCCTGTGCCGTAGGTCTCGAACACTTGCGAATCCACCGCGTATACGCTGACGTCATACCGCGGCAGCCCGGTCGGCGAGATGTACTCGTCCGGCGGGACGAACGGATTGTACAGTGCAAAGTGAGCCGACCACCACGATGCTGGCACCCCGCCGCCCTCGGCGCCGATCCGGATCACCGCCCCGGGGACGACCTGCTCGGGATCGTGGAACATCTGCGGGCAGCTGCCGTCGGACGCGATCTCACCGTCGTCTTGCTCGGACCAATAGGCCCAACACGGCGAGAGCACATGGGCCGCGGTCGTCATGATCCCGGTGCCGTACATCGTGCGGCGGGACCAGAGGCTCCCGCTGCCGCCGGGGCGGTCGACCCGGACGGCGCGACCGTGCAGAGGCTCGAGCCACGGATGACAGGGGTCCTCGGGGTCAGCGAGCACCTCCGCTGCGTCGAGCAGGCCTCGCTCCAGCGAGCAGGTCACCGGCCCGGTCCCGGTGGAGTCGAGGTCCGTCGATCCAGCGTCGTCCTGGGCCGCGCCGCAGCCCGCGACGAGCAGCGCACAGGGGATCAGGGCGCGGTGCGCCGCATGCAGCGCGCGCCTCGTCCCATTGCGCCCGCGGCCGATGCTCGCGCGCGGATAGGCTCGTAGGTGCCCCACGCTATCGAGCCTCGCAGGCGATGGACAAACAATCGCACAGTGGCGGCGGGGCCGGTGTGACACCGTCCAGGCAGGTCCCCGTGTTCTGATGCTCGGGCGGCGCCCCGACCGCAGACGCGCGGCCGAGCGGTCCGCCGAGCGCCGTACCACCTGGCGCGCATGGCATCTCGACGAGTTCGAATTCGTCGGTGATGGCGCGCAACGTCGAATGGAGCTCGGGAGTGTCGCTGCAAGCGTCGCCGCAGCCGATTAACGTATGTTCGAGTCCAGCTTCACACCGACCGTGCACGGCCTCGACCATGCAGGAATTCCCGTCGGTGAAGCGAACCACTTTCGACCAGCCGCAGTGCACGATATATCCACCGTCCGAGAACATGAGCGGTGGCAGAGATTCGCACCCTTTGGCCGAGTCTTGCGATCGACACGCCAGCTGCAACGCGTGCAGGCAATCCGAGCTGAGAAAGGGTGACTCGCCGAGGTCGCAGGCCTCGGGCGCCCATGTGTCGGGGCCCGTGTCGGGGCCCGTGGTTCCGCCCCCGCTCGAACCGTCGCCGAGTGTCACGGCAGTCTCGCCGTTGGTGTCGCCCACGGCGTCGCTCTCCGTGCCTGATTGCTCGTCACGTGCTGCTGAATCTGGACTGCAACCGCACAGAAGCGGCAGGAGGAGCGCAGCCCAACGAGTCGAGGCCCGTTCGGGAGTTCTTCCCGCTCGCAATTCGCTGTGGGGGGCGATGATGCCGTTCTGAAACGGAGGGCGTTCATCAACGGAGACGGCAGGGCGGGAAATGAATCCAAGTGTCATGCGATGATCGAGGTGGCAACAGGTGGACGGAGGGACACGCCGAGCAGCAGCGCCCAGGTGCGGCGATCGCCGTAGTGGACGTCGATCTCGAGGCGTAGGCGGGCCAGCGCGCGATGCAATCGCGAGCGGACCGTCGCGTGCGGAATCGAGAGACGAGCCCCGATCTCCGCGGCATCGAGTTCGTCGAA
>JBBQJI010000208.1:0-3485 GCA_038325765.1 Nannocystales bacterium
CGTCTGACTTCTCCGGGTCGTTCATCGTCGGCTTGTCGCACATGGCGTTCCCGACGCGTCCCACCGCGCCATCGCGATGGGCGACCCAGAGACCTCCCGGTTCTCGCGCAGAGAGGTTCTGTACGTGCACGGGGTCTTCGACCGCGCAGGGCCACACCGTCCCTCGCGCTGACGGTTCGGTGCGTGTTGCCTTCCGCTGCGGATAACAGCGTCGGCGCCCTGAAGACGTTGATTTCGCGGCTCAATACCCGGCCCGCACGTGCCCCTGTCCTTTGCTTCGCCGACACCCTCACGGGTGCCGCCGCCGGACTCGGGATCGTCTTGGGTCGCTACTCCTTCGACGTGAAGCTCTTTCATCTTCTCCTTCTCTACCGGTTTATCCCGGCGCACTATCCGCTTCACGGGCCCGTGTAGCGTGTTCGTAGCTCGGCGGTCAAGTTGTGGTGATGGTCCCGTCGAGCTCAGGCCGCCGCTTGCTGCGGGGCAGTCGAGCTCGTATCGAGGGGCTCGCCTGGGATCTCGATGGGACCCAGCTCAGCGGAGAGCGCCTTGGTGTCGAGCCGCTCGCGGGTGCGCGTCCAAAACAGCGGAGCCAGTTCGAGCATGCGGTGCGTGGGCCACAGCGGTACGAGTCGGATGAGGCAGCGCATGCGACCGGCACGTGGAAGCTGCAATGAACGGCGTTCCCGTCGAAGTCGAGGTCGACGTCGTAGGTCCCGTGCCACGGCGCCTCGCGGACGAACTCGATCGCGAGGAAGTCGTCGCAGGATTCTCCCTCGCACTCATCGCACGCGGTCGGTGTGATCGCGACGGCGGCGGCGAGTCCGGACAGCCACCGTCGCGCGCGGGCTCCTGAGCTGTCGCCGGACACTGATCACACGTTCGCATCGATCCGCCCGGGTCGCGAGGACGCGGAGCCCCCTCGTTGGCCATCGGCATCGCGACCGTCGCCGCTGCGATGGTGTTGTTCGCGGTTGGCAGCGACGTCGCGGCGACCGAGAGCGCGATCTCGTCGAGCGTCGCCGCCGGCGCGTTGAAGCGGGAGCTTTGGCGAGGGTCGCTGATGGCGCGGCTGGGGGTGAGCGGGCGCACGTGGGAAGATGGTGAACGGAGCCGACTCGCGCGGTCGGCGATCTCGTCGGCGTCGGTGACGGCGGCGACGATGCGCAGCGCCCCAGCGCATCGTCGGCACACGGCAACGTCGAACACGGGGCGAGACCAAGCGCGCGAGGAAGCGCTCCGGCTCGACATCGACGTGGGTTGCTCCCGATCGCGACGAACCAACGCCTTCGCGTGGCGGCGCCGGTCATCCCGGTCGCGTGGCTGCTCTCCGCAGTTCTGTGAAGGGCGCCGCCCGGCGGACGGCATCCATCACAGCACGACGCCCTGGGGCAGCGCGGCGACCGAGTCGCACGTCACCTTGCGCGCCAGCGCATCGTTGCACTCGACCACCGCCGCGCCGTAGCCACTGGGTGTCGCCAGCTGATCGAGCACGCAGCCGTAGGCAAAGCAGACCTGGTCCTGACCACCCTTCTCGTCCTTGACCAGCGCGCCGCCGGTGGTGCGGTAGTACAACGAGAGCTCGACGCGTCGGGCGGTGCTCTCGGGGTTGGCACCCCACGTCTCGTCGAGGATATATGCGCGCACGATCGTGCCGGAACGTGGCGCCTTGATCGCGGCGCCGCGGAGCACCTGCTCGGCCTCGGGGAAGTCGGCCGCGGCCGGTGCCGTCGCGGTGCCGGGCTTGCGGAGCTGCTCGATCATCGCCAGCGTGCAGCCGGCGGACAGCGAGAGGGTGAACAAGGCGACCGCGCCGACGAGGATCCGTTGCATGGTGCTGGTGTTCCGGCGCCACGCGAACGGTTTAAGCGAAGATGCCGAATTCCGCTCGGCGCCACTCGCACCGGGCCCGGGCGCGGGCGACGACGATTCGCGGGGACCAGCACGTCACGCCGTAGATGACGATGCGACGGCCGAGGGTGGGCGGCACCGTGGGCATGGCGGGGGAGGACCGGACGGTGGGGCGGAGTGTGCAAGCCAGCGAGTGTCATGGTCTCGCATGTGGCCGACGGCGCGCACGCGCGAGGGGTCGGACATCTCCGTCAGGAGTTGTGGCAGCGGTGGCGCGGTCGGCCGCTCGCGAATCCCGTCATCCGCCTCCGTCCGGAACGTGGGCGCTGCACCTGGAGGCGCGGACGTGCCGCCTCATCGGCACCGCTGGCCGCGCCTGCCGACGGCGTCGTTGTATTCGTTGACCGCATCGACGGCGTGACCGTTGGCGTGCACCCGCCGGACGCGCGAGACGATGGACAGCGAGAGCCCGACGATGCCGACGGCGAGTCCGGAGCCGACGACCGCCGCGGCGGAATTCGGATCCCGTTCGGAGCGGCGCGAGCCCCCCGAGTCCACCCAGGGATCCGGCGCTCAGGCTGCCACCCGCGATCGCGAGGGCTCGCGCGGCCCGCCCGTGGCGCTCGGCTCTGCGGGCATGCGCGCGGGCTCGCGGGACGCACTCCACGTGCTCGGTGAGTCCGACGTACCGCGGCTCACGGGTGAGCGGCTGCGGCCCCGCATTGATCGTCAGGCGATTCTGGTATGCGAGCGTGAGCTCGGTGGGTGACAAATGATGTTGTGTCCATTGGCTCGTCGCGCAGCCGAGGAACACCGCGTTGCAGGAGAGGGCGAGTACGAGCTGCTTCATCGGTTCTCGAGGGATGGGTCTGGGCATTGGGTGCGACGCCACGAGACCTCGTCGTTGTGGTGATTGACTGCGTCGATCGTCTCGGCGATCTGCTTGGGATCGCTGACGGGTGCGGCGGCGATGGCGATCGAGGCACCGGCGGCGGCCACGGTCGCCGCCGCGAGCAGGGCCACCGCGGCCACACGCGAACCGTCATTGGAGTCGCCACTTACCGCGGCATCGACCTCGACTCGATGGAGGGTCAAGAACCATGGATCGGGTTCGCTGCCGGTCCCCGGCTGCAGCCTCGCCGGCTGGACGGGCCCGGGATGTCGCATCGCCTGGTAGTCGGGGGACACGCAGCTCGGCAGCTCGAACGAGCCTACCGCCGTGACCCTCGTCCCCTGCCACACCAGCCGCGCGTAGCCGTCGTCCAGAGGCACGTACGAGGACGGGTAGCCGGCACACCCCTGGCAGCCGGCGGTGACGACGGCGAGGACGCCACGAACGAAGGCCCCAGGCTTCACCATCGGAAGTTGGTATACGCGACGCGCTTCGGTGTTCACGTGAACTCGAGCACCGCTCGTGGTGACTGCCCGCGGCGACGCTGTCTGCCCGCGGCGACGCTTCGCGGCAGACGGGGACGCTCGCCCCCCGCTCGGTCGTGCTTAAGCGTTTTGAACTGCGAACCGGCGTAGGGCGGGCGAGCCGCGGGGGCTGTTGGGAGCCGTCGAGGTGAGCGTGCCCGCGGTACAGCGGAGAGAGTCGGCGTCGAGCGAGGGCGATGAGGTTTGCTGGTGCGGTG
>JBBQJI010000209.1:0-3444 GCA_038325765.1 Nannocystales bacterium
TTGGGACCCGAACGGAGACATCGTGAGCACGCGGTGGCTGGTGAACGGGGTGCTGCTGGCGTCGACGGTGAGCTCTGTGACGTTCACGGGGACCCGGGAACTCGCGGTGCGGGTCCGCGATTCGCGGGGCGCGACGACGACGGTGAAGAAGGTGGTGTCATGCCTGTGAAGACGATTCCCATCGCAGCGGTCCTCCTGTTTGCCGCGGGGTGTGGTCCGTCCTCTGGAAACAGTGACGGCGGAGGCACGGCGGAGGGGACGGACTCGACCGCAGGTCCCGACGACCCGAATGATCTCTCATGGTTGGTCGGGCGCTACCTATTGCCGTGTCAGGCCGATTCGTTCGAGCGTGTCTCGATCGATGGGTGCTTCGAACAGCTGTACCACGAGGTGGAGTTCCATCCCGATGGATCGATGACTGGCGCACAGGTCATGTGTGGTTCGCGAGCGCCGCTTGATCTGGTGGCGGAGTATCGCCCTGGTGATGCTGCCGGGGTGGCTGTGATCGAGCCAGGGCAAGGCTTCGATAAGGTCTATCTATATGGTCATGCGAAGCGGGCAGAGGTGCGGCGTACCAGCGACTGCATGAAGATCGAGGTATTGCGGGAGCAGGACTTCGGCCCTTCACCGGTCATTTACTACATCCGCGGCTCGTTCGACTACCTCCCACCCGCCGAGGGATGCGGCGCCGAGATCTTCCCCACCGAAGTCCCGGTCTGCCCCGAGGATGCGGACGCCGCAGGCGATTAGTCCAACCACCTCCGGCGAGCGCGCTCGACACGCACCGCCGCCCCTCGCTCGCGCGACGACCCACGACGAGTGTTCGTCGCGGCCGAGTTCGCTACAATAGCGCGCGTGCCCGCTCCCCCCACCGCTCGGAGCCGCACACTCCCCGTCAGCGTCCTCTGCCCCCTCCTCGCGGCCACCGCCACGTTCACCATCGACCGCGTCGCCATCGCGATCTCCCCCCGCGGCGCCATGCCCTGGCGCTGGATCCACGCCCTCACCTCCTGGGCCGGCCACGCCGCCCTCGCCCTGGCCGTCGCCGCCCTCGCCACCGCCGCCCTCGCTACCACGCTCGCCCTCCCTGCGCTTCACCGCCAGCGCTGGCCCGGCGCCGTCGTACTCCCGGCCGCCGCCGCCTCTCTACTGCTCGCAGCGCCGCTCGCGACCGTCGGCAACCAGCTCGCCTCCGGCGCCTGGATCTCTCGCCAATGGTTCGGCCCCCTGCTCGCCTGGGCCCCGCTCGCGAGCGTCTTCATCGCCTGGCTGTGCTGCTTCACGTGGCTCCGCTCCCGCGAGTGCGGCCCGCCGCGCCGCCGCCTGGCCGTCACGCTCTGCGTCGCGATCGCAGCCACGCTGCTGGTCGCCGTGAACCATGCCGTGATGCCCGGTCTGCACCCGGGATTCCATCAGGTCGTCGATGCGAGCCTCACGGCGACGACGCTCGTACTGATCGCGCGCTTGATGCCTCGGCCGATGCGACCGTCCAGCGCGCGGCGCCGTTTGGCCTACGGATCCGCAGCAGCCTGCGCCCTGGTGCTGTGGTTCGCGAGCACCCCCGCGACCCGCGGCGGCCTGCTGCTCCGCTCCGACTTCGCGCGGCGCTGGATGCCGAGCACCTTGCCGCAAGCCCGCTCCACGACGCTCCGCGAAATGCTCGCGGACATGGACGTCCGCACCCCGTCGTCGTCGCCCGAGCCAACCCAGCCATCCACCTTCGCCGGCCACGGCGACTGGAACATCATCCTCGTGGTCGTCGATACCCTGCGCGCCGACGCGATCCCACCGTCGCGACCGAGCGAGGGGCTCCCGTTCGCGCAGCCCGGAGATACCCCGCGGATCGACGCATGGCTGCAGGACGCCTACCGCTTCGAGCACGCGTACTCGCCGGCATCCGAGACCAAGCGCGCGATGCCGGCGATGCTGCGCTCCATCGAATCCAGCGAGGATCCCCTCCTCGGCGTACCCCTCGGTGAGCGAATGGCTGGACTCGGCATTTCCCCGCTCGCGGTCGTGCCTCGCTACTTCAGCCCGGCGCAGCACGTCCAGGTGGACGCCTTGCTCGACGGGTTCCTCGGCGTGCGCGTCTATGCCGACGCTCAGATGCATCGGGCGGTCCCCGCGGCGCTACAGATGCTCTCGGCCGCCGGCTCGCGGAGATTCTTCGTCTATCTCCACCTCTACACGATGCATCGGCCCGGTTTCGACGGAAAGGTCATCCCGTGGGAAGTCCCGCGGATCGACGCATACCGGCGATCGCTGCAGTACCTCGACCAGCAGATCGGCGCCCTGCTCGACGGCGTCACAGCGCTCGGGCTGCACGAGAACACGCTCTTCGTGCTGACCAGCGATCATGGCGAGGGGCTCGGCGACCACGAGACCGTTTTGCACGGGCCGAGCATCTTCGACGAAGACGTCCGCGTGCCGTTCGCGATCGCGGTCCCGGGCCATCGGGGGCACGTCGTCCGCGAGACCGTCGGGACGATCGACCTCGTGCCCACGCTCGTCGACCTGCTCGGACAGGAGCCGATCCCGGAGGCCCGGGGCCGTTCCCTGGTGCCACTGTTCACCCGCGAGCCCGACGAGCCGGCGCGCATCTACTCCTTCGAGAACTGGGACGATACGCAGGTGGGGCTCGTCAGCGGACGCGACAAGCTCATCTACGACCGACGACTGGGCGTCGCCCTTCGGTTCGAGCTCGACGTCGATCCCGACGAGTACGACGACAGGCACGATGTCGAGGCCTCGCGCCCCGAATTGCTGAGACACCTCGCGGCGCTCGAGCCCGAGATCGTGCGCGCGGAGCTCGAGGACGACGCGACGCGAGGCCTGTTGCTCGCGCGCCTCGATGGGATCGACCCCAGGGCGACTCCCGCGACGCTCGAGTTCCTCGTCCGCCTGGTCGCCGTGGATCCCCGCGCCGAGCTCGTCGCCCGCTGCGTGGAGATCTTCGAGCAGGCAGACACCGACGTCCGGGTCCTCATCGCCCGTCACCAGCTCGCGGCGGCGCCGGATTCGATGGACGCCGCGATGGCAGACTGGCTCACCGCGGTCGTCGGGACCCCGGCCGAGCCGGAGATCATCGATGCGCTGGCCCGCGCCAACGTCCCACCCTTCGCGGTCGACACCGTCGCGCAGCGACTGACCGCGCTCGCGACCGACGGAGATCCGTGGTCCTGGGAGGCCTGGTTGCGCCTCATCCGATTCTGGCCCAAGCCGAAGGATCGATTCGCCGAGCCCCTCGGACGCATGGTCGGGCGCGCGCGCAGCGGGTTCGGCACCTCGAGGGCCGTCCTACAGCTGCTCCACGAGAACTTCGCTGGACTTCGGTGCCAGCGCCACAGTCGGCATCCAGCGGCCTGGTGGCACCAATGCGTTGACGAGCGGCACCAACAACGCCGCATGGTTGGCGGCAGGTGCGTGCGCTGCGGCGTACGATCT
>JBBQJI010000210.1:0-3421 GCA_038325765.1 Nannocystales bacterium
ACGCAGGTTCGCGTCGGTGCGCTGCGGCTCGGCGACTTGCTCGCCGTACACCGTCCGCGTCACCACGATCTCGGCCCCACCTGCCGGCGTCACCAACTGGTGCGTGGGGCGACGCAGCGCGTCGTACTGCACCCGCGTCACCGCCGGCACCTTTCGGGGGTTCATGAAGTCCTTCCCGCCGCCTTGTCCAAGCGGAAGGCGGACGGCGTCGTCGTGCGCGGTCCTCGAGCTCGGCGACTTGATGGGGCGCCCGCGAAAGCGCCAGTGAAGTGCGCACCTGTAGCCGGTCGTCAGTGAGCGCGTGATTCTGGTCGTCGCCGTGGTGCGCTACTTGCGGATTCTGGTCTTGCTGGTCTTGCGTGACTGCTCGGCCTCCCGGAGTCGGTAGCTGTCGCCTTCGATGGCGATCACGACGGAGTGGTGGACGACGCGGTCGATGAGCGCGGCGGCCGAGCCGGTCGTCGGGAAGACGCGGACCCAGTCGCGGAAGGCGAGGTTGGCGGTGATCATGGTGCTGCGGCGTTCGTGCCGGCGACTTATCACCTGGTAGAGCAGGTCTGCGTTGTCGTTGTCGTGGCTGACGTCGCCGAGCTCGTCGAGGACGAGCAGCCGCAGGTTGGCCCAGTAGCGGAGTCGTCGCTCGAGCTTGCGGGTTTGCTTGGCCGCGTAGAGATCGAGCAGCAGCTCCGACGTCGTGATGAAGCGGACCGTGTGCCCCGCTGCGACGGCGTTGTAGGCGAGATTCTGCGTGAGCGTCGTCTTGCCGAGGCCGTGCGCACCGACCAGCACGACGTTGTTGTCGTCCTGAAGGAAGTCGAGCGACAGTAGTGCCTCGACGCGCTCGCGCTCGATCTTCCTCGGCCAGCTCCAGTCGAAGTCGGCCAGCGGTCTGAAGCCACCGAGCTTCGTCCGGCCGAGTCGACGTTCGAGACCACGCACCGCGCGGTCGTCGAGTTCGTGGCGCGCGACGTGCTCGAGCAGCTACGCCGCTGACCACCTGGCCTTCCCGGCCTTCGCGAGCACGCCGTCGAGTTCGCCGGCGAGCGAGCGCAGGCCGAGGCGCACGAGGATCGCGTGGACGAAGTTGTCGATCTGCTGGTCGAGGAAGAAGCGCGCCAAGATCCGACGCGACTTCGAGCCACCGCGTGCTCGGATCCCCATGCCGCTCGCGGGTCCGCGTGTGCACGAAGTTCGGCTCACCGCGATCCCGCCACGCGAACAGGTCGTAGTCCATCGTGGTGATCGGATCCTCCGCGCTGTCGCCGAGCCCCGATCCCGGCCGACCCGCGATGTAGGTCGCGACCACCATTCCGCGCACGTCGAACACCACCCCGCCGCGTGAGCCGTTGGCGTCGGTGACCAGGCCTCGGCGCGAGCACGCGGTAGTCGTACTCGGCCGAGGCCACGTTCCCGAGCGCGTCGGTGACCGACATCGCGAACAGCACGTCTGCGTCGTAGCTCACCTGCGTCGGCGGATTCCCGAACGGATCACGCACCTCGATCGGTACGAAGAACCGCGCCGGATCGAACACCTGCCGCATCGACCTCGCCCACCAAAGGCCCTCGTCCGCGACGTAGCCAGCCTCGGCGAGCACCACAGCGTCGACGTCGGCGCCGTACACCGCGGCGCCCTGCCCGTCGCTCATCGCCGGGGCCTGCTGCTCGAACGCCAACGCCCGCGACCCGCACACTCCCCACGGCATCGGTCCCGACAGATCATCCGCGTAGTACGAGGTCCTGCCCGCCCCGAGCAGCCGCAGGCGCACCGCCCCACCGTCGAACTGGAGATCATTGCCGGGGTCACGCCCTCTCGGGCTCAGGCTGTGCGTTGTCCACCCACCCGAGGCCGCTACACCTCTTGCAATCGAGCCCGAGAAGAAGGCCGGTCCCCTCGCATTCGAAACACTCCGGCGCATCCTCCGGCCGCAGCGGTTCCAGGCTCGCTAGCTCGGGATACCTACGCGAGGCCTTCGCGCGAGCGAGCAGCCGCCAACGAGGGTCTGTCTCGGTCTCAGTAGAGCCGGACTCGGGGTCGAACCTAAGTACGTCTCCGTCCGGAGATACGACTAGGCATCCGCCCATGTCGCAGTAGACGGGCAGACTACCGGTTGCGCGCGCAGCGTCACGGAACGCATCGTTCTCATCGGACGCCGCGACCCTTGCAGCGAGTCGTACCACGATGTCGCGGAGATCTGCGTCGGTGGTCATCGTTTCAGCCTCATCAGTACCTGGTCGCCGCGCTGGATGATGATGTCACCAGCCTTGCTGATGGTGGTCGTGATGCCACCTGCGTTCTCGAGGATGACGCCCCCATCCGGCGCGAGCGAGGCCACGCCCGGTTCCAGCTTCGCCGCCGAGGTGGCGCGGTCGATCACAGTCAGCGCGTCGCCTGCGGACTTGGGAGCCGCCGCTGCGAACTCGCTCTCGATATTCTGGAGCACTTCCTGGAGCTTGCCTCCCTCGCGCACGAAGCCCTGACGAACAGCCTCCGCGGTCTGAGTCCCTCCCCCCTTTGCGGCGGTGGCGTCGCGAGCAGGGAGGACGGAAGCGGGACCCCGCGTCGCCGGGATCCCGAACCCGGCGCGTGCCTCGGCGAGCGTCCTGTACTGGGGACCACGCACTGCACCGATACCCTTCCCGACGAGTCCGAAGATGCCGCCGGAAACACCGCCCAAGGCCGCGCCCTTCCCGGCGTTGGTGAACACCTCTCTGGGGTTTCCCCCGTCGATCGCTGTGAGCGCCCCGCCGATGACAGCGCCCTCGCCCGCGCCGTAGACAATCCCACCCACTACGCCCGCCGGGGCCAAAGCGAGCGCGGCTCCGCCGCTGACGGCCGTGACGGCAGCGGCCGCGATCATCTTTTTCGAGCCGAGGATCCGGCCTTCGGCGATCTCCGATTGTCGACGATAGGCAATTCGGGTGGCCTCGAGTGCTTCGGCCCTCTGCAGCCCGACGTTGGCGGTCGAGCCCTCCTTGAATTCCCAAGCGGTGTGGCCCTCGGTGCCCGACGACACGCCGGGGAGCGTGTTCACAGAACTCCCCGGCAGCACGTAGTAGTTCTCACCACCCTCGAGCCGCACTGGGAATGCACCCTCGGCGCCGGTAGACCGATCGTGCATCCAGTCGATCACGCGCGCCCGCGGGATCGTCTCACCCACGTGAAACGGCTCCTTGCTCTTCGTACCTCCGGGATCCACCAGCCTCACCGGGTTTCCCCGCGAGTGCGCAAACCGATTCACTCCATCCCCGAGGCCGATCGGATCCGCCGCGGTCCACCGCGCCAACCAACTCGCGTAGTACCGCGCCCCGAGGTGGTACAGCCCGGTCTCCTCATCCCGCTCCTTCCCGATGTACCGGTACCGCTTCGCGCTCACCTCGATCGCGGAGTCGTTTGCGGCGTAGCTCGAGGTCCCGAACGGGT
>JBBQJI010000211.1:0-3360 GCA_038325765.1 Nannocystales bacterium
CGTGGAAGGGGTCACGCTCGATGTTCACCGCGGCGAATTCTGCTTCGGCGACCTTGCGGCCCGTCGGGTAGATGTTGTCGTCGAGTTCGCAGCGGACCTCGAGGCCAGTCTTGGTCGTGGTCGCGCTGATGAGGTTGACGATGACCTGGTGGGTCACGAGCGGCTTCCCGCGCCAGTTCTGGGTGGTGAACGAAAACAGGCGGTGCTCGTGGAGGGCGGGGTAGGGCGCATCAGCACGAACAGCAGTCCGGCGCTCGCCACCGCGGCCGTCACCCAACCCAGCCCGAGAGCCCGTGAGGACCAGCGCGATCGTGCGATCGCCCGTTCGATGCGCACGACCGCGACGTCGCCGGCCTCGGGGCTGTCCTCCTCGAGAGCCGCGCGCACCTGCAGGATCTCGCGCACACACGCGATGCCCTCGGGGCCCTCGAGCAGCGCCAGTACGGCCCGCGCCGGGACGTGCTCGCCGTCCAACCATGCGCTCAGTTGCTCGCCACCGTCTCGACCGATCATGACTGTCTCTGCTTGCTGAATGGAAGGACCGCTGCGGGCTCGAGATCCGCGCGGATCGCCACGCGTGCGCGGTAGAGACGCGAGCGCACCGCGGCGTGCGTGGATTCGACGAACTCCGCGATCTCGGCGTAGTCGAGGCCGCCGAGCTCGCGGAGCAGCAGCACCTCGCGATCGCCCGGGTCGAGCGTTGCGAGGGCGCGGTCGAGGGCGATGCGCTCCACCGGTGCGCTGGCGTCACTCGGGCCCGCGTCGACGTCGGCGGCCACCGGGGCACGTGCCTGGACGCGTCGCCAATCCGCGAGCACACCGAGCTCCCGGGAACTCCCAGGAGCGACGGTGCGCGCAGGGACTACCGCTTGACCAGCTCGACGCGGCGGTTCCTCGCGCGGCCGATGTCGGTGTCGTTCGCGGCGATCGGGCTGGCGAGGCCGACGCCGGTGGAGGTGAGGCGATCCGCCGAGACCTTGGCCTGTGTCAGATATGTCACCACCGCCCGCGCGCGCCTCTCCGACAGTGCCTGATTGTAGGGCGCGCCACCGATGTCGTCGGTGTGTCCCTCGATCGCCATCTTCCAGTCGGGATGTTCTTCGAGGATCTTCACGATCCTGTCGAGGACGACCTTGGACTCGGCGCGGAGCTTGTCCGAATTGAAGTCGAAGTTGATGCCGTAGACCACCGCGCGCCCGGTGTCCGCCAGATCCTTGGCGAGCTCGTCCGCACCGCCGAGCGTGCTGCCGTCCCCACATGCCTCGATGTCGGGGCTCACCCGCTGGAAGGTATCGAACGCCCAGAAGGTGGAATCGTTGAGCCGCCAGAACACGACCCGATCGAGGGCGGTGAACACCATCAGGCCGCCGTTCGTGCCGAGATCCGGGTGCTTCCACTGGATCGTACCGACGGTTCCCGCGAGCCCGCCTGCGAGCGTGCCGGTGGCGCGCCAACAACCGACCATCGTCGACGCGTCCTGCTTTAGGAAGATGTCGTTGCGGTTGTCGGCTTCGACCGCGCCCGTCGTCGAATCGACGAAACGATAGGTCCCGGTCAGGTTGGCCGGCATCGCCGCGGGCTCCTGGCTGCCATAGCCGAAGATCCGCTTGAGCGACATCGCGGCGGTCGCACCGTGGTTGTCCGCGATCGTCAGGCGAAACCACCGTCCCGGCACCTTCGCGGTGACCGGGAACGCCGTGATCCCTGCGTCGGCCGCGAGCGCGGTCGCGAGGATCGGCTGGAATCCAGCCTCGCTGCTCTCGTTGCTCGCTTCGACGACGAGATTCCGGGCGTTCTCCTCGGGCGTATGGAACAAGTGGTTCGTGTCGAAGCCGATCGACGTCAGCGTCGTCACGGCCGGGGTCTCGATGACGAAGACCTGGTTCGTCACCGTCCCTTCGGGCGAGCGCCACATCATGCCGTCGAAGATGAGATTGATCGGGTTATGATCGAAGGCGCGATCATTGTCCGGTTGCCGCACGAGGTAGGCCCCGCTGGCTAGACTCAAGAGGTTCTCGCCCGCTGTGACCTCTGAGTTCGCCACCGGCCCTGCAGGCGCGCCCGCCGGATCGGCGGCGCCAGGCTCCACGGCGGCGGAGTCCGCAGCGACTGGCGCTGGCTCGGCGGCGACTGGCGCTGCTGTGCCCGGGGCGACCGCGCCTGCGGAACCTCCCGCTTCTGCGGTCGGCGTGGGCGTGCTCGTCGCCACAGGCGCCGGCGCGCCCGAGCCCGCAGCAATGCCGGGGGCCTCTTGCCGATCACACGCACTGGCGAGCGCACACATGAGGAACAGGACTCTCGGGAACCTCGGCATCGGCGCATCCTGGGTGTTTCCTCCCAGCCAGTCAACGCCGCGGCCCATCGTCGGGCGGTTGCGTCGGGCGGTTGCGTCGCGCGGGCGACCCATCGGCAGCGCGACTCCCGCTGACCGAGCGGGCGCGGCGACAGCGGAGCCCTATGGCCGGGCGCAACCGACCACCCGCGCGAGGTCTGCGTGCCGTTTACTGTCGCAGCCCGCATGCTCGCCGCCGCGCCGCTGATCGAGTTCGAAGCGCTCCTCGCCGCCGATGGAGTGGACGCGGCGCTGCGGTGGCTGAACCGTCGCCCGTGGCGAGCGCCGAGGTGCTGAGCAAGCTGCCCGGCGGTGGTGACGGCCTGCGTCCGCAAAGGAGCGACGAGCTGCCCACTGTGCGGCCGAAAAGCACGCCCACTGGGCCGACCACGAAGCTCCCGCGGCCGACCACGAAGGGCCGGTGAGTCGGGGGAGCGCGACGGAGCGCTCGTGTCCAAAGATCGCGGGTGGGGTTGGCCCGCCGGCGGGCCACCACTAGCCCGAATCCGGGCCACCTAGCCAGCTCGCGCGAGCCCACTGCAACGCCCACGCGGCCGCGGAGTCCGGCACGTCGCTCGCAACGTGCCGAGCGTCGACGCCCTCGCTCGAGCACGAGATGTTGGTCGAGCTGCTACGCGAGCATCCCGAGTCCGTTCTCGCGCTGCTGCGTGCGGCAGCGCTTAACGGTTTCGAAGTGGGGATTCGGGAGCGCGGGTGAGTACGGAGCGGCGAGGTGAGCAACGGGGAGCGCGCGGCCGGGAGAAATCGGCGGGGTCCTGGGCGCGCGGGGAAGCGCGAGCGAGGCGTGGCATGGGGAAGCGCACTGCCATGGGCCCGAGCAGGGTAGCGACGACGGCGGCGGGGCGCACAAGGGTGAGCACGTCGCCGGCGGAACGTGTCAACAAGTTTGAAACCAGTTGGTGGGGAGTTCAGTGAGCGACTGGCTCGGTTTGCGGAAGGGCGCCGGGGTGGTTGATGGGCTTGTTGATCCAGACCTCGGTGGGCGGGCGCTTGACCGTGGGTGGGCC
>JBBQJI010000212.1:0-3264 GCA_038325765.1 Nannocystales bacterium
GAGGCTCGGCTGGGACCGGCAGGCTCGGATGTGGTAGACCAAGTTTGGTGAGGTTGAGGGCTGAGGCTTGTGATGTGAGGTCGGGCACTGGCAGCATTGCAGCCAGTCGCGATCTCGACGTCGATAGTGAGCCCAGGGTCGGGGGCCGAGGGTCGAGGAGTGAGGCGGGAGGTGACACGCGGCTGGCCATCGGGTTCGATGCCTGAGGCCTCGGGAATCGGGCGTCAGGGGTCAGGCGTCAGGCGTCAGGCGTCAGGCTTCAGGCGTGACACGCGTTGCCAGGTCGAGCTGGCGCGCGCAGCATCGAACGATGGGTCGGCGCACAGGCTTGTTGCCATCGCGTCCACGCCGCCGCATGTTCCTCTTCCTTGACCGATCACGAGTCCGTAGATGCCGCCGCCGCGGCAATGAGCGAAGTGCAGGCCGCGCTCGGCCCGGCGTTCACCCTGGAGCACGAGCTCGGCGGCGGCGGGATGTCGCGCGTCTTCGTCGCCACCGAGCTCGCGCTCGGCCGCGAGGTCGTGATCAAGGTCGTCAGCCCCGACGCGATGGACAGCGGCGCCGCCGAGCGATTCGCGCGCGAGGTGCAGCTCGCGGCTCGACTGCAGCACACGAACATCGTCCCGGTGCTCGCCGCCGGCGAGGCCGACGACACCGCGTACTACACGATGCCGTACGTGCGGGGCGAGTCGCTGCGCGCGCGCATGGCGCGCGGCCCGGTGCCGGTCGACGAGGCTCGCGCGCTCCTGCGTGACGTGCTGCGCGCACTCGCGCATGCACACGCGGCGGGAATCGTCCACCGGGACGTGAAGCCGGAGAACGTGCTCCTCTCGGGCGACGGCGCGCTCGTCGCCGACTTCGGCATCGCCAAGGCGATCGGCCTTGCGTTCGGCGACACGATCGACACGGGACCGGAGGCCACCGCCGGGGGCGCGCGCACGGCGCTGACGCGGGTCGGCACCTCGCTCGGCACGCCGGCCTACATGGCGCCGGAGCAGGTCGCCGGCGACGTGGTCGACGCGCGTACCGACCTGTACGCGTGGGGGCTGATGGCCTGGGAGCTCCTCGCGGGGCGGCACCCCTTCGCCGACCGCACGACGACGCAGGCACTCCTCGCGGCGCACCTCGCCGAGCGCCCGGCGCCGCTCCTCGACGTGCTGCCGCCTGAAGGGCGCCGTGCGCCCGGCGTGCGCGAACTCGCGACGCTCGTGATGGCCTGCATCGAGAAGGCGCCCGAGGCGCGTCCTGCCGACGCCCGGACCGCGCTCACGGCACTCGACGCGACGGTGAGCGGCGCGAGCGTGCACCTCGCGCCGGTGCCGCAGTCGCGGCGCCTTCTGGTGCTGGCTGGCGCGGCGCTGGCGGTCGCCGCCGTGACAGCGGCGCTGCTGCGCGGGCGCGACGCCACGCCCACGGCATCCGGTGCTGCGGAGGGCGGCACGCAGGCCGCGCCTCTGGCACCGAAGCGTGTCGTGGTGGCGACCTTCACGAACCGCAGCGGCGACGCGTCGCTCGACCCCGTCGGCGCGATGGCCGCCGACTGGATTGCGCGCGGCCTCGCGACGACCGGCGTGGTCGACGTCGGCGGCACCGCCGCTGATCTCGCCTCGCGTGGCGTCACGACCGATGCCGCCAACGGCGGCTCGCCGCTCCTCGCGCTCGCCCGCGCGGCCAACGCGGGGCTCGTGATTTCGGGCGCGTATTACCGGCAGGGCGACAGCGTCCTCTTTCAGGCCGACTTCACCGATGCGAATGCGGGGAAGCTGCTGCAGTCGGTCGGGCCGGTACCGGCACTCGCGGGGGCGCCGCTGCAGGGGATCGAGGCGCTCCGGAAGCGCGTCGTCGACGGCCTTGCGATCCTGCTCGACTCGACGCTCTCTTCATACGCCGCGCAGACCGTGCAACTGCCGCTGGCCGAGGCGTACCGCGAGTTCCTGCAGGGCGAGGCGCTCTTCTACCGCGACGAGCGCACCGCCGCCGCCCACTACCGCCGGGCGGCGGCGCTCGATCCGCAGTACGCGTGGCCGTCGCTGCGCCTGCTCGGCCTCGCGACCAACCGCAGCAACGAGGCGCTGGCGGACTCCCTCCTCGACCGCCTGCGCACACGGCGTGCGTCGCTCACGCGCTTCGAGGCGGCGTACCTCGACGTGCTCGGCTGCGATCGCGAGTGGTCGCCCGCGTACGACCGCTGCATCGAGGCGGGGCAGGCGCTCGCACAGGTCGCACCTCGCTCGCAGTTCGCGCAGTACCTCGCCGGGCTCATGTATCGCTGGTCGAACCGGCCGCGCAGCGCCGACTCCGTGCTGCGCCGGCTTGACCCCGCGAGCGGGGAGCTGCGCGGGCGCGTCTACTTCTTCACGCACCGGTCGGCCGCGCTCCTCGACCTGGGCGATGCTGCAGGCGCGCTCGCCCTTGCCGACGAGGCGCGGCGACTGGTCGGCGAGCGGGCCGTACTCCTCCAGTACCGTGTCTCGGCGCTTGTCGCACTGCGACGTGGTGACGAGGCCGAGCGTGTGCTCGACGATGCGTGGACGTTGCCATCGGATCTCGGCGTCACCGTCGCGGCCATCGCCGCGCGGACGATCCGGTTCCTGAGACTTGCAGGCGACTCCGCGCGCGCGGAGCGGCTCGGCGTGCGCGTGCTCGTGCGCCTCGACGCGCGCCCGGCGACCGAGTCGCAGGGGCCGGCAGGGCGGGACGACCGGATGCGGGTGCTGGTCGCGCTCAGGCGCTGGCCCGCAGTCGTCGCAATCACCGACTCGATGGCGCGCGAGGGGATCGTGGCGCTGCCAATGTCGGTGGCGCGCGGCGTGGCGCTGGCGCTGCTCGGCCGTCGCGCCGAGGCGATCGCGATCGAGGCGCGCCTCGCCGCCGACCGGCGTCCCATCGGGTCGGTGGACCAGTGCTCGACGGGCTTCCGCACGTGCCGCGCGGCGGCGCGCGCGACCCTCCGCGCCGCGCTCGGCGATCGCGCGGGGGCGATGGTGCTGATCGAGGGAGAGAACCCACGCTGGTACTTCGACGCCGAGGCGACGGGCGGCGTGATGCTGGACGAACTGCTCCGAGGCTACCCCGCATGGGAGCGCTGGAAGGCGTCCCGCGGATGACGACGACCTCTTCGCGCCTCTCGACGGCCCTTGCCGACCGCTACCGCGTCGAGCGGGAGATCGGTGCCGGCGGCATGGCCACCGTGTACCTCGCGCACGACCTGAAACACGAGCGCGACGTCGCGATCAAGGTGCTGCATCCCGATCTCGGCGCCGC
>JBBQJI010000213.1:0-3157 GCA_038325765.1 Nannocystales bacterium
TCGGATCGTACACTTCGAGAACGCGTGTGCTCTCCGCGTCTCCCCCCATCAGCTCCGCGGCCTCCCTGGAAGTCCCGCCCATGATCAACACACGACCGTCGCCCAGCAACAGCAGCGACGGGTACCACCGGTCGTACGCCATGCGCGGCATCGCGTTGACGTGCTGCTCCCCGTCGAGCGCAGTCGACCAGCCGAACGCGCACTCCGCATCGGGGAACATCGCCGACGTCTTGCCTGCGTCGCTCGTCGGCTGGAACAGGAACGTGTCCGCGAGCCCCCCGCTGGCGGGTAGCCCGTCGATGTTGCCGCCCGCGATCATCACGTCGCCGTCGCGCAACTGAACGTGGCCCGAGCAGAACTTGTCGGGCCAACCCGTCTGCGGGACCATCATGCAGCCCTCACCTGGGCACGAGGACGACGGCACCTGCCACTCGGCGTAGTACGGCGGCGGCTGCCACCGCATGTCCTGCGGCTCTCCGCCGATCGGCCACACCCGCGTGTCGCTCTCGCCATGGAACATGAGCAGCTCGCCGGTGTGCATGTGGATCGCATGCACGGGGGTCAAGAAGCAGTGGTGCGAGATCAACGAGCCGTCGTTCCCGCACGGTTCGTCCAACGCGTCAGGCTCGACGTTCTGCGCGAACGACACGTTCGTCCAGTCCTCCTGATCGGTGTCCCAGATGCCGCCGGGCTCGGGGACATCGAAGCACTAATCGAAGGGGTGCCCCGTCCCGGTGCCGTCCGTGTCACCGCCCGAGCCCGAGCCCTCGTCCGCACCGGGGCAGCCGAGCACTGCGAGCACGCCGAGCGAGCGGGCGACCGTCGAAACCGTCCTTGGAAGTCGTGAGTCCTTCACGGTCTCACCGTCACACGGCCGGGACCGCCGGTCAACCTCGGGCGCGCACGAGCCCGCCGCTTCCCATCGGCGCAACGCAAACGAGGTTCCGAGGTCTGCGATCCATGATCGCCCTCCGTCACGCCCGGTGCCGGGCTCGCGCAGCTGGTCCCACTGGCCGATTGGCCGGTCGGCGAGTCGAGGTCGACGCGACCGCCGGCGCGCTCGACGAGCAGCTCACCATCTTCGCCGCGAGGGCCAAGTCCCAGGGCCGGATCGCCACCGTCGAGCTGTGGGCGGGCTGGTCCGACTGCGGGGACTCTTCGCCCTCATGCGAGGCGGCCGTCGGCAGACACGTAGCATCCCAGCGCGCAGCAGCGCCTCCCGCAGCGCCAGAAGCCTCCGCAGCTCGCTCGGCTGGACACCGAGAGCCGTACGGCCTCGTAGGGTTCCCCCACCGAGCGAGGCCGTAGACCCCGGTCACCCCTTCGCGTCGCTCATCGCCGCGGTCAACGCCGCCTCGAGGCGAGCGAGGGTCGCGTCGTCGAGTTCCTCGAAATAGCGCCGCTTGCTCGGCGCGATGCGACCATGATTGGCTAGGGAGAGCTTGATGAAGAGCTGCTCCTTGCGGTCGGGCATCTCGATGATCTCGCGGATGCGCGCGCGGATCTCGTCGAAGCGGTGCGCCTAGGGGGTTTGAAGCGGGTAACCGTGGCGAAGGGCGCCCACGACGCGGCCGAGGCGTGAGCCGGCGCATGTGTAGAGGTGGTCGACGGATGAGGATCGCGTGGCCCGGGGGGCGCCGCGGGGCCTGGATTTTGTCACGAGCGGGCCCCGCCGAGGAAGCACAGGCCCGCGAAGCGCTGGCCTGGCCGTGCGACGGACGCGACCGCCCGAGGACGCGCAGTTCAAAACGCTCAACACTACTGCGGGGAACTTCTGTCGGGAATTTGGAGAGCGCGCCGAGGTGTGATCCAAGGGGGTCATGACCCAGCGCGAAGCGGACCTCCCTGGCGAGACGGCGGAGCAGCGACTCGAGGCGTATCTATGCGGAATCGGATCGCTTCTCGGCGACAAGCGGCGTCGGCAGAGCTTCGCGATGTACGCGTGCGGGCTGTTCGGCGAGGGCGACCGCAAGAGTGCAGAGCCGGTGGCGGCACGGCTGTGCGGCGATCCCGAGCGTGCCGAGATGACGCACCAGAAGCTGTTGCACTTTCTGGCGCGCTCGGAGTGGGAGGACCGCCCGGTGCGGATGCACTCGGCGCGTTTCGGACTCGAGGAGATGCAGCGCCGTCGTGCCATCACGCACTGGATCATCGACGACACCGGATTCCTCAAGCAGGGCAAGTGTTCGCCGGGCGTGAAGCGGCAGTACACCGGCAGCGCCGGCAAGGTGACCAACTGCCAGGTCGCGGTGAGCCTGACGCTCTCCAACGAGCAGACGCAGCTTCCGATCGACTTCGCGTTGTTCGTCCCGGAGGACTGGGCGGCGGATCGCGAGCGCTGCGCGGCGGCGAAGATCCCCGAGTCGATTGGCTACAAGCCGAAGTGGCAGCTCGCGCTCGACATGATCGAGGCGGCGATCGCAGACGACTTGCCGCGCGGTGTGGTGCTCGCCGACGCCGACTACGGCAACAAGATGGGGTTCCGCGACGCACTCGACGAACGCGGCTTGCAGTACGCGGTCGCGGTGCAGCTCACCACGCGCGTTCGTCAGGTGCACAGCGGTGGTGCCCGTCGCCGTGTCGGCAAGGCGATGTCGGTCGAGGAGCTGGCGTTCTCGTTGTCGGAGAAGAGCATCCGAAAGACGACGTGGCGCGAAGGTACGGGCGCGCCGATGGCTGCGAGGTTCGCCGTCATTCGTGTCGAGCCGATGACGACCGACAACAAGCCGCGGCCCGAGCAGTGGCTCGTGATCGAGTGGGGCCTCAACTCGCATCGGCCCGACGGCTACACGCTCTCGACGTTGTCGAAGGACATCTCGCGCAAGCAATTGATCGCGTCGCTCAAGGAGCGCTGGCGAACCGAACGCGCGTACCAAGGTCTGAAAGGCGAGCTCGGCCTCGACCACTTCGAGGGTCGCAGCTTTCCCGGATGGCATCACCATGTCACCGTCGTCCTCGCCTGCTACGCCTTCATGGTCGCCGAGCAGATGCGAGGTTTCCCCCCCTCGGGTCATCACGTGCTTAAGCGTTTTGAACTGCGAACCGCTGGGGGGCGGGCGAGCCGGAGGGCTGTTGGGAGCCGTCGAGGTAAGCGGGCCCACGGTCCAGCGCAGAGAGAGAGTGTCGAGCGAGGGCGCCGAGGTTGCGGACGAGGTGG
>JBBQJI010000214.1:0-3113 GCA_038325765.1 Nannocystales bacterium
CACCGCACCAGCAAACCTCGTCGCCCTCGCTCGACGCCGACTCTCTCCGCTGAACCGTAGGCTCGCTTACCTCGACGGCTCCCAACAGCCACCGCGTGTCGCCCGCCCTCCGCCGGCTCGCACTTCAAAACGCTTAAGCACACAGCGACGACACGCCCGCTCTCGAAGCGGTCAGCCAGGAACGCGAGAGCTCGGTCGATGTCTTCGTCGGGGCCCATGAGCGAGTCAGACAGGCGCAGCAACACCTCGCGGCCCGGCCAGTCGCCGGTGTTCTCGCGAAGTCGGTGCAGCGCTCGCTCGTGCGACCACGTTTCGACGTCACGGGCTGGCACCAGCGCGTAGGTGCGGCCGCGAGCACGAAATTTAGGGGGGTCCGACACGACGGAACTCGACTCTAGCTGGCTGACCGCCTCCGATGCAACGGCTCGATGACCGAGATGGCGAGCGGGGTGCCGATCACTGCCCCGAATGGGCATGCCCGATCTCGACGGGGTCGTGTCGTTCGCGCAGGGTTGCCCGGACCAGGGGGGCGCGCTCTCGATCGCGTCAATTCCCGACGACGCGTCAGGTCCAAATCATCTCATCTCGCTTCTGCTCACCATAGAAGAGAGCCTCGATTTCCGCAGGGAGCGGGTCGTCGAAGTCGGCGGCGATGCGGATGATGCCCTTGCCGGCGCCGGGGATTCGCCGAGGCGCGAACTCGGGGGCCTTCGCGCGCTCGGCCTGTGCGAGACGGAGCAGGACCACCCCCTCGCTTGCGAGGAGCGACCGGCGAGCAAGCCAGGTCCACGGCGCGAACACCTCGGTCGGCGCGCCGAATCGCGACAGCGCGACGACGACCGCGACGATACCCCGGAGACATCGTCGGGCGTCCTCGTCGAGGTCGGCGAGGTACCCCTGCGTGACCGTCAGCGCGCGTACCGGCGACTCGCGGAGTACGGCCACGGTCGCGGCCGTGATGCGCGTCAGCGAGTCGAGCGCATCTGCGAGGTGGCTGAGCGCGCGCTGCTCGACGGCGCCGTCTGCCGCGTCGCGGCGGAGGTTCTCCTCGACGAGCTGCGCGAGTGCGTCGAGCACGGACGAGGGCGCTTGCAAGAGCTCGCCGGCGGGGGCCACCAGGGTGACGAAGGCCTGATGCATCGCGTCTTCGTCGGGGCCGCGGGCAGGCGGCTGCGGGGGCACCGTCGCGAGGAACTCGTCCAGGCCGGGGAGAAGTGCGCGCTCGAACTGCTCGGCAACCGCATCCGCCAGACCGGCACTACGGACGCGCGCGAGGATGTCGCTGGCGGCGGACACGACGACGCACGTTAGCATGACCGGGGCGGATTTCGACGCGGCGCGTCGCGTCGGACCAGCGCACCGCGTGCGTGCGGCCCCACATCCACTGCGCCGCGACCATCGTCGGCACGACGAAGGCGGCATGGCTGCGCAGGTACGCGGTCGTGTCGGGCTCGACCTCGGTGGGCAACCCCGCGGCGCGCAGGATCTCGGCGACGGCCGCGCTGTCCAACGTCGTCACCATGATGCGCGGGCAGCTGCGCTACGGCTCCTATCGTGCCGAGCCGGGGCGTGCGATCGGGTATGCACCGACTGTGATCGCACCGTCAGGCGGGGATGCGAACCGCCACGTCTTCACCTCGGCTTCGAGGCAGGCGACGATCGAGCGATCACGCACCTCGGCCCCCTGGGCCTGAGTCGTCTCGACCTTGCCCGTCGGTCCGATCATCAAGCCGATCGACACTCGACCACGAAGGTCCTCCTCGCTCGCTCCCTGCCAGCACCGTGCGATCTGCTCGGCGTTGGCTGCGACCGCACGCTCGATCGCGGCAAGATCGTGGCCTCCGCGCGCCCATCCCTCGGCCTCGCGTTCTGTGAGCGGCTTGGGCTGACTTGCCTTCAACTGGCTCGCAGGAGTCACGAGTGCCACGAATCTCCGCCCGCTGAGCTGGACACCGAAGCTTCGGCTGGTCGACGCGTCGCGGATCACGACGGCGTGTTCATCCGCGGACACGACCGGCCCCGAGATGGCGGAGGCCCAGCCCTTGGCGCGGGTGCCCCCGAAAGGCGAGAAGATCTGCACGGTGTCGCCGACCGCGGGAAGCTGCGCCGGCCCCACGCGCACGGCGGTGAGGTGGGGCTCGTCGACGACGAGGGCAAAGACCCCGGGCGGCCCTTCGCTGCCGGCGACGAACGCCGCCCAGATGCACTGTGATGCGTCGAGTTCACAGGATCGCTTCAGCATCGCTTCGCCCCCCGACGCGTCGACGTCCCCGCCGATACCCTGCGTCTCATAGAAACCCGCGAGGATGCAGCCCCGTGCAGACTCGAACCCGCACGCACGTCGGGCCAACGCGCGGGCCGTGGTGACGTCGTGTGGTCCGCCGAGGCCCTCGTTATACGACCAGGCCAACTCCGAGCATCCTTCCCCCGAGTCGAGTTGCTCACATCCGATGGTGAGGACAGCGCGCGCGCGAGCCCTCGACTCGGCCGAGTCGAGGGCGCGGAGGTGTTCGGCCGCCGCGAGGCACGAGTTTGCGTCGGCGAGTTTGCAGGCTCGCTCGAAATAATCCGCCGCGGGTGCGTCCTTCCGGTCGCCCCGCGCGAGTTGCCCGAGCGCCCGGCATGCGGACCCGCCACCTGCGTCGCAGTCCTGCTCGAGGCGCCGTTGGCCTTCCCGTGATTGCGTGCACGCGTGGGTGTTTCCGGCGATGCAGCTCCGCAGGACCTGTGCGTCGGTCTCCGCGTGCGCGGCTGCGGCGCGCTCGAGCGTGCAGCCGCCCAGGAGCGCAACGAGGGAGATCGCGATCACGGCGCTGGCGGTCGTGGCACGTCGACGCATCGATCTCGCAGGCTACCAGGGCCTGCCGTCGCCGCGTGAGGGCGGCTGACGACGCCGCGGCGCGTGGCGTCCGGCCCGGATCGAGCCGCGGTCGAACTCCAGGATCGCGGCGTCGTGCACGAGGCGGTCGATCGCTGTTCGACCCCACCGGCCTGCGCCCGTGGCAGCCGGGGACCTCGTTGCCGCACCAGCGCGCGCCGGCCCGCATCGGGTGGGCTTCGCTTCTCGCGCGCGTGTTCGCCATCGATGTCTCCGTCTGCCGGCGCTGCAACGG
>JBBQJI010000215.1:0-3058 GCA_038325765.1 Nannocystales bacterium
CGTGCAGACGCGGTCGTCTGGAGGGACCTCGCACTGCCCGAACTCCGCCTGCGCGACCTCGGGCTCGCGCCGCTCGCAGCTCGAGGTGCATCCGGTGGTGCAGTCGACCTCCTCGAGGGAGGTGCCAAGCTCGTCGGTGCACGGGTTGAGGTAGAACTCACCGTTGATCGAGTTGCGCACGCTGTTGCCGCCCGTGACGGCGACCTTGCCGTCGGGCAGCAGGGTGAGGGTGTGGAAGATGCGCGGGTACTCCATCGGGGCCGCGGACACGAAGCGGTTGGGGGTCTCGGGGTCGTCCGGGCTCTCGTCATCGAAGTCGTAGGCGCCCGAGGGAATGTTCGACAGGTCGATGCGCTCGGCGAGCGCGGTCACGCCGCCACTGGTGTTCTGGCCGCCAGATTTGAGGATCTCGCCTGGACGGAACATCGCTGCCGACCCGCCGCTGATGTCGGACAAGAACCGGTGCTCGTGCCACTCCCAAGTCTGGCCGTCGCCGCTGTTGTAGTCGGGGATCAACACCCGGCCGTTGAACTCGCTGAGCGCCGCATCGTCACCACCGGCGTAGAACACATCGCCGTTGGGCAGCAGGAACAACAGCGGGTATAGCGGTGGTGCCGCCGCGCCGTCGTACTCCGCACCCGTCAGCTCCTCGATCACGCCCGTCTCCGGATCGTACAGCTCGAGAACGCGTGTGCTCACCGCGGGTCCCCCAATGGGATCCGCGGCCTCCCTGGACGTCCCGCCCATGATCAACACACGCCCGTCGCCGAGCAGCAGCAGCGAGGGGTACCACCGGTCGTACGCCATGCGCGGCATCGCGTTGACGTGCTGCTCCTCGTCGAGCGCTGTCGACCAACCGAACGCGCACTCCGCATCGGGGAACATCGCCGACGTCTTGCCCGCGTCGCTCGTCGGCTGGAACAGGAACGTGTCCCTCAGCCCTCCGCTGCCGCCAGAGCCGTCGATGTTGCCGCCCGCGATCATCACGTCGCCGTCGCGCAGCTGCACGTGGCCCGAGCAAAACTTGTCCGGCCAACCCACTTGCGGGACCATCGTGCAGCCCGGACCCGGGCACGAGGACGACGGCACGAGCCACTCGGAGCGGTACGGCGGCGGCTGCCACCGCATGTCCTGCGGCTCTCCGCCGATCGGCCACACCCGCGTGTCGCTCTCGCCGTGGAACATGAGCAGCTCGCCGGTGTGCATGTGGATCGCGTGCACCGGCGTCAGAAAGCAGTGGTGCGAGATGAGCGAGCCGTCGTTCCCGCACGGATCGGCCAACGCGTCCGGCTCGACGTTCTGCGCGAACGACACGTTAGTCCAGTCCTCCTGATCGGTGTCCCAGATGCCGCCGGGCTCGGGGACATCGAAGCACTGATCGAAGGGGTGCCCCGTCCCGGTGCCATCCGTGTCACCACCCGAGCCCTCGCCCTCGTCTGCGCCAGGGCAGCCGAGCACTGCGAGCACGCCGAGCTAGCGGGCGACCGTCGAAACCATCCGTGGGAGTCGTGAGTCCTTCATGCTCCCACCGTCATGCGCGCTGGACCGCCGGTCAACCTCGGGCGCGCACGAGCCCGCCGCTTCCCATCGGCGCAACGCAAACGAGGTTCCGAGGTCTGCGATCCATGATCGCCCTCCGTCACGCCACGGTGCCGGGCTCCCAGAGTTGGCTCCACTGGCCAATCGGCCGGTGCACGCGATCACGTACCGCTGCCAGCAGGCCGGTGCTGAAATCGGCGACGCCGCCCCCGGCTCGCGATGAAGCGGCCGGACGCGGCGTCGGTTTTCTCGCCCATGCGGGCGGCGGGCGGAGGCTCAGGCCTCGACCATCGCCTGCACGAGGTTGGTGTCGAGGCGAAGGCCCGGACCCATCGTGGAGCTGATGGTGACGCTCTTCCAGTACTTGCCCTTGGCGGTCTGGGGCTTGAGGCGGTTGAGCTGCTCGAGGAGCGCCTTGAGGTTCTCCTTCAGCTTCTCCGGCCCGAACGAGACCTTGCCGATCGGGGCGTGGACGATGCCCGTCTTCTCGGTGCGGAACTCGATGCGGCCGGCCTTGAGCTCGCGCACCGCCTTGGAGACATCCATGGTCACGGTGCCGACCTTGGGGTTCGGCATCAGGTTGCGGGGGCCGAGCACGCGGCCGAGGCGTCCGACGAGGCCCATCATGTCGGGCGTCGCGATCGCGCTGTCGAACTCGAGCCAGCCGCCTTGGATCTTCTCGACGAGATCTTCGGCGCCGACGAGATCCGCCCCTGCGGCCTGGGCCTCGTTGGCCCGCTCGCCCTTAGCGAACACGATGATGCGGACCGTCTTGCCGGTGCCGTGGGGCAGCGCGCACGACGAGCGGATCATCTGGTCGGCGTGCTTGGGGTTGACCCCGAGCCGCGCCGCGACGTCGACCGTCGCATCGAACTCGGTGAACGCGATCTCCGTGACGAGCTGCACGGCTTCGTCGATGGTGAACCGCTTCGTGGCATCCACGGCCGCATCGGCCTTCTCGAACTTCTTACCCATGGGTCAACTGACTCCTGCGAGGTCCCAACGGGCAAAGCCCTCCCTCACCGCTAGTGGTTGTTCGCACCGAACCCCAGAACGCTCCCAGACCGCAGAGACCGAAACCGATCCCCGGACGCGGAGACCGAAACCGATCCCCGGACGCCAAATCCCCCCGCTTGCGGGGGGAAGCCGCGCGAAGCGCGTACCGTTTCGCTCGCGCCCTCCGCGGGGGGAATCAGTCGACGACGTCGAGGCCCATCGACCGCGCGGTCCCGGCGATCGACTTCGCTGCCTGGTCGATGTCGAACGCGTTCATGTCCTTGAGCTTGAACTCGGCGATGTCCCGCACCTGCTTGTGCGTGACCGTGCCCTTCTTCACCTTGTTCGGCTCACCCGAGCCGCCCTCGATGCCCGCCGTCACCCAGTGGATGCAGACCATCCGCATCCCGATGTCCTCGTTCTGCGCCGACGGCGACGCGACGCTCTCGGCGGTCAAGGGCATCCGCGTCCGCTTCCCCGACGACATCAACACGCCACACCGCGCGTTCATCGACAGCCTCGA
>JBBQJI010000216.1:0-2995 GCA_038325765.1 Nannocystales bacterium
GCGTGGCAACGACGCGACCTGTCGCCGCCGCCGGAGCAGGCCCCAGGCGAGCTCGCGGCTTCGCAGGCGGTGGACACCACGGGCGGCGGGGACGCGGCGAGGGCTCTTGCGGTGGCGCCTGCGGTGGATCCGGCTGTGCCCAAGATCCCGAGTCCGGCGCCGATTGTCGCTGAGCCCGACGGGGAAATCCCGGGCGTCGACGGCGAGGTCGAGCTCGAGTTCGAGGTCGAGCCCGGATTCTGGGTGGAGCACCCAGGTGGCATCGAGATGCAGATCGGCCCCGATGAACCGGGGGGTCCAGCGCTGAACGTCTTGTTGCTGCCGCCGCTGAAGGAGGGGGATCCGCCGCGGGTCATCCGGCAGACGCCGGACCCACTCGCGATCGAATCGGCGGACCGAGCGGCGGCCGAGGACGCGGCAGCGGAGGACGCGGCGGCGCGGAAGCGTCCCGGCTCGGCGCGACCGATCCGACCTTCGGCGGCACCCCCGAAGCCCAAGCCACCCGCGAGCCCGCCGACGTCGGAGGCGCCGGTCGATCCAAGCGCCACGCCCGAGTGCGAGCGTGCGCGCACCGAGGCCGACGCTGCGCGCGATGGCTTCGACTGGTCGAAGGTGCTCGCAGCCACGCGCGCGCGCGAGTGCTGGCGGGATGGCGGCGCGCGCACGGCCTTGCGGGTGCGCGCGTTCGCCAACCTGGGCCGATGGTCCGAGTGCATCGACGCCGCCGCGAAGAGCACCGACGACTCGGTGCGGCGCCAGGCCGATGGCTGCCGCAAGCAGCTCGAGAAGCAGACGGAGCAACCGTGAGAGCACTACCCATCCTTCTTTGTATCGGCGTCGGTGCCGGCTCCTCGACTGCGGCGTTGGCCGCCACACCCAGTCCCGCGAGTACGGCGAGTCCCGACCGGGTCGAGATCACGATCGCGCCGTCGGTCGGCGACGTCGAGGTCATGGACAGGTGGATGCAGCTTGCCGCCGGCTCGGGCATGAACGATGCGGGCGTCACGTGGCCGGAGGTCGCGGACGATCGCACGCTCGTGATCGAGATCGAGGGGTCGTTGCTCGAGTACGAGTACTTCGTCGGTGTCCGCACGCCCGACGGTTGGGCTGGCCCGGCACAGAGCGCGAGTTGCGAGTGCCGGGATCAGCAGCTCATCGATGGTGTGCGCCTGGCCGTCTCGAAGCTCGGCCCGCAGCTGCGCCCCCCGGCCCCCGACGCGTCGCCCGCGGCCTCGAAGCTGCGGCCGGCGCGGAGGTTGGGCCCGGGCGGTATCGCCGGCGCGACGCTGCTGGGCGTGGGCGGTGCCGCGGTGCTTGGTGGGATCCTGATGCTCGCGCTGCCGCCGAAGTGGTCGGTGGATGAAGATGACCCCGGTCTGGAGCGCGGCAAGACGCTGCGGCTGCCCGGTGCCATCGTCGCCGGCGCCGGGGTTGCGCTGGTCACGGTCGGCGCCGTGCTCCTGCATCGCGATCGGACCAAGCGACGGGCGACGGTCGCCCCGACGGCGGGTCGCCGCGGCTTCGGTGTCGCGGCGGTCGTTCGATTCTGATTTCGATCGGAGCTCGTTGAGATCGAGCTCCGCAACCTCGCGAACGGAGAATGACGATGAAGATTTCAAACGTGATCGGTCCCTTCCAACTGCTCGGCCTCGCGCTCGGGTTCGCCGCGTCGTGCTCACCCACACGCCCCAACCAACGGCACTGCGAGGTGCGAGACGGCGATGCGTTCTGCGCAGAGAAGTACGGCGATGGCTCACGACGGTTCTGCTCGGAGAGCACGTGCGCGCTGGATTCGCCCGATGGGTGCGTCGCCGAACGACCGCCGACGGACGAGTGCTACGCGGCCTGCGGTGGGGAGAAGACCCTGGATCAGGATCCGGAGTGCGACGCGATCGCGGAAGGATCGAGCTCGTCCGACTCGGGCAGCGCGACGATGACCGGCGGGCCGACCGAGCCGACGGGCGAAACGAGCACCGGGCCGACCGGGCCGACGAGCGACACGGAGAGTTCGAGCAGCACGACCGCGAGCGGGTGCGAGGAGTCGAGCGAGTGTCCCGATGCTGCGCTGCCCATCTGCGTGGACGCGGTATGCGTGGGCTGCGATGCGGCGGCGGAACCGGGCGACGCATGCGAAGCGAAGGACCCCAACGCCCCCGTATGTCACGAGGACGGCCGGTGCGTCGCGTGCACGGCCGCCAACCCCGACGCCTGCGGCGACGCGACCCCGGTGTGCGACGCCGAGAACACGTGCGTGGGCTGCAGCTTCCACGAGCAGTGCTCCGCGACGGCCTGCAACATCGCGACCGGGGCGTGCTTCGAGGACACCTGCGTGGCCACGGTGGATGGGGACGGCGGGGCGGAATATGAGGACATCGGCGGCGCTGCGATGGACGGCTGCGTCGTCATCGTCCACGAACTGGATGGCGCGCTCTCCTATCAGGAGAACGTCAACCTCGACGGCATCACCGTCGCCCTCCTCGCCGCCGACGGAGAAGCGCCCATCATCGTCGGCCTCGCCGGCAACCCGAGCCTCGCGCTGACCGGCGGCGCCACTGCCTACGTCCAGGGCCTCGCCTTCCGCGGCAACCAGATGGCCGTCGGCATCACCGCGACCGCCTCGTCCCTCTACCTCGACCGCACCGAGGTGGTCGGCAACACCGGCGGCGGCATCACGCTGACGGGCGGCGCCGACGGCCACCTGCGCAACTGCTTCGTGGGCGGCTTCTCGGACATCGTCGCCATGACCGTCGACGAGTCCTCGGCCGACATCCTCTATACGACGCTGGGCGGCCAGTTCGACGCCCCCGCCCTGGCGTGCACGGCCCCGACGGCCGTCACCGTCCGCAACAGCCTCCTGGTCAGTCGCGCGGTGACGAGCGACATCGACTGTGACGACGCGGAAGTCTCCTACTCCGCGACCGAGCTCCTCGTGCCCGGCATGGGCAACGTCGCCCTGGGCGACATGGACATGCTCGACGCCACGGCGTGGTTCGCC
>JBBQJI010000217.1:0-2977 GCA_038325765.1 Nannocystales bacterium
CAGATCGTGCCGTTGCGGATCCCGTCGCGCGCCGACGGGTCGAGGATCGGCAAGCCGGTCGCATCGGTGCCGAGGATCCCAGGACCGCGAGTCTGGGTTGCGATCGCGCGTGCGATCGGCATGAGCAGATCGATGGCAGCGTGGACACCACGCCCGAGGGTCTGCGGCATCACCGGGGCGCCAGCGCGTGCGAATCGCGAGCACTGACGCTCGATCGGCATGTGCTCGATGTACTTGTCGGCGACGGCCTCGACGATCAGCGTGTCGCCGAGCATGCCGCGATCGACGATCGCTCTGGGCACATCGGCGCAGACGATCGTGTCGTCGTTGGGGCACGCGACCGTCTCGTCGATGCGCTCGCGTACGATGATCTGCGCCGGGATCACATCGAGGATCGGGCACCGAGAGTGGCCGACGGTGATCATCTGCGCGCCGCACTTGGGGCACACGCGCATCGACGCGGGGACGGAATTCGGAGCCACGACGCGCGGCAGCGTCGTGGGTGGCGGAGTGCGACCAGGATGCGGTCGGCGTGGGGGCTTGGGCTCGGGTGGGCTCGGCGATGCCGGGGCCGTCGTCGCGTCGCTCGTCGCATCTGGCGTCGCGGGCGGCGTGATGATGCCCGCAAACGGCAGCGTCAGCTGTCGCTCGATGCGGTCGAGCGTCTCCGAGCGCGGGTGCTTGCGACGCATCTGCGCCAGCCGACACGACAGCTCGGCGTTGAGCGCGGCCATCTTGGTGAACAACGCCAAGATCGCCGCCACCAGCTCGATGAAGTGGCCGGCCTTGATCGTCTTGTCGAGCCACTCGCGGATCTTCGCGAGATCCGGAGCGAAGGCCGAGGTGATCGTCGGATCGGGGTTCGGCATCGGCCGACTCCTTCGACGTCGACCGCGGCGAAGGAATTCAGCGCGACGGACGATTCTCTATCGGCGTCTGCGGTTGCCACCGCGGACGCCGGCTCGCGCCTGCGAGGTCAATGCCCTCGATCACGAGCGCAAGCTCGGCGGCTTCGAGAGCACAGACCGTGAACGTCCCGTCGCTCGAGAGCGCCGGCCGGAAGCGGCCGCGTTCGAGCCGCTTGGTCCACATCGCGAAGCCGGTGCGATCCCAGTAGACGACGCGGACGCGATCGAGCCGCTTGGAGAAGAAGACGAACAGGTGACCGCAGAGCGGGTCGTGACCGAACACGTCACGAACGACCGTCATCAGGCTGTCGGCCTGCTCGCGGCCATCGACGGTCTGCGTCGCGACGAACACTCGGACCGCGGGCGGTAAGCTCAGCATGAACCCTCACCGAGTGCGCGAACGAGGTCGCGCAGCACTCGCGGTGCGATCGATTCGCGGACCCGCAGCACCAAACCTGCTCCCAGTACCACCTCGATCGTCGCCGACACGTCGGCGCCGATCTCGATGAACGTCGGCCTTCCGTCTGCATTGCCCGAGAGTCGACGCTGCCACCGCGTCAGGCGCTGCGCGTCGAGCCCTTCGCGCGCGGAGAACTCCGAGATCGCCAGTCCCGATCGCTCCTGCGCGTCCAGTACGGTGCGCGCGTCGTCTTCGTTCCAACGGCCGGTGATCTTGATCGAGCTGGTGCTGCGCTTTGGCATCTCGCGCCGAGATCACTCCCGTCGCTCGCGGCCGTCTACACGTCGTTGCTGAACGGGTTACGTCGCGGCCGTCGAGCGCCCTGTGGACGATCTCGCCGCGTTGACGTCGGAGCCCGCGTCCGCCGAGCTCGGCGTCGTCGAGGCGAATGCGGCGGTCGAGCAGGCGCGCGACCGCTGGCGCACCGCGTGCTGGGACGGCGCCGCACGGGCGACGCGCAAGGCGGGCCGCTACATCGCGGTGCTGGCGTTCGACGCCGGCGGCATGCGCGTCGTCTCGGGCATCGACGAGATCCGCGATGCCAGCGATCCGGTCATCGCCCAGTGTCTGCGGCAGAACCTCGGCGCGCTGCGCATCCCGGCCCCGGGCCGGCCCGTGCGCGTCGAGGTGCCGTTCGCGTTGCCGTGAGCAGCATCGCCGGACATCGGGTCGCGCCGCGCCGAGGTCTCGTCACCGTCGCGAACGCACGAAGCCCGATGCCGCGCCCCCGTCGGGCTGCGCGACACCGGGCTCCAGGCGCCCCTGGCCTCACGGCATCGGGATGGTCTGCAGGCCGTACTCGCCCATCGGGCAATACACCGCGTCTTCGGTGACGACCGCGTCGTGGCAGCCCCAGCCCCAGACCGGTGTCAGCGAGAGCTCGGGCGCCGCGGGATCCGAGGCATCGACGACGCCGAGGCCCGCGTAGGTGCGGTACGCGACGCTGTCACCCGCGGTACCGAGGAGGCTCGCGCCGCCGCCGGCCTCGAGGACCACGCGCGAGGCCTCGGTGAGGGCGTTGCCGGCCATGCCGGTCACGATGGCGATGCTGTCGGAGGGCGCGTAGCTCCCGCCGTATCCGCCGCCGCCGTCCCAACCGCCGTAGTATTCGTCGCCCTCCCGCACCAGCGCGAACACAGGATCGGCCCCTTCGACGGCGACAAGCCGGCCTTCGTCGCCCTCGACATCGAGCGTGTCGAGCAGCGAGGCGCCACCCTCTTGGATCGACAGCAGGTGCAGCGGGCGGTTCGCGATGGTGCACGACTCGCCGTTGGAGCTGGAACTCCACACGCGGGGGAGGGACCAGCAGCCGTCCTCGGGCGCGTCGACCACGGCGAGCTCGAAGCCCACGGTCACCAGGCGGGCCTCGTCTTCATCGAACGCGACCGGCTGGCCGGGGATGTTGACGGGGGTCGCGGCCTCGGGTGCAGACGCATCGGCCACATCGAACCGGTCGAAGTAGAATCGGACCTTGGTGTCGTCGCCCTCGACCGGCTGCATGTGCCACGAGATCATGACGTCGCCGGTGTCGAGCAGACCGCCGTGCTCGAGGGCGTCAGGACGCACCAGCGACGACGAGTGCACGGGCGCACCGGCCACGCCGAGATCG
>JBBQJI010000218.1:0-2977 GCA_038325765.1 Nannocystales bacterium
AAGAAGATCGTCGAGGACCCGCAGTTTCGCCGCATGTACGTGCTCGAGGAGAACTTCCAGGTCAACGCCGACGGCAGCTGGTGCGTGTTCCGCCGCAGGGACTTCACGCTGTGACGCCGCTCGCCTCCCGCAGCGACATGCTGCGCGCGGCGACCGGGGGCCAACCGGGAGGGCGACCGCACGCACGACCGCGCCCGAATGATCACGACCCCGCCGCTGCGCCGACCAGCCGATCGCACAGCTCGCGCACGTCGAGGACCTCGACACCACCCGCGATCGGGTGGCTGCCCTCCCCGGGATATGCGACCAAACCATGCGCGGGTGCGAGATCCTCGCAGGCCTGGTAGAACCCGCGGCCCGGCTTCGGCGCGAGGCTGCATTCGATCTCGATCGCCCACAGATCATCGCCGGGGAGCACCATCAGCAGATCGATCTCCGCACCCGGAGGCTGTGGAACAGCCCGGGGATGCGCTGCACCTCGTCGATGACGACCAGCTGCTGTTCGTGGGCCGCGAGGTACAACTCGGGCTCGGTCAATTTCGCGAGACCGGCGTCGGACTCGAGGTCGAGGTACGTCGACGAACGCTTCGCGGCGATGTCGAGCGCGAGCGTGGTCTTGCCCCACCTACCGTGGACCGAGCATCGGCTCCGCCTGCGGCGGCGACCGGAGATGGTAGCGTCGGGGTCACGATGCCGCTGCCCGCCGGACTGACGTACTTCACCCCGACGCTACCGTTGTTCGTGTTCGACGCGCCCGAGCCCGGGCCGGTTGCCATCGTGCAGGCGGGGATCCACGGTGACGAGATCGCCGGCGTGCACGCGCTCGCCGAAATGCTCGAAGCGGGGGTTCGCCCCACGCACGGTCGCCTCGTCTTCGTGCCGGTGATGAACCCGCCAGCGTACCGCGCCCGCGAGCGCATGGCGCCCGGCGGCCTCGATCTCAACCGCTGCTTCCCCGGCGACGCCGAAGCGCCCGAGCCCGAGCGGCGACTCGCCCGGCGCTTCATGGATCTGGTGCTCGACGAGGCGCCCGCCATCGTGGTGACCCTGCACGAGAGTCACAAGCGCTACGATGCGCAGGTGGTGCCCTCGTTCGGACAGACGATCGTGTACGGCGTGCAGCCGCGGCCGGCGATCGTGGATCGCACGATCGCCGCGCTCAACGAGACGGCCACCGCAGACGAGCACTGGTCGCCGCAGCACTATCCCGTCGCAACGTCGTCGACCGAGGTCATCGTCGCGGCCACCGGCTGCGTGGGCCTGTGCGTCGAGACATGGATGGGGTTCGCCGAGCGTCGCCGCATCGACATGCAGCGCCAGGTCGTCGAGCTGCTGCTCGCGGACATCGGCGTGCGCCGCGTGCCCTGATGCGTGCACGTCGGCCCGCATGCGCGAACGGACGCCACGGTGGCCGGCAGCATGGCTGCGGCACTGGGTTTGACCCGTGGGGTACGGCGGCGGTACACCCACAGATGCATGGACACCGCCGTCCCAGCCGCGCCGACCAAGACCGCCGGATCCGACGTGGCGGAGCCCGCGCCGCTGCGCGTCCTCGCCGACACGATCTTCGCGCGCACCAGCCCCTACGAGGGCGTCGGCCTGCGCAACCACTGCACGCGCCTGCACCTGTTCGCGACGGCGCTCATGCGGCACCGCGGCCTGGCCTTCGACACCGATCTCGCCTACCTGCTCGCGATGGTCCACGACCTCGGCATCGTCAGCGAGAAAGACGAGGGCGTGAACTACCTGCGCCGCAGTTGCGCGCTGTTCCACCGCGAGACCGCCGGCGTCGCCCTGCCCCCCATCGCCCCCGACGTCCTCGACGAGTGCCTGGTCTACAACCATCGCGTGCTGCCGGTGCCCGACCTCAGCCCCGAGGCCGAGTGCTTCCGCAACGCGGTGATGATGGAGCACAGCCACGGCATGCTGCGCTTCGGGCTGGCCAAGGACGACGTGCGCCCGGTGTTCGACGCGCATCCGCGGGGCAACTTCGACCGCGTGCTGATGGACTTCACATGGCGGACGATCCGTCGCGAGCCGTTCACCATCGTCCGCGGTATCTTCTTCTGAACCGCCGCCGGGCCGCTGCCCGCCGGCAACGAACGAGGCGCCGAGCATGTCCGACATCGATCTGAGCACCCGCACCGAGCTCGAGGCGGCGGCCTTCCGCCACCTGGTCGAACACCTGCAGTCGCGCACCGACGTGCAGAACCTCGACTTGATGAACCTGGCAGGGTTCTGTCGCAACTGCCTGAGCAAGTGGTACGCGGCCGCGGCCACCGAGCGCGGCGTGGCTCTCGAACTCGACGACGCGCGGCAGTACGTCTACGGCATGCCGTACGACGAGTGGAAGGCGAAGCACCAGACGTGATGCACCGCGGGTTGGTGGTGCACACCAAGGGGCGAGGCACCCAGGATCTCACCGAGCGGGTGCAAGAGGCTGTCGCCGCCTCGGGCGTGCGCGAGGGGCTGTGCAACGTGTTCGTGCACCACACCAGCGCGTCGCTCATCCTGTGCGAGAACGCCGATCCCCAGGTGCGCCGCGACCTCGAGGCCTTCGCGGCGCGGCTGGTGCCCGACGGCGACCCGATCTTCCGCCACGTCGACGAGGGCGACGACGACATGCCGGCCCACGTGCGATCGATCCTGACCCACGGCTCGCTGTCGATCCCGATCGTCGCCGGTCGCTGCGATCTGGGCACGTGGCAAGGTGTGTACCTGTGGGAGCACCGCACCGCGCCACACCAGCGGCGGGTGACCGTCTCGGTGGTGGGGGCCTGAGATGCCGGCGGTGAGCGACAATTTCCATCGTCTGTCGCGGACGATGACGCGAACAATCTCGGCGTGGGCGCTGATCGAGCCCGGTGACCAGGTGATGGTCGCGGTATCGGGTGGCAAGGACAGCTACACCCTGCTCGATCTGCTGTGGCACGCCCGGGCGCGGGCGCCGTTCGCCTTCGATGTGGTCGCGGTCCAC
>JBBQJI010000219.1:0-2881 GCA_038325765.1 Nannocystales bacterium
ACACGTCGGTCGAGGTGCCGCCCATGTCGAAGCCGATCGCGGCGGAGAGGCCATGGTGCCGGGCGATGCTCGCCACCGCGAGCACGCCGCCCGCGGGCCCCGACAGGATCACATCGCGGCCGCGCACGACGCCATGGCGCGACTTTCCGCCGCCTCTCGACCTCGGCGCGGGCTCACCTTCGCATCGACGAGATGTGGTTCGCACCCCTCGGGTTGTCCTTCGACGGGCCGGCACCCGCCCCCGCCCAACCGGATGCCCCTGAGCATCCCGGCGCGGTGACACCGGCTCCCGGCACCCTCACGTTCGAGGTGGTCGACGCGCATGGAGCCCAGTTGATTGGTCGCTACCGGGTCGAGGACGTCGTCAACGCGCTCGAAGGTGCGCTCGGGGGCGTGGTGACGCTCGATTCCCCGGTCGCTCCACGGCTGAGACTGCAGGTCGATCTGAGCCCGTCTCCAGGACACCACGATGGTTGATCGTCGGCGGATCCGCACCCAGCACCGTCGCACCTCGCTGGCGTGGGTCGCGTTCGTCTTCGTGACGCTCGCGGGCTGCGGGCGCACCGAGCCGGCCCCTGCGGCGCAGCCCGAACCGACGGCCGCACCCGAGCTCCACCCCGTCCGTCGTCCCATCGCGGCGCGGACCCTGGGGCCGGACGATCTGCGGCCGATCCGCGAGATTACCCTGGAACTGCCGGCGGACGACACCGAGTTCGAGCAGCGCAAGGCCGGGCCACCGCGCACCATCTTCTCTGCCCCGCACCTCACCTTCGTGGGCGATGGTCCCGTCGCGCCCGGGCGGATCCTCGTGGCCGTCAAGGCCTCGGCGTCGTACGACTCGCCGACGCTCGAGACTCACCTGGTCGATCTCGACCGCGGATCGATCGCGACCTTCGCGAGGGCGACTCGGTGGCAACTCCCGGCGTTCGGGATCGCCAAGGTCTTCGTCGACATCGACGGCGTGGGTCATCCTGCCCTGCTACACGCCTCGGACGGCCTGCTCGTCCGGCTGTATGCCGATCTCGACCCTACCACCACGGACGTGCTCGTGAACCCCGGCAGGGGGGACGGCTGGGTCTTCGCGCACGATCCGAGCAACCCCGACGCACCGACCCGGTACGCGCACTGGGACGACCTCCGCGCCCCGCCGCCGACGCCTGAACGCACGCTACCGTTCTCGATCACCAACCCCGCACATTTCACGGCGAGGCCGAGCGACCGTGAACGGCCCGGAATGACGCGCATCGAACTGCCGTCGGTTGCCGATCCACGCGCGGTCGATCCGATCGTGTTCAACGAGGACCATGAGGACGGGTGCAACCGCCTGGAGTTGCACGTCGACGGCAGCTTCGCCTGTGCAGACTATCGACTTGCCTTGGGCGATGGCTGGCGGCTGTCAACGACGGCCGGGATCCGCGGGAATCCGCGCGCGAGCCGGTTGAGCACGTGAGTCATCGGGCGCCCGGGGATAGGCGCGAGGGGTCGCGAGCTGGTGGAGAAGTTGGCGGCGACCAAGGCTACTGGGTAGCGATGGTCGGCGCCCAGAAATAGGAGAAGGCCGGGAGTCGCAATCCCGACCTTCAAGGGTCGCCCAGAGCGGCGGCGTAAGGCCACCGCGTGCGAGCGGTGATGCCGGACAGCTTCTTCGTGATCATCACGACGGGCGTGGCCCCGCCGCTTCTCGCCAGATCGAGCGCCAACAGCACGTTGCCGTACTGCGCCTCGTCGGCGCCGTCGAGATACAGCATGTTGTCGGGCCTCGCGTTGAACATGCGGTGCAATCGCTCCGAGACCTCGGCGGCCTCGATCGCGACGCTGTTGACCTCGACGCTGCCGTCCTCGCGCACGCTCATCACCAGCGGCTGGTTCGGGTCATTCGCCTGGTCGAGCTGCTCGTCCTTGTCGTCCTTGGGCGGCAGCCGGACGTTGAACGCCTCGGTCATCACCGGCGCGAGCACCATGAAGATGATGAGCAGCACGAGCACGACGTCGACCAACGGGGTCACGTTCATGTCCGGCCGCACCTTGGCCTTGGAGAATCCACCGACGTCCATACCCATGGCTCAGGTCTCCTCCTCGCCCTCTTTCCACTCGCGCGCCACCCCGACGGCGAGCGACACACCGCCAAAGCCCATCTCCTGCACCTCGCGGAACATCCCGCGCATCACCCGGTAGGGCAGCGTCGAGTCGCCGCGCAGCAGCACTCGCCGTCGCGCGTTCTCGGCGTGGGCACCGCGCAGACGTGCGATGCACTCGGCCTGGGTCATGTCGTCGTCGTCGTAGGTGCAGACCTCGTTGCGATCGATCGTGATCACGATCGCCTCGGCCTCGTCGGTGTTCTTGTCCGCCGCCGCGACCTTGACCATGTCGATGGTCTTCCCCTCCTGCATGTTGGGGATGATCACCATGAAGATGATGAGCAGCACCAACACCACGTCGACGAGCGGCGTGACGTTGATGACCGGCTTGAGCGTGGGCCGCTTGGACCCGCCGCTGCGGGCATCAAGTGTTGCGCCCACCTGCGCCCTCCAGATAGTCGACGAGCTCGCCTGCGGCGTGCTGCATCGTCATGTCGAACTTGTCGAAGCGCGCGGTGAGGTAGTTGAACACCAGCACCGCGAGGATGGCGACGATGAGGCCCACCGCGGTCACGATGAGCGCCTCGGCGATACCGGCCGAGACCGCAGCGATGCCGCCGCCGCCCGACGCCGCGATGCCCTGGAACGCCGTGATGATGCCGATGACCGTGCCGAACAAACCGATGAACGGCGCGGTCGAGCCCGTCGACGCCAGCACGCCCATCCCGCGACGGGCCTCGGCGGCGAGCTGCTCGAGCCTGCGCCCGAGCTCGCGGCGCGACATCTCGACCGGGCCCACCGCG
>JBBQJI010000220.1:0-2844 GCA_038325765.1 Nannocystales bacterium
CCCAGTGCCCGCGCTGCGGCGATGCCCTGCGCGTGCTTGCGTTCATCACGGATCCCAGGGTCACCGCCGACATCCTCGAACACCTCGGCCTGACCTCTGACCCCGTGCCGATCGCCCCCGCACGCGCACCGCCCGGTGCCCCTGGCTACGAGTTCGACTTCGGCAGCTAAATCTCCACGTCTCGCCACCCCTGCCACGGTGCCGACTGCGACGCTGCGCCGTGCGCTGGTTGGGAGGCTCGAGAAGTGTCCGCTCGCTCACACTCCTTCCAAGCCTTCGGCCCAGCCGGTTCGGTTCTGGCCACGCCCAGGCGGCGTTCGCCGCACCGAACCCCGCATCGATTAGCCTATCCTCCGTCGCCGATGTTAGGGTCGGCCAATGCGTCAGTCCCCCGTCGCCGCCCTCGCCCTCGCCCTGTGCGCATGCTCCCCGAAACCCGCCACGCCCACGCGTCCGCCCGCGAGCCTCGGCACGCCCGAGACAGCCGCGACGCCCGAGCCCCGCGCGCAGACCCGCACGCTCGAACAGGACACGCCGATGACCACCACCGCGGGCAACGGCTTCATCGCGCCGGAAAAGTGGCGCGTCACCGTCGACGGCGCCGTCACGCGACTCGATGCACCCGAGGATGACTCGTGGGTGGCGCTGGTCGATCTGCAGGCCAAGGACGCCGACGACGCGGTCGCCAAGGCCTGGGCGCTGCTCGATCCCGGAATGAAGTGGACGCAGCTGCTGCGCAACGAGGCGCCCGACAAGGACGGCTGGCAGCGCATCACCGGCTACGGCTACGACGTGCCGCCGAACCTCGAGCGCTCGATCGGCGCGCAGGTGATGTTCGCCAACGGCACGTGGACCGTGGTGCTCATCCACGTCGCCAACGCGACCGCCGGCAAGCGCGGCAGCCAGCTGAGCCTCATCTTCGGGCGGCTGCTGCCCAGCGGCGGTCAGATCGAGTCGTTCGCCGGCAAGACCGCCCACCCGCTCGACGCCGCTCGCATCGCGCAGCTGACCGAGTTCGTCGAGCGCGCCCGCGTGCTGCTCGACGTCGAGGGCGTCGGCCTGGGCATCATCGATCGCGGTGAGGTCGTGTTCGCCGACGGCTTCGGCCACCGCGTCCGCGGCAAGCCAGCCAAGATCGACGCCGACACCCGCTTCATGGTCGCGTCCAACACCAAGGCGCTCACCACCTTGATGCTGGCGAGGCTGGTCGATGCTGGCAAGTTCGGCTGGGACACGCCGGTCACCGACCTGTTTCCCGACTTCGCGCTGGGCAGCGCCGACACCACCGCGAAGGTGCAGGTGAAGCACCTGATCTGCGCGTGCACCGGCATGCCGCGGCAGGATCTCGAGTGGCTGCTCGAGTTCCGGGATCTGACGCCGCGAGGTGCGATGCAGGCGCTTGGCCGCATGCAGCCCACCAGCGAGTTCGGCGCGCTGTTCCAGTACTCCAACGTGATGGCCGCCGCGGGCGGCTTCGTCGGTGGGCACGTCGCGTTCCCCCAGCTCGAGCTGGGCAAGGCCTACGACCGGGCCATGCGCACCGAGGTGTTCGACCCGCTCGGCATGCGGGCGACGACGTTCGATTTCAAGAAGGCGATGACCGGCAACTTCGCGATGCCGCACGGCTTCGACGTCGACTTGGCGCCCGCGCCCGCGGTCCACGAGATCAACGCGTCGGTGATCCCCTTGCGACCTGCGGGCGGCGCGTGGAGCACGGTGAACGACATGCTCGCATACGTGCGGATGGAGCTCGCGGAGGGCAAGCTGCCGGGCGGCAGCCAGTACCTCTCGAAGCCGGCCCTGCTCGCACGCCGCGAGGCCCAAGTCGCGGTGAGCAAGGACACCGCGTACGGCATGGGCCTCATCGTCAACACGCGGCACGGCATCCCGGTCGTCAGCCACGGCGGCGACCTCATCGGCATGCACAGCGACATGATGTGGCTGCCCGAAGCCGGCGTGGGCGCGGTGATCCTGACCAACGGCGATCGGGGCGCGACGATCCGCGGCCTGCTGCAGCGCAAGCTGCTCGAGGTGCTCTACGACGGCCGCCCCGAGGCCGACGTTGCGCTCGTCCAGGGCGACAAAAATTTCCGCGCCTCGTTCGCCACGCAGCGCGCGCTGCTGTCGGTCCCCGCCGATGCGACCGCGGCCGCGGCCCTCGCCCCGCGCTACACCAACCCGCAGCTGGGTTCGGTCGTCGTGCGCCGCAAGGGCACCGCAGTGGTCTTCGACTTCGGGGAGTGGCGCTCCGAGGTCGCGACGCGCAAGAACGCCGACGGTTCGATCTCGTTCCAGACCATCAGCCCAGGGGTGCTCGGGTTCGAGTTCGTCGTGGGCGACGACGGCAAGAGCCTGGTGGTGCGCGACGCTCAGCACGAGTACGTGCTCGTGGCCGGCTGAGGGCGGGCGGTGGGGTTCTGCGTTGGATGGCCATCGGCCCGGCGCGACCGCATGCGCCGCGCCGCGCAGGATCACAGGCTCGGGCTCAGGCCGCCTTCGCTCGGAGCGCGCGCGCGCACCAGCTTGTCGGTCACCTCGCGCACCGCACCGTGGCCGCCGGGCGCCGCGGTCACCCAGTCGGCCACAGCGCGGACCTCGGGCCTCGCGTCGGCCGAGCCTCATCGCCGACGAGGCAGGCGGCGTGCTCGTGCTCGTGCTCGTGCTCGCGGGTTGTGCGGCGGTCGGCGAGGGGACGACGCGGGAACCAAGGCGGATCCAATCCTGAGCTGGGCGGTCTTGTAAGGGCGCAAGGAGAGGATCAGCCTGGGTTTCATGTCCAGGAAGCCAAGGGTTGTCAGTGGTCTGGCGGTGAAGCTCGCCGAGATGATCGACCAGGCGGTTGAG
>JBBQJI010000221.1:0-2809 GCA_038325765.1 Nannocystales bacterium
TCGTCGGTGGTGCCGGGCGCACGCATGTCGTTGGACCAGCCGCGTTGCGCGACGATGCGCAGCGCCCCCGGACGCACCGCCTTCATCTCGAAGCTGCCATCATCGGCGGTGGTCGCGTCGCCGCTGCCCCACCGCTTGCCCCCGGCAGCACGGGCGACGATCCGAGCGCGCGCGACGGCGAGCGCGGCTGCGCGTGTGCGGCAGCGGCGGGCAGCAGGTGGGGACTGATCGTACCGTGGTTGCTGCTCGTCGCGACCGGCCGCAGGCGCCGGGCACCGGGCGCCGCCTGAGCCCGAGTCTGCCCAACCCTCATCGCTTCGCGTTCATCCACGACTCACTCGTCGCGCGCCGTGCCGTCGTCGTGCGCGCTGTCGTCGGCGTCTCTGACGTGATCCATCCCGTCGCGTCGTCAGGTTCCGCGGTCGAGCAGCGCGCCCACGCTCGTGCATATCGCGACGTCCGCGAGCCACTGCGCGAGGACCTCGGGGTCATGCGTCGCGAGGATCTGCTCGCGCTGGTCTGGCGATGGGACGAGGCCGCGCGCGGCGAGCACTGCGATGACCGCCTCGGCGCGGCCCTCCGCGCGGCCCTCGGCGCGGCCGCGGGTGAGCCCGTCGGCGTGCCGGCGTTCGAGCGCTGCTTCGACGACGGGATTGCGCTTCGCGAAGAGCGCTCGGGCGACCGCATCATCGGCGCTGCCCGCAGAGACCAGATCGCGAACGGCGAGGGGAGCGACGAGCAGTGGATCCTCGATCGCCGCGTCGGCGCCGAGAATCTGCCAGCCGTCCGTGGCACTCGACCACTCGAGCGCGCGGCGGCGTTCGACGTCGATCACGAACACGCGGCGCACACCGCGAAGGATCAGGCTCGCAGCCTTGACGCTGGCGTGCGCGAGCGACTCGGTCGCGACGACCTCGAAGGCGAGCTCCTCGAGCTGACGGCCACCGCCCGGGTCGCGTGCGATCGGGTAGATGCTGCCGTCGGGCGCGAAGTCCTCGCGCGGACCCGCACGCGTGAGCATGTCGCTCGCGGCGTTGTAGCCGGGGGCGCAGTACGCCTCGAGCAGCGCAGACAGCTTCGAATGCTGGCTGCCGTGCGGCTCGTGAGAGGGGCTCACGTCGACCACCCGGCCCGCGACGATCTCGAACCCGCACTCGGGCATGACGAGTCGCGCGTCGGGAGCGAGGGGCTCTGGGGACCAAGGACGCATCGCGGTGGGCATCGACGAACACCTCCGGCGTGTGCACGGGCTGTCCGCGGGATCAGCCTAGCAGGCGACACGCGCACTCGCAGTGCGACGCGCGTGCCGACTGGAGTTCCGCGGGATTGCTTGGGGGAGGATGTGTACGTGGCCCGCCCATCGGCCACGGGTGGCCCGCCGGCGGGCCGGGTGGCCACGATCGCGCTCCCGGATCCGACGTAGCGCACCCTCACGCGTCGCGCGCCGTGCCGTCGAAGGACGTTGCGCCGCCTCGCGCGATGACCCTACGGTCGAGGGTCCTTCCCGATCGAGCGGATCACCAGTCGCGCACGGTCCTCCACCGAGAACGTGAAGTGCACGCGGTCACCCACCGACAGAACGTCCAGCTGCTGGGGCGCGGCCGCGACGAACGTCATGGTCATCGCGCCCATGAAACCGGGGATCGCCTCGTGGGCGATGTCGAGCCGCTGCCGCTCGCGATCCATCGCCTCGACGACGCCATGGGTGGTGTAGCGCCGAGCGGCCTGCTCCCGGCCGCCCCCGGCGCCCTCGTGCGAGGTCCGGGTCACCGCGTCGGCGGTCGAGGCCAGCAGGACGAGACCCATCACGGCGGGCATGAGCAGTACGCGCCGCCGGGCCACGGCTAGTCCTCGAAGCCCGCGACCCGATCGCGGCGTCGTGCTCGGGACGCGCGGCACCATCGACTCGGATGAACGACGCGATCCGGGTAGCGGGAGCTTCGACAGTCCGGTCGAGCTGGGCCAACTCGGACCCACCCATCTCGCAACCTGATCCGAGATGTCCCAGCACATCCCCCACCCATCTCGCAACCTGGTCCGAGATGTCCGAGCACATCCCCCACCCATCTCGCAACCTGATCCGAGATGTCCCAGCACATCCCCCACCCATCTCGCAACCTGATCCGAGATGTCCCGGGACATCACCAGCCAGGTTGCAACCTGATCCCCGATGTCCCGGCACATCCCGGCGCCCCTCACGCATCCACGATTACAGGCACCGGTGTATTCGGCGTGACCGCCTCGAGCTCCGGTTCGGTCGTCGCGGCACCACCGCCCCCACGCGCATTCGCGCGTCGCCCCTGCGCCTCCCGGAGATCATCCAGCGGCCGCAACGCCCCCCGCACCGCCGCGGCCAGCTCCGGCTCGGCATGCGCCGCCGCGACCAGCTGCAACGCGTAGCCGGTCATCGCCTGCTGCACGACCCGAAGTTGTTCGAGCAGGTTCGGCGCCGCCACGGCGCCCGGCTTCGCGTCGGTGATGCCGAGCACGCGCCCGTAGTTCGCGTGCGCATCGCGGAGTTCGGTCAGCACGAACGCGCCGACGAGTTCCTCGACGGCCGCGCCCAGCTCCTCGTGGGCGAGTTGCTCGAGCCGCTGCTCGCTCTGGGCCCACTGCCGCTCGTAGGGCAACCGCAGAAATGCGAGACCGTCGGGGAAGATCCGCGCGTACAGCCGCGCGGCCTGGCTCGCCTCGTCGAGCGTCTGCGGTAGCTCGGCGAGTGTCTGCAGCCTTCCGCCGACCGCAGCCCAGGCGCGATCGAGTCGTTGATCCGCGGGGCGCTTGTCTTCTTCGGTCGTGAGGCCGGCGT
>JBBQJI010000222.1:0-2801 GCA_038325765.1 Nannocystales bacterium
CCCGCCGGAGCCTCCTCATCCCTCATCGCTGCGCTCCTTGCCTTCGTCGCGGGTGAACCGCTTCGCGTTCATCCGCAACTCAGAACCGTGCCGAGAGCACCGCGCCCGCGAAGCCGCGGCCGAGCTGGGGCCCGAGCGAGACGCCGCGGTCGGCCAGGGTCTTGCGCGCGCGGGCGAGCCGCGACTGGCCGATCCCCACGAGCACCGCGCCGCCGATGAACGACGCAATGCCCATCGCGAGCACGGTGATGTTCGCCATCTTGCTGCGATCGCACGCGTCGCCGTGGTCCTCGCTGAGCTTCTCGGCGCAGATGTCCGTGCGCCGCTTGTGCTCGAGCCCACCGCCGACCCCGATCATGACGGCGCCGAGCGTCAGCGTGCCGATGCCGATGTTGCGCACGCGCTTGTGGCTGCGCATCTGCAGATCGAGCTGGGCACTGGCACTGGGCGCCGGCTCGGCCGCACGGGCGGGCAGCGCCAGGGACAGGCTCACGACCAGGGCGGGGAGACAGGGGAGGAACGCGCGGCTGCGGGGGAGCATGCGGGTGGAGTGGGCGGGCCGGGGATTTCGATCCCGGCCGCCCCCTCGAGCACCACCCCGAGACATGCGAAGCCTGCTCGCGCTCGTCCCTCCACCGCTGTTGGCGTGCGGTCCCGACGCCACGCCCGCCACCGCGCCCCTGGTCGGCGAATGGCGGGCCACGAGCGACCTCGACGGTATCGACGAGGTGCTCTCCCTCGACGAGGACGGCCTGGGCGAAGCGACGTTGGTTCGGGTCACGATCGCCGTGATGACGAAGCTCGACTACGACGTGACCGCGGAGCCGGCCGACGACGACGAGCGCTTCGCCCTGGCTGTCCGAGAGCATCTCGACCACGACAGCCGGGTTCACGAGCACGTCGCGAACATCGTCCAGGAACCGCGGCGGCTCGCAGACCATCACGATGTCCGGCTACACGAAGGCATCACGCCCGGGCACGTGGACCTTCATGTCCTGCGAGACCGTCGTGCAGCCGTTCGCGCGACCGAGGCGATGCAGGATCGCCGCCAGATTCGCGGTGATGACGTTGTGCCCCCACGAGGCTCCCACCGTCGCGTACGCCACACCGTTCCAGCGCTCGCGCCGGACATCCGCCACACGCTCGTCCGCGAGGTAGCGAGCGACGTCGTCCGACCGATGTGCTGGCTCGCCCACCCCCACCGTGGCTGCGAAGAATCCTAGCAGCGTTGGCGCATCGACGCCGATCCCCGCGCGATCGAACCCCCGCCGAGCACCGTGCTACCGTGGCGCCGTGCAACGCGACGACGCCCAGGTGCGCGAGCGCGACCGCGACGTGGACCCCGCCCCGCTCGCATCGGCCCCCGCCAGCTTGCCCCCCGGCGCACGGCTCGACCGCTATCAGGTGATCTCCCGCCTGCAAAAAGGCGGCATGGCCGAGCTCTACCTCGCGCGTCAGCTCGGCGAAGGCGGCTACGAGAAGATCGTCGCGGTCAAGCGCGTGCTGCCGCACCTCGCGGAGGACGCGAGCTTCGTACGCATGTTCCTCAACGAGGCGCGGATCGCCGCGGGCCTCACCCACGGCAACATCGCGCAGGTCATCGACTTCGGCTCCGAGGGCGACGAGCACTACCTGGTGCTCGAATACGTCCACGGCCGCTCGGTGCTCGAGCTGTTGCGTGAGGCCGGCAAGCACGGCGGCGTGCCGCTGGGCTGCGCGCTCACGATCGTGCACGAGGTCGCCGCCGCGCTGCACTACGCCCACGAGACCGCGGGCAACGACGGTCGACCGCTGGGCCTCGTGCACCGCGACGTGTCGCCGTCGAACGTCCTCGTCAGCTACGACGGCGAGGTCAAGCTCGTGGATTTCGGCATCGCCAAGGCCACCGCCCACACCCGCGCCACGCAGTCCGGCACCATCAAGGGCAAGCTCGCGTACATGGCCCCCGAGCAGGTCCGCGGCGAGGCCCTCGACCGGCGCGCCGACGTCTTCTCGCTCGCCGTCGTCGCCTACGAGCTGTGCACGCAGCGGCGCTGCTTCGTCGCGCCCGGCGAGTTCGCGCTCATCAACCGCGTCGCCGCGGGTCGCTACGATCGGCCTTCGACGATCCTCCCCGACTTCCCCGCGGAGCTCGAGGCGATCATCGTGCGCGGCCTCGCCGTCGACAGGGCCGAGCGCTTCGAGAGCGCCCGCGCGCTGCAGCTCGCGATCGAGGGCTTCGCGTCGGGCCACGGCCATCGGCTGTCGAAGCTCGCGCTGTCCGACATGATGCGGGGGATGTTCGGCAACGTCGCGTATCCGACCACCGGCATGTTGGGGGCGGTGAGCACCGCGGTGGATCCGTCCGAGGTGGCGAAGACGGTGCCGAGCATCCGGGTGTCGCGGGTCCGCGCGACCGCGGTGATCGCCGCGTGCACGCTGGTGCTCGGGGTTGGGCTCGGGGTCGGGCTCCCGCGGTGGCTCGGGGACGAGGAGGGAGACGACACGCCGCAGGTTCGCGAGGCGTCACAGGCCGATCCGCCGACGAACGAGACGCGCCTGCCGGTGATCCAGCGCGAAATCGCCGAGCCCGTCGCCGCCCAGCCCGAGCCCACCACCAGCGGCACACCGGCCGCCGTCGCACCACCAGCCTCCGGCCCCGCACAGCGGCGCAAGCCCACCCGTGCTTAAGCGTTTTGAACTGCGAACCGCTGGAGGGCGGGCGAGCCGGAGGGCTGTTGGGAGCCGTCGAGGTAAGCGGGCCCACGGTCCAGCGCGGAGAGAGAGTGTCGAGCGAGGGCGCCGAGGTTGCGGATGAGGTG
>JBBQJI010000223.1:0-2795 GCA_038325765.1 Nannocystales bacterium
AGAACTCGGTGTGCGAGCCTGGTGCTACGGCGGCGAAGTGTCCCGCTCATTGGGCAGCGGGCCGGATCGTTCCAGAAGCACGGCGTCGTCAGCGATGCCCGGGAAGCGGACGTCGAATGTCGCGGCGCGCCGCGGGTGCGCCACCACGACCATTCCATTGGCATCGCTCTCACGCGTCACCCTCCGCTGACCGAACGTGATCTCGCAACGCTCGCCCGCGACCGTGCGCCCTTGCTCGTCGAGCACGACGACCTCGCTGCGTCCGCGGACCACGACCACCTGATGCTCGCGTCCCGTCGTCAGGGGCACGCGATCGGTGACACCCGGTTCGACCCAGCGATCGTCGTCGCCGACGGTCGGGTTTGCGACACCGGCGCCCTGCGGTCGCAGTGGGCTGGGCGCGCACAGCCAGCACGTGCCGCGGGCCAACAGGTCGTCGGCACGCCACGACGAGTTCCCGTCGAGCTCGACCGTGCGGTCGTCGCCGTCGGGCGTCGTCAACGTCCAGCGAGTGCCCGCGTAGCCGTGGCCGTCCTCGTCGACCACCGTCAGCGCGAGCCACGTGCGCACCGGTGGCGGCGGCCGGTCGGGGTCCCGCGGGCGAACCGGGCGAATCGGCGTCGGCTTGTCGCGCGGCATGATCGGCCGCCCCGCGGGCACCTCGTCGTCCGTGACGATCGCGACCGTAGCCCCGCTGTCGAGCACCTCGATCATCCGCGTACGCAGCTCGTCCAGCGACGTGTTCGTGTCGAGGCCGAGCCAGTTCGCGATCACAGCGCGATTCGACGAATCGGCGAGCGCCTCGTCGACGATCGCGCGGATCTGTGCCGGTCCACGGACCATCGCGTGAGCCTCGACGATGAGGTAGTCCTGCCCGTCCAGCGACACGACTTTGCCGCGCCGCGTCATCGGCCGTAGCTCCCGCGGAGACCCGCGACGGTCGCGTCGTCCGCTCGCCCTGTGACCGGCAGGGCGTGCTCGCGTTGGAAGTTGCGGAGCGCCCGCGCGGTGCGTGGTCCCCAGACGCCGTCGACCGCATGCGCGTAGTACCCGAGATTCCGCAGGCGGCCCTGGATGCCCGCCATCGTCGCCAGCGGATCGAGCTCGCCCAGACCAAAGCTCATCGTGCCGCGACCGTCGGCGAACCGGAGCACACCAGCGCGCGCCGATGCGGGGATCCTGGCCCTCACCACACCCGCGCCATCGGTCGTGCCCTCGATCGCGTGGGCTTCGTCGCCGTCGAGGACGAGGACGAAGCCCATGTCTGCGCGCGGTCGACGGGCGAGCCGAGCGGTCACTTCGAAGTCGGTGTGAGTCGCGATCCGTCGGAACACGTGCCGCATGCCCGTAGCCAACGTGTGGCGTTGGCCCTCGGCGACCGGGACCTGCACACGATCACCGGGCGCGAGTACGTACGGGTCGTCTCGCGTCTGTCGCAGCTCGGCGTTCTCGGGCAGGGTCCACAGTGCCTCCAGCGACGTGCGGGCGCTCGCGGCGATGCTTGCAACGCACTCGCCGGCGCGGACCAAGTGCTCGACCAGTCGCGTCTTCGCCATGTCAGTTCTCGTCGCCTCGGGGGCGCGGTGGGCGTGGCATCTCGAACAGCGGCGGCAGTTCGTTCTCCTCGAGGACCAGGATCGTCGGCGAGCCGGGCTTCGCGGTGAGCTCGTCGGCGACCTTGTGATACTCCGAGATGTGCTCCCGCGCGTGCGCGCCACGGACGAGCACCACGATGCCGTCGGCGCCGCTGGGTGCGACCTGCTGCAGACCCTTGGTGGCCTCCTTGACGATGTGCTCCACCGCGCCCTCGAGGAGTTTGACCTCGACCAGGTGACCGTCGACGGTGAGATCGGGGGTCTTGTGGGTGTCCGGGTTGTCGTTGAAGAACACGTGGGCGCCGCGGGCCTCCCGGAACCACTTCGCGACACGGATCTCCATCTCGGCTGCTCGGTCGCCCGCGAGCGCCTTGATGCGCCGTGTGAGCAGCTCGGGCCCGCGGCTCTCGATCACGCCGTGCAGCGGCACCATCATCATCGTCTCGATGATCCGCACGACCAGCTCGCGCACGTGCGCGTCGTCGCAGAACGTGTCGTGGGCGATCCCAGAGCCGAGGAACTTGAAGGTGGTCTCGGGATCGGAGGCCTCGTCGAGGGGCTCGTCGCCGCGCGCGGCGGCGAGCCCGAACGCGCTCCACACCGGGACCGTGCCGTCGCCGTCGTCGGTGCGCCCGGCGTCGAGGTCGATCGTCGCGCCGCCCGCGAGCGCCGCGGCGCCCAGCTCGAAGCACACTGCTGTGTCGGTGGTGATGCCGGTCGAGGCGAGTGACCAGGTGTTGGCGCTCGACGATACACCGAGCTTCGTGACGAAGTTGCTCGTCCCCTTCAGCAGAGACTTGGCCTCGTTCCGCGCGTTGACGTACATGTCCTGCTCCTCGCGCGTGAGGCCCTTGGGTGGTGGGTCACGCAGGTGCAAGTTCGGGGCGATCGACGGCGGATACATCGGACTCTTGTAGGCCCCCAGTGAGGTCGCGATGCCGGTCCAACCGGTATACGTGTGCTGGTCCAGGTCGGTCCTGCGGTACATCAGCCACTCACCGACCGCGCGTCCGCGTCCGTCGTTCTTGCCCTGGTCGTACGGCAGCAGCTCGAGCGCGCCAGGGAGCGCGGAGAAGAGGTGGAACGTGTCGGCTGGGTCGCGCCCCATCAAGCACGCAACTTTCCAGCCATCGCTCAGGAAGCCCGCGCCGTCGTAGAGGCGACGGTAGGCCACCGGCGCGCCGCAGGCCGGCTGCGCGA
>JBBQJI010000224.1:0-2773 GCA_038325765.1 Nannocystales bacterium
CGTGGGGCGCCCGGTACGGTTCGTGGTGCCGCCGCTCGACGTCTCGGTGCTGCGGCTCGCGGCGGTGGAGCCGAGCTTTCATGCGCGCGGCACGATCTTGCTGCCCGAGGGCGCCATCCCGCTGCTCGTCGCACTCCTCGAGAGCAGCCCGCCGCACCGCGTCGCCGTGCTCGGGCACGCGGGGCACGGCAGCCCCGCGAGCGAGCGGCGCTCGGCCGCGCGGGCGCGCAACGTCCACGCGCTGCTGCAAGGCCCGGCCGCCTGGGCCGACGCGTGCAGCGGCGCGCGGATCTCCGAGCTCCAACACGTGCTGTGGTGGGTCGACCATGCGCTGGGCTACGACTGCAAGCCTGGACCGGTCGACGGTGGCCTCGGCGAGCTCACCCAGGCCGCCCTGCGGGCGTTCCGTAGCAACTACGGCGACGATGGCTTCGGTCCTCCCTTCACCGATCTGGGCGCCGCGCCTGGTCGCGGCGACTGGCTCGCGTTCGGATCGCTGGTTTCGTACGAGCTCGGCCGGCGGCTCGGTCGATCGTGGCGCTCGTGCGCGGCCGACCTGGCGGCGCTGCCGTTCGCGGGCAGCGGCCACGTCGGCTGCGGGCGGCGTTGGATCCCAGCGTCGATCCGTGCGCGCGACTACGACGCCAAGGGCGGACAGCGCGTCGAGGTGTGGTTGCTGCCCGAGCACTGTGGTCCCGTGCTCGTGGGCGAGGACACCCCCGGGGAGTCGCTGCTCGGCGAGCCCGGCCATCGCGTGATCACCCGCCGGGTCACCGCCGCACCGTGCGTGCATCCGCCGCTGCCCGCCGAGGAGCCCGAGGAGCCAACGCCGCCCGCAGACGAGCCCGACCTCGCCGTGCTCTACGCGATCTACGTGGCCCAGGCCGTCGCCGTACACGCGATGCTCCGTGGCAGCGACCCGCAGCGGTTCGACGCGAGGGTCGCGGCCCGTGATGCGGCCTGGCAAGACTACCTCGACGCCGGCGGCACCGAGCCACGCATCCACGATCTGTTCCCCGCCTCGGACATCTACCAGCAGTACCTCACCCTGCACGCCGAAATCGAGGCGATGGATCGCCTGGACGACCTCGACCTGTACGAGAGCCTCGCCGAGGACCGCGAGGCGGTGTGGGACGCCTACCTCGACGCGGATGGCATCCGCGAGCAGCTCCATGATCTCCACGCAGCCCTGCACCTGGCGTTCGCGCTCGAGCTCGATCCGCGGGGTCAGCACACCGCCTACAACATGGCCCTGCTCGCCGAGGCCGCCTACGACGACGATGTCCAGTCCTGGTTCGACTCGATCGCCGCGGCCCGCCACACCGGCCTCTTCCGCATCGCCGCCCGGGAAGTGGTGGATCTCGAAGTAGGGACCCGGTTCAGCCTCCGCGGCTTGTACGTGCCCTGCGCGCGAGACTATGCGCCGCTGGAGGTGCTCACCACAGACGCCGGCACGTCCGTGTTCGTCACCCACTGTGAGCAGCACATCATCGTCGCGTTTCGCGGCACCGAGTCCTTTCGGGTTACGCGCGACGACATCTTGACGGACTCACACATCCCACACGAGGACGAACGCACCGGCTACGGCAAGGTCCACGAAGGCTTCCAACAGGCGTTGCCCGACGCGCTGCTCGCCCAATTGTTCGAGGTCCTCGACGGCCACCCCGGGCTGCCGGTCTTCGTCACGGGCCACAGCCTCGGCGGCGCACTCGCCCTGCTGTTCGCTTCTCAGATCACCACGCAGCGGCCCGGGCGCGAGCTCGCGCTGTACACCTTCGGGCAACCCCGCGTCGGCGACGACGTGTTCGCAAAGGCGTATGCCGACGCGCTTCCGCGCTACTTCCGGCACGTACACGAGGCGGACCTCGTCCCCAGGTTCCCGGCGTCCGACTACACCGTGTGGGAGTCGCTGGTGGGCACCCTCGCCGGGTCCGCCGTGCTCGCCCGGCCGTGGATCGACGTGGCGATCGAAGCAGCGCCCGGAGACCTCGTCGGGTTCCACTTGCAGACGTACCTCCACTTCGGGCGCGAACAGTTGCATCGGCTCGACGCGGAGATCATCCCGTACGCGCCGCGCATCGAGCCACTGGACGAGTCCCGCAACACCGTGTTCGGCAGCGACCTCGTCGACTGGATGCTCGCCGCCCATGCGGCGATCCGGTACGCCAGCATGCTCTGCGGCCTCTTGCTGCGCACCGAGCCCCCGGCCCATATCCCGAAGGCCATCTGGGACGTGTTCAAGTGGTCGAATTCGCCGATGGAGGTTTCGGACCGCGTCGAGATCGACGTCGGCTTCGACGGCCCGCAGTACCTCCCACCGGTGCTCGCCGAGGGGCAGCGCCCGCTGTCCGCATGGTTCGAATGGCGCAGTGAGAACGTGGCCCGGGCGTCCAAGGTGACGGTGATGGTCAACTCCGGACGATCGATGATCTACTCGGAAGAGGTCACGCAGTCGGCGTCGACTCCGGGACGGTACACGTGGTCGTGGAACGGCACCGACCAGCAGGGCGTGATCGACACCGCCCGGCTGAGGGGCGGCAAGCTCGCGATCGTGGTCGAGGTCCGCTTCGGCTTTCGCTACGCGGTCGACTCGGTCGCGCTCGACGTGCGGCGGCCGACCAAGCCCTATTGGAACGTCAACTGGGCGCGGCCATGGTGGGACAGCCTCGAGCTCTCGCGGACGTACGACGCGGCCTTCGACGTCGATGTGATCACGCGGCTCGCGGCGCGCACCGTCGAAGTCCACGTCGCGTGCGACTTCTCGCAGTGGCTG
>JBBQJI010000225.1:0-2770 GCA_038325765.1 Nannocystales bacterium
TCGTGGGTCACCGACGGCGCCACGTGGTGCCGACGGCTCGCGACCCTGATCCCGCCGCGCCGCAGTCACCCCACGCGGTTCCACGGCGTTTTGTCCTCCGCCCATGTGTGGCGTTCCCGCGTGATTCCCTCGCCGACCGCACCACCCGCGAGCACGCGCACACCGCCCCCGTCGGCGATGAGGCTCGCCCGCAGGCTCGATTGGGCCGCGCAGTGTCCGCTCGCTCACACTCTGCGCGGCGGCGTGGGCGACGAGATCCGGGCCGAGACCTCGCGCGGGGTACGCGCGATGATGCTCGCCGATCCGCAGGGCCACCCCGACGCGGCGGCGCTGTTCGATCGCGATCGCGACGGAGACGTCAGCCTCGAGGAGATCGGGACCAGCTCGCTGGTCAACTCGGTGATCGAGCCCGACGTGCAGCTGCGGGTCGATGGCCGCGAGCAGCCGCGGCTGACGGCCGCGATCCGCGTCCACTTGTCGCCGTGCGCGGCGGGGACGTGCGTGGATCCCGCGCCCGCACCGTCGTGCTTCGACCGGGTCCGCAACGGCGACGAGACCGCGATCGACTGCGGCGGCGGGTGCCGGACGTGCGCGGGTGGGGAGGGCTGCGCGGCGCCCGCGGACTGCCAGTCGAACGCGTGCACCGCAGGCGTGTGCGCCGCGCCGAGCTGCAGCGATGGCGTGCAGAGCGGGTTCGAGACCGATGTCGATTGCGGCTGGAACTGCGCGGGGTGCGCGCGGGGCCAGGTGTGCAGGAGTGATCTGGACTGCGCGGGCGGTGCCTGCGAGGCCGGGGCCTGCCTGTGACCGGTTGAGCTACGGGCGGGCGGGCCACGGATCGCCGAGCGCCGGGTCGGTGAGCAGCGCATCGTCGGTGAGGGCGCCGAGGAACGCCATTACATCCGCGCGGTCGGCCGCGGTCAGCGCGAACGCGCGCACGTGCGCACGTGCGGGCTCTTGAGCGGGCTCTCGGCGCCATCACCGGCGTGGATGCCCTCGACGATCAGCCGCCCGCCGCGCGCGTAGATGTCGAGCACCTCGGCCAGCGTCGCGACGCTGCCGTCGTGCATGTACGGGGCGGTGACCGCCACGTTGCGCAGCGAGGGCACGCGGAACCGGCCGACGTGGGCGGGGTCACCGGTGACCTCGGCGAGGCCCTTGTCGGTGGCGGGGTAGGCGCCCGCGCCGTCGGTGTCGTAAAGCCCGGTGTTGAAGAACTGCGCGCCAGGCGTCGTGTAGTCGAACCCGGCGTGGCAGCTCGTGCAGCCGAGCGCCGGCGAGCTGAACCGCGCGAACCCGCGCTGCTCGGCGGTGGTCAGCGCCGCGGTGTCGCCGGCGATCAACCGATCGAACCGGCTCGCGCCCGCCACCATCGTCCGCTGGAAGCTCGCGAGCGCATCGGTGACGCGGGCCACCGTGATCGGCGACGCGTCGGCGGGGAACGCCTCGGCGAACAGCACCTCGTACACGGGCTCGGCCAGCAGCCGGGCGACCAGCGCTGCCTCGTCCGTCAGGCCGAGCTCGACGGGGGCGTCACCGAACATCGGCACGCGCGCGTGGTGCTCGAGGAGGGTCATGGTGTGATCGGCCCAGGTCAGGCTCGCGCGGTAGGCGACGTTGGCCAGCCCCATCGCGTTGCGGCGCCCGGGCGCGTCCGTCGAGCCGACCGAGGTCGCGCGCGGCTCGGCGAACGCGTGCGCCTGCAGGTGGCAGCTCGCGCACGCCTGGGTGCCGTTGCCCGATAGCCGGGCGTCGTGGAACAGGTGGCGCCCGAGCTCGACCTTGGCCGCGCTCATCGGGTTGTCCGCCGGGACCGGCGGCGGCGCGAGGCCGGCGGGCAGGGCCCACGCATACCCGGGCGCGGCGGGCGGATCGGCGCACCCCGCGAGCGCGATCAGGACGAGCGCGATCGTCGGCGTGGTCATAGCGCGCGACGGACGTAGAACTGGCCCTGCGCCGCCATGTCGGGCGCGGGGTCGAACACCTGGTCGGCGGTGGGCGCGGCGGCCCAGCCCTGGCTGATGTCGAGGCGGTCCCGGTCGTAGTCGAAGTTGCCCATGGCGAGGAACGACAACAGCAGTACTTCGACTGGGCGAAGTCGGTCGTCGACCGCGTACGCGGCGTGCATCCCGGGCTCGAGGCCCAGTTCGACGCGGCCTGTGCGCAGCGGCCCCCGCGCCCCTGAGCGAGCCTAGGCGCGGCGACGGCGGCGCCGACCGGCGAGCCCGATGACGCCGAGCATGATCACGAGCCCGCTGTCACCGCCGGTAGTCGCACAGCCGCCGACGTCATCCACGCCGTCGCCGTTGCGCGGCTCGCCCGGATCGGTCGGATCGGTCGGATCGGTCGGCGCCGGCTCGCCCGGATCCGTCGGGTCTGGCTCCGCTGGCATCGGCGTGATGACCCAGAACTCGGCGCCGAACTCGTCGCGCAGCTTGTTGGTGCCGTTCCGGTACTTGTTGATCTGCGACGTGCAGCCCTTGCAGCCGTTGTAGCGCCACGCCACGAAGTAGAGCCACGACTCGTACTCGGCATCGCCGTTGCGGATCTCGATCGCGTTCATCCACGCGAGCGCGTCGGCTTCGTTGTCGATGCCCTCGACCGACTGGATCGCACGCTCGACGAGGAACGGCACGACCGCATCCACGTTGCCCTCGATCGTGACGATGTCGGCGCCGTACTGCGCGACGGTCTGCGCGTAGGTGCCTGCGTCGAACTGGAACATGCCGAGGCCACCCTGCTGCGCCGAGCACGGTCCATCTGCACTCCC
>JBBQJI010000226.1:0-2724 GCA_038325765.1 Nannocystales bacterium
GGGCGTGCGCGTCCGCGTGGTCGATTTCGGTCTCTCGCGCCCCGGTGGGCTCGGCGCCGAGACCCCGGCGTCGGGCCCGGATCGCGACGCATCGTTGCTCAGCCCGAACGCGATGATCAGCCCGGAGTGGGTGGTGCAGTCGCGGCTGACGGCGACCGGTGCGATGGTCGGCACGCCGGTGTACATGGCGCCCGAGCAGCTTCGTCACCAGGTGATCGACGCCCGCTGCGACCAGTTCGCGTTCTGCGTGATGGCCTGGGAGGCGCTGGCGGGGCAGCGGCCGTTTCTGAGCGGTAGCTTGGCGGTGCTGATCGAATCCCATCGCCGCGGGACACCGGCGCCGCCGACCGGGAGCGACGTGCCGCCGGAGGTGTGGCTGGCGCTGCAGCGCGGGCTCGAAGTCGATCCGAGCCGCCGCTGGCCCGACATGGAGGCGTTGGTCGACGCCATCGGTGGCGTCCTTGCCACGGACGGTCGCTGGCGTCGACGCGGCGTTGCGATCGCGGTCGTCGGCGCGGCCGTGCTCGCCGTGCCGTGGCTAGCCGCGCGCGCCGACCCCGACGTGTGCGCTGCGCTCGGGCCCGACGGTTCGGCTGCCCGCGCGCGACTCGACCGTGCCGGCGAGGCGCGCGGACGGTCTGGCGCCGATACGGTCGTCGATGCGCTGGCGGCCAGGACGGTGGCCCTCGCCGAGCACCGGCGCGCGAGCTGTCTGGCGGGCGAAGCGGTCGCCGACGAGGCCCGCGTGGGGGCGTGCCTCGACCGCGCCGATGCCCGCGTCGACGCGATCACCGAGGCGCTGCTCGCCGATGGGGCCACCGCGGCGGTGATGCTGGCGATCGACCGCGAGCCCCCGGTGACCGCGTGCGATGCCGCCGCGTCCTGGTCGCCACCGTTGCCGGACGATCCGGTCCGCGCCGACGCGGTCGCGCAGGTGCGACGCGCGGTCGATGCTGCGATGACCGGTGTCGTGCTGGGCGATGCCGGGCGCATCTCGGGGAGCGCGGTGGGCCTGCGGGCACTCGCCGAGGCGACCGGGCACACGCCGCTGATCGCCGAGGTCGCGCTCTTCGAGGGCGAGCTCGCCAGTGCGCTGGGCGATCCCGAGCGCGCCCACGCGCGATTGCTCGAGGCCGCGGATCTCGCCGAAGCGTCGCGTCACGACGCGGTCGCTGCCGACGCCTGGGCGGCCGTCTTGCGGGTGGCGATCCGCGAGCGGTTCGACGCCGAGGCGGCGCGCGAGCATCTGCGCCGCGCCGATGCGAGCGCAGCGCGCATCGGGCGGCCTACGGAGACGCTGCAGCTGCGTCGCGCTCAGCTCGCTGCGCTCGAGGGCGACATCGCAGGCGCGCGACGGCAACTCGAACCGTTGGTCGCTGCGCTGCCGCCGGGCGTTGGGCTGACGCCGCAGCGGTGGGCGGTGATGGACGGCGCCGCCGACATCGAAGAGGCCGCGGGCAACCTCGATGGCGCGGTGGCGCTGCACCTGCGGGCTCGCGCAGCGCGGGTGGCCTACGCCGGTGAGTCGGCGCCGATCCTGGCCACGGTCGACTACAACCTGGGCAAGCTCGAGCTCCGTCGCGATCGGGCAGAGGCCGCCTTTGCGGCGCTGATGCGAGCGCACGAGGTGTGGACGCGATCCCGCGGGCCCGATCATCCCGATCATCCCGATCATCCCGATCGTCCCGACCATCCCGACCATCCCGACCTTGCGCTCGTGCACGCCGCGTTGCAGCAGTGGGAGATGCAGTACGGAACGCTCGCGGCGGCGCGCGAGCACGCCGAGCGCGTCCTCGCCATCCGCACCGCGAGTGCGCAGCCCGGCCACCCCGACCTCGGGCTCGCGCACCTGGGCATCGGTGCGGTCGCGGTGTTGCAGGGGGCACCGGCAGAGGCGATCACTGCCTACCGAGCGGCGCTGTCGATCACCGAGCAATCCTTCGGCGCTGCGCACCCCGAGACCGCCCTCATCCAGCTCAACCTCGGCGAGGCGATGGTCGAGGCGGGCGACGGCGCGGTGGCGGTCGCCGACATCGCCGATGCGGTCGCGATCCTCGAGGGCGCAGGCGGGCTCGATGCGGGCCTCATGGCGTTCGCCCATCGTGTGCACGCGTCGGCGCTGCGCGCGGCGGGATCCGACGGGGCTGCGCTGGACGCACTCGATCGCGCCGAGGCCCTGGGTGCCGACGTCGCCGAGCCTCCCGAGGCCGCGCTGCGCTCGCTCGAGCGCGTGCGTCTGGCACGGCGCAATCCCGCGCGAGTGCGGTGGTCGGAGGCGCTGGCGATTGCGCGCAACGCAGTGGCTGCAGTCGGCGGGGACAGTGCGATGATGTTGCGGAGGCAGCTCGATGCGCTCGCGTCCGATCCGCCGTCTGCATCGCCCGCTGCCGGAGCGACCCCACCCGCACCCTGAACCACTCCATGCCCGACATCACCGTCCAGAACCAACGCGTCGTCGAGGTCACCTCCGCCATCAACGGCGTGGGCAAGCTCGTGCTCGGCGTGGAAGGTGTCAACATCGGCGTCGTCACCGACGAGTTCGCCGCGCCCCCGCCGACCTCGATGCGCCTGTTCATCCACGATCTGCCCGACGGCACGCCCGTCGCCGCGCAGTGGCAGCCCGTCGGTGGTGGACTGTGGTGGCCCTTCTCCCCCGGCACGGGCGGGGTCTATGCGAGCTTCCCGGTGCCCGCCCACGGCGCGCCGCGGGTCGCGTTCAACTTC
>JBBQJI010000227.1:0-2688 GCA_038325765.1 Nannocystales bacterium
TTCGAGGGCGGGTTCGGCGAGGGTCGCGATGGCCTCCGCCGTCGGCGACACCGCGGCGTCGAGCGCCGACCAGTCCTGCGTGGTCTCGTACGCCCGCGCGAGCCGCCGCTCTTGCGCCGTCAGGTTGCCCTCGAAGTCGTACGCGAGGTTCGTACTCACCCCGGCGCCGTCGTAGACGCGGAACACCCGCCCACGCAGGTTCGCGTCGGTCCGCTCTGGCTCGGCGACCTGCTCGCCGTACACCGTCCGCGTCACCACGATCTCGCTCCCGCCTGCCGGCGTCACGAACTGGTGCGTAGGGCGACGCAGCGCGTCGTACTGCACCCGCGCCACGAACTCCCGCGCGTTCCAGCTCCGTAGCGGAGACCCGAGCACATCACTCAGCAGGACCCGCCACCCGGCATCCTCCGAGTCCGTCCGCAGCACCTGCCCGAGCATCCCGAACACCCGCGATTCCGCCGTGTTCCCCCGCGCGTCGATCACCGCCTCGGTGTTGCCGACCACGTCGAGCACCAGTCGCGTGGCGTGGATCACCGGCACCGCGGGATCATCCGCGAAGCCGGCATGCTCCTCGATCACGACCGTCCGCCCGAGCGCATCGAGCCGCACCGTCGTCGGCGTGTCCGCATGCGCCGCGGTCAACACCGCCGCGCGCTGCTCCGCCGCCCCCATCGCACCGCCCGCCCGCGCCGCGAACCACTCGCTCTCCAACACCGTGTCGTTCGGATCCCACGCCCGCTGCACCCACCCGCCGTGCTCATTCCGCGAGAACGTCCCGTTCGGAAGCTCCGTCCGCACCACGCGACCCGCGACGTCGTAGTGCACGATCGCCGTGACCCCGTGCTCGCGCAGCTCGACCTCGGCCTCGTACCCGGCCGTGCGCGAGAAGTACGGCTCGTACTGCTTCACCACCTGGCCCTTGTTGTCGAGCACCGTGCGCCCGGTGCCGACGTACCGCGGATCGGCGGGACCCAGTACCGGGACGCCTTGCGGATCCAGCACCAGCGCACCGTCCGCGTCTCGGAGCGGCGCATCCCCCGGCTCCGCGCTCGCCTTGCGCAGGATTTCCTGCCCGCTCCCGTCGCTGTAGATCCACTGCTCGAGCCACCGCGTGCTCGGATCCCCATGCCGCTCCCGCGTCCGCGTGTGCACGAAGTTCGGCTCGCCGCGGTCGCGCCACGCGAACAGGTCGTACGCCATCGTGCTCGTCGGATCGTCCGGGCTGTCGCCGAGTCCCGACCCCGGCCGGCCGGCGACGTAGGTCGCGACCACCATCCCGCGGACGTCGAACACGACGCCGCCGCGCGTGCCTTTCGCGTCGGTGACCAGCCGAGGCGCGAGCACCCGGTAGTCGTACTCGGCCGACGTAACGTTCCCGACCGCGTCGGTGACCGACGTCGCGAACAGCACGTCCGCGTCGTAGCTCACCTGCGCCGGCGGATTCCCGAACGGATCGCGCACCTCGATCGGCACGAAGAACCGCGCCGGATCGAACACCTGCCGCATCGACCGCGCCCACCACAGCCCCTCGTCCGCGACATACCCAGCCTCGCTGAGCACGGCCGCGTCGAGCACGGCGCCGTACACCACGGCCACCTGCCCGTCGCTCATCGCGGCGGCCTGCTGCTCGAACACCAACGCCCGCGCGCCGCACTCGCCCCACGGAAGCGGCGCGGATAGATCATCTGCGTAGTAGGACGTCCGCTCCGCCCCAAGCAGCCGAAGGTGCACCGCACCTTCGGCGAGCACGAACTCCGGCGGCTCGACCGCCGCGCCCGTGAGCGCCGCCCGCAACCCGGCGATCCCCAGCGGCGCACCGCCGGCCAACCCCAGCACCTCGTAGCTCCGCGACGCGACCGGCACCCCGATCCGCAGCACGTCCGGCGCAACGACAGGATCATCGATCGCCGCGAAATTCGCCTCCGCGACCACCACGGTCCGCACCCCCTGCTCGGGCAGCCCCACCGGCACCACCCTCCGCGGATACCCGACGCTCACCGTCCGCGTCACCTGCCCGTACCGATCCACATCGAGCACCAGCGAGTGACTCACCCGCGGATCCTCGGCGACCCGATCGTACGCAAACGAGAGCGCCTCGCGCTCGTGCACGACAAACACCCCGTACTTGCTCGCCCCACGCGCCTGCACCCGCCGCACGCCGAAGTTCTGCTGCGTCACCGCGTACGGCACCGCCGCCTGCGGCGATCCATCGAGCCCATACACCTCCTCGCGCAGCATCCTCCCCCGCAACGCCCGCACCGCCTCGCGGCACTCCTCCGGATCCAGCACCTCCTCCAGCACCGTCTCCGGCAACCCCCACGCCTCCGCATCCCCCGCCCAGAACTCCGCGCGCAGCCGCTCCGCGAACCCCTGCGCCCCGAAGTACGCCCCCGTGTGAAACCACGACCGCGTATGCACCGGCGGCTGGTGCAGCTGCGGCTCCACGGCATCGAACAACCCGAGCTCGAACAACCCCGGCCCCACGAAGTCCTCGTACGATTCCGTGTCCCACCGCTCCACCCGCGCAAACCCCCGGAACTCCCGCTCCGTGGCGTCGAAGAACCCGTGGTGATACGACCACTGCTGCACGAACCGCCGCCGCACGATCTGATCGTGCTGCTCCAGCCGTATGAGTCAGGCGACTTCCTCCGCCGCGCTGATGGCGGAGTCAACGTCCCGCAGTGCGGC
>JBBQJI010000228.1:0-2667 GCA_038325765.1 Nannocystales bacterium
TTACTCGTGCCGGCAACCGACGTCGAGCAGTGGCGCGGTGAGCGAGCACGGGCGCTGCTCGGCGAGGCGATGGCCGAGGCGTTTCCCCGCATCGCGCTCCTTCGTCTCGCGGACTCCCTCTTCTGCGGGTCGGAGGACCCCGCCCGCGTGCTCGACTTCCTCGCCGAGAAGTTCGATCGAGGGGCTCTCGTCGCTGTCCGTGTCCCACACCCCTTCGCGAGGTTGCGACCGATCTTCAACGGCGCTCCGGAGATCCCGTGGGACGACATCCCCTACCTTCGTGACGTCTACCCGCCGCGGGACGAGGCATCGGATGATGTCTCGCCACCATCGGCTCAGCCCGTTCACGATAGGGACGAGGCGACACGTCCGACGTGGATCGAGGTCGATGTGGCGGGCGAGGCCGGGCTTGTCGTCGAAGGCGCGCGCCTCTGCGTCCGGCTTCCCGACGGCGAGACCCAGATGCATCCGCTTGGGAAGCCCGCGCGAATCCGCATCGACCCGATCGCCGTCGCCGGCGCATGCGACGTCTGGCTCGACGCGCCCATGAGACTCTCGGCTCCCGCTGTCGGCCACGGAGAGCTAGCGTCCTTCGACGCCTTGATGCCCCACGACCGGCCAACGGCCGTGTCGCTCGCGACCGGGCGGTCCCATCGCCTTGCGGTGACGCGGCCGACGGCGCGCATCGTCGAGATGTCGGACGTGGGGTTCGAGAGTGACGGCCGGATTCTGCGGCCGGACGCTCGGGTTCAGGGTGATGAGGCAGCGCCTGGAGCCGGCGGGCTCGGCAGCGTCGCTGCGGCCCTTGCCCTCGCCTTCGCGGACCCGAGCCTCTGCATCGCAGTGATGGGCCATGCGGACACAGTCGGCAGCAGCGCCGACAACGAGTCGCTGTCCCTCGAGCGCGCGACGAACGTGCAGCTATTCGTGGCCGGTCGCCGCGACGAGTGGGCGGCGCACTGCCAAGCCCACTACACCGTCGGCGACTTCGAGTCGGCCTACCGATTCGTCGCGCGCACGTTCGGCTGGGACTGCGACCCGGGGAAGGTGGACGACGACTTCGATCAGGCGTCGCGAGCCGCACGCGATCGCTTCCGAGCGCGCTACACCGCCGAGACTGGGATCGTGCTGGAACGCCACGTCAAGCAGAACCCCGCGGATTGGGCTGCGGTGTTCGATCTCTACCGACGGGCGCTCGGGCAGACGATGGGATTCGACGCCGGCGCTCTAGAAGCGAGATGCGCGGAGCTGCGGTTCGTCGAACCAGCCACGGTCGGATGCAGTGAGCGCTTCCCGAAAGAGGCGCCGGACCGCGACGGCTTCGCGAGCGCGGGCAACCGCCGCGTCGACATCGTTCTGGTCCAGGCGACGGACGTCGCCCACCTTGGAAACCCCCTCGACGTCGAGCGTCTCTACGGCGCATCACGGGTGTTCCGACGCGTCGGAGTGTACGTGCCGCGCGGCGGCGAAGCCCTCGGTGAGTTCGTCAGCCAGCTCGTCGACGAGCTCGATCAACCGGTGCCCGGTCAACGCTACGAGCTGACGCTACCGGACGGCACCATGATCGAGGGACGGCTCGACGGCCACGGCTTCGTGCGGATCGCTGGCGTCCCGGTCGGGATCTGCAAGCTCGTGTACCCCGACCTCGACGCGCGTGAGTGGGGCGGGACGCCAGTCGGTCCGCGTCCGCTCCCTGAACGGGATCCGGAGGCGGCCGGTGCGCAGCCGTCCGACCTCGACGAGATCGAAGACGACGACCCCGGGGATTACCACGACCACGACCTCGACCTCGACCTCGATCTCGGTCACGACGACGATGAACTCGATGATGGCGCCATGCCGGCGGCCGACGACTGGGACGAAGAGGAGGCGGGGTAGATGACCAAGGTGCACATCGTCCGTGCGAGTGAGACGCTGCTATCGATCGCGGAGCAGTATGGGTTCGTGGCATGGCAGACGATCGCCGACGTTCCAGAGAACGCATCGCTGTTCCGCCAGCGTGGCTCGCACCACGCCCTCAGGGAAGGCGACGAACTGCACATCCCGCGCGGACTGCTCGGGCAAGCGTTGGTCGCGAGCACAGCGACCGTGGGCATGGTGCAGGCGGGGCTCGAGGGCGCGCCCGAACATCACAAGGCCGTGCTTCGGCGCCCGGATCCGCTGCTCGAAGTCCGGGTCTATTGCGAGTTCCGCAGGCTGGCTGAACTGGATGACGGCACGGCGCCCACGCCCGTCGCGGACCAGTCCGGCGACAAGTCGGAGACGAAGGCGGGATGGGACCGCGGCACCACGCACCTCACGGTCTCCGAGGCGACGCTCACGGTCGCTCCCGGTGCCGAGCGGAGGGCACAGACGGACCGTCATGGCATCGTGCGGTTCGCTGCGCTGGCCGACGGCGAGTGGACGTTGCGGCTCGATCCTCACCCCGACGAACTGAGCCCTGGCCCCGCACTTCCAGATGCCGCGCGAGATCACGGCCCCGACTGGAACAAGGGCAACGTGCCGCGAACGCGCGCGCGGAGCAGCAAGACGGGGCTCGAGGTCGAGTACCGCCGGCTCGACCTCACGATCGGGGTGCGTGACGGCGCGATCCATCGTGTCGAGATCACCAGCGCAAAGCGCGAGGACCGACCGTTCCATGCGATGTGTTTCTGGAAGGGAACGGCC
>JBBQJI010000229.1:0-2611 GCA_038325765.1 Nannocystales bacterium
CGCCGGCGCCTTCCCGGGCATCACCGCCAACGCGGCGTCGCTCTACCTCGACCGCACCCGAGTCGTCGGCAACGCAGGCGGTGGCATCGTACTGGCCGCGGGCGCCGACGGGCACCTGCGGAACTGCTTCGTGGGCGGCGACGTGAACGACGTCGCCGCCCTGGAGGCGACCGGGGCGAGCGTCGACATCCTCTTTAGCACCCTCGGCGGCGGTTTCGGCACCGCGGCCGCCCTGCGCTGCAACGCCGGCGCGACGGTGCACGTCCGCAACTCGCTGCTGCTCGCCCGCACCGGCGACCCGGAGCTCGACTGCACGACCGACAGCCTCGAGAACAGCCTGACCGAGGCCGAGCTCGACGACATGAACATCAATTGGTTCGTGCCGGGTGGCTACGCCGCCGGCAACTTCCTTCTGAGCGGCATGGCACCCGCCGCCATCCTCACCGCCGCGCAGTGGCAACTCGGCGACCCACCCACCGACATCGAAGGCGACCTCCGCCCCACCGACAACGGCACCCCGGACGTCGCCGGCGCGGATGTGCCATGAAGTACCGCATCCCCCACCTCGCCGCCGCAGCCTTCCTGCTCGCGTGCGCCCCCAATCCCTACCGCGCCGACGAGGACGACACCTCGAGAGGAGCCGAGGGCTCGAGCGTGTCGAACAGCGAAGCGAGCACGCTCACTGCCGAGAGCACGGACTACTCGGGCGCGAGCACCACGACGCCGACCAGCACCATCTCCGTGAGCGACGCCGAGACTTCGAGCGCCGCCGATGTTGCCGGCGCCGACCTTGCGCTGAACGATCGACCCGACGCCAGGCGGCGACGATGACCTTCGGACACCCACGCATGAAGCTCCGCACCGGCCGCGAGGTCCTGCTCGTCAAGCCGGACGACCTCCAGTGGTGGAGTTCGGCGACGGCGAAACAAGCGCTCTTGACCGCGCTGCGAGAGGGCATCGGAGGCACAGAGCTCCGATCGTGGGCGGACCGCGGCGGCTATTTCGGAGATCTATACGACGATGAAGCCGTCGCGGCCTGGTTCGGCGAACGCATCGAACGGCGCCAGCTCGTCCCCCTCGCGCTGCCACGGGGCCCAATCGGCATGCCGCTTTTCGATCGCGACGCGATCGTCGACCCGTGGGCGAACGCGGTGCCGCTGTCCTCACTGAGTGAGGAGCCCGTCGAGGAACTCGGATGGGTGTCGATCGAGGTCCTGGACTACCGCGGAGTCGCGTTCTCAGGACTCGAACTCACGCTGATCCACTGCGATGGTCAGCGTGACCGAATCGTGCTCGACGGACTCGGGCGCTTCACGGCGAAGCGGATTGCGGTGCCCGGACCCACAATGGTCAGGTGGCCCGCCTCGCTGGAGACGTCGGAGGAGCAGCGAAAAAAGCCGAGCATCGAGGGGTTCTCGCCGAGCCCGGGGGACATCTCGGTGCGTCGTGCCCCGGCTGGGGTCCCATCCGCGTTACCCGCCGTGAACACCCACTACCGAGTCGTAGTGGCGGCGCCGCCGAAGCAGCGCACTCTCAGCTTTCTCGGTGCGGTCTTTGGTTTCGGCTCCGCGTGCCCGACCGCGGGTGTCGCGGACCTCGTCACGATCGCCGCAGAATCCGCGGCCGCAGCGCCGGAAGCCATGCTGGGTGTGTTCGGGCACACCGATGAAGTGGGCAGCGAAGCTGCGAACAAGCTGCTCTCCGATCGGCGTGCTGATATCGCGTACTCTCTGGTCTGCGGAGACTTCGAATTGTTCTGCGCTGTCGCTGCCGAAGAAGGTTGGGGAGTCGTCGAGCTCCAGAGTCTGCTCCGAAGCATCGGCTGCAACCCCGGCGCCATTGACGGAGATGCAGGGGCGCTGACGGCGGCCGCCGTGCGAGAGTTTCGCCGGAACTACAATGCGGGGTTCTTCCATCGGTCACGCCCGAGGTCGCCACTCTATGCACCGTTGGCCGACGCAGACAGCATGGACGAGGATTTTCGACATGCGCTGCTCGACGCCTTTCATGCGCAGTATGCGTCTGCGCTCCCGAAATCACGCTTCTTGGGCCCCGCGAGATCTGGCTGTGGCGAGTTCAACCGTAGCCACGCTCCGCAACACGACCGTCGTGTCTCCTTGGTGGTTTACGGCGACGACGCACCGGCGAACACCGCGTTCCCTTGCGTACGTGGTGACGCGACTGCCTGCGCCGTGCAAGGTCCCGGGCCAGTACGATGCGAATTCTATCGCGAGCACATCGGCGCCGAGGAAGACATCGAGGGCAGCATCACCTACTGGGACTTCGAGTGGCTGCCGACGCCCTCCGGCAACGTCCATCTCAGCGCCTTGACCTCGCTACCCGACACGAACGAGGCCGTGGTGAGCGTGCAGTTGGTGCCGGGCGGAGAGCAACAGACGGACGAGGGCAGCGGGGAGATTCCCCCGCGGGGACGCGAGATCGCGAAGGTGCCGGGGTTGATCCGGCGCGGGGTGATCTATGGACTCTGGTCCCCGCCGCCGGGCTACGATCCGTTTCGGGCGCGCGATTGGTTTCGGATGGTCGACGAAGCGGAGGGCGACCCGTGGCAGCCCCGGTTTCGGCCGCCAGTGTTCGCGGTGCACGCGAACGG
>JBBQJI010000230.1:0-2576 GCA_038325765.1 Nannocystales bacterium
GACGCACCAGCGCGACTGCGTCGCACGTCGCAGTCCGACGTGGCTGGTATCCGCGCGCTGGCGAGCACGCAGGCATCGGTCCGGCCGCGATGCGACCCGCAGGCCAGCGCATCGCCGCCTAGATCTCCGAGCAACCACGAACAGCCACCGCGTAGCTGCGGCTGTCCGCCGCGTTACGGTGGGACGACGACTTCGTCTACTTCTTCGAGGGGCCCGACTATGTGCGGTGGAACATCTGGGAAGACGAGGTCGACACTGGCCCCAAACCGATCAAGGGCAATTGGCGAGTCGTGCCCGACCATTTCGCGAGCGGCATCGACAGCGCGCTCGAGTGGGGCGACGGTAACTACTACATGACCAAGGGCAGCGAATACGTCCGATTCAACAAGGCGCTCGATAAAGTCGATCGTGGTCCAGTGCCGATCAAGGGCAACTGGGTCGGCATCCCGAGCGCGTTCGAGTCCGGGTTCGACTCGATGGTGCGCTGGCCGGATGGCACCGTCTACATCACGAGGGGTGCGGATTACGTCGGCTACTCCACCGTCGACGACGAGGCGGTCGGCGGAGCGAAGCGCATCAAAGGCAACTGGCCGGACGTCAGCGGCGCGTTCGAAACGGGGTTCGACGCCGCCGTATTCTGGGGCGAGTTCTACGTGATCTGATTCAGTCGAACACGCCGGTGAACGGCAGGGCGGCCCCCGCCACGACGATCGGTAGAGTGACGAGGGTAGCCTTTGCCAGCGGGCGAACCCACGCTGCACGTTCGCTGTCACGTGGCCAGCGTCGCACGACCCGCAGCAACCACAACCACGTGAGCGCGGCCGGCAGCACTGCCCACGTCCCGAGCGCACGCACGGTCCCGGAGTCGTCGTACTCGCCCTCACCGCGGAACACGAGCGCATCGAGGTGAGTGAACGAGTACGCCGCCCACGCAACCGTGATGGCAGCCGCTGCGACGACTGCGACGACAAGACCACGCTCGACACTCACGCTCACGCTCGAACAGAGCGTTCACCCGACCGGGCGTGATGTCAACGCCAGCCATCACGTGGCTGCGATCGGCGTGAAGCCGACCTACTGCCGATTGACGAGCTCGAGCACGAGCTGCGCGGCCTTGTCCGCACCCGACGCGCTGAAGTGGCCGTCGTGCGCGACGTAGTCCGCGGGCTCGACCTGCTGCAGCAGATTCTCGACGGGCTCGAGGCCCGCCGCGCGTGCCTTCGTGACGAACGTGCCGGTCGCGAGCGACCACTCGCGGACGCCACCTTCCATCGGTGCGGGCAGCACGACGAGGTGGAAGCGCGCGCCGATCGACTCGGCGTGGGCGCGCATCGCCAGTGCATCGCGCACCGCTTCGTCGGTGACAGCCGGATCGATCGCGGACGTCGGCATGCCGGTGAGACGAATCTCGCGGTCGAGCATCGCGACGACCATCCGCCGCATCCGCGCGAGCCCGAGCCACGCGTCGAACTTCGCGCGCAGGCCCGCGGGATCGGCAGCGAGCGCAGCACGGAGCTGGCGCGCGGATTCCTCGTCGGTGTACGGCGTGCCGTCGGGACACCGCCGCGCGACCGAATAGCCGTCCTGCACGCGCATGTAGTCCCACTGGCGCGACGCGGTGTGGACGTCGTTGTTGAAGAACAGATAGACGACGTCGTCACTGCGCCACCACTCGCTCTGCTCGAAGCGGCGCAGCGAGTGGATCGCCGCGAAGCCCGACACGCCGAGGCTGTATGCGTCGACCGATCCCGCGGAGCGAGCTTCGATGCGCGCCTGGATCGTCGCTTCGATCGGCAGCGCCTGCCCGTAGGTGAACGAGTCGCCGGGCAACAACACGCGCCGCGTCGCGCCGGCGACGGGCGCTTCGTCGTCGCGATCCCCGCGGCTGTTGTGGTGGTACTCGACGTAGACGATGCCGTCGTCGTGCACACCGACCCAGCTCGGCGCCGAGCGAAATCCGACGATGGGATCCTCGATCGTGCGGCCTTGGAAGCCGGCGAGCGGCATCGCCGAGACCCTGCGTCCGCTCGAACGCACCATACGGGTCGCGTCGGTCGCGTCGTGATCCGGGATCAGATGGAGAACCATACCCCCGTCGGTTGAGCAGCCGGCCGTTGCCACCGCGAGCACAACCGAGACCCGAGAACCGAGAACCGAGAACCGAGAACCGAGAACCGAGAACCGAGAACCGAGCGCATGGAGTCCTCCTGACATGCGAGTGGACCTCGACCGTGATCCACGGGAAGACACAACATCAAGTGCCAATCCCGCGAGGTGTGTCCGTGTCCCGCCGCCTCGAACTCAGCTTGTGTCGGAACCTCGTTTCGAGCTCGCGAAGCGGGTGGATCGATCCTTCAGCCAGCAGTTCCCGCCAGCCCGACGCGCTCGCGATGGTGGGTCCCGCGACCACCCGGAAGGGCAGGCGCCGAGCACGCCGCCGAGGATCGTCGCAACCCAGGGCGTCCATCCACAACTGGCCGAGCGCGGCGCCGCCAGCGAACAGGGCGGACCCGGAAATCCCGATGGAGTGGATGAGCGCCACGGCGAAGGCCGACCGCTCGCTGATCAGGCGGCTA
>JBBQJI010000231.1:0-2557 GCA_038325765.1 Nannocystales bacterium
CGAATGGTGGCTGATGAACGGCCATCTCTGGACCGCCGAGCAGTGCACCCGTGCGGCGAGTCTCGCATTCGTCGTCGACGATCATGTCGCCGGGCAGCGGGCTGACGACATTCTCGCGACCTACGCCGCACGCTATCTCGACTGGCCGAACCGCGACAATGCGCTCGGCCCTACGCGTCCCTTCTTCAGCACCTACCTCGAGTCGATCTGGCTGCTGCATCTCTGCGTCGCACTCGACTTGCGCGAGGTGGCGGCGGGCAACGCGATGCGATCGCTCGGTGGTGTGGTGCGCGAGCAGCTGGTCGAGCCCTCGGCCCGACTGATCGCTTCGTTCGACGAAGGTCGCAGCAATCGCGAAGTGTGGCACTGCGCGGCCCGCCTTGCCGCCGCGACGTTGCTCGACGACACCGCGATGCGCGATCGTGCCGCCGAATCACTGCGTACCCTGCTGCGCACCGGGCTGCACACCGACGGCAGCTGGTACGAGGGTGAGAACTACCACCTCTTCGCGCATCGCGGGCTGCTCACCACCGTCACACTTGCGGAGCGCGCCGGCGTGGAATTGCCGAGTGAGCTCGTGCGCCGGTTCGACGCTGGATTCGCCGCGCCGTTCCGCACCGTGCTGCCCGACGGTACGATTCCCGCACGACGCGACAGCCAGTACGGCATCTCGCTTCGACAATACCGCACCGCCGACTGGCTGGAATGCGGCATCGCCCGTCACGACACACCTGAACTGCGGGCGGCGCTCGCGACGATGTACAGTCTGGAGGCGCTCTCCGGCGACACCGGGCGTGCCTGCTCCACAGCCGATGCGGAACGGAATCTGCCCGGAGTTCGCCTCACGCGCGCCGACTGCAGCTGGCGCGCGCTGTTGCTCGCGCGGCTCGATCTGCCGCCGCTCCACGACGCGATCGCGCACTCCGAGCTGCTCGAAGGGCAGGGACTCGCCGTCTTCCGCCGCGACAGGGGCCAGTTCTGGCTCGGGCTCGACTACGGCGATCCGGGGGATGGACATGGGCACCCCGATCGCCTGAATCTCGTCATCGCAACCCGCGACGCGCGCCTCCTCGATGATGTCGGTACGGGGAGCTACACCTCGCCCACACTGCGCTGGTACCGCAGCTCCATGGCCCACAATGCGCCGATGGTCAATGGCAACGATCAGGGAGCAGCGGCAGGACGCCTGCGGGCGTACGACGAGCGTGACGACATCGGATGGGCGTCCGCCGAGTTCATCGATCCGGTGAGTGGCGTCCGCTTCGTGCGCTCCGTGCTCGTGCTGACGGACGTCGTCGTGGACGATCTGGAATGGACGTCGGATCGTGATGTATTCGTGGATCTGCCGATGCAGACCACGGTCGACGTCACGCACGACGTCGAGTGGCAACCCTTTACGCCGGGCACCACCCAGGATGACATGCTGCACGACGTTCGCATGCGGACCGTGGTCGCAAACGCGCGCCACGCGATGCGACTCGGCCGCCGACCGTCGCCCGCTGCTGAGCTTGAGGCGCCAACCTCGGACAGCTTCGATTGTGTCCTCTGGACTGACACCGACGCCCAACTCTGGACTGCCTCGACCATCGGCCCCCCCGCTGGAAAACCTTGGGGAGTCACCTCCCTTCGGCAACACGGGCAGCGTGGCGGAAGTCGGCGTCTCTTCGACTGGGCCGGAAGGGTGACTGACGTTGTCTCCGACTCCTGTCTCGGGTCGCTCCGCATCGCGACCTCCGACGCCACACGATGGGAGTGCCTCCGCACGGGCGAGGGGTGGACGATAGGGCGGACGCTGCAGGACACGCTGACGGTCGCGCGGCTCGTGGGCCAGCAGGCTGCGCCGAAGCCAGGGCCGCCTGTCACATCGCATCCACCCACGCCGGTCGCCGTCGCCGTGGATCCATTCACGTCGCGAGTTCTCGAGGCGGCGCACTACCGTGGCACCGAGGCCACTTGGCTCGATGCCGGACAACCGCGCGTCGAGGTCGGCGTGTCCTCGTCTCGACACCCGGACCCGCACCTCGTGATCACTGCCTGCGTGTCCCTCGGACGCGAGCCGCACTTCGCGCATCGGCTCGCGGAAAACCCGCTCGACAACGAGCTCCCCGATGTCAATAGTGACGGCGTGCAGTTGCATTGGCGCTCCGGTGTGGCCGGCGCCTGGAATTCGGTCATCGCGGTCCCCGATGGCGTGGCTGTCCGGATGACCGTCGCATCGGGTTCGGATGACGGCCTCACCGCGCGGTGGACCGCCAGGCCCGGCGGCTACGACCTGTGCTTCGTGCTCCCATGGCCTGATCACTGGCCAGCGTTCGCCTTCGATCTCTGCGTCAACGAGATGCCGGCCGGCCGCGAACGCCGTCGCGGGCAGCTCGTCCTCAGCGGCGCGAACGGTGAGTCCGCATATCTTCGTGGGGCGCGTCAGGGTCCGGATCGCGCCGTCACCATCCTCTTCCAGCACCCGACGTCGTGAGCCTGCTCCGCCACATCCGTGTCGTCCTCTACGAACCGCAGGATCCCGTCAACATCGGGGGCACGGTCCGGGTGATGAAGAACA
>JBBQJI010000232.1:0-2527 GCA_038325765.1 Nannocystales bacterium
CCTCCAGCGGTTCGCAGTTCAAAACGCTTAAGCACGCTCGGGTTGCTCCGCGGGCTCGCGGGCGTTCGGGTGTGCGGCTGCGACGTCGTCGAGGTGACGCCGATGTTGGATCACGCCGACGTGACGTGCTTGCTCGCCGCCTACGTGCTGTACGAGGGGCTCGCGCTCGCCGCGATCGCCCGGGTGTGAGGGACGAACTCGACGTCGAGGGTCATCTCGCGCAGCGTGCGACCGAGATCCTCGGTGCCGTCGATGCGATGTCGGCCGAGCTCTCGGGCAGCGCCGACGGCGAGCCGATGGGTCGAGTCCGCATGAGCGCGCCGGTGGTGTTCGGGCAGATGTTCGTGGCGCCGCTGTCGGCGGAGCGCCTCGCGCGATACCCCCGGCGGTCACAGGACGCGTGGCTACGAACAACGGCGAAGTCGCGCTCGAGATGGCGCGCCGGGACCTCGGCGTCGCGCTGCTGGCGGACTGGCTCGTCGCCGCCGACGTGCTTCGTGACGCCACCGGTGCGGGCGCTGCTCGACTTCCTCGTCGCGTCGCCGAGCGCACCGAACCCCGGTGGGCGTCGCCGGTCGCCGGGCAGCCCGCCGCCGCCGATTTATCGACGCGTGGTGTAAAAACGCAGCTGTGGTCGATCCCGAATCATCGGGTCAGCACCGGGCCGCGGACCACCTCACCATGGTCGACCAGGCATTCGACCTCGAGCCGGTCGAGGCCGATCGGCAGTCCGACCAGTCGCCGCGCGAGGAGCTTTCCACCGCGGGGCTCGCAACGCGTCACGCCGACATCGGTCGTGATCTCGGCGAAGATCCGAGCGATTCCGTCTGGCCCCAGCACGACCTCGAGTTCGCGACGCTTGTCGTCGGCCACCAGCGCGATGACCCAGATGCTGGCGTCGCGGCGCTCGTACAGCACGTCGACGTGGCGCCGCACCCCCTTGCCGAACGGGCTGCGTGCGTCGCCCGAGCCGGTGTCCAGCCAGCCCATCGTCACCCGCACCAGGCTCGGCGTCGGCTCGGAGGTCAACCACGCGTCGACGACGATGCGATACTCGTCGTTGGGGTGGAACTGCTGCTCGATGCGGAGCAGCTCATGCCGGATGGCCGCGTCCGAGCCCGTGACGGCCGGCGGGGGATCGGCATCGGGCGGCGACGCAGCGCCGCCGCCACACGCGTGAGCCATCACGGTCGCGAGAACACGGAGCGATGCCACGCCGGGCAGCATCGGGGGCGCACGACACAGTGTGGTGACGTTGCCGCCACACTGTCATCGCATCAGCGCCAGGACAGCGCGGGCCGCTCCATCGGCTTGTCGAAAGGCTTGTCGACATAGTAGATCGCCGAGGTGCAGCGGGCGTCGGCGCCTGCCGGCAAGCATGTGCCGCGCCAGAAGTCGCGCGGGGCGGCCCAGATCCGCAGGCCGCCGGCATGCGGCTCCACGGCCAGGCCCTCGTGGAAGACCCCCCGCTTCGGCATTGCAGCGGGTCGCCAATCCATGGATCCGACCGATTCGACGCGCATCTGATCGTTACCCAAGCCCGACAGCTTCCAGGCATCGACGCTATGGCGCCGGCCGCCGAGTAAGAAGACATCGCCGGTGTGATCGAGAAGGGCGGCGATGCCCTGGTAGCGCTTCCACCCGCTGCCGCCCACGTCCGCGCCCTTGGCTGCGAAGACCAGCCGCGCGTCGCAGGCCGCGCCGTGGTCCGTCACGCCGTCGATGCGCCAGATCAGCAGCTCGGAGTAGCTGACTGCGATCGCGAAGATTGCCGCGCCGGTGCTGACGAGCGCCGTCGCGGAGAGTCCCCCCGGTCGTTCGTTGTGGATGGCACAGACCAACGCGCCGTTGCCGTCGCGGACCTCGAGTCGCGAGTCCTTGCGCGCGCCGAAGATGTCGAGCGACTCGTTGCCGATCGGCATCAGCTGTTCGCCTGCCCGTGGACCCCGCCCCCAGATCGCCTGACCCACCGCAGGATGGGGCCAGTTGCCGTCGTCCAGTCGCACCGCGCGACCTCGACGCGTCGGCTCGGGACTTCGTGGGTCGCGATCGAAGATCTGCAGCCAACCCACGCCGTTGCGACGATCGACGCACGACATCGCGACCTGGTCGTGCACGATGGAGATCGCTTGGGTGTGGCAGTTGCGGTCGACGTCCGACGCCGTGAAGCCAAGGCGTCGCACCCGCCGCGTCACGCCCGGCTCGCTCAGCGCGCGTTGCAGCTGCGCCTTGCCGCCGCCGAACACCGGACTGGCGTAGCTCGTGGGATCGAACGTCAGTGGCGCGGTCGTGGCGCCACCGCCCATGAGTGCCCACACCAAACCAGTGGCGAGCCATCCGCCGCTCACTTTGCACCTCGACTCACACGTCGACGCGGCGGAATGCCAAAGTGCACGATGACCTTGAGGCCGGCGCGGCTCCACCACGGACGCACCCGAAGCACCATGAACTCGTTGTCGGAGCGCGGACCGACCCGTATGCGCGCGCCGTAGCGAAAGCCGAGCAGAACGCCGGCTGTCCTGGCATA
>JBBQJI010000233.1:0-2484 GCA_038325765.1 Nannocystales bacterium
CTCATGCCACGCCTCGCTCGCGCTTCCCCTCGCGCCCAGGACCCCGCCAATCTCTCCCGGCCGCGCGCTCCCCGCTGCTCACCGGGCCACTCCGTACTCACCCGCGCGCCCAAATTCCCACTTAAAAACGCTTAAGCGCGACCAGCCCCAACGTGAAGGCCGCGGCGCTGTACAACCTCGGCCGCGCCCAGGAGGCGAGCGGCCGCAGCTCGGAGGCGAGGGACGCCTATGCAGAGTCGCTGCGCCTGCGCCCCAGCAAGGCAGTCGCTGCGCGCCTGGCCGATCTCGGCAAGTCGGCACCTGCGCCTGCCGACGCGCCCGTCTGCTCGACACCGATGGACAGAGCGCTCGTCTGCGATTGCCTGATGAAGTCCGTGCCCGAGGACGATGCACCACGCGAGTGCACGCTCGCGCCGACGTCGCTCCCGAACTTCGAGATCGCCACCTACGCGACCAGCGGTGTCGGCGAGCAGAACGTCGTCGTCGTCGCGCGCGATACGGCGGGCTGGGCCGTCGTCGCCGAGCTCGCGTCGGTCTACAACCCCGGCATGATGGGGATCCACGAAGATCTCGGCGCGGTGACGATCGACGAGCGCCCGCTCGGCGGCCACACCGTCGTCGAGGTGACGGCGAGCAAGACCCGGGTCGATCGCGACATGGGCATCGACGAGATCGAGACCGAGGAGACGGACCATCTCGTGGTGTGCGTCGTCGGCGACGCGACGACACCGACGCGTTGCCCGCTGGACGTCGTCACCCGTCACCTCTACGAGCGCGACCGCATGGGCCTGGCCGAGGACGGCGAGGGGCTGGACGCGGGGCTGACGACGCCCGGGCTGCCGATCCGCGCAGAGCAACGCATCAGCGTCGAGCTCGGCGAGGACGGCGTCGCGAAGCTGCGCGTCGACGCGGGCAAGGTCGACGCGGACCAGCTCGGCGATCGTCCGCTTTGGTGACGCGCGGCTCCACGTGGATCCGTTCCCCTGGCATGTCCGCGAGATCATCGGGAGACTCGGCAAGTTCGTAGGGAGCAGCCCATGTCTGCGGTGCGACGAGGCCGGTGGCACGGTCGGCGCCTACGCGCTACCGTGGTTCCGTCGTGGACGCCGCCAAACCGCAGACTCGCCGGTTCACCGTCGACGAGGTGTTGCGCATGCTCGAGGTCGGGGTCATCGGCGACGATGAACCCCTCGAGTTGGTGGACGGAGAGCTGATCGTCGTGAGCCCGCAGGGACCCCCGCACGCCACCGCCACCTCGCTCGTGCGCGACGTGCTCCTGGACGCGTACCGCGGCCTCGCGCACGTCCGCGAGGCGAAGCCCCTCGTCGCGGGGACCACCGAGCTCCCCGAGCCTGACCTCGCGGTCGTGGATGGCACCGCGCGCGACTATGCCGAGCACCACCCCACCGGCGCGCAGGCGTGGTTGGTGGTCGAGGTGGCGCGGACATCCCTGCTCGCGGATCGGAAGAAGATCCGCACCTACGCCGCCGCGGGCATCCCCGTGTACTGGCTGGTCGATCTCGAGGCGCGTCGACTGGAGGTCTACGCCGACCCTCGACCCGATGGTCGGTACGCGCTGGTCCGCGTGCTCGCGGGCGAGGATTCGGTCGGGCTGCCGCGGGTCGATCGTACGGCGCGCGTGCGCGACTTCCTGCCGTGAGCTGCGAGCGGTCGGCCCGTCCGTGGGCCAGGGTGGCCCGCGCACGGGCCACCCTTGGCCACCGCGCGTCACCCGTGCCGGGATGTTGCCGCGATCCCACGCCGAACGCCAGGCACGGATCCTGCTCTGGGCCCGGACACCATGTCCCCCGCCCGCTTCACCGGATTCCCCGCCGAGACCTTCGCCTTCCTTGCTGCGCTCGAGCGCCACAACGATCGCGAATGGTTCGAGGCGCACCGCGACGAATACGACGAGGCCTGCGTCGCGCCGGCGCTCGCGTTCATCGCCGCGGTGGGCCCGCGGGTGAAGGCCCTCGGGCCGGGCATCCGCTTCGAGGCGAAGCTCGGCGGGTCACTGCTCCGCATCCATCGCGATCTGCGGTTTGTCCGCGACACCAAGCCGTACAAGGACTACCTCGACGTGTGGTTCTGGCGCGGTGAGAACAAGGGCCGCGATGCGCCGAGCTTCGGCGTGCGGCTGCACGCCGATCGCGTCATCGTCGGCGCCGGAATCCGCCAGCTGGAGGGCGAGCAGCTCGTGGCGTACCGCGAGGCGGTGCACGAGGAACGCCGCGGCCGCCGGCTCGCTGCGGTGCTCTCGGCGCTGTGCGATCGCGGCGGATATCAGCTCACGGGCAAGGAGCTCACGCGCGTGCCCGCGGCGTTCGACGCCGAGCATCCGCGCGCCGAGCTCCTGCGGCGCACCGGCCTGTTCGTGTGCCGCGACGGTCCGGTGCCCAAGAGCGCGGGCACGGCTCGCTTCGCCGACGAGTGCATGAAGCACTTCGCGACGATCGCCCCGGTGTGCACGTGGCTCGCGAGGGT
>JBBQJI010000234.1:0-2466 GCA_038325765.1 Nannocystales bacterium
CGTCCGCCGCGCCCCCATGCCGTTGTCGATGCTGCGCAGCAGGTATGGTTTCCCCGCGGGCGTGAGATCGACGTAACGCACGTGCGTCCCACGATGCTCCGCCGCCCCCGTCGACCACACCAACGCGGCACCGCCGGTCCCGAGGATGTCGGCGAGCTCGACCGCCGACGCGGAGTCCAGGCGACCGAACGACGGCAGCGACGCTGCCTCCAGGTAGCGGTTGCCGGCGGCGTTGATCCACACCCGCGCATCGTCGGATCCAAGGTAGACCATGTCGCTGGTGCCCGAGCCATCGATGTCGCCAAAGCGCACGCGATCGGCACGGAAGCGATCGGGCCTGTCGAACCACGGCACGCCGGCCATCTCGACGACGTGCCCGAATCGGCCGTAGCCCAAGTTGGGCCAGTAACGCACGCGCCCGTTCTCGACGCGCACGAGATCCGAGAGCCCGTCGCCGGTCATGTCGGCGACGAACACCGCGCGCGTAGCGTCGCCGAAGACGAGCCGCGGACCCTCGCGATCGTCACCGAGCGGGCGCCCTGAGACCACCGGCGCACCGAACCCGTCGCGACCGAGCGACGGGTAGAACACCACCCGGCCGGGCTCGAACACGACCACGTCGGCGAGGCCATCGCCACTGACGTCGAGCATGAGCACGTTGGGGTCCGACGGATCGAAGTTCGGCCGCGAGACGAACGGTCGGAACCGTTCCCAGTCCTGCGCCTGTGCGGTCGCAGTGCGATCGAATGCACCTGCGTACGGCCCGCTGAGCTGCGCGAGGCTCGTGCGTCCGTCCCCGTCGAGATCGACGAGCTGCCACGACGATCCCGCGACGCTCGAGGGCTGCCGCGGCAGCACCCGCGGCGGTCCGAAGCCGCCGCCGCCCTCGGGGCGATGATAGTAGAGACCGCTCGCCGCCTGTGTCAGCAGCCCCGGCAGGCCCTCGCCGTCGAGATCCACCAGCCGCACGCGCCGGCCGTCGATCGGCCCCGACACCGTCGCGAGCGTCGACCCATCGATCGTGCGTGAGACCCGACCGATGTCGAGGGGCGCGTATCCCAGCGTCAGCGCCGGCCAGGCGTCGTGCCGGTATCGCTGGTCGTTCGGCTCGCCTACGCGCGAGTATCCGCGCTGGATCACCCGCTGCAGCAGCGCGGCCGTGGGTTGCTCGTCATGCTCGAGATCGGTGGACCGCACCAGCAAAGGCGCGCCCAGCTCGTCCGGGAAGTGGTGGAACATCAGCACGCGCCGACACAGTCGCCACGTCCGCACCTCGAAGCCTGCGCGGTGGCTCGAGAACGGATCGGCGCGCACCGGCCACGGTTGCGACTCGTCCGGGGACACCACGACGGTCCCGATCGCGCGCTCACCGTGCTCGCCGTAGTCGAACACCACCTCGAACGCGAAGTCCTCTGCGCGCTCGGGCACGCGGTTGCCGTAGCGGATCCGCTTGAGGTAGTGGTTCGCGGGCGCCTCACCGACGCGCAGCCGCTCGCGCTCGAAGGCGGACGACGCCGCGACGCCGACCAGGTCCTCGGCCTTGTACGAGAACGTCGTCACGTTGCCGCGATCGTCCTGCACGCGCTCGAGCAGCCATTCGAACACGCGCTCGGGGCGGCGAGGATGGGCGATGCGGGCCTGCGGATCCTGCCCGAAGATCGACAGCACGTCGTCGCGGCTCCACACCCGCCAGTGCGAGATCGCGGTCGTGCGCTCGACCCAGCGCTCGATGCGAGCGAACGCCCCCTCGACCCGCGGCCGATACCGATGCACGTCGTGCTCGGGCTCCGCGACGACCGGGTGCACCTACGCGTCGCCGTCTGGCTCGAGCCACGGCACCAGATCTTCGGCGTCCGACAGCACGAACACGTCGGAGTCGTGGGCGTCGTCGTAGCGCGGCAGGCCGCGCTCGGTCTTGCGCCGCACCGACGGCACCGACCCACGCCAGCCCAGCCCGAACACCCCGTTGCCGACCCCCGGTCGTAGGCGAGCGACACGCTCGGCGTGAGCGCGCGGCTCGGCGAGGTGAACACCGGGTGCTTGATCACGCGCTCGCGAAATGCCTGGAACGCGCCCTGCGAGAACGCTGGCTCATCGGAACCGAGCACGCCCAGGACCATCTGCCAACGCGCATCGACCAGGCTGAGCTCGACGGCCTCGGCGTCCGACACATCGACGTGCGCTTGCAGGAGCAACGCCATCGCCATCAGCGCGGGAGCGACAGGTTCTTTGCCTTCACCCGTGTCGCGGTACATCGTCGCCAGCTCAGCTTGGAACTCGTCGTCGAACAACTCGCGACGATGCTCGCGCAGAAAATCCGAACAACTTCCTGTGGCGCGTCAACCGCTTCAGCAGCATGTCCTCGCGCCTGCTCGTCTTGCTCTCGGGAACCCAACGCGGAACGCTCACGACTGCCTCCGGCGGCCGCTTCGGCGAGGCCGCCGAGGCGTAGGAGATCACGCCAGC
>JBBQJI010000235.1:0-2446 GCA_038325765.1 Nannocystales bacterium
CCACCGCGACCGGCGTCGACGATCGCATGGGCGGCGTTGATGACCAGATTGAGGAACACCTGGTTGAGCTCGCCGGGCAGACCGGGGATCATGGGCAGCTCGGGATCGAGGTGCGTCTCGATCTGGGCGACGTACTTCCACTCGTTGCGGGAGACGATGAGCGTGCTCTGTAGCGCGCCGTTGAGATCGACGGGTACGCGCTGGGTGTTGCCGGGGTGGGCGAACGACTTGAGGGCGTGCACGATGCCGGTGACCGCGGCCACGCCCTCCTCGGCGCCAACGAGGGCGATCGGCAGGCGCTCACGCAGCCGCGGCAGCTTGGCGCGGGCGACAGCAGCGGCCAGGCGCGCGGCCATGGCGGGCGGCACGCCGGGCTCGGTCAGGATCTGCTCGAGTTCGGCGGTGAGGCCGAGCAGGCTCTCGGTCGCGCGTCGCAGGAAATGCAGGTTGTCGCCGATGTACTGCATCGGCGTGTTGATCTCGTGGGCGACACCCGACGCGAGCCGCCCCACCGCCTCGAGTTTCTGCGCCTGGCGGAGCTCGAGTTCCATCGAGTGCAGCTCTTCGAGCCGCCGCGCCAGCTCCCCCGATAGCGCGTGCGAACGCTCGAGCTCGGCCTGCAGCTGACGCTGGGGCGTGAGATCCACCAGCGCGATCACGGTGCCGATGCGGCCCTCGCCAGGGACGACGACGGGCGAGCACCGCACCCGCAAAGTGCGACCGTCCCGCATGATCGTCTCGATGTGCGAGCTCCGCTCGACGGCGCGCAGGCCGGGTAGATCGAGCAGCGTGTAGAAGTCGAGACCTGCGGCGCTGCCCTCGGCGATCGGCACGCCGTGAGCGCTGCGCAGCGCGAGCAGGCCGTGGGCGCAACGATTGGCATCGAGCACGCGATCCTCGGCGTCGAGCACCACCACCCCGAGCTCGGCGTCCTCGACGATCCGGCGCCAGCGCATGGCCTCGACCAGCAACCGCCGGGTGAGGCTGTCGCTGCGCAGCGACTCGACCATGAGCAAGGTGCCGCCCTCGATCGCCGGGGCCGCCCGCAGCCGCACATAGCGGACCGTGCCGGCGATCGACAGCGCCGCGGGCATGTCGTCGTTGGCTGCCTCACCGCGGGCGAGCGCCCGCAGCCACGCCGCCCGCTCGCGGCGATGCCGGGTGCTCAACACCTCCGACACGTGGCGACCCACGATGTCGTCGGCCTCGCACTCGAGCGCGACCAGGGCATGGGGCGTCGCGTCGACCATCCGCAGATCGGTGTCGAGCCGGATGCACCCGATGCCCAGGCGCGAGCGTGGCGGCGGCGCGGTCATGCGGCGAGCCCACCGGGGATCCAGCCGGCTTCATCGGCGTCGACCACGATGTCCATCGCGCCCTCGCCCACCGTGGCCGAGACCTGCAGCGCACCGAAGCGCTCGTCGAGCGCGCCCTCGCACAGCACGAGCTCGCAGAGGCCAGCCGCTGCGCCACGGGCGAGGGCGACGCTCGGATCGTGGCGACCGCCGAGCGATGGCGGCGGTGGCGGTGCCGACAGCCGCACGCACGGTGAGGCGGCGAAGGATTCCAGTCGCCAAGGCCCCCAGCCGAGCTCGCGCGCGACCTCCAACAGCGCCTCGAGCACGGCTGCCCCCTCGCGCCGCTCGCCGTAGCGGTCGATCCACTCGCGCGACCGCAGCACCCCGGCGAACATGCACAGGACGGCTTCTTCGCTGTCGTAGGCGAGTAGATCGTAGGCTATGCCGAGCTGCCCCTTGGCGTCCATCGCCGCCAGGAAGCCGTGCCCGAGCAGACCGAGCAGCGACGCCGGCAGCGTCGCGACGCTCTGACCGAACGCGGTGTGCAGGCCATCGCCGTGAGGCGCACGATCGGCGCCGGCCTCGGGCGCGCCGGCACCGATGATATCGAACCTGCATCGCGGCGCGCCGGCGGCGATGCACTCGACCTCGCGGATCTCACCCGGCCGGCCGATCGCGGCATGCACCGCCTCGAGAAAGCCCTCGGTCAGCGCGCACACGGGGACCGTGGCGGGGCCGAAGGCTGCGACCCAGGCGTGGGCCGCATGGGCGCTCGGCGCGTCGAATCCGGACGTGGTCGACTGCAGGCGGCCGAGCCCCAAGGTGGCGAAGAGATCGACACAGCCGGCCAGGGCCTCGGTCGCGCAGTGCGTCGTCACGGTTCGGGCGAGCAGCGGCGCGAAGGCAGCGCGGGCCGCCGCGCGCAGCACAGCCTGCCCGTCGATCGCGCTCGCGGTGACGATCGTGTGGTGCAGACGCGCGAAGTGCTGTGAGAGCACAGACACCGGCACACCGGCGATGCTCCGCCGGCCGCGGCGGAGGTCGACGGTGGTCGCCCACTGCGCTGCGTCGGGGTGCGGCACCGATGGAGAATCGGCGGACCCAAGGCGGGCTTGAGGACCGTTTCCGACCCGACCGGATCACCAGCG
>JBBQJI010000236.1:0-2427 GCA_038325765.1 Nannocystales bacterium
GCGACACCGAAGATGGTCGAGGGCTACCTCATCGCCGATGCCATCGCATCGATCGCGAGCATCGACCCCGTGATGGGGGGTGTCGACCGATGATGACCATCTTCGACGGCGCGACGCTCGACGAGGCCCGGACGATCATCGCCCGGTATCCCGTCGGTCGCGAACGCTCGGCCGTGATGCCGCTGCTGTACCTGGCGCAGTCGATCGAGGGTCGCGTGACGCGAGACGGCCTGCAGGAGGTGGCGGCGCTGCTCGGCCTGAGGACGGCGGAGGTCGAGGCGGTCGCCAGCTTCTACACGATGCTGCGGCTCCGTCCGACCGGCCGGCACGTCGTGTCGGTCTGCACCAACCTCTCGTGCGCCCTGCGCGGTGCGAAGGATGTGTACGAAGCGGCGCACCAGGCGGCCGGCATCGCGCATGGCCAGGAGTTGTCCGAGGACGAGGTTGTGACGTTGCACGAGGAAGAGTGCCTGGGCGCGTGCGAGAAGGCCCCGGTCGTGTCGATCGACTTCGTCTACCACGACGATGTGACGCCGGAGCGGATGGGCGCGCTCATCGCGATGTTGCGGGCCGGCGAGATCCCGGCGCCGTCACGGGGCGAGCCCATGCGGGACTTCCGTGCCGCGTCGCGCCTGCTGGCCGGCCTGCCACCAGCGAAGGAGGTGGGCGCGTGAGCGTGGAGTTCGAGCGCGTCATCACCGCGAACTGGGGCGACGACAGCGTCCGCTCGCTCGCCGGATACGAGGCGAAGGGCGGCTACGCCGGGCTCCGCACGGCGCTCGAGATGTTGCCGGACGACGTGATCGCGGTGGTGAAGGACTCCGGTCTGCGCGGCCGCGGGGGAGCCGGCTTCCCCACCGGGATGAAGTGGTCCTTCGTCCCGCAGGACACGGGCAAGCCCACGTACGTCACCGTGAACTTCGACGAGTCGGAACCCGGAACGTGCAACAACCGCGAGCTGATGGAGCGTGAGCCGCATCAGATGCTCGAGGGAGCGATGATCGCGGCGTACGCGATCCGCTGTCACACGGTGTTCGTGTACTGCCGCGGCGAGTTCCTGTGGCCAGGCACCGTCGTGCAACGCGCCATCGAAGAGCTCTACGCCAAAGGCTATGCGGGCAAAGGCATCCTGGGCTCCGATCATGAGCTGGACATCGTGCTGCACCGCGGCGCCGGCGCGTACATCTGCGGCGAGGAGACGGCGCTGCTGTCATCGCTGGAGGGGTTCCGCGGCCAGCCCAGGCTGCGCCCGCCGTTCCCCGCCGTGGAAGGGCTATACGAGTCGCCGACGGTGATCAACAACGTCGAGACGCTCTGCAACGTCCCGCACATCCTCAGGCGGGGCGCCGACTGGTTCAAGAGCCAGGGCACCGAGAAGGCGCCCGGGACGAAGATGTTCACGATCTCCGGCAAGGTCGAACGGCCCGGCAACTACGAGTTGCCACTGGGCACGCCGTTCCGCGTGCTGCTCGAGGAATACGCCGGTGGCATGCTCGGCGGCGGGTCGCTGAAGGCCTGGACGCCGGGCGGGTCCTCGACCCCGATGCTCACCGCCGAGCACCTCGACGTCGGGTTGGACTTCGAGTCGATCGCGGCGGTGGGTTCGTTGCTGGGCACCGGGGCGTGCATGGTGATGGATCAGACCGACTGCATCGTCGAGGCTGCGCGGCGCCTGACCGAGTTCTACGCGCACGAGTCCTGCGGGAAGTGCACGCCCTGCCGCGAGGGCACGTGGTGGGCCGAACGCGTGCTCGGGCGCATCGAAGACGGCTACGGACGGTCGGAGGACATGCCGCTCCTGTCCGAGGTCGGGGGCAACATCTTGTTCCGGGCGTTCTGCGCGCTGGCCGACGGCGCCGTGTCGCCGATCTCGTCGACGCTGCAGTACTTCATGGATGAGTACGAGGCACACGTCGAGCTCGGGCGGTGCCCACTCACGCCGGAGGCCGTCGAGGTTGCGGAGGTGGCGGCCTCATGAGCGCGCAGATGGTGACGCTCACGATCGACGGCAAGGAGATCACCGTGCCTGCAGGCACGTTGATCATCCGTGCGGCGGAGCAGCTTGGGATCGAGATCCCGCGGTTCTGCGACCACCCGCTGCTGGATCCGGTCGGCGCCTGCCGCCAGTGCTACGTGGAGATCGAGGGGCAGCGCAAGCTGTTCACGTCGTGCACCACGACCGTCGCACCGGGCATGGTGGTCATGACGCAGAACACCAGCCCGCAGGTGGAGGACGCGCAGGTCGCCAACCTGGAGTTCCTGCTCCTCAACCACCCGCTCGACTGCCCGATCTGCGACCGCGGCGGCGAATGCCCGCTGCAGGACCAGGCGCTCGCGTTCGGGCCGGGGGAGAGCCGCTACATCGAGGCGAAGCGGACGTACCCCAAGCCGCTCGCGCTGTCGCCCCTGGTGGGCTTGGACCGGGAG
>JBBQJI010000237.1:0-2323 GCA_038325765.1 Nannocystales bacterium
CGTGCTGGTCTTTGGATTGCCCGGGCGCGGCAAGACCCACCTGTGTGCCGCGATCGGCTACGAGCTCGCTCGAAGAGGGCGACCCGTGCTCTTCGTATCCACCGCGATGCTCGTGCAGCGGCTGCTCAGGGCCAAGCGAGAGCTCGTCCTCGAGCGCGAGCTCGAGCGTCTCGACGCCTTCGACGCCGTGATCCTCGACGACATCGGCTACGCCCAACAAGAGCGCGACGAGATGGATGTGCTCTTCACTTTTCTCGCCGCCCGATACGAGCGCAAGAGCGTGATCATCACCAGCAATCTGGTCTTCAGCCAATGGGACCGGATCTTCAAGGACGCCATGACCACCGCCGCTGCGATCGACCGCCTCGTCCATCACTCCGTGATCCTCGAGCTGGTCTCGAAGCGCAGCTTCCGTGCGGACGCCGCCCCCGCCCGCAACGGCAACGACGACAACTACCAGGAGGCCCTCACCCAGTCAGCAGCACCCACCCACGAGCACGACATCGAACATCAACCCGGTGGGGACGTCTAGTTGTCGCTGCTTGGGGAATTCTAGTTGACGTCGAGCAGTGCGTCGCCGGAGGTTGGACGTTCTCGTGCGCGCCTCTCTCGGGTGGTGGCGCGGGGGTTGGGGAGGCGTGCGACCACGTGAGTGGGTGCGACCCGGGGTTGTTCTGCGCGGAGGCGCATCACGTGTGGGGGCGTGAGGGGTCGGGGTGTTGCGCGCCGTACTGCAACCCGGGGATCGAGGATCGGTGCCGGGAGGTGTTGCAGAACTCGGTGTGGGAGCCTGGTGCTACGGCGACCACATATCCTGCTCATTGGGCAGCGGGCCGGATCGTTCCAGGAGCACGGCGTCGTCATCGATGCCAGGGAAGCGGACGTCGAATGTCGCGGCGCGCCGCGGGTGCGCCACCACGACCATTCCATTGGCATCGCTCTCACGCGTCACCCTCCGCTGACCGAACGTGATCTCGCAACGCTCGCCCGCGACGGTGCGCCCTTGCTCGTCGAGCACGACGACCTCGCTGCGTCCGCGAACCACGACCACCTGATGCTTGCGTGCCGTCGTCAGGGGCACGCGATCGGTGACACCCGGTTCGACCCATCGATCGTCGTCGCCGACGGTCGGGTTCGAGACACCGGTGCCTTGCGGTTGCAGTGGGCTGGGCGCGCACAGCCAGCACGTGCCGCGGGCCAGCAGGTCGTCGGCACGCCACGACGAGCTCCCGTCGAGCTCGACCGTGCGGTCGTCGCCGTCGGGCGTCGTCAACGTCCAGCGAGTGCCCGCGTAGCCGTGGCCGTCCTCGTCGACCACCGTCAGCGCGAGCCACGTGCGCACGGGAGGCGGGGGCCGGTCGGGGTCCCGCGGGCGAACCGGGCGAATCGGGGTCGGCTTGTCGCGCGGCATGATCGGCCGCCCCGCGGGCACCTGGTCGTCAGTGACGATCGCGACCGTAGCGCCGCTGTCGAGCACCTCGATCATCCGCGCACGCAGCTCGTCCAGCGACGTGTTCGTGTCGAGGCCGAGCCAGTTCGCGATCACGGCGCGATTCGACGAACCGGCGAGCGCCTCGTCGACGATCGCGCGGATCTGTGCCGGTCCACGGACCATCACGTCAGCCTCGACGATGAGGTAGTCCTGCCCGTCCAGCGACACGACTCTGCCGCGCCGCGTCATCGGCCGTAGCTCCCGCGGAGACCCGCGACGGTCGCGTCGTCCGCTCGCCCTGTGACCGGCAGGGCATGCGCGCGTTGGAAGTTGCGGAGCGCCCGGGCGGTGCGTGGGCCCCAGATACCGTCGACCGCATGCGCGTAGTACCCGAGATCCCGCAGGCGGCCCTGGATGCCCGCCATCGTCGCCTGCGGATCGAGCTCGCCCAGACCAAAGCTCATCGTGCCGCGACCGTCGGCGAACCGGAGCACACCGCGGCGTGCCGAGGCGGGGATCCGGGCCCGCACCACACCCGCACCATCGGTCGTGCCCTCGATCGCGTGGCCTTCGTCGCCGTCGAGCACGAGGACGAAGCCGATATCTGCGCGCGGCCGACCGGCGAGCCGTGCGGTCACTTCGAAGTCGGTGTGGGTCGCGATCCGTCGGAACACGTGCCGCATGCCCGTCGCCAGCGTGTGGCGTTGTCCGTCGCCGACCGGGATCTGCACACGATCACCGGGCGCGAGCACGTACGGGTCGCCCCGCGTCTGTCGCACCTCGGCGTTCTCGGGAGGGGTCCACAGCACGTCCAGCGACGTGCGGGCGCTCGCAGCGATGCTCGCGACACACTCGCCGGCACGGACCAAGTGCTCGACCAGTCGCGTCTTT
>JBBQJI010000238.1:0-2296 GCA_038325765.1 Nannocystales bacterium
TGCGCCATGCGCTGGTTGGGAGGCTCGAGAAGTGTCCGCTCGCTCACACTCCTTCCACGCCTTCGGCCCAGCCGGTTCGGTTCTGGCCACGCCCAGGCGGCGTTCGCCGCGCCGAAACCCGCATCGATTGGCCTATCCTCATCGCGCCGACGGGGAAGTTCTGGGCGCGGCGACGGGGGGGCAACCGTACGGCACCACCCAGGCGCTGCGGGACGGGTGGTGGTTCGAGTACGAGCTCCACGCCGATGGATGTGTCGGGACGCTCGACCGCGAGCGGGCGACCGTCGTCGCGGGCGCGCATCCGACCATGCGCATGGTTCGCTTCGGGCTCGAAGTCAGCTTCACGAGCGCGGGCGACGGGGGCTCCGACGCGGACTACGACGGTACCGATCTGCGGCCGATCATCGCGACGTGGCCCGCCGACGAGCAAGTGCGCTATCGCCGGGGCCCGAACTTCATGGCGAGGTCATCAACCACGCCTGATGGCAAGACGATCACGCGCGAGCTGACGTGGTTCTCGACGCTAGACGCGGCGGGCCAGCTCTGGACGTCCCGTCTGCGCGATCGCAGCGGCCAGACGCTGCTTGTCATCGACAGCGATCTTCTGCCGACCATCCTCCGCGAGGGCGACGCGCTGTACTGGATCGGCGGCCGGCTCGAGAACTAACTCGATGGGCTGAATTCCTGCGCCGATCGTGCGTGAGGTCCGTTGAGCCAGCAATGCAACCTACTCTCGCGACCCTGTTCGTGACGTGCCTGGTCGTCGGCTGTCAGTCGTCACCCCGTCCCGCTGACGCCGTGCAGGAGCTCGTGGCACCGGAGCCCGTCGGACCGTGCCGCAACGAGGCCGGCCCGCTGCCGTTCCAACCGCCGTCATTCGCCTCCGACGGGACGATCTCGCTGGGCATGTTGCTCCCAACTCCGATCATGGACGCGGCCGTCCACGACATCGTACGTACCCGCCTTCTCAGCGGTTCGACGGCAACGCAGATCACCGAGGTCGGGAAGCTCGACACCGCGCCGCCGCCTGCTTGCATGTACACGGTCGTAACGCCGTCACAGGCGTGCCTCATCGCCCCGACCGGTCGCTTCTGGGCGAGCCGACAAGTGACACTGTTTCCGGTATCGGGCTCGCGCGTCGGGACGTGGACTCTCGTCTACGAGTTTCGGAACGATACGTGCCTTCCGACGGTAGACCGCGAGTGGATCGCCCTCGCCATGGGCGCGCACCCGACGATGCGGATGGTTCGGTTCGGCGTCGACGTCGACTACACAGGATCGATCTCGCCCGGCGACACGGCGAACGACGGCAGCGACCTTCGGCCGACGATCGCCATGTGGCCGGCCGACGAGCAAGCGCAGTATCGCCGCCGTCAGCACTTCGCGGCATATCCATCGACCACCGCGGACGGGAAGACCATCACCCGCGACCTGACCTGGTACGTGTCGGGCGATGCCGCGGGGCAGCGATGGACCACCCGCTTGCGTGCTCGCGACGGACGCGTGCTGCTCGAACGGGATCACGTCAGGACATCCTGGATCCTGCGCGAGGGCGATCAGCTCTTCTGGGAAGGCGGCCCGCTGTAGCCCCGCCCGGGCGAGCCACCGACCGACGGGTCGGGGGTCCGGTTGGCGCTGGAGGACTAGAGCCAGCGCAGGTCGAGGCGATGCCCGCCGCCGAGGAGCGCGGCGAGGCGCTTCAGGTGCGGCGGTACTGCATGCCGAACGCAGACCTGCGCCTGCGCCGTGCACTGTCCGCCAGCGGCGACCGCGGGCAGTACCGTGGCTGCCACCGCCGGCGCCGCCTTCTGCGCGAGCGCATGCGTGATGGCGGCGAGCTCGTCGTCGCGGCCGACCATCATGTCGATCGGGCCGCCGTCCTCACAGCCCATCACCTGGTCCGTCGCCGAGCAGAACACGCGCACGTGAATGTGGTCATCGTGCTTCGCGCTATCGCTCGGCTGCTTCAGCGCCTTGCGGGCGCGCGCGACGAGCAGCTCCGGCTCGCCGATGGACGTGGCGTGCTCGAGGAGCCGTGCGCTACCTGCTCAGGCCCTTGATCTCGGCGGACCGGCTGACCGCGCGTCCCGATGGCCGCGTCGAGTACCGCTTCGGGCGCCCCGATCCGTCCGGCCGCACGTCGTGGGTCACCGACGGCGCGACGTGGTGCCGACGGCTCGCGACCCTGATCCCGCCGCGCCGCAGTCACACCACGCGGTTCCACGGCGTTTCGTCCTCCGCCCATGTGTGGCGTTCCCGCGTGATTCCCTCGCCGACCGCACCACCCGCGAGCACG
>JBBQJI010000239.1:0-2252 GCA_038325765.1 Nannocystales bacterium
GCCCGTCACGATCGGCGGCATCGAGCGCGGCGGCCATGACATCGAGGCGTACGAGGTGCACATCCGGGGCAGCTCCCGCCTCGACGCGGCGTGCCACGATTTGCTTGGCGACGAAGAGGCGTTGTCGGGCGTCGCCGAGAATATCGAGTCGGTGCTGGGCCAGCGCCAGCCCAACCGTAGCGATGTAGGCCTCGCGTACGAGCCCGCGCCGGATTTCGCTGCGGTCACTTCGGGTCGCGTCGGCCTCCCATCGACCGGCTCGCCGACGCGCGCGCGGGGCTCCCACCTCGATCCACTGCATCGCTTGCAGTTGGACATAGCCGAGGCGGGGATTGTACGTAGTGTAGCCGATCGGGCGGTCCCACTGGGCGCTGACGACCGGGTTGGTCCACAGGCCCGCGTCCACGGCGTCGGCGTCGGCCGCATCCACGCGCGCGGTCGCGGCCTCGATACGCGGGTGGGCGTCGTCGATGGCGTCGAGGATGTCGATGAACGCGAAGGTCGTTCGCATCGCATTGACGGGCGCCACGCCGCAGCTCTGCGCCGGGCCCGCGTCCACGGGAGGAGCGACGAGCAGGAGTCCGGCGACCGGGAGCACGAAGAGGAATCCGATCAAAGTGCCTCGTTCGCCTCGACGTCGAGGAGGATCGCGCCGTCCACCACCACGGACTCGCCCGCCGCGAGGCCGTCGAGGACCATGACGTGTTGTCCGGCCTGTCGACCCAGCTGGACCTGGTGCTGGCGATAGGCGCCGTCGGGATCTTGGACGAACACGAACGTATCATCGCGACGCGTGAGCACGGCGCTCATCGGAACCGCGATCTTGCGCTCGCCCTGGCCCTCGAGCACGCGCACGCGGGCGAACATTCCGGGCTTCAGCGCGCCGTCGGCGTTGTCGATCACGATGCGAGCCCGGCCCATGCTCGTGGCCGGGTCGACGATCTCCGACACGTGATCGATGACGGCAGAGAAGCGACGCCCGACCACGCCATCGACCTCGATCTCAACGGTCGCCCCGGCGATCACGGCGCTCAGGTCGGCGGGGGGCACGTCGGCCAGCACCCACACCCGCCCCAGATCGGCGATGACGAACAGCGGATCTGCGTCGTCGGGACGGGCCTCCGCACCCAACGCGGTGCCGCGCGCGATGACCGTGCCCGCGATGGGGGCCCGCACTACGAACCCCGCCGGTCCCCCGGCTCCGGGCCCGCCCAGCGCGGACAGGACGGCCCGGGTGCGCGAGAGATCCTCTCGCGACCGGCCGAGCGCTTCTTCGGCATCGAGGCGCTCGGCCTCGGTGCCCGCGCCTTCGCCCACGAGCCGGGTCACCCGCTGCGCGGTCTTCTCGGCGGTCGCCACGCGCAACTCGGCCTGCGCCTCGTCTGCGCGTGCCGCCGAGACGTCGGGCGAGTGCAGCGTGGCGAGCGGGGCGCCCCGCTCGACGCGGTCGCCGGTCACGACCATCACCTTGGCCACCACACCCGCCACCGGGGTGCCTACGCGCGCCAGCAGCCGATCATCCGCGGTCACGCGCGCGGGCAGGGGCCACGGCACCAGCGCGTCGCTCACGACGACGTTCTCCACCTTGACGTACTTCGCCACCGCATCGGGCAGCCTCACGCGGCCGTCGGACTCGCGGTGGGAGGGCCGCGCGTCGCGTACCGCTGGTCGCGAGCAGCCGTAGGCGCCAGCGGTGGCGGCCGCTGCCACGGCGAGGAGGATTCGGAGCGGGGGCATCGAGGGTGTGCGCCTTTGAGCCCACGAGGACGCCACTCGATTCACGCGTTCGTCCGGTCGCTCTTGGTCTCCCGCGCGGTCCGGGGAATCGGGTCCGGGGAATCGGGTCCGGGGAATCGGGTCCGGGACGGCTTCGAAGGGGGTTCGCGGACCCCTACCGAAGGTGCAGGTGCCAGCCGTCGCGAGTTGGAGTACGTTGGTCGCGACTCCGCTCGATGATCTCCTTCGCGCTATCCCACCCGTGACGCAGACGACCCGAGTTCGGCCGCACGCACTCACCGCGTTGGTGGTTGCCGACACGCCCGATGCCCTCGCGGTGATCCAGTCCGGGCTTCCGAGCGCCGATTTCGAGATCGAGTGTCATCGCGTGGCCACGCGGCTTGAACTCGGGCGAGCGCTCGCGGAGGACCGCTGGGATCTGGTCCTGCACTGCGGAGCCGAACACATCACGCCGCAGGTCGCCGTGGAACTGGTGCGCGAGAGCGGGCATGACGTCCCCGTCCTCGTGCTGATCC
>JBBQJI010000240.1:0-2141 GCA_038325765.1 Nannocystales bacterium
GTACGAGGTGTTTCTCGTGCACGAGCGCGAGGCGCTCTCGTTTGCGTACGATCGCGTCGCCGAGGATCCGCGGGTGAGTCACTCGCTGGTGCTCGATGTGGATCGGTACGGGCAGGCGACGCGGACGGTGAGCGTCGGGTAACCGCGGCGGGAGGTGGCGGTGGGGCTGCCCGAGCAGGGGGTGCGGACGGTGGCGGTCGCGGAGGCGAGCTTCGCGGCGATCGATGATCCGGTCGTGGCGCCGGACGTGCTGCGGATCGGGGTGCCGGTCGCGTCGCGGAGCTACGAGGTGCTCGGGTTGGCCGAGGGCGCGCCGCTGGGGATCGCGGGGTTGCGGGCGGCGCTCGTGGGCGCGGTGGTCGAGCCGCCGGAGTTTGTGTTCGGCGATGGGGCGGTGCGGCTGCGGCTGCTCGGGGCGGAGCGGACGTCGTACTACGCCGATGATCTGTCGGCGCCGCTGCCCTGGGGGGAGTGCGGGGCGCGGGCGCTGGTGTTCGAGCAGCAGGCCGCCGCGATGAGCGACGGGCAGGCGGCCGCGGTGTACGGCGCCGATGTCGACGCGGCCGTGCTCGGCGACGCTGGATATGTCGCGGACGAGGGCCTGTGGTGGGCGCGGTCGATGCGGCAGGTGTTGGATCCGGCGCGGTTCTTCGTGGCCATCGAGGTGCGCGATCCGTTCGGGAATCCGCCGACGCAGGTGAGCTACGACGCGGACATGCTGTTCGCGACGTCGGTCATCGACGCGGTCGGGAACGTGGTTTCGGCGGAGTACGACTACCGCGTGCTCGCGCCGCGGCTGGTCATCGACGCGAATGGTACGCGGGGCGGGGTGGTGTTCGACGTGCGCGGGATGGTGATCGCGACCTACGTCGCGGGTCGGCCGGGATCGGGGCTCGGCGATAGCCCGGAGGATCCGACGAGCACGATGGGGTACGACCTGTTCACGTGGCGCGACCGCGGTGAGCCGAACTTCGTGCACACGCGGACCCGCGAGCGGCATGGGGATCCGGGCACGCGGTGGCTCGAGGAGTGGATCTACAGCGACGGGAGCGGCGGCGAGATCCTGCGCAAGGCGAGTGCGGAGCCGGGGGATGCACCGTTGCGCGATGCGGACGGTGCATTGGTGCTCGATGCCGAGGGGGTGCCGGTCGTGGGGCCAGCGGATCCGCGGTACGTCGGCACCGGGCGCGCGGTGCTCGACAACAAGGGGCAGGTCGTGAGGCAGTACGAGCCGTACTTCTCGCGGACGCCCGGGTACGAGGCGGAGGTCGAGCTGCGCGAGCACGGGGTCACCGCGGTCGTGCACTACGACGTCGCGGGTCGCGTGGTGCGGACGGAGCTGCCGAGCGGGACGTTCTCGCGGGCAGAGCACGGAGGGTGGGCGCAGCGGGCGTGGGATCCGAACGACACCGTGCTGGAGAGCGAATGGTTTGCGGCCCGGGCGGGCGGCGCGATGGGGGTGGCGGAGCAGCGGGCGGCGGTGCTGGCCGCGGCGCATGCCGAAACGCCGACGACGGTGCACCTCGACGCGCTCGGGCGGACGGTCTTGATCGAGGAGCATGCGGGCTTCGCGGGGGATCCCGCGGTGCCGGTAATCCACGCCACGCGACTGGTGCTCGACGTGGTCGGCAACACCGTGGCTGTGATCGACGCGCGGGGGAACACCGCGGAGTCGCGGGTGTTCGGGATGCTCGGGCAGGTGCTGCGCACGGACTCGGAGGACGCCGGGTGGCGGGTCGTGCTGAGCGATGTGCTCGGGTCTCCGGTGCAGAGCTGGAACGCGCGGGAGTTCGCGACGCTGGTGCAGTACGACGCGCTGCGTCGCCCCACGCACCAGTTGGTGACGCCGGCAGGCGGGGCCGAGATCGTGGTGACGCGGACGGTGTACGGCGAGCAGGTCGCCGAGCCGCAGCGGACCGACGCGAACCTGCGAGGGCGGGTGTTCCGCGTCTACGACGGCGCCGGGGTGAGCACGAATGTCGCGTACGACTTCGAGGGCAACCTGACTGCGCAAGAGCGGCGGCTCGCGCGGGCGTACGAGACCACGCAGGACTGGTCGGCGCTCGACGCCGCGGTGTCGCCGACCGCGGAGACCATCGCCGCGCTCGCCGAGCCCGCCCTCGAAGCCGAGGTGCTCGCGT
>JBBQJI010000241.1:0-2129 GCA_038325765.1 Nannocystales bacterium
TGCCGCGAGCAAGAACCCATGCTCGAAGTCGCCGCAGGTGACGAACGCACTCAGCTCGTCCGTCACGAAGCTCGGGAGACTCACGCCGTGGGCCTCGGTGTGCGCGAGCAGCTCGGGCAAGTGCCGACGCACCAGCGCGACGGCGTCGCACGTCGCAGTACGACGAGGCTGGTATCCGCGCGCTGGCGAGCACGTAGGCATCGGGCCCGGCCGCGATGCGACCCGCAGGCCAGCGCATTGCCGCGAGATCTCCGAGCAACCACGAACAGCCAGCGCGTAGCCGCGGCTGTCCACTGGCCCACCTCCGGGCCACCCGGCCCGCTGGCTGGCCACCTGGCCGCGAGCCGCCGGCGACCGACGTGTGCCCGACGTCAACTACGGGGATCGCTCGAGGTCGGCGATCACGGTTTCGAGCTCGGCGCGACGCTCGAGCTCCTGCGTCGCGCGGCGGGCTGGCGCGCGTCAACCCGCGAGGGCGACGAGGGCCGCGAGCGACGGCAAGAAGTAGTAGCCGCCGCCACGGACCTCGACGAACCGGGCGAGGCTCACCTGTGCCAAGCGCTGCTGGGCGGCCTGCTCGAGGTGATGGCCAAGATGGGGATCTCGGTGGTGCGGAGCTATCAGAGCTCCAAGCTGCTCACGCCGCCTGCGTGTGGGCGGTCTTCGGCTCTGGAAGTGCGCCCATCGAGTGGTATAGGCCGTGCAGCACTATCCCGTCGCGACGTCGTCGACCGAGGTCATCGTCGCGGCCACCGGCTGCGTGGGCCTGTGCATCGAGACGTGGATGGGGTTCGCCGAGCGTCGCCGCATCGACATGCAGCGTCAGGTCGTCGAGTTGCTGCTCGCGGACATCGGCGTGCGCCGCGTGGGCTGAGGCGTGCACGTCCGCCCGCGCGGGCGATCGGGCACCACGGTGGCCCCGCAGCATGTGCGCAGCGCGTGGTTTGACCCGTGGGGCACGGCGGCGGTACACCCTCAGTCGCATGGACACCGCCGTCCCAGGCGCGCCGACCAACACCGCCGCACCCAGCGTGGCGGAGCCCGCGCCGCTGCGCGTCCTCGCCGACACCATCTTCGCGCGCACCAGCCCCTACGAGGGCGTCGGCCTGCGCAACCACTGCACGCGCCTGCACCTGTTCGCGACCGCGCTCATGCGGCACCGCGGCCTCACCTTCGACACCGATCTCGCCTACCTGCTCGCGATGGTCCACGACCTCGGCATCGTCAGCGAGAAAGACGAGGGCGTGAACTACCTGCGCCGCAGCTGCGCGCTGTTCCACCGCGAGACCGCCGGCGTCGCCCTGCCGCCCATCGCCCCCGCCGTCCTCGACGAATGCCTTGTGTTCAACCATCGCGTACTGCCAGTACCCAAGCTCAGCCCCGAGGCCGAGTGCTTCCGCAACGCGGTGATGATGGAGCACAGCCACGGCATGCTGCGCTTCGGCCTGGCCAAGGACGACGTGCGCCCAGTGTTCGACGCCCACCCGCGGGGCAACTTCGACCGCGTGCTGATGGACTTCACGTGGCGGACGATCCGTCGCGAGCCGCTCACCATCGTCCGCGGTATCTTCTTCTGAACCGCCGCCGGGCCGCTGCCCGCCGGCAAACGAACGAGGCGCCGAGCATGTCCGACATCGATCCGAGCACCCGCACCGAGCTCGAGGCGGCGGCCTTCCGCCACCTCGTCGAACACCTGCAGTCGCGCACCGACGTGCAGAACATCGACTTGATGAACCTCGCGGGGTTCTGTCGCAACTGCTTGAGCAAGTGGTACGCGGCCGCGGCCACCGAGCGCGGCGTGGCGCTCGAACTCGACGACGCACGGCAGTATGTCTATGGCATGCCGTACGCCGAGTGGAAGGCGAAGCACCAGACGTGATGCACGGCGCGTTGGTGGTGCGCACGAAGGAACGAGTCTCGGTGGTGGGCGCCTGATGCCAGCGGTGAGCGACAACTTCCATCGTCTGTCGCGGACGATGACGCGCACCATCTCGGCGTGGGCGCTGATCGAGCCCGGTGACCAGGTGATGGTCGCGGTATCGGGTGGCAAGGACAGCTACACCCTGCTCGATCTGCTGTGGCACGCCCGGGCGCGGGCGCCGTTCGCCTTCGATGTGGTCGCGGTCCAC
>JBBQJI010000242.1:0-2046 GCA_038325765.1 Nannocystales bacterium
GTCGGTCGTCCGAATGCGGATGGTCCGCGGCGGCGCCCGGTGGAAGCACGAACCCGGCGACCGCGTGCTGCATCTACGCGCTCTCGCGCAGAGCGACCGCTGGAACGACGGCATCGCCGAGACCCTGCGTCCGCTCGAACGCACCATACGGGTCGCGTCGGTCGCGTCGTGATCCGGGATCAGATGGAGAACCATACCCCCGTCGGTTGAGAAGCCGGCCGTTGCCACCTCGAGCACAACCGGGAACCGGGAACCGGGAGCCGAGAACCGAGAACCGAGCGCATGGAGTCCTCCTGACATGCGAGTGGACCCCGACCATGAGCCACGGGAAGACACAACGTCAAGTGACGATCCCGCGAGGTGTGTCCGTGTCCCGCCGCCTCGAACTCTGCTTGTGTCGGAACCCCGTTTCGAGCCCGCGAAGCGGGTGGATCGATCCTTCAGCCAGCAGTTCCTGCCAGCCCGACGCGCTCGCGATGGCGGGTCCCGCGACCACCCGGAAGGGCAGGCGCCGAGCACGCCGCCGAGGATCGTCGCAACCCGGGGCGTCCATCCACAACGGGCCGAGCGCGGCCCCGCCAGCGAACAGGGCGGACCCGGAAATCCCGATGGTGTGGATGAGCGCCACGGCGAAGGCCGACCGCTCGCCCCGGCGCACGGCCGTGGCATCGGAGCAGACGACCGATGCCGGTCTTCCCGCGCTGATCGACGCGCTGTCCACCGACGCGCTGGACGAACGTGCGGTCGGGCTCGACCTACGCCTACGCCTCACCCGCTGCCTAGACGGCGCGCTCGACGAACGGAGCAGCGCGACCGCGCAGACCGAGGCTCTCGCGGTCGGAGGCCGCGGACGCGCGCTGGTCCACGGCGGCGGGTTCACCGACGGCCGGTGGCGCCTCGAGGATGGGTTCGCCCGGAGCGCCGCGGTCGACCTCCTGCAGTACGCGCTGTGGTTCGTCGAGACCGCGCCCGACGGCACACAGGCGTGGTCCCACGCCAACTTCGGCGGAGTGCACGGCGAGCGCGTCGGCTACCGAGTGCCAGCGCTGCGCCGCGCGGTCGAGGTCGGAGGGATGCCCCGCGAGCTGCTCGTCGGCAGCAAGGGTGGGATCCGCGGACGCTGGCGAGAGGACGGCGCGGTCGATCTGCTCGTCGACGCCCACCTCTGGCAATCCCTCGTCGAGCCGGCCGCGCCCCGCAGCGGTGAAATCGGCAGGTCGGGCACGCACGCCTTCCGCGTCGAGCCGGGCCAGGTACTGCGCCTCGACTTCGAGCCGCAGATCGGCCAGTTCGCCCTCACGGACGCCGACGGCACGCCGCACGAGGCGTCGCTCGAGTCGTTGCGCGCAGGACACGAGCGAGCGCTCCTGGTCTCCGTCACCTCAGCGCAAGCGAGCAGGTAAATCACGGTTCGCCGGGGGAGCGCGCCCGCGCGGCGGCCGAAGTGGATCACAACTCGGCAGTTCCATCAGACGAGGCTCCTATGCGATCGGAATCGCTTCACTTAGTGCGCCCGCCCTTCGCCCACGACGCCGTCACTGCGCTCCCCGACGGCCGCGTCCGCGTCTCCTTCGAGGCGCCCTGGCGCAGCGGCACCGCCCACGCCGACATCGACGCCCACCAGTTCCTCGCCCGCATCTTCGCCCTGGTTCCGCCGCCGGGCTTCCACATGACCCGCGATTACGGTGTGTTCGCCAACCACCATCGCCTGCGCGAGCAAGTCATCCCCAAACCCTCCGCACCGCCAACACCGCCACAGCTCGCGCTGGACTTCGCCCTCCTCGACGACTCGCCCAGCTCCTCGCCGCGACCCCGACGCATCGTGGGGGCCCAGCTCCTCACCCGAAATCTCCACCGCGCCCGCGCTCCGCCAGCACCTCCTCCTCCTGGACAGCTCCTGTTGTTCGCCTGACCACGCGACCCACCGGCGACGTGCTCGCCCTTGTGCGCCCCGCCGCCGTCGTCGCTACCCTGCTCGGGCCCATGGCAGTGCGCTTCCCCATGCCACGCCTCGCTCGCGCTTCCCCGCGCGCCCAGGACCCCGCC
>JBBQJI010000243.1:0-1953 GCA_038325765.1 Nannocystales bacterium
GAGGGCCCCGGTGTTCAGTCCCCGATCAACCACCGATAGCCGCGGCGCATCCCCCCGTGGCCGCCGGTCTCGAGCACGCTGCCGTGTGTCACGATCACGCGATCGAAGTCCCAGCCGAGGATGCGCGCGAGGCTGCCGCGCGCCGCCTCGCGATCGCGGATCAGGATCTTCTCGAGCAGCGTGGGCCCGAACTTGCCGTAGCTACCGACGAGTCGGAACGCGAGGCGCGTGCCCCACGGCGCCTCGGGGCCGAGGTTGAACGCGAGATCGCACGTGAGCAGCGTCCGGCTCGCGCGGTGGCAGAAGACCACCTCGCCCATCGCCGGCAGGCCCTTGAAGTGCTCCTGATCGAGCTGTCCGGCCCACTCGGGCGGCGCTTCGTCCGAGAGCACCGCATCAAACCGCAGATCGGTGCGCTTGTCCGGCAGACCCGGCGCCGCGTACAGCCGCACGTCGGGGAACGCCGTGCGGTACTCGCCGATGTACATGTGGTGGAAGCGGTTGGGCGCCACCGCGTAGCGCGGCGTGCCCAGCTCGAGCAACGCCTGACGCAGGGTGTCGTCGAGGGCGACGGGCGAGTGCAGGAACAGGCTGCCGTCGCGCAGCCGGATCACGGTCATGCGCGTGCCGATCGAGACGCCCACGAAGCGCAGCGGCCGGTCGACCACCCAGAGATCCTCGGCGAGCTGACGCATGGCTGCACCTACCATGGACGCCGCGCGCCGGCGACACGCCGCAGCACGCGGAGGCGCTCCGTGGCACCATCTCGCTGTGCCGCGAGCTGCCACGCGCTGGAGCATCGTCCACGCCCAGGACGCCGATCCGGTCCGCGGCCGTGCTGCGCTCGGCGATCTCTGCGCGGCCTACTGGCCACCTGTGTACGTGTGGGCGCGGCGTCGTGGTGATGCGCCGGAGCTCGCCGAGGCGCGGGTGCAGCATTTCTTCGCCGCGGTGCTGGATGACCACGCCGCGGCGGATCACGATCGCTGCCGCCGCTGGTTGCTCGCCGCGCTGCGCGAGCACGACGGGCAAACGATCGAGCCAACCCAGGCACCCGCGGCGTCGGTGCCGTTCGACGCAGCGCTCGCGGAGCGCATCCACGCGGCGCTCGACACCGACGCGCTGTCGGCCGAGGAGGCCTACGAGCGGGCGTGGGCCCGCAGCGTGCTCGGTCACGCATTGGCCCGCGTGCGTGCCGACTACGCTGCGGCCGGCAAGCAGGCCGAACTCGAGACGCTCGCGCCGACGGTGCTGCAGGGCGCACGGGTATCGCATGCGACGATCGCCGCGCGGTTGGGGACGAACGAGGCCGCGGTCGAGGCGGCGGTGACTCGGCTGCGCACGCGCTACGGCGAACTGCTGCGCGACGAGGTCGCCGACACCGTCGTGCAGGGCGGAGACGTCGAGGACGAGCTGCAGACGCTGCTCGTTTCGGTCCGCGCGAGGGCGCCGTCTCGCGCGTGAGGCGTCACCGTCGCGGGCGCGACGACGGCGATGAATCGGGATCGTCCGTCCCGCGGACCTCGTCGCGCGCCCCCCTGCGCTTCTACGTGCTACGATGGCCGCCAGATGGGCGAGCGCGCGAGAGACGTCCCGCTGACCTTCGAACAGGCTGCGCAGCTCGATCCCGACACCGAAGCCGGCGAGATCGACGGCGGCACGTGGGTTCCCGTGACACGATGCACCTGGTTGCACGGCAAGGTCGTCGCGAACATCACCGTTTTGCTCGGGCTCTACGTTCGTGAGCATCCCGAACTCAGCTTGTCGACCGGCGATCCCGGAACGAGATTGCGCGCCGCGTGATCGTCTACACGCCACCGAATGCGGTTGCCGTCCTCGGGGCGGACGACGTGCTCGATGGCGGGGCGCTATTGCCGGGGTTCTCGTGCAGGGTCGGCGAGCTGTTCTGACGGCTCGGAGCGGAGGAGCGTCCGCGTCGCGATCGTCTGCGGC
>JBBQJI010000244.1:0-1907 GCA_038325765.1 Nannocystales bacterium
GTCCGCCCGACGTCGCTTGCCAGGTTCGACACCCACTGCGCGATGCCGGGCAGGCCCCACGCTGCCGCGGTGCTCACCGCAGGCAGCTCTGCGACCGGGAACGCCGTCGCGTCGCTGACGATCTGCAGCTCGCCCCGGCCCATCCCCATCGTCTCGGCGAGGTGCGCCGCGGTCGGGTTCGCCGATGGATCGGCGGCGAAGACCGCCATCGCCTCGGCCCGCGGAACGCCGAGCTGGCGCATGATCACGCGCAGCCGCTCGGTCGACAGCGAGAACGGCAGCGTCCACGGATACGCGTCGGTCTCGAGATCCACGTACGCGGCGGGGTCGTGGTGCTCGGGGCCGAGCCTCAGCTCCGCCGCGCTGCGACGGGTCTGGTAGGCGACCAGGGCCGCGTCGGGGTCGCGCGCCACGGATTCGAGCACCTCGAGCACGAGATCGATGTACGGCAGCACCGTGTTGGTGTTCGTGCACGACAGCTCGATGCCGGTGAGGTCCGCCCGCCGATCGCGGAGCACGTCGAGGACGGTTTGGGTGGCGTTCGCCGCGGGGCGCCCCTCGAGCACCGACAACAGATCGACGAGGTAGGCCGCGGGACCGAACACCGATCGGCAGTGCTCGCAGGCGCAGTAGTCGAGCGAGCCGAACAGCGTGCGCAGCGTCGCCATCCCAGGGCCGTCGCCGGGCAGATCATTGCCCGCGATGGAGTTGAACGGGATCACGTTGAACGGCGCCCCGAACTGCGCCATCACCGTCACCGAGAACGCGTTGCGCACGCTCGCGCGCTGGAAGACCAGCGACGCCAGGGCGCGGCCCGACATGGTCGGATGCGTGCCCTCGAGCGCCGCGCCGTGGGTGTCGACGAAGCCGTCGAAGCCCATGCGCACGATCTCCGCGGCCGATCCGATCCCGCGCCCGAGCAGCGCTGCCGTCGTCGCCGCGCGGTGCAGCCGCGGCGTCACGTTGAACACCCGCTGCACCCGCTTGATCTCCGCCACGAGCGCGGTCGCGGGCGCCCCCGTCCCGACCGACGCAGGATTCTCTTCGACGTAGACCTGCGCGATGGAATCGACGAGGTCGAAGTCGGGATTGGCGATCAGGAACTGCGCCGCCGCCGTGGCCTGCGGCACGGCCTCGCGGACGAAGCGGTGGGCGAGGTAGGGCGTCGGCGCCAGCTCCTCGATCGCGCGCTCGAGGGTGCGCGCGTAGTTGGCCCGGCGCTCGGCCGCGGTCGCGCCGGGGATCTGCGCCGGGGCATCGGCCGCCTGTGCGAGGGCCTGCCACTGCGCCGGGCTCCATGCGGCGAGATCGCGGACCGTGGTCACCACGCCCGCCGCCCGCTCGGCGACGAGCCGCGTGAGCGCGGGCTGATGATCACCGACCAGGGTCGCGGCGCCGATCGAGAACTGGAGTGCGTCCACCTGGGCGGACGGGATCGCCGAGCTCGCGCGCAGCTGCTGCCAGAGCTCCACGGGCGGCCCGTCGTGCGCGAGCCAGGCCTGCGCGAACGCCTGCCGGGTCGCGGTGGGGACCCCGCTGGCGTCGATCGCCCGACGCAGCCGCGGATCGCCCTCGGTGTCGGTCTGTAGCAGGGCCTGGGCCGCGAGCGTCCCCAACGCATCGAGCACCGCGACGATCGCAGCCTCGGGCTCACCGGTGGGTGTGGGCACGAGGCCGTCATCGAGCGCCCGCTGCAGAGCGCGACGCCACCGCGCCGGACTGGCGGCGAGCAATCCAGGCAGCGCCGCGGGCAGCTCGTCGCGCAGCAGCGCATAGAACCATGGCGCGCTCACACCCGGCCGCGCGAGCCGCTGCGCACGCACGTAGCAGGCGAGCTGGATCGGATCGACATCGGCCCGCTGCGCGACGTCCTCGAGATCGTCGGCGGTGAGCGTCGTGGGTGCTGC
>JBBQJI010000245.1:0-1842 GCA_038325765.1 Nannocystales bacterium
CCGAGGTCACTGCGGAAGCGCCGCACGACAGTGACCACGCCCGCGTGCAAGGTCGCGACCGAGGCCAGGCCGTGCCGGTGCTTCGCGCTGCGCCGCATGTCCTGCATCACCGCCCGCGCGAGCCGCTCGGCGAGCGCGGCCAGCAACTTCGCGTCGGCCGCTCGTGGTCGCCGCCTGGTACGCGATTCCGACCACCGCCGCGACCGAGCGGCTCGCCGCCGCGCTCGCATCGGCGTCCGCGGAGCACGGCGCCGTGGCGCTGCTCGATCTCATCGTGAAGGCACGGCCCGCCCCGACCGAGGACGCATATCGCGCCCTGTCGAGCTTGATCCGCGACGTCGACTGCGAGCTCGGTGTCGCGCACGTCGTCCAAGTGCGTGGGATCGCCGGCGCCGCCGCGCGCACCATGCTCGGCGCGCTGTGTCGGGTGGCGCGGCCCGGGGCGCCGATCCGCGTGTTCGATGCGACGAAGCCCGCGATCGCATGGCTGCGGGAGCGCGGGTGCGTCGCGGATGCGGACGCGATCGCGGCTGCCCTCGACGAGGTCACGGCAGCGTAGGCGCGGTACTCGGCAGCGTTTCGCCGCACGCCGTGATCGCCCCGCACCCATGCGGCACTACCCCGACATGATGCCCTACTCCGCCCTTCGCGCCCCGCTGCTCGCCGTAGCCGTCCTCGGCCTCGCGCCCGCCTGCGCCCCCCCTACGACGAGCTCGAGGCCGGCACCACCTCCGAGGACGACGACACCTCCGTCGATCTCGACAGCTCGAGCAGCGGCGAACCGGAGGACTCGACCAACGCCGACCCCGCATGCGCGTCCATAAGATCGTTCGCAACTTCGGGGCACCGATGCAGTACAGCGTGTTCGCGTGCCGATTGACCGACCGCGCCCGCGCCGAGCTCGAACGGCGACTACTAGAGGTGATCGACCAACGCGCCGACAACGTCATGGTCGTCGATCTCGGGCCCGTCGCCGCGACCAGCGGTGTGTTCGTGCCGGGACTGCGAGTGCTCGGTGTGCCGAACCTACCCGCGGAACTCGGTGTCGTGGTGATCTGAACACTTGACCGGATTGACGGCGCGCCGCGGTGGCCGAGATCCTATTTCGCGAACATGGGCAAGATCAGCGAAGGACGTCGTCGTGGCATCGGCCGCGCGGATCTCGAGCCGGCCGTGGTCAAGGTTCTGACCGCCGCCGGTCCTCGCGGAATGACCAAGGCCGAGATCGTCGCGGCCGTCGGCGCGACGACGGCGGTCTCGGTGCAGCGCGCGCTCGTGCGACTGCGCGGTCGGGATGCGCAATCATTGCAGCGCCGAACCATCGACCGCCTGCCCCCGCCATCCCCTTGCGACTCCGCGAGGTAGGCCCCTGCCCGCCGCGCGACGGAGGAGCTCGAGCGTCGCGCCGCGCTCGAGCCCGTGATCGCCGACCTCGAGCGATCCCCTAGTTGACGTCGGGCACACGTCGGTCGCCGGCGGCTCGCGGCCAGGTGGCCAGCCAGCGGGCCGGGTGGCCCGGAGGTGGGCCAGTGGACAGCCGCGGCTACGCGGTGGCTGTTCGTGGTTGCTTGGTTGCTCGGAGATCTCGCGGCAATGCGCTGGCCTGCGGGTCGCATCGCAGCCGGACCCGATGCCTGCGTGCTCGCCAGCGCGCGGATACCAGCCTCGTCGGACTGCGACGTGCGACGCAGTCGCGCTGGTGCGTCGGCACTTGCCCGAGCTGCTCGCGCACACCGAGGCCCACGGCGTGAGTCTCCCGAGCTTCGTCGTCGACGAGCTGCGTGCGTTCGTCACCTGCGGTGACTTCGAGCATGGGTTCTTGCTCGCGGCGTGTCGGCGATG
>JBBQJI010000246.1:0-1703 GCA_038325765.1 Nannocystales bacterium
GACAAGTTCGCCGGATATCGGGCCATCGAGAGCATCCGCCAGGTCCTGCTCGTCTCGCAGGGCCAACGCCGCGTCGAGGTCTTCACCCGCGCCGGCCCGCGCTGGATTCTCGACGACATCACCGGAAGCGACGTCGCCAGGCTCGAAGCCGTCGACTGCGACCTGCCGCTGGGCGAGGTCTACCTGAAGGTCCTGCCGGCCGAGCCGACGCCCGCGCCCGGATCGTGAAGCCTCGACCGCACGAGCCGAGCACCGACCTCACGCGTGCTGGTCGATCAGGATCGGACGCCCGATCGCGCCTGCGTGGGCCCACGTCGTCAGTCGTCCGCCGGAACGACCAGCACCCCGAAGCGCGCGAACGTCTCGCTGTCGCCCGCGATCCACATCCCGCGCCCCGCGAAGCGCACGGTGTAGCCGTCGTCGTGCGGCAGGTGATCGAGCGACTCGAACACCAGCACCTCGCCGGCGACGAAGCCGTGGCCTTGGGTGTCGGTGAAGTCGCGGGCGATGCGATAGGCGCGGCCCCGCTCGAGGCGGTGCACCGTGAGCTGATCGACCGCAACCGCGAGCTCGGGTGCGACCTCGGCGATCTCCGCCTCCAGCGCGTCCGTCGAGGCGAGCGTCTGCGTCCGCCATGCGCCCGTCTCGGGATCGATCGTGTTCAGCACGACGCGGTCGTCCTCGACGATCACGTGCACCACCCACCGATCGTACGAACCCACGTAGGCCTCGTTGCCGCGCACGCGCGCGGTCAGCCCGTGGGCACCGGCGCCCTCGGTCGCGAGACGAGTGACGACGTCGGCGGTGAAATCGTCGAGCAGGGCGCGGAGGTTCGCCATCACTGGCGAGGGTACACGGCGTGCGGGATCTCGGACGCGAGCGGGCGAGCAACGTCCGCGACACACACCAAGCTGCGATCGCGGTCGCGGCCACGACGGTGATGGACGCCAAGGACGACCGCGCGCGCCCTTCTCGAACGGACGCTGGCCCTGACGGACATCTCGAGCAGCTCCGAGGGATTTCATCCCCGCCTCGGATCGCGCGCATCTCGATGGATCCGGTACGCTGACCGCTTTGCGCGCGCGAGGATGTCGCGTGTGCCGAACCGGTGGGGGGTGGCCGGACGTACATCCATGCGCGCGGCGGCAGGACACCCGGGCGGCGAATCCTCGCCGCAGCTCCACGCGACCCACAGCGCGTTGTCGTCGCCGTGCGAGTCGCAGAACCCCGAACACCGTGCCGCCCGGCACCTCGAACGCATCGACGAGCGACGCGTCACCCACGGCGGGTGTGGGATCCGGGGCGCCACGACTCGTCGACGTCGATGCGCTCGACGACGCAGAGCGTGGGGCAACCGGCTAGGCCGGGGATCCCGGCGGCCCGCTGCTCGGGTCGCCGCGTTCGAGCGCGGCGTCATCGAGGCCGCGCTGCGCGAGGCCGGCGGCAACCACTCCGAGGCGGCGCGCAAGCTGGTGGTCTCGCGCGTGACCCTGCTCGACAAGATCCGCCGCCATGGCCTGCGCTGAGGCCGGCTCACACGTGAGCGCGGCGGAGAATGCGAGCCCGAGTCACCCTGACGGATGGCGCTCGTTCGAGCGGACGCAGGGTCTCGGCGATGCCGTCGTTCCAGCGGTCGCTCTGTGCGAGAGCGCGTAGATGCAGCATGCGGTCGCCGGATTCACACCTTCGCGTCGCGCCTCGCG
>JBBQJI010000247.1:0-1687 GCA_038325765.1 Nannocystales bacterium
GGGCCGGGGCGAGCTGCAGATCGTCAGCGACGCGACGGCGTTCCCGGTCGCAGAGCTGCCTGCGGTGAGCACCGCGGCAGCGTGGGGCCTGCCCGGCATCGCGCAGTGGGTGTCGAACCTGGCAAGCGACGTCGGGCGGACTCTGGACCGCTCGGCGCTGCGCTACGAGGAGCTGCTCGCGCTGTTCGAGCTCGACTTCATCAACCCGCCGGGCGCGCCGCCGGTGGCGATCGCGTTCTCGACCCCGAGCTGCGATCTCGACGACGCCGAGATCGTGAACCTGGATGCGGACGCGCTCGACCGCATCCATCGGTTCGTTCGGCTGTGGCGCAAGCGCGGCGTCTCGATGACCGCCGTCGATCGTCTCATCCGCGTGCTGGGTGGCGGCGTGCTCGATCGCGATTGCCTCGCCGCGATCGTCGGCGCCGATGCGATCGCGGCCCGGGTTCCCGCCGGCATCGAAGCGCTGCTGGTGCTGTGGCAGCCGCTGGACACGCGCAACTACGAGGGCGAGCTGTCGCCGTATCACCGGCTGTTCGTGAACCGCCAGGTGACCCCGACGCTGGATCCCGCGTTCGCGGCGGCGAGCGGTGCGGGCGAGATCCTCGCGCCAGGTGCCCTGACGCCGGGCCACCACCCGACCTTGCGGGCAGCGCTGCGGCTGCGGGCCGAGGATCTCGAGCTGCTCATCGACGCGACCCTCACGGCGCCCGCCCAACGCGACCTCGCCAGCCTGTCGATCCTGACGCGCCACGCGACGCTCGCCCGCGCGCTCGGGGTCTCGATCGCGGAGCTGCTGCAGATGCGCTCGTGGATCGCGGCCGATCCGTTCACGTCGCCGGCCGACACCGCCGCGTTCCTCGACGAGGTCGACCGGATCCGGGCCTCGGGGGTCGATCTCGACGCGCTCGACTACGTGCTGCGTCACCGCTTCCGCCCCGACGCGGGCCTGCATCCGACCGACACCGAGCTCGGCGAGGTCCTCGCGGACATCGTCGAGGCGGCGGCGCGCATCGAGGAGGCGTTGTCGGCGGTCACGGGGGATCCGGCGCAGCAGGCGGCCGAGCACCTGGGCGCGGTGTTTGCGGATCCGGCGATCGTCCGCGAGTGGGTGCGCATCCTCGGTCTCACGGGGGTGTTCGCCTACGACCCCCCGGAGGTGGTGAGCGCCGAAGCTGCGTTCTTGATCGCGCACCTGCCCGCGTTCGTGCCCGCAGACGCCCTGGACGCCGCCAGGGACGAGCTGCTCGCGGCCAGCCCGCAGCGCGACACCCTCGTGCTCGCGCGTCTCGTCCCCCACCGGCGCAACACCGCGCGTCGCGAGGCGCTCGTGCAGCTGCTCGCGACGATGACCGGCCTTAGCGCGCCGGTCGTCGGCATCCTCGTGCAGGACATCCTCCACCACGGCGGTGCGCCGATCGGCGAGGTGCTCCTCGCCGACGCGTTCATCGCCGACCCGACGGTGGACGAGGCGCCGCGCGACGCCCTGGTGCGGCTGCGCAAGGCGGCGCTGGTGGTCGCGACCTTCGCGATCGCGCCCGAGGATCTGGAGTGGTACTTCCCCGAGGTTCCGGCGCCGCAGGGGATGGAGCTCGACGCACTACCGCTGGTCACGGCGGACAGCGGCGCCGTTCACTACGAGGGGTGGCGCCGCGTCGCGCTGGGCCGTTCGCTGCGCGCCGAGCTG
>JBBQJI010000248.1:0-1671 GCA_038325765.1 Nannocystales bacterium
ACTCTTCCCGAGGTAGCCGCTGTTGTAGTGGCTCGGATGCGCGCACATCAACACGAGTTGCGGCACGGGGTCGGTCTTCGGCGGCGGATCGTCCGGGGTGTCCGTCGGGTCCACCTCCGGGACCGGGTCATCGATGATCACGACGTCATCGGGCTCCGGTGGTATCCACGGGCTCGTTCGCTCACAGGCCGAGCGGTGCGCGATGCGGTCGTAGAACCGGCACGCGAAGGTGTCCTCAGCGGCGAGCACGGGCGGCACCGGCCCACCGCCGAGCAACCCCGCCGGTACGAACTGTCGAGGTGGGCGCGTCGTCGATCGCCGCGCCTTGGCGTCGGACCAGAACCGAGGCTTGCATCCCGCGACCCCCTCGCCGGGTCTCGGGCATGGCCACCAGCCGTCGACGTGGGTCTGCGGTGGGAAGAAGAACGCGATCACCCGGCGATTAGGGCGCTCGAAGGCGATGCGCTGCGGCACATCGAGTTGCGCGTAGAGTTCGTCGGAGTTCCGTCGGAGAGGGTTGAACGCCGAGCACGACTGCATCGAGTACTGACCATGCTCGCCCAAGAATTCCTCGGGCGCCATCTGCAGCGGGCCCGCCAGCTCGGCGATGTGCTGCGCGATGGCATCGCGCGTCGCAGCACCCACTCCGACTTCGTTCTTCGGGATCGTGTACTTGCTGCGCAGGCGTTGCTTCACGTGCACGAGCGCATCCGGGTTGGCCTGGTACATCTCGCACCAGATCTCTGGATCGCGGACCAGCACGCCGTACACCGCCCGGGCCCGCAACGCGCCCAGGTCGTGGTTGTAGTCCTCGTTGCCCTCGGTGTCGGCGTGACCGAACAGCGCGATGACGGCGTCGGGGTGCTTCGCGCGAAGTTCCCGAAATCGCGCGAAGTCTTTCTTGGTGCCGCGGCCCGCGAACGTCTGGCCGAACGAGAACACGCTCTCGCCCAACGACCAGCAGGCGACCGGGCGCAGCGGCTCGCGGAGCACGTTGTACGAGCCGGGCAGGATCGACAGCGAAACTTGGCGGTCTTGGGGCGGCTTGGTCATGACGCGACCTCGAGGGCTAGAACGGGCAGGAGCCGGCGCCGTGGACCCACCGTGCCGGCGGCCTTTGAAGACGATGGGTACGCGAAGGACATGGCAGCTCGTCGCGGGAGAGGTCTACGGGATGTCCGCGCCCGCGACATCGGCGGTGCCGTCGACGTTCGGGCGGGGTTCGGTTCCGTCGATGTCCGTGGGCGGGTCGGCCGATTGCCACTGCGCGGTGGTGAGCACCTCGGCGGGCGGCGCATTGAGGTGAAAATCGCTCGTGGTGTTCACGAGCCAAGACGGCATGATGTTGCCCAGCGGGACATTCCCCGTGCCAGGCGTGTTCCCCTCCGTCGCGCTGTAGCTCACGTCCGCGCCCCCACACTCGATCTCGGCGCCGCTCCCCGTCTTGACGAGCAGACTGTTGCGCACCGAGACCTCCGCCGCAGCGGTGCAGCGCAACGCCGCACCGCCGTCGAAGCCATCGTCGTTGCCGACGATCGTCGTGTAGCTCGACTCCAGTGTTCCGCCGTCCACGAAGAGTGCGGCCACATCACCCGCCGTACCGCCACCCACGAAGCAGTTGCGCACCTGCGCGAATGCAGATCCCGTCAGCGCTAGCCCGCCGCCTTGGTT
>JBBQJI010000249.1:0-1581 GCA_038325765.1 Nannocystales bacterium
GCCGGGGGCCGAGTTCCGCAGCAAGCGGTTGCCCGCGGCCGCGTAGACGTACCGGCGCGTGTAGCTCCCGGCGCCCGCGACGTGGCGCAGCTGCAGGAGGTTCCCGACCGCGTCCCACACGTACTCCTGCTCGTACCGCCGCAGCGCCGACGGATCGTCGGGGTGCGGCTGCGGGCCAAAGGCGAAGTCCTCGTCCGTCGGCTGGCCCAGCGACGCGTGCTCGCGGCCCTCAGCTCGGGTCAGCCGGTACAGGGGGTCGTACTCGAAGCGCTGGTCGGCCGAGACGACCGCGTTGGCGAAGTACACCGGCTGCTGCGCGCCATCACGGATCTCCGTGATGTTGCCGACAGGGTCGTAGGTGTAGCGGAGGTCCTGTAGGAGGGCGGAGTCCGCGTCGCGCACCAACCGGAGCCTCGCGAGCCGGAAGGTGAGGGGGTCGTACTCGTACGTCGTGACGGTGCCGTTGCCGTGGACGCACCGCTGGCGTTGGCCCTTCGCGTCGTAGTCGAAGTCCGACACGAACGTCGTCGCCGTGGCCGCGCCGCGGATGCGTACCGCGACCTGCTCGAGTAGACCCGCCTCGTTATAGGTCGACAGCGTCTCAGAGCCATCGGGTGCGACGGCCGCGGTCACACGACCGAGCGCGTCGAACTCGGACGTGAACGCGAACACCTCGGCCGCGAGCACGGGCTCGGCGAGCGCGGCGATGGACTCCGCGGTGTGCGGTACCGCCGCGTCGAGCGCCGACCAGTCTTGCGTCGTCTCGAACGCGGTCGCAAGTCGCCGCTCTTGCGTCGTCAGGTTGCCCTCGAAGTCGTACGCGGCGTTCGTGCTCACCCCGGCGCCGTCGTAGACGCGGAACACCCGGCCGCGGAGGTTGGCGTCGGTCCGCTCCGGCTCGGCGACCTGATCGCCGTACACCATCCGTGTCATCACGATCACGCTCGCGTCAGGCGGCGTCACGAACTGGTGAGTCGGGCGGCGCATTGCGTCGTACTGCACCAGCGTCGCGAAACCCCGCGCGTTCCAACTCCTGACCGGAGCCCCGGCGACGTCCGCGAACCCGATCCGCCACCCTGCATCCTCCGAGTCCGTCCGCAGCACCTGCCCGAGCATCCCGAACACCCGCGACTCCGCGACGTTGCCGCGCGCATCAATCACGGCCACCGCGTTGCCGACCACGTCGAGGATCAGCCGCGTCGCGCGCAGCACCGGCACCGCGGGATCCCCCACGAACCCCGCGTGCTCCTCGATCACCACCGTCCGACCGAGTGCATCGAGGTGCACGGTCGTCGGCGTCTCCGCATGCGCCGCGGTCAACACCGCCGCCCGCTGCTCCGCCGCACCCAACCCGCCGCCCGCCCGCGCAGCGAACCACTCGCTCTCCAGCACGGTGTCGTTCGGATCCCACGCCCGCTGCACCCACCCGCCGTGCTCGCCCCGCGAGAATGTCCCGTTCGGCAGCTCCGTCCGCACTACCCGCCCCGCGACGTCGTAGTGCACGACCGCCGTGACCCCGTGCTCGCGCAGTTCGACCTCGGTCTCGTACCCGGGCGTCCGCGAGAAGTACGGCTCGTACTG
>JBBQJI010000250.1:0-1578 GCA_038325765.1 Nannocystales bacterium
GGTTCCGGGTTGGATCTGTTCGGCTTTGATCATGACCGCCGGCCAAGCACGGGGCGTGCCACGACCGATGGGGAACGATGTCGGTGCAGCGCGTCGGGCGACGTGGGCGGATCGGAGCCGACGAGCGCACACGCCACGGGCGCACCACGCCACGGCCGCGCCTGTGACCGACCGGTAACCGCGAAGGCTCGGCGCGCATATCGGCACGGATGTCGTGCCGCACCGCTGCCCTCCGCTCGCTCGCGTTCGCCCTGCTCGCCACCGGGTCGATGCGCGCCGAGGCGCATTCGCGCTGGCAGGTTCCGCCGGCCCGCGCCGCGTCCGACTCCCTCATGTTGGACCCTTGCGGCGACACCACTGGCGACGGTGGCCCCGCGGCGGACGACGACGGCAGCTCGTCCTCGAGCGGCGGCGGTGAGCCGACGATCACCCCGGACGCCGAGGCAACCGGGTGTGGCTGCTCGACGCGCACCGGCGCGGGTGCGGGCTCATTGGCGTGGGCAGCCGTGCTGCTCGTCGCGCGACGCCAACGCGGTACGTCAGCCGGGCGCGTGCGGCAGACGCAGATCCGGTCGCGATGGCGGTGAGACGCTCACCCGTCCGGCACGAGCCCCCTCCGCGATCGCAGAACCTAACGCTCGAGCCGAGCGTGGTGCAGCGGGGGTGCGCAACCGCCCGCGACCGTGTGCTCCCCGACCACGCAGTACTCGCCCAGCGGTGACTTCACGCCGTCGACGTCGAGCTCGAAGGACAGCTCGCACGCGGACGGAGCGGTGGCGACGCCCATGTTCGAGGGCGTCGTGCCCATACCCGTGGTGGACTCACCGGGGGGAAGATCCCGCACCTCGACGAAAAGGAAGAGGGGGACGTCGCGCGAGTGTCCGGCCACGCCGCAGCGCGCGTGGCTGAGGACGCGCCAGTACGGCGGGACGTCACGACCGGCGGTCAACATGATCGACACCCCAAGGCCGAAGGTCGGATCACCGGCGAGCGGGCCGATGCGCGCGTCGATGCCCGAAATCTCGACGGGGGCATCGGCGGGCGTCCGCGGCAGCTCACTGGGGGTGCACGGGCCTTCGCGAAGCTCGCCCGCGGCCAGACACAAGGTCCCCAGGGAGATCGCCGCCGGGGGCGGCTCCCGTGGCGTCACCGGTCCACCGATGGGTGCAACGGCGGTCAGGGGCGGGAGCACCCGGTACAGCAGCTCGGCTTCGCAGACCGTGGGGATCTCGGTCTGGAAGGCGGTGGGCATCAGGAGAGACGAACCCTCGATGACCGTCCCGGTCGCGGCCGTCGCGAGACGATTGGACGCGTCGTGCGCGGGGCGGGAACGCACCGCGTGGCTCCCCACGAGGCACACGAGCAGCGCCGCGACCCCGGCGTGGGGCTCGACGGCGTCGACCACGGCGATGTCGAATACGATGCCGACAGCGTTGGCGTCGGTACGACTCGAGAAATTGACGGGGGTGGCCCCGAGAACGGCCACCAGGGTCTGGCGCATCTTCGCCGCGCGGACCTCCACCGGCACTCCGGACGTCGCGGGCAGATCCACCGCATTGCTGGTCCAGCGCGAGCCAC
>JBBQJI010000251.1:0-1567 GCA_038325765.1 Nannocystales bacterium
CGGCGATCGTCGTCCTGGGGGCCCTCGGCGTCCCGCTCGATGCCTACGACGGCTACATCACCCGCGTCTTGCAGCACCTGCCGGGGTGGGCCGGCATGGTCCACTGGCGCGAGACCCACCTCGAGTACCGCCCCGAGTTGCCCCCGGTGTCGCTGCTCGACTTCGTCGCGATCCGCCTGCTGGGCGAGCTGTCGGAGCTGCGACGACTCACCCGCAAGACGTGGGCGTGCGAGCCCGACCAGATGCTGGCGCATCTGCAGACCCATCGTGACGAAGCCGCGCTCCGCGTGGCGCTGTTCGAGGGCAACCTGCACGGCCCGGTGGCCCGCCGCGCGCGGGCGCTGCTGCTGCGCCCGCACGATCGCCGGAGCGACGGCGCCGCAGCGCTGCTCCGTGCGGCGCTCGAGGACGACGACGATCGCGAGCTCGCGCGGGCTTGGCAGCTGCACCGGGCCACCCGGGCACTGCACATCGGCGGCGAGGAGCTCCGCTGCACGCCGCTGCCGCAGACTACGGCGCTGCTGGCCGCCATCGACGAGTTCGGTCCGGCGATCCGCCTGCCGATCTGGCAGGACGCCTACGAGTTCCACTATCGCGATCAGATCCTCGAGGCCCTGCACGACAACCGCGCCCACGCGGTGCCGCCACCGCCACGCCCGACGTTCCAGATCATGACGTGCATCGACGATCGCGAGGAGGGCCTGCGTCGTCATCTCGAGGAGGCCGATCCGGGCTGCGAGAGCTTCGGCACCGGCGGCTTCTTCGGTGTGCCCATCGCGTTCCGTGGACGCGACGACGACGGGTTCAGCGCGCTCTGCCCCCTCGGCGTCACGCCGATGCACCGCGTGCTCGAGGTCCCGTGTCCCGATCGTGGAGCGAGGTCGCGCCGCTACGACGTCGGTCAGCGCGCGGTGCGACGCTGGCGTGGACACTGGCGGCAGATCCTCGGCCACGGCTGGGCGTCGCTCGTGGGTGCCTACGCGGCCGGCTTTTTCGCGTGGTTCTGGCTCATCGGCGAGCTGGTGTTCCCGCGCCAGTTCGAGCGCGCACGCCGGCCGATGCGCCGCCTCGTCATGCCCGAGCATGCGAGCGTGCTCGTCACCGACGAGCCCGACACCGGCGGCGAGCACACCCGCGCCGGCTTCTCGCTGCGCGAGCAGGTCGAGCGTGTCCGCACCACCTTGCAGAACATCGGCCTGCTGGACGGGTTCTCGCGGCTGGTCGTCGTGCTCGCGCACGGTTCGCACAGCGTCAACAACCCGCATCTCTCGGCCTACGACTGCGGCGCCTGCGGTGGCCGCCATGGCGGCCCCAACGCCCGCCTGTTCGCGCAGATGGCAAACGCGCCGGCCGTGCGGGCGGGGCTGCGCACGGCCGGCATCGACATCCCCGACGACACCCGGTTTCTCGCCGGCGAGCACGACACCTGCAACGAGGACGTGACGTGGTTCGAGATCGACGCGCTGCCCAGCACTCACGCGGCCGACTTCGCGGCGTTCGGTCGGGCGATGGATCAGGCACGGCACATGTCCGCGCACGAGCGCTGCCGCCGGTTCGAGAACGCGCC
>JBBQJI010000252.1:0-1521 GCA_038325765.1 Nannocystales bacterium
GAGGACCTCGCCGAGCTCGGCGTCGGTCGGATGCAGGCCCGCGTCGGGGCGAAAGCGGTGACGCTGCACGTAGTCGAGCGCGTCGAGATCGACCCCCGAAACCCGGATCCGTTCGACCTCGTCCACGAACGCGGCGGTGTCGGCCGGTGACGCGAACGGATCGGCCGCGATCCACGACCGCATCTGCAGCAGCTCCGCGATCGAGATCCCGAGCGCGCGGGCGAGCGTCGCGTGGCGCGTCAGGATCGACAGGCTGGTGAGGTCGCGTTGGGCAGGCGCCGTGAGGGTCGCGTCGATGAGCAGCTCGAGATCCTCGGCCCGCCGCTCATGCTGTGGCAGCCGCCAGCGACGCCAGGGCGCGGCCCGACATGGTCGGGTGCGTGCCCTCGAGCGCCGCGCCGTGGGTGTCGACGAAGCCGTCGAAGCCCATGCGCACGATCTCCGCGGCCGATCCGATCCCGCGCCCGAGCAGCGCAGCCGTCGTCGCCGCACGGTGCAGCCGCGGCGTCACGTTGAACACCCGCTGCACCCGCTTGATCTCCGCCACGAGCGCGGTCGCGGGCGCCCCCGTCCCGACCGACGCAGGATTCTCTTCGACGTAGACCTGCGCGATCGTGTCGACGAGGTCGAAGTCGGGATTGGCGATCAGGAACTGCGCCGCCGCCGTGGCCTGCGGCACGGCCTCGCGGACGAAGCGGTGGGCGAGGTAGGGCGTCGGCGCCAGCTCCTCGATCGCGCGCTCGAGGGTGCGTGCGTAGTTGGCCCGGCGCTCGGCCGCGGTCGCGCCGGGGATCTGCGCCGGGGCATCGGCCGCCTGTGCCAGCGCCTGCCACTGCGCCGGGCTCCACGCGGCGAGATCGCGGACCGTGGTCACCGCGCCCGCGGTCCGCTCGGCCACGAGCCGGGTGAGCGCCGGCTGATGATCACCGACCAGCGTCGCGGCGCCGATCGAGAACTCGAGCGCGTCCACCAGGGCCGCCGGGATCGCCGAGCCCGCGCGCAGCTGCTGCCAGAACTCCGCGGCCGGCCCGTCGTGCGCGAGCCAGGCCTCCGCGAACGCCTGCCGGGTCGCGGTGGGGACACCGCTGGCGTCGATCGCCCGACGCAGCCGCGGATCGCCCTCGGTGTCGGTCTGCAGCAGGGCCTGCGCCGCGAGCGTCCCCAACGCGTCGAGCACGGCGACGATCGCAGCCTCGGGACCACCGGTGGGCGTGGGCACGAGGCCGAGATCGAGCGCCCGCTGCAGAGCGCGACGCCACCGCGCCGGGCCGGCGGCGAGCAGCCCAGGCAGCGCCGCGGGCAGCTCGTCACGCAACAGCGCATAGAACCATGCCGCGCTCACGCCCGGTCGCGCGAGCCGCTGCGCCCGCACGTAGCAGACGAGCTGGATCGGATCGACATCGGCCCGCTGCGCGACGTCCTCGAGGTCGTCCGCGGTGAGCGTCGTGGGTGCGGCGCCGTCGAGGATCGGCGTCAGCGCAGCGGCAATGCGCTCGAACTCGCTCGACACCTGCAGGAGAT